>CAWHNR010000028.1:0-48411 GCA_963830575.1 uncultured Actinomycetota bacterium
CAACAGGATCCGGCAGTTAGGTCCGACGGACGATCGGATCCGCCCGAACATTCGAGATATGCGGGTGATCCGCCCGACTCTGCCGATGAGCGGTCGTCCGGTGTGGTCTCGGGGCACCGTGAGTAGGTGAGATCTGCCGGGCTTGGTAAGGCCCTCGTCAACTGCTAGTTGCGTCCGCAGTCCGGTCCGCCGGAGCTACCTAAGACTTGCCTGTTCGACCTTCAATTGCGGACTTGTGACGACCAGTGACGAGCCTCAGAACCCAAGCCCTGTAGGGCATCCGAGCCTCTAGGAACTCGGCGGCACGCATGCTACGAAGGTCGTAGATCGGTCCGCCCCTCGGGGGGGGCCAGTCGTCATTTCGGGGCTGATTGACGAGTAGTGACGGGCGGTGTCCAGGGTCGTGCACGGCGGGGCGAAGTTCTACCACGGGGCGGCCGGTGGTGCCCGTGCCTACCTCGAGGCTGGCCGGGGCCGGTGCGATGACTACTACCTGGTCGAGGGCACCGGCCTCGCGACCAGGTACGTCGTCGGCACCGTCAGGGAGGGGGGAACCCACGTCCCCAATGCGGCAGCGAGCCCGGATCCCACCCCAGCGGACCGCGTTCCCGGTGGTGACCTGACACCCAGGGTGGCGGGATCGATGGACGGCGATACCTACGAGCGGTGGGTCGCTGGGTACGACGTCGAGACCGGCGCCGCGAAGGGGCGGCTCCGCACCGATGCCGAGGCGTTGCGGTTCGTCGAGGTCGTGGTCAACGGCCCGAAGACGTGGTCGCTCGCGGCGGCGTTGCACCCCGAGCTCGGCCAGGCGTATGACGCGGCGCAGGAGCGGGCGGCGGTCGAGATCATCGGCTGGGTCGCCGAGAACTCGACCACCCGGGTCGGACCCAGGGGCCGTCAGGTCCAGGTCCCGGTCGAGCAGCTCGAGGCCGCGGTCGTGCGCCACCACACCTCCCGTGCCGGTGACCCCCACCGCCACCTCCACCTGCAGATCAACGCGCGGGTGTTCGCGGCCGGGGGTTGGCGCGGGCTGCACTCGGTCGGGACGGTCCACTCCCTCGCGGCGATCAACGGAATCGGCCACGCCGCTATCGCGTGCGACCCGCAGTTCCGCCAGACCTTGACCGACCTCGGCTACACCCTCGACCCCGCTACCGGAGAGGTCGCCCAGCTGGCACCGTTCGCGGGGGCGTTCAGCGCCCGCGCCGCGCAGATCGGCCGCAACGTCGACCGGTACGAAGCGGCCTGGCGGGCCGATCACCCTGGTCAGGAACCGTGGCCGGCCCTGGAGCGGTCCTGGGACCGCCGCGCCTGGGCCGACGCCCGCCCGGACAAGGTCGTCCCGGCCGACGGTGAGGCCATGCGGCGTCGGTGGGTCGAGGAACTCACCGACCTCGGGTTCACACCCCCGAATCCGAAGCCCAACCCAGCGCCGACCCCGCGCCGGCGCGGTCGAGGTCGTGGTCATCGGTCGCGTCGTGGATACAACGAGACCGGCCCGAGCCGGCGGCCGACCCGCTCCGGTCGAGCAATTCGAGCACGTCGACCTGGTCGAGCCGGTCGAGCGGTCGGGGTCGCGATCGGCAGTTGCATCGCGACAACGCTGCCGACCTGGCGTTGGTGCGGCTCGGTTCAGCGCGGTCGGCGTGGAACGCCGCCGACATCCGCGGTGAGGTGGAACGGATCATCGTCGAGGCCGGTGTCGTCGCGGCGGGGCCGGTACGTCGTGAGCTCGCCGAGGACCTCCTCGACCGCGCGGTCGCCCGGAGCGTGCGGTTGCTGGACCGCGACGACGTCCCGGGACACGTCCGGGCGTTGACGTCCCCAAGGGTGCTCGCGGTCGAGGCCGACCTGGTCGCCCGGCTCGCGGACCGCGGCGCCGACCTCGGTGAGACGCCGGGCCTCGACCCTGCCGTGGCGGGGATGGGCCGGGTCCTCGAGCGTCTCGATCAGGGGCAGCGTCAGGTCGTGGCCGCTTGACCGGTGACACACCGCTGGTGGTGGTCGAGGGTGCCGCCGGTGCCGGGAAGACCACGACCCTCGCCGCCGCCCACGAAATCCTCGCCGCGGACTACCGGCGGCTGGTGGTGGTGACCCCGACCCTGAAAGCGGCCCGGGTCGCCCAGGACGTCGTCGGGCCCGATCGGGCGTTCACCGGGGCGTGGTTCGTCGGCCAGCACGGGTTCCGGTGGGACGAGGACGGCCACTGGACACGACTCGCACGCACCGAACGCGACCCAGGCCCTGCTGCGCAGCTGTGTCCGGGTGATGTGCTGCTGGTCGACGAGGCCGGGATGCTCGACCAGGACTTCGCCCGCGCCCTCCTGGTCATCGCCGACGAAACCCGGGCGCAGGTCGCGTTCGTCGGTGACCGTCACCAGCTCCCCGCCGTGGGCCGTGGTGGGGTGCTGGACCACGCCGCACGGTGGGCGCAACCCGCGGCGTCGGTGCAGCTCGAGACGGTCCACCGGTTCCGCGACCCCGACTACGCCGACCTCACCCTGCGGATGCGGACCGGGCAGGACCCCGAGGCCGTGTTCGACGCCCTCCATGCCCGAGGGCTGGTCGCGATCCACCCCAGCGATGTCGAACGAACCGCCGCGCTCGCCGAGACCCCACCAGGACAAGGGCTGGTGATCGCCGACACCCGCGAGCAGGTCGCCGCTCTCAACGCCGCGATCCGCGACCACCAACGCCCACCAACCAGCACCAGCGAGAGACATCGGGATCGATCGTGACCGCGGCGGGGGAGCGGATCGGGGTCGGGGACCGGGTCGCGACCCGACGCAACGACCGAAACCTCGACGTCGCCAACCGCGACACCTGGACCGTGACCGGCATCGACGAGCACGGGCAGCTTCACCTCACCGGAACAGCCGACAAGCCGGCCACAAGCCGGCCAGCAAGGTAGTGGTGAGCGGGTGCTGCCCGCCGATTATGCCCAGCAGTACGTCGAGCTGGCCTACGCGACCACGGTCCACGGCGCCCAAGGGGAGACGGTCGACCACGCCCACGTGCTGGTCGGGGAGACCACCGGTGCCGCCGCGGCCTACGTCGCGATGACCCGCGGCCGCGAGTCCAACGTCGCACACCTGGTCGCCGAGGACGTCGACCAGGCCAGAGCCCAGTGGGTCGAGGTGTTCTCCCGCGACCGTGCCGACCTCGGCCCCGCCCACGCCGCGACCGTCGCGGGCGACGACATCGACCGCTACGGACCCCAGGCTCCCGCCCGCGACCACCACGACTGGGACGTCCAGGAACACGGGCCAGATGGCCGAACGTCGCCGGCTACGGCCCGAGGAAGTGCCCCGATTCGCCGACCCCAGCAGGTCCCACAGCCCTGGTGTCGCTCGGTGAGATCGGCCTGCCGTCGGCTACTGACCGGTGACGTCAGGTGGCGAGGAGACGCGCGAATTGATCGCATACGGCGCTTCGCGCGCATATGTCTATAGAGGGACATTCATCGACACCCGGATGAGGACCTCGCCGGATCTGGACACCAGAGGACGCCGCTCGCGTTCTTGAAGTGTCTACCGGCTGACCCGTGGAAGGACCGAGCCCATGCACGAGCTGCAGCCCATCGAGATCCCCGCCGAGTGGAGCGACTCCGGCCTGCTGACCTTCGAGGAGTTCTGCCACCTGATCCGCACCCCGCAACGCACCGTCCGGGATTGGCGACAACGCGGTGTCGGACCCGTGTGGGCACGATTGGACGGAGGCGCCCGGCTCTACATCACCGTCCGCGAAGCCCGCCGCTTCATCAACACCGCAGCCATCGCCCCCAACGCCAGCACCACGGCAGGTGCCGCCGCTAGCAAGGAGAACAGCCATGCCTGAGAAGGTCCTTCCCGTCTACCTCAGCCTCGAGGAAGCCGCTGCCGTCATGTCGCTGTCGGTCAAGACCATCCGCCGCCGGATCGCCGACGGCACCATCCCCGCCTACCAGTGCGGCCGCCGGCCGATCCGGATCAGGCTCGCCGACCTCGAAGCGGCCCTCCGCCCCATCCCCTCAGCCCGGTTCTGACAGACATGGACCACGGCACCGACCCGAGCCCGGCGGAGGCGGTGATCACCCACGCGCGCGCCGTCGAACAAGCCCTGCGCGAGCTTGCCCGCGCCACAGCAGGGTCCCTGGCACCGATGGCACCCGCAGACATCGACCAGGTCCTCGCGCACCTCGCCGACGCGGTCGCGGCAATGCCGCAGGTCGCCGACCGTCTCGCCGACACCCTCGACCGCGCAGGCGAGCACTACGAACTCGCGATGGACGGCATGACCGACGACCCCGACCCCGACGCTGCTATCGCCGCGGCAACCCAACGTCTGCGAGCCGTCCGCGAGCCCGCAACCGAGACCTACCGACAGGTCGACGGAGCACGTCGAGCTACCGCTCACATCAGCGCAAACCCACGCAGCACAACAACGGCGGCCGAACCGCGTCGCACTACACATCACCGGGACCTGCCGGCCCATTTGTCGGACCCGCGGGGCCGACACCCAGGCCCGTCGCGCTGAGCGGAGTTGCGGCAGACCGAAGACAAGGGGGCCGGACGGCCGTCCTGGCCAGCCGGTTCCTCGTCGACACCATGGTCGGCGAGACCGCCGGTCTACGTCGTCTGCACCAATGACTCCGAACTAGTGCGACAGCGTCGCAACAATCTGCTGGCCGAACTCGGCCTGGTTGTCTCGGAGGAGGGCGTCCTCGTCGTCCGGGATGTCGTCCCTCGGAACGAGCTCGGTCATGACTCTCCCCGCAGTGGCGGACGGATGGTGCGACGGTGCGGCACCAATCTGCAGATGGCTCCGACACACGCGCTCAGATCGACGCCCGCGGGGTGCGCCACGTCTCGTACGTCTCCCCGATCCGTTCAGCGAGCGCCTTGTCCCGGTCGAGCGTGGCGTGCTGGTAGATCGCCATCGCTGCCTGGGACGCGTGTCCTGCCCGGGCCTGCAGCTCCGCGGCGGTCGCACCGTGCTGGCCGGCCATTGTCAGCGCGGTGTGGCGCAGGTGGTGCAGCGTGAGGTCCGGGCGACCGGCGGCCTCGCGGGCCGGGCGGTAGCGGTCCATCAGGAAGCGCGCGCTCATGTGGTCGGTGCGTTCGCCGGGGAACAGCAGTCCGTCGGGCCCCGGTGCGGCGTGCTCGAGCAGGTGGCGCTGCAAGAGCGTGAGGAACGGTGAGGGCACATGCACCGTGCGGACGCCGCTGGCGGTCTTGGGCGCCGAGATCACCCGGCCGCACTCGACGCAGGCGCCATCGGCCCCGGGCGTGATGTCCTTGTCGACCTTGCGGGTCACCCGAACCTGCCCGGTGAGCCCGTCGACGTCGCTGCGGCGCAGCTCGAGCAGCTCGCCCTGCCGCAGTCCGACGAACGCGGCCAGCACGATCAACAGCTGCAACCGGTCCGGCATGGTGCGAACGATGGTGTCGAGATCCTCGAAGGACGCCGGCACGGCGACCCGCTTGACCTTGGCCGAGCCGGCCCCGCGGATCTTCGGCGGCGCCCGATCGATCAGCTCCTCCTCCTCGGCCGCTTGCAGCAGCGCGCGCAGCAACCGGTACGCCGCGGCGTTGCTCGCGCCGGTCGCCGGGTCCATCGAGGCACGCCACCGGCGGATCTCACCCAGCGTCACCTCCATGAGGGGCGTGGTCCCGAAGATGGGAAGGATCCGCGTCGCCAGCAGGATCCGGTAGCTCTTCACTGTCGTCGGTCGCAGACCGCGCTCGGCCAGGTACCGCTCCGCGAACACCGCCACCGTGTTCGACGAGGCAGCGGCCTCCTGCCGTGCGCGCACCGCCTGGCGGGCGCGGGGCGGAGTCCACTCCTCACGGTCGATGAGGTGGCGCTCGGCCACCAACCAACCCTCGGCGTCCATCTTGGTACCGAGGGTGCGGGAGTAGCGGGTGCCGTCGGGCATCGCGTACCGCGCCCGGTAGGTCACCCTGCCGGTGGCGCTGACGCGCCGCTCGACCTCACCGAAGCCTCGTCGCCTGGTGGCCATCCCGAGACCGCCCTTCCGACCGATTCCTAACCCCTTGCTGCTCTAGCAACGGACGTCCCTGTGGGGGACTGGTGGGGGAAAGAATGTCCCCCATGGGGGAATCTTGTCCACTCCTGTTCCGCGTTTCCGCAGGTCAGAGGCCTAGCGTGAGTTATCCCAGTCGATTTTGCAAGCAGGGGGTTAGGGGTTCGAGTCCCCTAGGCTCCACCCACCGGACCGGCCACCCGCCGCCGGCCCGCGGGTCGCGGGTCGCGTCAGTCGCGCTCGCCGCGTCCGTCCGCGACCTGACGCACGGCGCGGGAGCCGCGGAGCCGCCGCTGGCTGCCCGAGGCGAACGGCGAGACGTCGACCAGCGAGCTGCGGTACTGGAACAGCAGCCAGTAGGCGCGGAAGACCCGGCGCGACCGCGGCCGGGAGTGGCTGAACAGGAACCCGTTGCGGACGCGCACGGTCTCCGACCAGCGCAGCTTGGTGGTGTCGATCCCCACCGAGAACACGACCTGCCGCCGCCCGGTCGCCACGGCGTGCTGGACGGCCTCCCACTGCAGAGCAGTGACGGCGCCGAGGTGCCACTGCTCCGGGGCGCAGCCCGAGCCGCTGATCCAGGTCGAGTCCGGGTACTCGAAGACGAGCAGCGCCGCGACGCACCGGCCGTCGAGCATCAGCCGGTGCACCACGGGGCACGACGGCCGGCCCGCCCCGGCCAGCGCGTCGAGGTAGCCCTGTTGCGAGGTGCCGCTGAAGAGGTCGGTGTGCTTGGGCGCGTCGTCGTCCATCTCGGCCCGGGCGACGTGCAGGCGCACCAGGTCGGCGAGCGCGGCGTCCCACCCGGGGTCGGTGCCCGGCGTCCGGACGAAGGCCCATTCGCCGGGCTCCTTCTTCATCCGGTTCCGGCTGCGACGCAGGCTCTCCTTGAGGTTCCGCTTGAGGGCCGGCGCGCCGCCACCCTCGGGCAGCTCGAGGACGATCGAGGGGTAGGCCTTCTTCAGCAGCGAGATGGAGCGATCCAGCCCGGCCTCGACCATCCAGCGCGGCTCGATCCACGGTTGGTCGTCACGCAGCGTCAGCTCGACGAAGTCCCAGCCGTCGTTCTCGCCGAACCAGGCGATCACGGCCGCGATCGCCCCCCTGACGTGGCCGGGGTCGGCCGAGATCTCGGGCATCTCGTGCACCAGGGCCTCGAGCTGCCCGCCGAAGGGCCGCAGGTAGCGGACCAGCCGTCCGGTGAGTCCACCGAAGGGTGCGAAGAACGGCAGCACCGCGACGAGCTCGCCGGTGGTGGCCAGGCGGACGGCGAGCACCAGCTCGCGCCCGGCGGGGACGAAGTGGTCGCACCACACGACCTGCAGGTCGGGGTCGGTGAACGGCGCCATGCTCGGCGTCCGCGCGTGCAGGGCCCGCCACTCGGGCAGCAGGTCGTCGAGCTGCTCGCGGCGCAGGGGGTGCACGACCATCCCTCGCGTCGTCGTCACCGTGAACATGGTCTCCGATCCAGTTCGGTGGCCAGCGGGCTGAGCGACCGGGGTTGGTTCCTGCCTGTGGGTCGGACGACTCGTGAGTCACGGCCGTCGCGTTCTCGACGCGCCTAGGTTAACGAACGAGCCGGTCGCGCGGTTCCGGTGACCCGCGGGGGAGGTGACGCGCCGCGCCGGGGTCGCGGGCGGGCCGACGCCGATCGAGGGTCCCGCACCCACGGGTGGCCCGTCCTTGGCAGACTGTCCCGGTGAGGTTGCGCGCCGTGGCTCTGGTGCTGGCTGCGGCGATGCCGCTGCTGGCCGGCTGCAGCGACGACGAGCCACTGGTGCGGGTGGGAGCCGCGGAGGCCCCCGCACCGGCGGCCCCGGTGTACGACCCGGAGCTCGAGTCGGCCGCGTCGGTCATGGCCGTCGTCCCGGCCACCGCCGAGACGCTGCAGGTGACGGACTACGACCAGGTGCGGCTGCAGCTCGGCTTCGGCGACCTCTCGAGCGACTCGCCCGCCGACGAGCTCGACCGGTTCTGGAGCCAGGCCGAGCGCAGGGCCGCCCTGCTGAGCACCGGCATGCTCCGCACCCCGGGAGGCGCCCGGTACGAGCGCCGGTTCGGCTTCACCCAGGACGACGTCGCGTGGGAGGCCCACTTCGACGGGCCGGACGGCGAGGGCTACGTGGTGCGGTTCCACGACGACGTCGACATGGGCGCCGTCGGTCGCGCCGCCGCCCGGCCGACCGGGCCGCTCACCGGTGCGGTCGTCGTCCCCTCGGCGAGCATCGTGGCGCTCGGCGCCACCCGTGAGCCCACCGAGAGCTGGGCGGCCGACCCGGCCCTGACGGCCCTCGTGGGGCAGAAGGCGGGGGCGACGCTGGTCGACCGCGCCTGCCTGCCGTTCGAGGTCGCCTTCGGCGCCGACGTCGAGGACGACCTCGCGCCCGCCACGGCCGCCGACCTCGAGGGGCTCGACGAGCTGGGCCCGTTCGCCGTGGCGTTCGGGGGGTCGCTGGTCACGGTGCAGCTCGGGCCGCTGCGCCCCGACGTCTTCGCCCGGGCCCGGCTCGCCGACACCTTCCCGAGCACCGACCCGGAGTTCGGTCTCGGCTACGCCGACCCGGTGGCCGACCCGCAGAGCGGCCGGATCGGCTACACGCTCGGCGACGGGCCGGTCGCGGCGCGGCTGGCGCTCCAGGAGCAGCTGCCGTTCGCCGTCTGCGCCTGACCCTGTGGGGGTCGAGGAGGCCGGTCCCGCTGTGGGGGTCGAGGAGGCCGGTCCCGCTGTGGGGGTCGAGGAGGCCGGTCACGGCCGTCACGAGACCACCGCACGCACCAGCTCCTCAACCCACCCCGTCAGCCGAACGCCGCGTACTCGCTCGGGTCGTGCGCGCTGAAGACCTGCATCCCCTCGTGCCCGGCGTGCACGAGCTCGCGGAGGCGCTCGGCGTTCGCGACGCGGGTCGGGTTGTCCTGGGCGAGGATCTTCTGGACGACGCGCAGCGTGCGCGGCGTGCTCGGCGGCTGCGTCATGTCACCGGTGTGGAAGTAGGAGTCGCCGGCGTGCACCTGCCAGCCGTCGCCGTCCTTCACGGCGACCATGGCGTGGCCGCGGCTGTGGCCGACGAGGGGCACGAGCACGACGTCGTCGCCGAGCGCCGACACGGAGCCGAACCCGAACCAGTCGTCGCCGGCGACGGCGTGGGTGACGAAGTCGGCGTCCTGCCACTGGGCCTTGACGTAGCGCCCGTGCTCCATGCCGCGCGGGTTGCGGGCGGCCTCGAGCTCGGCCTCGTAGACGTGGACCTTCGCCCGGGGGAAGTCGCCGACGCCCCCGGCGTGGTCGAGGTCCATGTGCGTGAGCACGATGTCGGTGACGTCGTCGGCCGCGAAGCCGAGGGCCTCGACCTGGCGCACGGCCGTCTCGTCCTCGCGCAGCGCCGGTCGCATGGCCACCTTGAACGCCCGGCCCAGGCGGTGGGAGTGCCGGATGTCGTCGAGCCCGAAGCCGCTGTCGACGAGCAGGAGGCCGTCGGGCCGCTCGACCAACATCACGTGGGCGACCATCGTGCCGACGAGCGCGGGGTGGAACGACGCACAGTTGAGGTGGCGGATCACCCGAGCAACCTACTGGTCGGCTAGCCGGACTGCTGCTCAGCCGCGTGGCAGCGCCTTGACGGTCGGCGAGCGGGGGACGTCGGCGGTGTCGGGGTAGGTGCCGAGCAGGCGGTCGGCGGTGCCGGCGGTCACGACGCCGAACCAGTAGTGCTCGTTCTTGTAGTGGTGCAGGCGGTGGTTGCGCCACAGGTGGCGGTAGAGCGCCGTCCGCGGGCGGTAGTCGCTGTGGATCAGGTAGTGCGTCCACTCGTAGCCGAGCATGATCGCGTTCACCGAGACGATCATGGTGAGAGCGCTGGCGATCGTGGGGAACACGAGCAGGTACAGCCCGACGCCGCTGGGCAGCAGCCACAGCAGGGCGCGCCACGGGATGAAGACGAGCGGCAGGTCGCGGGGGTCGGCGTGGTGCGCGCGGTGCTCGCGGGCGAGGAGCGAGTCGACCCGCAGCCGTCCGACGTCCCGCGGTCGCCAGTGGAGGATGACGACGTGGATCGACCACTCCACGAACGGGAACAGCGCGACCAGGCCGACGGGGATCGCGAGCTCCCACCAGTCACCGCCGCCCACGACGACGCGCGCGACGACGGCCGGCACCAGGACCGCGGCGACCAGCCAGGGACTGGGGTGGCGCACGAACTCGCGGAACGCGGCGCCGAGCGTGAGGCTCTGGCGGCGGGCGCCGCGGCCGGTGATGCGGGCCTCGTCGTCGGCGAGCCGCTTCGCGGCGAGGGCCTCGACCTCGGGGGAGGGCTTGGTCATCGGGGTCTCCTCGGTCTCGGGGTCAGGACGACTCGACGGCGGCGAGCGCCGTGATGAGGGCATCGGTGGCGGGGCGCAGCACCCGGTCGGCGGCCGCCCGTGCCGTCTCGGCGTCGCCGCCGGCGATGGCGGCGGTGAGCACCCGGTAGGCCTCGACCTGCCCCACCTCGGCGGCCATGAGCGGGGCCAGTGCCTCCAGCGCGGGCTCGTAGGCCGAGCGCAGGCTGTTGAACATCATGCGGAACACGGGGGAGTCGGCAGCGTCGACGACCTGGTCCCAGAAGGCGAGGGCGTGGACCTGCCGGCCGATGCCGTCGTCGGTCGCGGCGAGCTCGTCGAGCGTGGTGCCGAGCACGACAGCCAGCGCAGGACCGCCTCGCTGGGCGGCGAGGGCGGCGACGGCCGGACCGATCGCGAGCCGCGCCTCGAGCACGCTCCGGGCGAGGTGGGCGTCGAGGCGGCCGTGACGCACGAGCAGCCGCGGCAGCAGGTCGAGACCGGCGTACCGGCGGACGTCGCGCACGAGCGTCGCGCCGCCGTGGCGCACCTCGACCAGCCCGGTCTGCGCGATCCGCTGCAGCGCCTCGCGCACCGCGGGCCTGCTCACGCCCAGCACCTCGGCGAGGCGCCGCTCGCTCGGCAGCGCCTCGCCGGCCGGGATCTCGCCGTCGACCACCTCGGCCAGCACCTGGTCGAAGACGTCGTCGGTGACCGAGCGCTTGGTGATGGGGGTCAGCGGCATGCCGACGACCCTGCCACGGCCGGTGGTCGGTGGTCAACTGGTCCGACCAGTTCGAGGAGAGTGGAGGGATAGTCCCGGGCGTTTGGGTCCTCCGAACGACGGATCGGCAACCCAAACGGCCGGGACTATCCCGCTCCCGCGCCCGACCGCACCGGTTGTCCACAGGCTCCGTAGGCTGGGAGGGTGCGCGACCTGCTGGCTCCGAGGATGCTGGGCGCGCACCTGCTGGCGCTGCTGTGCCTCGCGGCGGCCGGCGCGCTGGGGGTGTGGCAGTACGACGCGTGGCAGCAGTCGCGACGGGCGGAGGCGATCGACCTGACCCAGCGGGACCCGGTGCCGCTGGCCGAGGTGATGGGGCCGGACGACGCCTTCCCCGGCGACCGGGTCGGCCAGCCGGTGACGATCAGCGGCACGTGGCTGCCGGAGGGCACGGTGCTCGTCGAGGGTCGTGACCACGACGGTGCCGACGGCTACTGGGTCGTCACCCCGCTGACGACGGGGGGCGCGGGCGACCCGGCGGTGCCCGTGGTGCGTGGCTGGACGGCGTCCGCGACGCCGCCGGCCGCCCCGACCGGTGCGGGCGAGGTGACCGGGTGGCTGCAGCCCCCGGAGGGGACCGGGGCGAGCGACACCGACCCGACCGACGACGTCTTCCCGCAGCTGCGGGTGGCCGACCTCGTGCAACGCGTGGACGTCGACCTCTACGGCGCGTACGCCGTCGCCACCGAGGGTCTCGACGGACTGACCGCCGCCGACCTGGAGCAGCTGCCCGAGGCCGGCCGGTTCACCGCCGTGCGCAACCTGCTCTACGCGCTCGAGTGGTGGGTCTTCGGCGGCTTCGCGGTCTTCATCTGGTGGCGGTTCGTGCGCGACTCCCGCGCCGAGAGGGTGGCGGCCGACCCGGTAGCGTCGAGCACGTGACCCTCTTCACCGGCTACCGCGTGCTGGCGCTCGTCGTCGGCGTCCTGCTGGCGTTCTGCGCGTTCGTCGCGGCGCCGCTCAAGTACCTCACCACCGACGGCAGCAGCCTGCACCGGCTCGGCGAGGACCTCAGCATCCTGTGGGTCGTGCACGGCTGGGTCTTCATGATCTACGTCGTCGTCGCGTTCCTGCTCTCACGCAGGGCGGGCTGGACGTTGCAGTTCACCGTGCTCGCGCTGGTCGCCGGGCTCGTGCCGCTGCTGATCTTCTGGGTCGAGCGCCGGGTCGCCCAGCGCGTGCGCGCCGAGAACCCGGAGCTCGCGACCCCGACGACCTAGCCCGTCACTCCGTGGTCTTGCTCGAGGCGTCGAGGTCGACGACCTCGGCCGGCTCGTCCGGCGTGGTGACCGGGTGCGGCGCCTCGGCCGCGTCGGCGATGGCCTCGTCGGGCGCGGCGCCGCCCGGGTCCTGGGCGGGCGTCTCGGCCGGCGTCTCCACGGGCGAGGTGGCGGCGGGAGCCGGCGTGGGCGCGTAGGACGACTGCCAGTTGTCGCTCTTGCCGCCGCCCTGGAGCTTCTTGGCCACGGCTGCGGCACCGGCGCCGAGGAGGGCGACGAGGGCGATCTTCTTGACCTTGCCGCCCTTCTTCTTCACCGGCTCGCCCTTGAGCTGGGCGACCTTGGCGTCGGCCACCGTCTTGGCCGCGGTGGCCTTGTCGGTGGCGAGCGCCACCCCGGAGGCGACGATCGGGGCGGCCTTGCTGCGGGCGTCGGCGATCACCGGGGCCGCCTTGCTGCGGGCGTCGGCGATCACGGGAGCGGCCTTGTCGCGGGCGTCGGCCAGGACCGGCCCTGCCTTGTCACGCGCGTCGCTGAGCGCGGGGATCGCGGTGTCCTGGACGAAGTCCTTCGCCGTGTCGATCGCGGCCTCGACGTGCGGGCGCAGGGCGTCGACGTAGTCGTTCGCCTGGCCGAGTGCCTGGTCGACCAATGACTTCTTCTTGCGGAGTCCCATCGCGAGCCTTTCTTCCGTCAGGTGCCGCGTGTGGCCACGGGCGGTTCGTTCCACCCAACCACGCCCACCTGAGGGCAGCCACCCCAGGGCGGGTGAGGTGCGGCGTGGGAGGATCGTCGCTGCATCTGAGCGACGTCGCCGCGCACCGGCACGGCGTCCCCGACCCCGGACACCCCCGAAAGGCAGTCATGGCGGACCAGCAGGCCATCCTCAAGACCAACCGAGGCGACATCACGATCGACCTCTTCCCGAACCACGCGCCCGAGACGGTCGCGAACTTCACCGGCCTCGCCACCGGCGAGAAGTCCTACGACAGCGGCAACGGCCGCAGCGGCCCGTTCTACGACGGGCTCGGTTTCCACCGCGTCATCTCGGGCTTCATGATCCAGGGCGGGTGCCCGCTGGGCACCGGCACCGGCGGCCCCGGCTACACGTTCAAGGACGAGATCCACCCCGAGCTCGTCTTCGACAAGCCCTACCTGCTCGCCATGGCCAACGCCGGCCCGGGCACCAACGGCTCGCAGTTCTTCATCACCGTGGGCGCGACCCCGTGGCTGAACCGCAAGCACACGATCTTCGGCGAGGTCGCCGACCAGGCCTCGCGCGACGTCGTCGACGCGATCGGCGCGACCGCCACCGGCGCGGGCGACCGCCCGGTCGAGCCGGTCGTCATCGAGTCCGTCGAGATCGTCTGACGCCGAGCCCCGCGAGATCGCAGCAGTGACCAACGACTCCACGGCCGGTGTGCCGGTCTGTTACCGGCACACCGACCGCGAGAGCCACATCCGCTGCCAGCGGTGCGAGCGCCCGATCTGCCCCGACTGCATGCGCGACGCTGCGGTCGGGTTCCAGTGCCCCTCGTGCATCGAGGAAGGCAAGCGCTCCACGCGGCAGGCGCAGGCCGCCTACGGCGGGGCCCGCTCGGCGAACCCGCTGCTGACGTCGTACGCGATCATCGCGGTCAACGCGGCGGTCTGGCTCGCCATCCTCGCCACGGGGTGGCAGAGCAGCCGGCTCGTCACGCGGCTGGCCCTGGCCCCCGTCGGCACCTGCGAGTCGATCGAGCAGGCCGACCGCTACTACCCCGGCGTCCGCTCCGCGGCCCGGTGCCTGGCCGGGCCCGACGGTCGCTGGGTGCCCGGCGTCGCCGACGGGGCGGTGTGGCAGCTGGTCACCAACGTGTTCACCCACGTCGAGATCTGGCACATCCTCGCCAACATGGTCTCGCTGTACCTGCTCGGCCCGCAGATCGAGGCCGTGCTCGGTCGCGCCCGCTTCCTCGCCGTGTACCTGGTCTCGGGGCTCACGGGCTCCGCGGTCGTGTACTGGCTCTCGGACCCGGGCGGCTACACGCTCGGCGCGTCCGGTGCCATCTACGGCATCTTCGGCGCCCTCGCCGTGATCGTCCACAAGATCGGCGGCGACCTCCGTCAGGTGGGCATGCTCCTCGCGGTCAACCTGGTGATCACCTTCGCCGTCCCCAACATCTCCTGGCAGGGCCACCTCGGCGGCCTCCTCGGCGGCGCCGCCGTCACGGCCGCCCTCGTCTACGCCCCCCGCGGCCCTCGCCGCAGCCTCGTCCAGTGGTCCGCCGTCGGCGGCCTCCTGCTGCTCGTCGCCGTGGCCGTCGTGGTCCGCACGGCCGTCCTGGTCTGACGCCCTGCCGGCTGCCCCGTCGTCCACAGGTGTGGAGGGAGCGGTGGATAACTACACGGGTGTCATTCGTTCCACAGCGGTGGAGAACCCTGTGGATAACTCGTTCCGGGAGCGCAGCCGCGCCGGCTCGGTCGGACCGCCGACGCGCGACGGGGCGGCAGCCGAGGCTGGCTGATCCCACCCGGGAGCCGGCGGGGTCGCACCAGCGCCCGCTCGGCACGCTGCCTGTGGATAACCGTGGGTGCCGGAGGCGCCGGACGACGGGACGTGCGCGGAGCGACCCGGCGCAGCCCCTCGCGCCTGCGCCTACTCCCAGCGTGTGGCGAAGGTGAAGCCGACGGCCATGAAGGCGACGCCGACGAACAGGTTCTTCTGGCCGAGGTCGTTGAAGATCGGAAGGTTCGGGTCCTGGGAGATCGCGTAGAACGTGCAGATCCAGGCGAGGCCCACCAGGAAGCAGCCCAGCATCGCGGCCACGACGCCGCGGCCACGGCCGAGCGGGGTCGCCGGGTGCGCCGAGGCGACGAGCCCGAGGAAGAACGCCCCGAAGCCGATCACGTAGTTCCAGCCGCCGAGGTCACCCATGAATCCCGGACCGGTGGGCTCGAGCGGCTCGCCGGTCTTCTGGTTGAACGCATCCGGGTCGACGCGCACGCCGAGGTAGTAGAAGACGATCCACGCGATACCGAGCGCCATCAGGAGCAGCGCGATCGCGAAGCGGACGCTGAGGACCGGCCCCCGGTCGGGGTCGAAGGTCTGCTGCTTCGCCTTGAGCTTGGCCACGGGTGGTTCCTCCGCCTGGTGCTGGTGTGGTCCGGGCACGCCGAAGGTGCGCACGGTCGCGGGTTACCTTAGTCGTCGTGACCGACGCACCCGGCGACGACCCCGCCCCGACCGGGCCGCGCCGTCGCGGGGCGTGGCGGTTCGGGACGCCCCTGGTGGTGCTGGTCTGCGGCACGTTGTTCGTCGTCAGCGGCCTCAACAGCGAGGGCACCGACCTGCGTCCCGGACGCTACGTCGACCTCGCCACGCTCACCCAGAGCGAGGCCGACGCCTACGAGAAGCTGGTCGCCCAGGCCACCGACCTGCAGGAGCAGGTCGACGACCTCACGGCAGCGGTCGACGACGAGAACGTGCGCGCCGAGCGGCGCAAGGCCGCCCTGCTCCGCGGGCCCGCCGGCCTGGAGCCGGTCTCGGGACAGGGCATCACCGTCGTCCTCTCCGACGCCGCCGACGACAAGTTCGAGGAGGCCGTGCGCAACCCGGACCCGGACTTCGTCAAGCGGCTGATCGTGCACCAGCAGGACATCCAGGCCGTCGTCAACGCGATGTGGTCGGCCGGCGCCGCCGCCGTCACGGTCCAGGGACAGCGGCTCGTCACCACCACCGGCATCAAGTGCACCGGCAGCGCGGTCCGCATGCACGGGCTGTTCTACCCCGAGCCGTACACGATCCAGGCCGTCGGCGACCCGGCCGCGCTCGTCGCGGCGATCGACGGCAGCGAGGACGTCGCGCGGTTCCGCGCGGACGCCGACGACCCCGACATCGGCGTCGGCTGGTCGCTCTCGGAGGAGTCCGAGGTCGACGCCCCGGCCTACGCTGGCCTGCTGGACGTCGACGACGCGCGTCCGCGTCCGGGCGGCTGACGCCGGCCGGTAGTGGTCGAGGAGGGGTGATGGTCGAGGAGCTCGCGCTAGCGAGCGTCACGAGACCACGCAAGTTCCGGTGGGGGTCGAGGAGCTCGCGCTAGCGAGCGTCACGAGACCACGCACTCCACGGTGGTTGAGGAGCTCGCGCTAGCGAGCGTCTCGAAACCACGCAAGCTCAACGGCTTCGCGAGAGAAGCCATGGGACTCACCGGGTCTCGAGACGGCCGTGACCGGCCTCCTCGACCACCACCCGGTGGGGGTCGAGGAGCTCGCGCTAGCGAGCGTCACGAGACCACGCAGCGTTCATGGCTTCGCGAGAGAAGCAGTGTGACTCACCGGGTCTCGAGACGGCCGTGACCGGCCTCCTCGACCACCACCCGGTGGAGGTCGAGGAGCTCGCGCTAGCGAGCGTCACGAGACCACGCAACGCCATGGCTTCGCGAGAGAAGCCGTGTGACTCACCGGGTCTCGAGACGGCCGTGACCGGCCTCCTCGACCACCACACGGTGGGGGTCGAGGAGCTCGCGCTAGCGAGCGTCACGAGACCACGCAACGTCCATGGCTTCGCGAGAGAAGCCGTGAGACTCACCGGGTCTCGAGACGGCCGTGACCGGCCTCCTCGACCACCACCCGGTGGGGGTCGAGGAGCTCGCGCTGGCGAGCGTCACGAGACCACGCAACGTTCATGGCTTCGCGAGAGAAGCCGTGAGACTCACCGGGTCTCGAGACGGCCGTGACCGGCCTCCTCGACCACCACCCGCTCAGCGTCACGAGACCACGCAACGTTCATGGCTTCGCGATAGAAGCCGTGAAGACTCACCAGGCTCTCGAGACGGCCGTGACCGGCCTCCCCGGCCCTCGAGACGGCCGTGACCGGCCTCCTCGACCACCACCGACTCAGGGGGAGGGGAGGGTGATCGAGGGGGACTCGGTCTCGGTGGGCGACTCGGTCTCGGTCGGTGACTCGGTCTCGGTGGGCTCGGAGGTCACGGGCGGCTCGACGTAGCGCCCCACGAAGATCGTGATCACGGTGCCGGCGGGGGCGGGCTTGCCGGCCTGCTGGACCTGGTCGGTGACGATGCCGTCGGCCTCGGGGGTCAGCGCCGGAGTCGGGTCGTCGCGGACGTCGGGGGTGAAGCCCGCGTCGATGATCGCCTGGCGTGCCTCCTCCTCGGTCAGGCCGACGAGCGCGGGCACGTCCTCCTGGCCGTCGGAGAACTCGAGCACGACCTCGGTGCCCTTGGTGGTCTTGGTGCCGCCGGGCGGGGTCTGGGTGACCACGGTGCGCGCCGGCAGGTCGCTCTCGACCTCGCGCTTGGTCACCTTGAAGCCGGCCGCGCGCAGCTCGGCCGCCGCCTCGCCGACCATGTCGTTGACGACGTCGGGGACGGAGATCTCCTCCTTGCCGAGGGAGATCGTGAGCTCGACCTCGGTCCCGGGCGCGACGAACTCGTCGGCGCTGGGCGACTGCTCGATCACCTTGCCCTGCTCGACGGTCTCGCTGTTGACGTAGGTGACCGGCTCGGCGACGGCCAGGCCCTGCTCGCCGATCGCCGCCCTGGCGGCGTCCTCGGTGAGCCCCACGACGCCCGGCACGGCCTCCCGCTCGGGGGAGTCGGGGAAGAGCGAGTCCTGCACCAGGAAGAACCCGGCGACCAGCAGCGCGATCAGCAGCAGGCCGAGGACGACCCACAGGCCGGTGCGGGGCGGCCGGTCCTCCACGACGGGGAGGGGCGCCGGCTCCACGTGGCGCGGCGTGACGGCGGTGGGCGTGACCGGCACCGGCGGGGCGACGACCGGCACCGGGACCGGGACGGGGGCGGCGGCCTCGACCGGACGGCCGGCGAGGTAGCGCTCGATGTCGTCGCGCATCGCCGCCGCCGACTGGTAGCGGTCCTCGAGGCGCTTGGCGAGCGCCTTCATCACGATCGCGTCGACGGCCGGCGGCAGGTCGGTGTCGTGGTCGGACGGCGGCGCCGCCTGCTCGCGCACGTGCTGGTAGGCGACGGCGACGGGGCTGTCGCCGACGAAGGGCGGGCGGCCGGTCAGGAGCTCGTAGACCAGGCAGCCGGCGGAGTAGACGTCGGAGCGCGAGTCGACGGCCTCGCCGCGCGCCTGCTCGGGGGAGAGGTACTGGGCGGTGCCGACGACGGCGGCGGTCTGGGTCATCGAGTTGGCCGCGTCGCTCATGGCGCGCGCGATGCCGAAGTCCATGACCTTGACGTCGCCGCTCGGGGTGAGCATCACGTTGCCGGGCTTGATGTCGCGGTGGATGATCCCGGCGCGGTGGCTGTAGTCGAGCGCCGACAGCACGCCGCTGGTGATCTCGAGCGCGCGCTCGGGCAGGATCTTGCGGCCCTCGCGCAGGATCTCGCGCAGCGTCCGGCCGGCGACGTACTCCATCACGATGTAGGGCTGCGAGACCCCGGTGCCGTCGGTGGCCGGCTCCTCGCCGGTGTCGTAGACCGCCACGATCGCGGGGTGGTTGAGGGACGCCGAGGACTGCGCCTCGCGCCGGAACCGCGCCTGGAACGTCGCGTCGCTCGCGAGGTCGGTCCGCAGCCGCTTGATGGCGACGATGCGACCCAGCCGCGAGTCCGTGCCCTTGCGCACCTCGGCCATGCCACCGCGGCCGAGCAGCTCGCCGAGCTCGTAGCGGCCGCCGACCAGGTGCGGTCCGGGGCCGCCGGGGCCGCCGGGGCCAGCGTCGTTCATCGTGTTGCCTCTTCCTCGGTGGGCTGGATCGGCTGGGCGGCAGGGGCCGTCGTCTCGCTCGGGGCGGGCTCGCTCGGCGCGGTCGCGGTCTCGGACGGCGTCTCGCTCGGCGTCTCCGACGGCGTCTCGGACGGCGTCTCGCTCGGCGTCTCCGAGGGCGTCTCGGACGGGGTCTCCGACGGGGGCTCCGACGGTTCCTCGGGAGCGTCCTCGAAGTAGGACAGCACGATGGTCGCGCCCTCCGCGACGTCGCCGCTCGGCGAGACGCCCGTCACCAGGCCGTCCTGCGCGGGGTCGGTGTTGCCCACCGCCTCGGTCTCGACGTCGAACCCGAGCCCGCGGAGCTCGTCCTCGACCTCGTCGACCGGACGTCCCAGGTACGCCTCGTCGTTGACGAAGACCGTGCCGCCGTCGGTGGTCGCCGACTCCGAGGGCGGCTTGGAGGTGCGGGTGCGCGTCGAGGTGGGGCCGCCGGCGGGCTCGTCGTCGCCGTCGCCCTGGGTGAGCAGCAGCGTGAGCACCACGGCCAGCGCGACCAGCAGCAGCACCAGCGCCAGGATCGGCCAGGGGTTGCGGCGGGTGTCGTCCGGGCCGGAGGTCGTCGTCGTGGTGGACGTCGTCACCGGGCCGGGGCCCGGGTCGAGCGGCACCGGTGCCATCACCTGGGTGTGGCCGTCGGGCGGCGTCGCCGGCCCCGCGACCGGCGCGACGACGGGCGGCGCGACGATCGCGGTGGCCGCCGTGGCCGGGTCGCGCAGGGCGGCGGCGAACGCGGCTCCGTCGGGGTACCGCTCCGCGGGGCTCTTCGACAACGCGCGCGTGACGACGGCGGCGAGGTCGGCCGGCACGCGCTCGGGGAGCGGCGGCACGGGGTCGCGCAGGTGGGCCAGGGCGGTGGCGACGGGTGAGTCGGCCTCGAACGGGCGGCGTCCGGCCAGGCACTCGAACGCCACCACGCCGAGCGCGTAGACGTCGCTCGCGGACGTCGCCGGGCGGCCCTCGGCCTGCTCGGGCGAGAGGTACTGCGGGGTGCCCATCACCGCGCCGGTGCGGGTGATGCCGACGCCGTCGGCCGCGCGGGCGATGCCGAAGTCGGTGACCTTGACGGTGCCGGTGGGCGTGACGATGAGGTTGGCCGGCTTGACGTCGCGGTGCACGATCCCCGCGCGGTGGGCGGCCCCGAGCGCGTCGCCGACCTGGGCGAGCAGGTCGCGCACGGCGCCGGGGTCGAGGTCGCGGCCGCCACCGATGAGCTGGGAGAGCGGCTGGCCCTCGACGAGCTCCATCACCAGGAAGGGGCGGGGGTGCGGCGAGCCGTCGGTCGAGGCCTTCTCGCCGACGTCGAACACGGCGGCGACGCCGGGGTGGTGGAGGGCCGCCGCGTGGCGGGCCTCGGTCTCGAACCGGGAGCGGAAGGTGGCGTCGTCCGCGAACTCGGCCTTGAGCAGCTTCACGGCGACCTGGCGCCCGAGCAGGGTGTCGCTGGCCCGCCACACCTCGCCCATGCCCCCGGTCGCGATGCGGGAGTCGAGGCGGTAGCGGCCGCCGTCGTCGGCGAACTGCTCGCCGGGGGCCTGTCCGGGCTGGTCGGTCATCGGATCACTGCCTCCATCACGGCCTTGGCGATCGGGCCACCGAGCGTGCCGCCCGCGATCTCGCGGCCGGGGGCCTCCTCGATCATGACGGCGACCGCCACGTCGGCGCCCTGCGAGGGCGCGAAGGAGACGAACCAGGCGTAGGGCGGCGCGTTCTCGACGCCGCGCTGGGCGGTGCCGGTCTTCCCGGCGACCGAGACCCCCTCGATCTGGGCGGCGGTCGCGGTGCCCTCGTCGACGGTCGAGACCATCACGTCGGCGAGCGTGCGGGCGGTCTCCTCGCTCACCGCGCGGGAGAGCTCCTCCGGCTCGGTGACCTCGGCGTCGAGGTCGGGGGACTGCACCTCGTTGACGATGTAGGGGCGCATCACGACGCCCTCGTTGGCGATGCCGGCGGCGACCATCGCCATCTGCAGCGGCGTGGCCTGGACGTCGAACTGGCCGAAGCCGGTCTGCCCGACCTGCGGCTCGTTGAGGTCGGAGGGGAACACCGACCGCGCCTGGTGGTCGAGGTCGTCGAGGTAGTCGCTGTTGAACCCGAACTTCTCGGCCTGCCGGAGCATGTCCTCGGCGCCGACCTCGATCGCGAGCTGGGCGAAGGTCGTGTTGCACGACTGCTCCATCGCCACGCGCAGCGTGATCTCGTCGGGGCAGAACCGGCCCTCGTTGTCGACGAGGCCGGAGGTCCCGGTCGTCTGCGGCAGCTGGAAGGTGTCGCCGCCGGGCACCTGGGCGTCGGGGCCGGTGTACCGGCCGGACTCGAGTGCCGCCGCCGCGGTGACGAGCTTGAAGGTCGACCCCGGGAACAGGCGCGTCGAGATCGCCCGGTTGACGAGCGGGTCGCCGTCGTCGGCGAGGAGCCGGTCGTAGACGTCGTTGCGCTCGCCGAAGTCGTGCGAGGCCAGCTTGTTGGGGTCGAAGGTCGGCAGCGAGACCATCGCGAGGATCTTCCCGGTGTCGGGCTCGATCGCGACGACCGCCCCCTCGACGTCCGGGCCGAGCGCCGCGAGGCCCTCGTAGGCGGCGCGCTGCGCGGCGGGGTCGAGGGTCAGGGCGACGCTGCCGCCGCGGCGGGGCTTGTTGCTCAGCAGGTCGACGAGGCTCCCGATGAACAGCCGCGGGTCGGCGCCGGACAGGACGTCGTTCTGGGAGGACTCGATGCCGGTGCTGTCGCCGAAGGAGAAGTAGCCGGTCACGGGGGCGTAGAGGAACGGCGTGGGGTAGGTGCGCAGGAACTTGTACTGGTCGTCGACCGCCTTGCTGGAGGCGATCGTCGTCCGGTTGGGACCGACCAGGATCGAGCCGCGCTGGCTGGAGTACGCCTCCTCCTTGACCCGACGGTTGTCGTCGTTGTCGTTGAGGCCCTCGGCGGCCACGAACTGCAGGTACGTCGCGTTGATCATGAGCGCCAGGATCAGCACCATGCAGAAGAGGGAGACCGTGCGGATGGGCTTGTTCACCGGGCCGCCTCCTCTCGGACAGGCACGACGCGCAGGGACGTCGACAGCGTGGCCCCGGTGACCGGGGCGGCCTGGTGCGGCAGGGGGGTGTGAAGGGTCATGGCTTCTTGTCCAGCTTGATGACCTGCGTCGACTCCTCGTCGGCGGCGCGGTCGTCGTCGGGGGTGAGGTCGGGGACCGGGCGCCGGGCCTGGTCGGAGATGCGGAGGAGCAGGGCGATGATCACCCAGCTGGCGACGAGCGAGGAGCCGCCGTAGGAGAGGAACGACGTGGTCAGGCCGGTCAGCGGGATCAGGCGCGTCACGCCGCCGATGACGACGAAGAGCTGCAGCGCGAAGACGCCGGCCAGCCCGGTGGCCATGAGCTTGCCGAAGTTGTCGCGCGAGATCAGCGCCGCGCGCAGCGCGCGCTCCACGATGACGCCGTAGAGCAGCAGCACGGCGATCACGCCGGTGAGCCCGAGCTCCTCGCCGATGGCCGCCATGATGAAGTCGGAGGACGCCTCCGGCACCCGGCTCGGGTCGCCGCCGCCGAAGCCGCGGCCGATCAGGCCGCCCCAGGCCATGCCGAACATGCCCTCGACGAGCTGGTAGCTGTTCTCGCCGGCCCCGCCGTCGTAGAACTCGAACGGGTGGAGCCAGGTGTCGACGCGCACCCGCACGTGGCCGAAGAACCGGTAGCCGGCGACGGCGCCGGCGCTGAAGAGCAGCCCGCCGACCACGAGCCAGCCCGGCCGCTCGGTCGCGACGTAGAGCATGAGCAGGAACAGGCCGAAGAACAGCAGGCTCGACCCGAGGTCGCGCTGGAAGACGAGGATCCCGAGGCTGACGAGCCACATCGCGAGGATCGGCCCGAGGTCGCGACCGCGGGGCAGGTCGACGAACAGCACCCGGCGTCCGGCGAGCGCCAGGGCGTCGCGGTGCAGCACGAGGTAGCCCGAGAACGCGATGACGAGCAGGACCTTGGCGACCTCGCCGGGCTGGAAGTTGAACGGGCCGACCTGGATCCAGATGCGGGCACCGTTGACCTGGTTGCCGACGAGCGGTGCCATCGGCAGCATCAGCAGCAGGATCGCGAGCAGGCCGAAGGTGTAGGTGAACCGCGCGAGCACCCGGTGGTCGCGCAGCAGCAGGAGCGTGGCGGCGAACAGCAGCACGCCGAGCGTCATCCACGTGAGCTGCTGGCGGGCGAGTGCCGCACCCGTGGCGAGGTCGAGCCGGTGGATCACGGCGAGGCCGAGGCCGTTGAGCGCGGCGACCGCGGGGAGCAGCACCGGGTCGGCGTAGGGGGCGACCAGCCGGACGACGACGTGCGCGCCGACCATCAGCGCCGCGAGCCAGCCGCCGTAGCCGATGATGTCGGCCGGCACCTCGCCCTGGACGCCCAGCCCGACGGCGGCGTACCCGCCGACGCCGACGGCCAGCGCCAGCACGAGGAGGAAGAGCTCGGCGCCGCGGCGGCGTCGGTGGACGAAGCCCATGAGGGCTCCCGACGGGCCGGCGACGCCGGCGGTGGTGGTCGCCACGTCAGCCCTCGGCGCCGGCGTCGGCCATCCGCCGTGCCGCCAGCTCCTCGACCTGCTGCCGGGCGTCGGCGAGGCTGTCGGCGCCCATGTGGTCGAGCACGATGCCCCGCTCGTTCTCGGCGAGCTCGTCGAGCCGGAGCGTGGTGACGACGACGACCTCGGACAGGTCGAGGCCCGGCAGCGAGGCGTCGACGCCGCGGTAGATGACCACCACGCCGTCCTCCTCGCCGATGTAGTACTGCCGCTGGACGAAGCTCCAGCCCGCGGCGGCGGCGATCCAGAGCAGCCCCACGACGACGATCGCGGCCATGAGCCGGCGCAGCCAGCGGTAGCGCGGCGGCGGCATCGGGGCGTAGCGGGCGGCCTCGGGGTCGACCGACGCCGGTGGCGTCGGGTGGGCCGGGCCGTCGGCGATCTCCTCGCGGATGGGCTCGAGCTCGCCGGTGTCGCCGGAGCGGTGACCCCGGAACAGCCCCTTCGGCGCCCGGCGCTTGAGCTCGGCCGCGGCGCCGACCAGCATCGGCTCGAGCTCGGCGTAGCTGGGGTCCTGGGCGGCGGCGGACGCCGTGACGACGTCGGCCACGACGCAGGTGACGTTGTCGGAGCTCCCGGCCTCGAGGCTCGCCCGCACCAGCTCGACCGCGG
Source organism: uncultured Actinomycetota bacterium (assembly GCA_963830575.1). Taxonomy (GTDB): domain Bacteria; phylum Actinomycetota; class Actinomycetes; order Propionibacteriales; family Nocardioidaceae; genus Nocardioides. Next base: position 24,268 of record CAWHNR010000028.1, read on the forward strand.
CGTAGTCGGGGCTGCCCATCGAGAGGATGTCGGCGAGGCGGCCGTCGTCGAGGACGCCGCAGCACCCGTCGCTGCAGATCAGCAGCCGGTCGCCGGCGACCAGCTCGAGCACGAACAGGTCGGGCTCGGCCTCGTGGATCCCGTCGAGCGCCTTGAGGATGAGGTTGCGGTGCGGGTGGACCCGCGCCTCCTCCTCGGTGATCCGGCCCTCGTCGATGAGGCTCTGGACGAAGGTGTGGTCGGTGGTGAGCTGGGAGATCTCGTTCTCGCGGAACAGGTAGGCCCGGGTGTCGCCGACGTGGCCGATGCCGACCCGGCGGCCGTCGAACAGCGCGACGGTGGCGGTGGTGCTGGTGCCGTTGATCGAGGGGTCCTCGTCGACGGCGCGCCCGATCTGCTCGTGCGCCAGGTGCAGCGCGTCGGTGACCCGGTCGAGGATCGCCGGCTGCGCGACCACCGTGCCGGAGGGGCCCGACGTGCCGTCGCCGAGCGCCGAGGCCGGGGGGACGTCGATCGTCCGCAGCTCGGAGACCGCGGTGCTCGAGGCGATGTCGCCGCGGGCCGCGCCACCCACGCCGTCGCAGACCGTGAGCAGCCACGGGCCGGCGTAGCCGGAGTCCTGGTTGTCCTTGCGGACCCGGCCCACGTCGGAGATCGCGGAGTAGTGCAGCCGCAGCAGCTCGCGGTCGACGGCGGCGAACTCGCCCGTCGTCTCGCCCTGGCCGGGGGCTCCGTGGGAGTGCTCGTCGGGACCCGTGCCGGGGTCCGCCTCCGGGCTCACGTCGGTCACTTCCGCAGCTCCAGGATGGTCTTGCCGATCCGCACCTGGGTGCCGAGCGTGATGGTGGTGGGCTGGGTGATGCGGACGCTGCCGATGTAGGTGCCGTTGGTGGAGCCGAGGTCCTCCACGAACCACTGGTCGCCCGCGGCGGCGATGCGGGCGTGGCGGGTGGAGACGTAGTCGTCGTCGAGCCGGATGGCGGCGTCGTTGCCGCGGCCGATGAGGATCGGCGCGCGGTCGAGGCCGACGGTGATGCCGGCGTTCGAGCCCTGGGTGACCGCGACGTGCGTGGGCGACCCGCGCCGCTTGGGCGGGGGCTTCTGCTTCGGCGCCTTCGGGACGCCGGCCCCGCGGGCGGCCTCGGGCACGCGCGCGCCGAACATGTCGGAGCGGATCACCGAGATCGCCGCGAGCACGAAGATCCAGAGGATCGCGAGGTAGGCGATCCGGATCAGGAAGTAGGTCAGCTCATCCACCTGCCACCGCCTCGCGCACGATGTGGACCGTCAGCGTCGTCGTCCCGACCTTGACCTGCGAGCCCTCGCGCAGGGTCGCGCGCGGCACCTTGCGGCCGTCGACCAGGATGCCGTTGGTCGAGCCGAGGTCGTGGACCTCGACGACCGGGTCCTGGCCCTCGCGCGCGCCGCTCACCATGAACTCGAGGTGGCGCCGGCTGATGCCCGGGTCGTTGATCCGCAGGTCGGCGTCGGTGCCGCGGCCCACGACCATGCCGGGCGGCTGCAGCGGGTGCTGGGTGCCGTTGACCTCGACCAGCACGCGAGCCCGCTGCACCTGCGTGTGCGTGGCGGTGCCGACGACCTTGGCCTGCGCCTCGCTGCGGATGCGGAACCGGCCGGTGGTGAGGTCGGAGGCCTCCTCGAAGTCGATGCGGATGGGCCCGGGGAACACGTAGCCCTGGGTCTCGGCGTGCTGCTGCAGCTGGTCGGAGAGCTCGCGGGCCAGCGTCGAGTCGTACGGGGCCATCCGCGTCAGGTCGGGGCCGGCGAGCTCGACGTGGAAGGAGTTGGGCACCAGGCGCCGCTCGCGGGAGAGCACCTGGGCGTTGTTGTCGAGCTCGCGCTCGAGCGCCGCGGCGATCTCGACCGGCTGCACCGCGCTGCGGAAGGTGCGGGCGAAGACGCCGGAGATCATCGACTCCAGACGCTGCTCGAACCGCTGCAGCCCACCCATGTCGCACCTCCCGTCCGTCGTCGTACCACCGGTGACCCGCCACGTCGTCGTGACCGTGACGGCATGCTGACCACCGGTCGCGGGACCGGGGGCTCCAGCGATCGTAGCGAGACGTCCTGCGTGCGCCGCGCAACCCCGCCTGAGCGCGCGCGTACCGGTTTGGGCGCACCGAGGCCCCTGGGATAGCCTTCGTCCGCTACTTGCGCGAGTGGCGGAACGGCAGACGCGCTGGCTTCAGGTGCCAGTGTCCGAAAGGGCGTGGGGGTTCAAATCCCCCCTCGCGCACGTGAAGGCCCCGGATCTCGGTCCGGGGCCTTGGTCGTCCCCGGACCTGGTCAGACGCCGGTGAGCCTGGCCGAGGCCTCCCACAGCCCGTCGACCAGCGACTGGTCGGACGCCGCCTTGTTGGCCATGCCGCGGGCCTTGAACCGGCTGAAGTAGACGCCGTTGATCTCGGGGTCGGGACCGCGCTCGACGAGGGCCTTGAGCGGGGCGGCGCCGTCCTCGACGGTGATGGTGCCGAGGCGCTTGAGCGGCGTCCGGTAGAGGAGGCCCACGACGAACGAGTCCCGCCCGAAGCTGCTGGCGGCGGGGCCCGGGTGGACGGCGGCGGAGATGACGCCGTCGCCGGACCAGCGCTGCGCCAGGCCGCGGGTGAAGAGGATGTTCATCAGCTTGCCCGTGCCGTAGGCCGTGAGCTCGCCGACCCGGCGGTCCTTCGCGTCGAGGTCGTCGAGCCGGATCCGGCCCACCAGGTTGCCGACGCTGGAGGTGTTGAGCACCAGCGACGAGCCGGCCGCGACGAGCTGCGGCTTGAGCAGGTGGGTGAGCAGGAACGGCGCCAGGTGGTTGATCTGGAAGTTCGGCTCGTGGCCGTCGGCGGTGGTGAGGCTCGGCTTGAAGGTGCCGCCCGCGTTGTTGACCAGGACGTCGATCTTCTCGACGCGGTCGGCGACCTCCGCCGCCAGCGCCCGGACGTCGTCGAGCCGGGAGAAGTCCGCGAGCAGCGGCTCGACGCCGAGAGCCGACGCCACGGCTCCCGTCTTCTCCGCCGACCGGCCGGCCACGAGCACGTGCGCGCCCTGGGCCTTGAGGTCCTTGGCGAGCACGGCCCCGATGCCGTCGCTGGCACCGGTCACGAGGATGGTCTTGCCCGTCAGGTCGGTCACGGGGCCGAGGCTATCCACCCACGTGTCGCGCCCTGAGAGTCGTCTTGTTGCGAGTCATACCCCGGGGGGTTCACACGCCCCGGGAGTCACCCGTGAGCGCTCTCCGGGCCCTGTCGCAGCGGCTAGTGTGGACGGGCCGCCCCCCGCTCGACCGTGGGGGGAGAGCGGGGGGCGGTTCACCCCTTGGAACCATCTCGGTGGTGCCCCGCTCCCTAGCCTGGGCCCATGTCCGGCCTCACGCGCGTCCTCGACACCGTCCTCGACCGCTCCCTCGTGCTCGGGTACTCCAAGGTCGGTCCGGCCCTGCGCCGCCGCTGGTGGCCGGCCGACCCAGCACCCGGCTGCCTGGACGGCGAGCGGGTGGTCGTCACCGGTGCCACCTCCGGGATCGGCGAGGCGATGGTCACCCAGCTCGCCGAGCTCGGCGCGACGGTCCACGTGCTCGGGCGGGACGCCGACAAGGTGGCCCGCGTCGTCGCCGCGACCCGTGCCCGCCTGCCGCAGGCCGAGCTGGTCGAGGAGGTGTGCGACGTCGGGCGACCTCGACGCCGTCCGCGCGTGGTGCGACGACCTCGCGACCCGCGTCGACGCCCTGCGCGGCCTGGTGCACAACGCCGGGGCGATGACCCAGCAGCGCACCGAGTCGCCCCAGGGCCACGAGACCGGCCTCGCGGTGCACGTGCTCGGCCCGCAGCTGATGACCGAGCGCCTGCTCCCGCTGCTCGGCACCGGCCGCGGCTCGGTGGTGCTGATGTCGTCGGGAGGCATGTACGGCGCGACCCTGCGGAGCACCCCGGACGAGATCGAGTTCCGCGAGGGCGGCTACGACCCCGTCAAGGCCTACGCCCGCACCAAGCGGATGCAGGTCGAGCTGGCCGACGCCTGGAACGACCGGCTGCGCGGCGAGACCACCGGCGAGGTCCGCGTCGAGAGCTGTCACCCGGGCTGGGCGAGGACGCCCGGCGTGAGCGAGAGCCTGCCGCGCTTCGACAAGGTGATGGGTCCGCTCCTGCGCGACGCGGCCGGCGGCGGCGACACGGCGGTCTGGCTCGTCGCCACCCGCCCCGACTCCACCGGCACCCACCACTTCTGGCACGACCGGGCGCCGCGTCCCACGACCTACCCGGTGCAGAAGCAGCCCGACCCCGCCACCCGCCGCGCCTTCCTCGACTACGTCGCGGCCGCCACCGGCAGCACCTGGCCGCACCCCTGACCGACACGGTGGTCGAGGTGCCGCGAGCGAGGGACGAGCGAGGGGCCTCGAGACCTGGCGAGCGTCCCTGCCAGAACGGAGCTGAGCGGACGCTGCGGAGGTCTCGAGGTTCGTCGCTCGTCCCTCGCTCCTCACACCTCGACCACCGTGGTGCCCCACCTCGACCACCGTGGGGCGGGGTGCCGTCCCTGATACTGGCCCCGTGACCCACGCCCCGATGCCCGGCGCCGAGCTGCTCGCCGAGCCGCTGCGGTCGCGCTGGAGCCCGAGCGTGTTCGACGACGGCCACGTGCTGGCCCGCGCGGACGTCGAGGTGCTGCTGCAGGCGGCCCGCTGGGCGCCCTCGCTCGGCAACAGCCAGCCGTGGCGCTACGGCGTCCTGCCGCGCGGCAGCGCCGGGCACACCGCCTTCGTGCCCCACCTCAGCCGGGGCAACAGCGGCTGGGTGCCGCGGGCGTCGCTGGTGCTGCTCGCGGGGTGCGAGGTCGTCGACGTGAAGTGGCCCGACTACGCCCGCCACGACCTCGGTCAGGCCTCCGCGCACGTCACGCTCCAGGCCCGCGCGATGGGGCTGCACGCCCACCAGTTCGCCGGGTTCGACAAGGACGGCGCGGCCGCCGCGCTCGGCGTGCCCGACCACGTCCAGCTGATGGCGGGCATCGCGATCGGCGTCCGGGGCGACCCGGCGGCCGTCCCGGAGCGCGACCGCGAGCGGGAGCAGCGCGAGCGCACCCGCGCGCCGCTGGGCGACATCACGTACGGCTCGGAATGGGGGACGCCGTGGGAGGCATGAGCTTCAACCGTCGCAACCGACGCACGCTGCTCGTCGTGATGGCGCTGATCGTGGTGGTCAACGTGCCGGTGCTGCACGGGTGGTGGACGGGCTTCCGCCTCGACCGCAGCGGCGTCGACACGGTGGCCACGGTCGTCGACATCAGCGACCGCTCCGGCTCGGGCAGCCTCGTGGTCTTCCGGTTCGACCCGGAGGTCGACCCGGAGCAGACGGGCTGGGTCGCCGGGCTGAAGGCCGACGCGGCCGACGACGCCGAGGCCAGCGGCACGGTGCAGGTGCGGGTGCTGCCCGGGTCGCCCTCGACCTACCGGGTCCGGGGCGAGCAGGGGGCCGGACTCCTCCGGCTGCTCACGCTCTTCGCCGACCTCGTGCTCGTCGGCGTGGCGATGCTGATCGCGCGCCGGCGTCCCGAGCTGCTCACGCTCGTCGCCCTCGAGGACGTCCGGCTGGCCAAGCCCGGCGGCTCGCTCGAGCAGGTCGACGCCACCACCTACGAGGTGGTCGGCGAGGTCACGTTCAAGGACGACAGCGGGCTGGTCATCGACGTCGGCGACCAGTCGGTGCGCGTCGAGCTCGACGGGCACGCCAACCCGGTGGGGTGGGATCAACCCGCCCGGGTGAGGGCACGCCTGACACAATCAGGGACATGACCTCCCTCCAGGACTTCTCGGCCACCGCGATCGACGGCCAGCCGATCGACTTCGCCGAGTTCGCCGGGAAGGTCGTGCTCGTCGTCAACACCGCCTCGGCGTGCGGCTTCACGCCGCAGTTCGAGGGTCTCCAGAAGCTCTACGAGCAGTACGCCGACGACGGCCTCGTGGTCGTGGGGTTCCCGTGCGACCAGTTCGGTCACCAGGACCCCGGCTCCGACACCGAGATCGGCGCGTTCTGCCAGAAGAACTACGGCGTCTCGTTCCCGATGATGAGCAAGATCGAGGTCAACGGCGACGGCGCCCACCCGGTCTACCAGTGGCTCCGCTCCGAGAAGGGCGGCCTGCTCGGCGGCAAGATCAAGTGGAACTTCACCAAGTACCTCGTGGGCAAGGACGGCCAGGTCATCGACCGCTACGCGCCGACCACCAAGCCGGAGAAGATCTCCGGCGACATCGAGAAGGCGCTGAAGGCCTGACCGCCTTCGTCGCCTCCACCACGGCCAGCGCGGTCGTGCCGGTCGAGCGCGCCCGCGTGTGGGAGGTGCTGACCGACCCCGACCTGGTCGCGCGGTTCACGCCGTTCATCAAGTCGATCGACGTCGACGAGACCGGTCACTGGATCTGGCACATGTCGGGCCTGACCGTGCTGGGCAAGGGCTTCTCGGCCACCTTCACCGAGCGGATGACGCTCGAGGAGGCCACGCGCATCGAGTTCACCCACGACCCGCCCCCCGGCGGCGAGCGGGCGGCCGTGAACGGCTGGTACGCGCTGGGCGACCACGCCCGACGGCGTCCAGCTCGAGACGAGCCTCGAGATCTGCGTCGACCTGCCCGCTCCCAAGATCGCCGGCGCCCGCCGTGCGCACCACGATGAAGGGCGTCATGGGCACCATGGGCGACCGGTTCTCGAAGAACCTGCTGAACCACCTCGGCGTCTGACGCCGACGTGGTCGAGCCGCCCCACGGTGGTTGAGGAGGTCGCGCTGGCGACCGTCTCGAAACCACGCGAGGTTGAAGGCCCGGCGACCGACACGTCCTGGCTCGGTGGTCTCGTGACGGCCGTGGACGGCCTCCTCGACCCCCACCGGCGCTCAGCCGCGGATGGCTGCGGCCACCGCCTTCGGGACGTCGGGGTGGAAGACCGTCGGGATGATGAAGCTGGGGTTCAGCTCGTCGTCGCGGACGACGTGCGCGATGGCCTCCGCGGCCCGGAGCAGCATGTCGATGGTGATCTCGGTGGCGCGGGCGTCGAGCAGGCCCCGGAAGACGCCGGGGAAGGCGAGCACGTTGTTGATCTGGTTCGGGTAGTCCGAGCGGCCCGACGGCCACGACGGCCGCGTACTTCCCGGCCTCGGCGGGGTCGACCTCGGGGTCGGGGTTGGCCAGGGCGAAGACGACGGCACGCTCGGCCATGTCCTGGATCCACTCGGCGTCGAGGATGCCCGGGGCGCTGACGCCGATGAACACGTCGGCACCGCCGTCGGCGGCGAGCGCGTCGTGCAGGCCACCGGTGACGCCGCGCGGGTTGGTGGCGCCCGCCAGCGTCTCCTGGGCGCCCGAGAGCCCCTCGAGGCCGGGCACGAGGCAGCCGACGCGGTCGACCACGACCACGTCGGGCACGCCGGCGGCCAGCAGGAGGGTGACGATCGCGGTGCCGGCGGCGCCGGCCCCCGAGACCACGACCCTGACCGAGTCGAGCGACTTGCCGACCACGCGGAGCGCGTTGGTGAGGGCGGCGAGGACGACGATGGCGGTGCCGTGCTGGTCGTCGTGGAAGACGGGGATGTCGAGGCTCGCGCGCAGCCGCCGCTCGATCTCGAAGCAGCGGGGGGCGGCGATGTCCTCGAGGTTGATGCCGCCGAAGCCGGGGGCGATCATCTCGACGGCCTTGACGATCTCGTCGGTGTCCTGGGTGGCCAGGCAGATCGGCCAGGCGTCGATGTCGGCGAACCGCTTGAACAGCGCGGCCTTGCCCTCCATCACCGGCAGCGCGGCGCCGGGGCCGATGTTGCCCAGGCCGAGCACCGCCGAGCCGTCGGTCACCACGGCCACCGAGTTGCCCTTGATGGTGAGGCGCCGGACGTCCTCGGGGTTCTCGGCGATCGCCATGCTGACCCGGCCGACACCGGGGGTGTAGGCCATCGACAGGTCGTCGCGGTTGCGCAGCGGCACCTTGGAGGCGACCTCGATCTTGCCGCCGATGTGCAGCAGGAAGGTCCGGTCGCTGACCTTGTAGACCTCGACGCCCTCGACGGCGTCGGCCGCCTCCTCGAGCAGCTTGGCGTGGTCGGCGTCCCCGGCCGAGCAGGTCACGTCGAGCACCAGGCGGGTGTGGCTCGACTCCGCGACGTCGATCGCGGTCACGATGCCGCCGGCCTCCGCGATCGCCGTGGCCACCGCACCGGTCACCCGGTGGTCGGGCGCGGTGTGGAGGCGCATGGTGATCGAGTACGACGAGGTGGTGGCGGTCCGGGGCACGCGCTCACCTTCGACCCCGCGCTCGGTTACGGGCAAGTAGGCGTCACCTAGTGGTCGTATCGGTCGCGGCCGTGAGCCCGGCGACCGCGGCTCAGGAGTCGGTGCCGGCCTTGCGGACGACGACCTGGTCGGCGTCGCGCAGCTGCACCAGCTCGTCGAGGGCGAGGTAGCACAGCCGCAGCGTGATCGCCGAGACCGTCACGGCGAACGGGTGGTCGGCGTAGGCGACGGCGACCTCGTAGCGACCGTCGGGGCCCGGCTTGGTGTCGGCGAAGACCAGGCGGTCACCGCCGGCGGCCGGCTGGGGCTGGCCGGGGTAGGTGCGGCGCAGGTAGGCGAGCCCGGCCTCGGTGGACGTGCGCACGCTGTAGGTGATGCCGACGTCGCCGCCGTCGAGGCGGGCGGTGCACGCCCACTCGAGCGGGCGCTCGAGGTTGCGCTGGTCGCGCACGACCTCCTCGCAGCCGCCGGCTCCGGGACGGAACGACGGGAACACCCAGCGCAGCCCGCGGAGGTCGGTCGGCTCCTCGCACGACTCGGCCTGCTCGCCGTCCCAGCAGGTCACCAGCACGGGTGGCACCGTCTTGGGAGGCAGGTCGGCCCACAGCTTCTCGGCGCCGACGGACGCCGCGTAGAGCAGACCGGCGAGCAGCGGGAGCAGCACGATCACCGCCCGCCAGCGCAGCAGCAGCCGGAGCACGAGCGGCCGCTCGGTGCTCTCGGTGCTCCCCGGCCGGGGGGCGGCGGCGTCCATGGGCACATTGTGGACGAGGAACCGCTCCGATCGTCGGTGCGTCCCACCTCGCATGGACACGCGCCGCACCACCTCGTTCCTGTTCGTCGTCTGCCTGACGGCCAGCCTCGTCATCGCGGGGTGCAGCACCGACGGTCCCGAGCCGCCACCCGCGCCCGGGACGCAGGCGGAGTCCCGGGGGATCGACACCCGTGAGTTCTACGACGGGTACGAGGAGGCGGTGGAGGAGGACATGGCCGTCGCGGCCAACGGCTCGGTCGCGGTGCCGACGTCCCCGAGCGGCGGTGCGCCTGCCGCCGAGGACGGTGCCGGCGGTCCGCCCGCGCTGCCCGACCCCGACGAGGACAACACCTTCGTCGACGCCGGCGCCAGCGGGTTCGTGGCCACCGCCGACGACGCGCGGTCGACCTTCGCCCTCGACGTCGACACCGGCTCGTTCGGGGTCGCGCGGACGCTCCTGCGCGACGGCTACCGCGTGCCGCCGGCGTCGGTGCGGGTGGAGGAGTGGGTGAACTCCCTGCCGTACGGCGACCCCGTGCCGAGTGACGCCGACCTCGGCGTGGTCAGCGAGACCGGTCTGGCGCCGAGCCTCGACGACGGCACCCAGGTGGTGCGCATCGGCGTCGCCGCCCGCGAGGTCGCCCCCGCCACCCGGCCGCGCGTCAACGTGACGCTGGTGGTCGACCGCTCGGGCTCCATGGACATCCGCGAGCGGCTCGGCCTCGTCCAGTCCTCGCTCGCGCTGCTCGCCGACCGGCTGCGCGACGACGACACCGTCTCGGTGGTCTCCTTCGAGGACCAGGCCAAGCCGATCCTCGACCCGACCCCGGTGAGCGAGACCGCGACGATCCTCGACGCCGTCCGCAAGCTGGAGCCGGGCGGCAGCACCAACCTCGAGGCCGGCCTCGCGCTCGGCTACGAGCAGGCGCGCGACGCGTTCGACCCCGAGGCCGTCAACCTCGTCGTCCTCTGCTCCGACGGCGTAGCCAACGTCGGCGCGACCGGCCCCGGCTCGATCGTGGAGCGGATCCAGCAGGAGGGCGCCGAGGGCATCCACCTCGTCACCGTCGGGTTCGGCATGGGCAACTACAACGACCACCTCATGGAGCAGCTCGCCGACCTGGGCGACGGCTTCTACTCCTACGTCGACACCTACGACGAGGCCGAGCGGCTCTTCGGCAGCGACCTCACGACCACGCTCGTGCCGGTGGCCTCCGAGGCTCGGGCCCAGGTCGCCTTCGACCCCGACGCCGTCGAGGCCTACCGGCTCATCGGCTACGACAACCGCGACCTCGCCGACGAGGACTTCACCGACCTCGGCGTCGACGCCGGCGAGCTCGGCTCCGGCCACCACGCCACCGCGCTCTACGAGGTGCGGCTCGCCGACGGGGTCCAGCCGGGCGCGAGCATCGGGACGGCGTCCGTGCGCTGGCGCTCCCTCGCCACCGGCGACGCCGAGCAGGCGGACGTCGACGTGGTCGCGGCCGGCGACGCCGAGCCGTCGGACACGCTCGCCCTCGCCACGGCCGCGGCCGACCTGGCGCAGTGGGTCAAGGGCGCCGACGGCTTCGCCGGTCGCGGCGTCACCCGTGCCGACCTCGAGGCGCGGGTCGCGTCGCTGGTCGACCGCGACGTCGACGGCGCCGACCAGCTGGCCGAGGTGATCAGCCTGCTGGGCCGTCAGTGACGGTGGTCGAGGTGTGACGGTGGTCGAGCCGCCCCGGACACGACGTGGCCGGGGCGAGTCGAGACCTGGTGAGGCTCTCGAGCACCTCACCACGTCTCGACGTCGGCCCGGCTGCGTCCGTCTCGGCCTCCGCGCGCCGCCTCGACCAGCCAGCCCAGCACCGCCGGGCCGGTGCGATCATCCATCCGCGGGTCGTCGACCCACGCCAGCTCGGGGTGCCACTGGACGCCGAGCACCGGCCAGTCGCCGGCCGCCCACTCCAGCGCCTCGACGGTGCCGTCGTCGGCCCACGCCGTCGGCGTCCAGCACCGGCCGGGGTCCTCGACCGCCTGGAGGTGCAGGGCCGAGGTGTGGGCGCGGGGTCCGACCAGGCGGTGGACCAGCGAGCCGGGCGACGTGCTGACCCCGTGGCCGCCGAGGTCGCGGTGGTGCGCGAGACCGCCCGCCAGCGTCCCGCCGAACGCGACGGCGAGCACCTGCAACCCGCGGCACACGCCCAGGAGCGGGGTCCGCGCGGCCGCCGCCCGCAACACGAGGCCGAGCTCGGCGGCGTCCCTGGCCGGGTCGACGTCGTCGGCCGGCCCGGTTCCGCCGTAGCGCCCCGGCTCGACGTCGCCGCCGCCGGTGAGCACGAGGGCGTCGACCAGGTCGAGCAGGTCGCCGGCCCGCTCGCCCGGCAGCAGCACGGGCCGGGCGCCCAGCGCCGTCAGCGCGTCGACGAAGCCGCGCGGCGTGCCGGCGACGTCGAGGGCCCCGAACGGCCGCGGGACGGCGTAGTGGTGAGCGACCACGCCCACCACGGGACCAGGAGCCGCTGCCATGTCGTCGCGCTCACAGGGAGGCCAGGGCGGTGACGCCGAGGGCGATGCCGGCGAGGTAGGTGAACAGGGCGCCCGAGTCGCGCACCGGCCCGTGCTCGGCGAGGCTCGTGGCCGTCACCATGCCGAAGGCGTGCAGGAGCCGGGCGGCGGCCGCGGTGATCGCGAGGGCGTCGAGCCACCACCCGCCGTCGGTGAGGGCCGAGCAGACGATCAGCAGCGCGATGAGCGAGGGCACGTACTCGGCGGCGTTGCCGTGCGCGCGCTGCGCGATGTAGAGCCGGTCGGTGGGCTCGAAGGAGATCTGGGGTCCGCCCGTCTTGCCGCGGACGGCGCGGTGGCGCGTGACGTTGGCGCCCAGGACGAAGACGAGGATGCCCATGACGGCGATGCAGATGACGACGGTGGTGCTCATGCGGGAGCTCCTTCACTGGTGGGTGGTGCGGGGGTCGGGGTCGGGCTCGGGGGGCCGGGGCTCAGCAGCCGGCGCACGATCGCGCCGGACAGGTCGGTGCCCAGGAGGGCGTCGGTCTTGGCCATCCCGCCGGGGCAGGTGACGTTGACCTCGATGAGGCGGCCGCCGATGACGTCGAGACCGGCCAGGGCGATGCCGTGCTGCAGCAGCAGCGGACCGAGGGCGGCGACGATGCGCCGGTCGGCGGCGTCGACCTCCGCGGCGGCGGACGGCGCCCCGATGCGGAAGTCGCCGGCGTCCGGACGCCGCAGCACGGCACCGACGATCTCGCCGTCGAGCACGAAGAGCCGCTTGTTGCCGCCCTCGCCGCTCGCGACGTCGGCCAGGTACTCCTGGACGATCACGTGGCGACGTCCGCCACCGGTGGCCGACTCGGCGAGCGCCGGGAGCGAGGCGTCGTCCCGGAGCAGCCACACGTCGTGACCGGCGAAGCCGTCGACGGGCTTGACCACCGCCCGGCCGTGCCGGACGACGAGCTCCCGCACCTGCGCCGAGCTCGACGTGACGACGGTGGCGGGGCACAGCTCGGGGAACCTCAGCGCGACGAGCTTCTCGTGCAGGGCCCGGACGCCGGCCGGGTGGTTCGCCACCCGCACCCCGGCGTCGGCGACGACGTCGAGCAGGTAGGTCGTGTGGAGGTAGCGGGCGTCGACCGGGGGGTCGATGCGCAGCAGCACCAGCCCCGCCGTCCCGACGGCGTCCACCACGTCCAACCGGACCTGCTCGTGGACGTCGTACCAGGTCGGCTCCGCGGTCCAGCGGTGGTCGCCCCGGCGCCGTCGCGGCCGCACCGTCACGCGTGCTGCCCGGGCGAGCACCCTGCCGTCGACGACCGCGAGGTCCTCCGGCGTGCAGACCCACACCTCGGCGTCCTCCTGCGCCGCGACCATCAAGCCCACCGTGGCGTCGACCTGCGGGTCGAGCGTGTCGAGCGGGTCCGCCACCACCAGCACCGCGCCGCTCACGCCGCACCTCGGACGGGGGTCCCGGGATACTTGGATACCGGGTCAGGCTCCACGAGCCGTCCGAGACTGACGCAGTATCCAGGTATCCCGGCCGGGGCCAGCTCGCCGTGAGCGGCGGCGTGCCAGTGGGAGGCGAGGCGGGGCGCCTCGGGAGCGAGCCGGGCCAGGGCGCGCGCCCGCACCTCGTCGTCGTACATCAGCTCGGCCAACGACGACGCGAGGGCGGCGACCCGCTCGAGCGGCTGGACGTCGGCGAACCGCACCTCGAGGTAGCGCCCGCGCGGGCGGACCGGCGGGAACAGGGTGGAGAGGTGCTCGGCCTCGCCGACGAAGCGCACGGCCCCGGCGGCGAACGCCGCATAGGCCGCGACCGGGTCGTCGCCGTGGAGCAGCCGGTCGTCGAAGGCGGTGCGGCTGGGGTCGACCTCGAGCCAGGTCGCCAGCCGGGACGCCGGTCCGGTCGCGCGCGCCGTGGCCGCGGCGATGAACGGGGCGGCGAGGTTGAGCACCCGCCACTGCTCGAGACCGGCACGGCCGGGCCACCAGTCGAGGCACACCTGCGTCGACGCGGTGGCCCGCATCATCCGGCGTCCGGCCGGGCCGACGGCGTCGAACCGCGCCTGCATCGCCAGTGTACCGCGGCGAGGTGAGGGCGAGCGGGAGGACGCCGAGCGGCCGGGTGTCGACGGGGCGGGCGTGGAGCACGACGCCGGCCGCGGCGAGGTCGGCCGCCAGCGCCCGGGTGACCCTGGCGAGGTGCGCCGCAGCGGCTCCGGGCGACCCGGCGCACGGCAGGCTCAGCTCGACCTGACCGCCCGGCTCGAAGCCGATCCAGCGCTCGTACGGCCGGCCGGCGACCGCGGCCCGCACGCGGGCCGGGGCGACGGCACCCCCGGTCGCGGCGTCGGCGACGAGCAGCTCGTGCTCGAGGGCGACGCGGGTGGTGCGAGCCCGGGTGCCTCCGAAGAGGGCGGCGACGTCAGGTCCCATGGCGACTCCTGATAACGTAAGGTAACCTGACAGATAATGGAAGGCAACCTTACGAAATGTCAAGCGACGACTTCCCACGGACGGCGGTCGCGCCGTTGATCGTCCTCGTCCACACCCTCGACCGCGTGCTGTCGCTCGACATGGTCAGCCAGGCGCGCCGACGAGGGTTCGCCGAGATCAAGAGCGCGCACAACTCCGTCTTCAGCGTGCTGCCGCGCGAGGGCGCCCGGGCCGCCGACATGGCGGCCAAGGCCGGCATCACCCGCCAGTCGATGGGCGAGGTGATCCGCGACCTCGAGAGCCTCGGCATCGTCGAGACGACTCCCGACCCGCACGACGGCCGCGCCAAGCTCGTGCGGTACACCGACTACGGCCTCGAGGTCATCCGCGGCGGCCGGCTGCACTTCATCGAGCTCGAGGAGCGGTTCGCCGCCGAGCTGGGCGCCGAGGAGTACGCCGCCGTGCGCGCCGGGCTGGAGAGGATCACTGCCCTGTTCGCCGACGACTACTGAACTTTACAAACGCGTACCTCTTGTCAACCTGGTTTACATCCCCTACGGTCATGTAAACCAGCAACGACGCAGGAGGACGCGATGACGCCCGACCAGATCCCGCACAGCACCGTTCCCGAAGGCTCGACGGCGCAGTGGAAGGACGGCAAGCGCTACCTCTGGCTCATCGGGCTCGTCGTGCCGTCGCTGGCGTTCATCGCCTTCGGCATGTGGGCCCTCACCGGCTGGGGCGTCTGGTTCTGGGTCGGCCCGATCGTCATCCTCGGCGTCGTGCCGGCGATCGACCTGGTGGCCGGTCTCGACCGCACCAACCCGCCGGACGACGCCATCGAGGCGCTCGAGAAGGACAAGTACTACCGCTGGATCACCTACCTGTTCCTGCCGATCCAGTACGTCGGCTTCGTCGGCGCCTGCTACGTGATCGCGAAGGGCGCGCCGTTCGGGCTCGGCGAGCTGAGCGTGGTCGACAAGATCGGCCTGGCCATCTCGATCGGCTGCATCGGCGGCATCGGCATCAACACCGCCCACGAGCTCGGCCACAAGCGCGAGGCCAACGAGCGCTGGCTCTCCAAGATCGCGCTCGCCCAGAGCTTCTACGGCCACTTCTACATCGAGCACAACCGCGGCCACCACGTGCGGGTCGCGACGCCGGAGGACCCGGCGTCCTCGCGCCTCGGCGAGACGCTTCTACGCCTTCTGGCCGCGCACGGTCGCCGGCTCGCTGAAGAGCGCCTGGCACCTGGAGCAGAAGCGCTACGCCCGCAAGCACACCCACCCGTTCCACTGGGGCAACGACGTCCTCAACGCCTGGCTGATGTCGGCCGTGCTGTTCGGCGGGCTGGTCGCCTGGCTCGGCGTCGAGATCCTCCCGTACCTCGTCGTCCAGGCGATCGTCGGCTTCTCGCTGCTCGAGGTCGTCAACTACATGGAGCACTACGGGATGCTGCGCCAGAAGGTCGGCGTCGGCGAGCGCCAGCGCTACGAGCGGGTCGACCCGTCGCACTCGTGGAACTCCAACAACATCGCCACCAACGTGCTGCTCTACCACCTGCAGCGCCACAGCGACCACCACGCCAACCCCACGCGGCGCTACCAGACGCTGCGCGACTTCGAGGAGTCGCCGGTGCTGCCGACCGGGTACGCCGGGATGATCGTGATCTCGCTCTTCCCGCCGCTGTACCGCAAGGTCATGGACGAGCGCGTCGTGCGCCACTTCGGCGGCGACGTCACCCGCGCCAACATCCAGCCCCGCAAGCGGGCCGAGTACCTCGCGCGGTACCCGCGGCCCGAGCACGTCGTCGAGGCCGAGCGGGTCGCCGCCGAGGACGCCGCCCTCGCGGCTGCCGCGGCCGCGGCGAGCGCCGAGGTCATGGCCGCCCGCTGCCCGGGCTGCGGCTACACCTACGAGGTCGAGGTCGGCAACGAGCTCGAGGGCTTCGCCGCCGGCACCGCCTGGAAGGACATCCCCGACGACTGGTGCTGCCCCGACTGCGGCGTGCGCGAGAAGGTCGACTTCGTCGCCCTCGACCCCTCCGCCCGGCAGGAGGCCTGACATGGGCGCGCGGATCGTGGTCGACCGCGACCGGTGCGAGGGCCTGGGCATGTGCGAGGCGATGGCCTCGGACTACTTCGAGCTCAGGAGTCACCGGAGGGCGACGAGGTCGTGCACGTGCTCGTCCGAGGAGGTCGGCGGACGCCGACCGCGGCCACGTCCACGCCGCCACGCAGGCCTGCCCCGTGCTGGCCCTCACCCTGACGGCTGAGCGCAGACGCCCCGTGACTACGCTTTTGGACGTGACGGCCCCCACGACGCGCGAGCGCATCGTCGACGCCGCCGTCACGCTCACCGGCGAGATCGGCTGGTCGCGCGTCACCATGGCCAAGCTGGCCGACGTCGTCGGCGTCAGCAGGCAGACCGTCTACAACGAGATCGGCACCAAGCCCGGGCTGGCCGAGGCGATGATCCTCCGCGAGCTCGAGCACTTCCTGGCGGTGGTCAGCGTCGCCTTCGACGCCCACCCCACCGACATCGTCGAGGCGATCCGGGCGGCGTCGCGGACCGTGCTCGAGCACGCCCAGGACAACCCGCTCCTGCACGCCGTCGTCTCCGCCACCCACGGCGCCGACACCGAGCTGCTGCCCCTGCTCACCACCCACGCCGAGTCGCTGCTCGTGGTCGCCAAGGGCGTCATCGCCGGCCGGATCGAGCCGTACGGCCTCACCCTCGACCCCGCCCGCCTCGACGCCGCCATCGACATGGTCGTCCGCGTCGTCCTCAGCCACGTGATGCAGCCGAGCGGGACGCCGTCCGCGACCGCCGACGACATCTCCTGGATCGCGGGCCGGGTCCTGCGCTGACGCCACGCTTTGGGGGGGTCGAGGAGGCCGGTCGGGCCGGTGGGGGTCGAGGAGGCCGGTCGGGCCGGTGGGGGTCGAGGAGCCGGTCGGGCCGGTGGGGGTCGAGGAGGCCGGTCGGGCCGGTGGGGGTCGAGGAGGCCGGTCGGGCGGTGGGGGTCGAGGAGGCCGGTCACGGCCGTCACGAGACCACCGAGCCGAAACGCCTGCTCTCGCGAAGCCCTTGACGTCACCAGGTCTCGAGACGGTCGTGACCGACCTCCTCGACCACCGTGGCGCCGCACGTTGACAACGTCCTGGGACGCTGGCTCGCCAGACCGTCGACCTCGCCAGGTCTCGAGACGGTCGTGACCGACCTCCTCGACCCCCACCGGGCGGGTGACGGAAGTCTGACGAGTTCGCGAACCGGCTGAGCCGCGAGGTACACCGGACTACTCTCGAAGCGGGAGCCTCGAGGGGAGGAGGGAAGATGCGCGCCGTCACGTGCCTGGTCGCGACCGCCACGGTCGCGCTGCTGCTGAGCGCCTGCGGCACCGACCCCTCCGTCACCCCGGAGGCGCCCGTCACGAGCGGCACCGGGCAGCCCGGCGGTGGTGACACCACGCAGGAGCCCGTGACCGACACGACCCCCGGCACGCTCGACCCGACGTTCGCGGTCGAGCCGCCCGGCAAGCGCAAGGGTCCGATCACGGTCGCCGACATCCTGATCTCGGCGCGCACGACGATCGACCCCGAGACGGTCGAGGAGATCACGAACCTCGACGGCGTCGTGGCCGCGACGACGCTCTCGATGGCGCAGGCGCCCGTGGAGAACAAGGTCTACAACCTCGCGGCGGTCGACCCCGCCGTCTACCGCCTCTTCACCACCAGCGCCGACTTCCAGGAGCAGTGGAACCGGGTCGCCGCGGGCGAGGTGGCGGCGTCCGACGAGCTGGAGAAGAAGCTCGCCCTCGACAAGCAGGGCTTCGTCACGTTCGGCCGCGACGGCGACCAGCCGCTCCACCTCGGGGCGTGGGCGCCGCAGGCCGAGCAGGTCGACCTCGTGGTCAACGAGCTGCGCGGCGAGGCGCTCGGCATGGTCCCGGGCAACGCGCTGCTGCTGAGCACCGGCCAGACCGCGCCCGAGGCGCTGCGCGACGACCTCGAGCGCATCGTCGGGGACGACGTCTCGGTGCAGAACCTCGACGCCGCGGCCCGGTACGGCCTCGACCCCGACGCGTTCCAGACCGCCCAGTTCTTCGGCACCTTCGGCGACGCCGTCGGGGTCTTCCGCTACACGCCCACCAGCGGCGGCCGGATCGCCCCCGAGCCTCTTGGGTCGCCGCCCACATCTCCACCGAGGTCGGTGCCGATCCTCGGCTCGGTCACCTGCAACAAGGCGCTGATGCCGCAGCTCAAGGCGGCGCTCGCCGAGATCGTGCAGCTCGGCCTGGAGAAGGAGATCCACCCGGGCGAGTACGCCGGCTGCTACTACCCGCGCTTCATCGCCGGCTCCACCAAGCTCTCCAACCACTCCTTCGGCCTGGCGCTCGACATCAACACGCCGGGCAACCAGCGCGGCACCGTCGGCGAGATCGACCGCGGGGTCGTCGCGGTCTTCAAGCGCTGGGGCTTCGCCTGGGGCGGCGACTGGAACTACACCGACCCCATGCACTTCGAGCTGGCGCAGATCGTCCGCCCCGGGTGACGGGCGCCGCCCCGGCCTGACACCGTCGCGCCGACCCGCCTGACATGTGGGGCGGGTCAGCGTGCCTTGAGGCTGAGCCGCACCCGCTCGGCGACCCACGCCATCGTCGTCCGGGCGCGCACGGGGTCCTCGGTGAGGAAGTAGTGGTCGACGCCCGGCGTCACGTCGTGGACGACGTCCACGCCGGCCTCGCGCAGCCGCTCGGCGTAGCGGTCGCCGTCGCGGCGCAGGGTGTCGCGCTCGGCGGTCAGCACGATGGCCGGAGGCAGGCCCGCCAGGTCGTCGGCGAGCAGCGGTGAGGCGTAGCCCTCCCAGCGCGTGGCCGGGTCGGGGAAGTAGACGCGGCGCACGAGGCCGCGCAGCTGGGGCGAGATCATCCCGGCGCCGGCGGGCAGGTCGGAGGCCATGTCGAGGGCGGGCACGCCGAGCACCTGCAGCCGCGGCGTGAACGACCCGAGGTCACGGGCCTGCAGGCACACCGACGCCGCCAGCCCGCCGCCGCTCGAGAACCCGCCGACCACCACCGGGACGTCGTGCGCGATGGCCAGCGTGACGTCGTGGCACTGGCGCTGGGCGACCGGGTAGGTCACGTACGGCCCGGTGCGGAAGTCGACGTTCACCACGCGGACGCCGGCGGTGGCGGCCACGTAGCGGCACCACCAGTCGTCCATCTGCGGGTAGCGCATCAGCCAGGCGCCGCCGTGGAAGTGGACGTACGCCGGGGCGTCGCGGGCTCCCGTACTCGAAGACGCGCACGTTGCCGTCGCGGGCGGGGATGCGCCGGGTCCGCGGACGCGGCAGCTCCTGGCCGGCGAACCTCAGCTCGTCGCCGTACCGCACCGTGAACCGGGCGGAGGCGTGCATCAGCATCGCGCTGAGGCGGTCGGAGGGGCGCACGTCGACATTCGGCACGGGAGCACGCCGCGGATGGGGCGCTGGTTGGATGGCGGCATGCGCGCAGCCCAGGTCGTCACGCTCACCGGTCCGCTCGACGTCGTCGTGAACGACGTCCCCGAGCCCGAGGCAGGTCCCGACTCCGTCCTGATCGAGGTGCACCGGGTCGGGGTCTCGTTCCCCGACCTGCTGCTGAGCCGGGGCGAGTACCAGCTCAAGCCCGACCCGCCGTTCTCGCTCGGCGTCGACGTCGCGGGCACCGTGGTGAGCGGACCGGGGTTCGAGCCCGGGCAGCGCGTCGCGGCCGTGGCCGGCGTGGGCGGGGCGCAGGAGCGAGCCGCCGTGCCGGCGACCTGGGTGTTCCCGCTGCCCGACACCCTGTCGTTCGACGAGGGCGCCGCGCTGCCGATGAACTACCTCACCGCCGAGTTCGCCCTGCACGAGCGCGGTCACCTGCAGCCGGGTGAGTCGGTGCTGGTGCACGGCGCGGCCGGGGGCCTCGGCACGGCCACGATCCAGGTGGCGAAGGGCATGGGCGCCCGCGTCATCGGCGTGGTGAGCACCGAGGCGAAGAAGGCGACCGCGCTCGAGGCCGGGGCCGACGACGTCGTCCTGCTCGAGGGCTTCAAGGACGCCGTCAAGGAGCTCACCGACGGGGTCGGGGTCGACGTCGTGGCCGACATCGTCGGCGGTCCGGCGTTCACGGACTCGCTGCGCGCGATGGCCCCCCAGGCCCGGCTGCTCGTGCTGGGCTTCGCGTCGGGCCTCGGCATCCCCGAGGTCAAGGTCAACCGGCTGCTCTTCAACAACATCGACATCCGCGGCGCGGCCTGGGGCGAGTTCGCGATGCGGCGCCCGACCTACATGCAGGAGCAGTGGACCCGCCTGGTCCCCATGATCGAGGCGGGCGCGGTGAAGCCGCCGATCGGCCAGGTCTACGAGCTCGAGGAGTTCGGGCAGGCGCTCGTCGACATGGACGAGCGCCGCACGCTCGGCAAGTCCGTGGTGAGGATGCGTGACTGACGCCGCCGACGCGTTCGACCCCGAGCACCGGCAGGGCGCGTACGCCGTCCGGTTCGAGACCGGACCGACGGGTGCGGCCGCGATCGTCGAGGGCTGCGACGTGGCCGTGGTCGTCGACGTCCTGTCGTTCACCACCACGTTGTGCGTCGCCCTCGCGCGCGGCATCACCGTCTACCCCTACCCGTGGAAGGACGAGGGCGCCGCGGCGTACGCCGACGAGCGGGACGCCGTCCTCGCCGTCGGCCGGCTCGAGGCCCGGTCGTGGCGCCGTGGCGTCAGCCTGTCGCCGGCGTCGATCGCCGCGGCCTACCCGGTGCTCGATCCGGGCGGCGAAGGAGCCCGGGTCGAGACCGAGCGCCTCGTGCTCCCGTCCCCCAACGGCTCGTCGATCTCCTTCCAGCTGGCCGGCTCCGGCGCCACCGTCGTCGGCGCCTCCCTGCTCAACGCCACGGCCGTCGCGGCCTGGATCCCTGACGGCGCAAGGGTTTCCGTCGTCGCGGCGGGCGAGCGCTGGCCCGACGGGTCGCTCCGCCCGGCCGTCGAGGACCTGTGGGGAGCCGGCGCGGTCCTCTCCGCCATGACGTCGACAGGTCGCTTTGTCGACATGTCGCCCGAGGCGCTGGTGGCCGTCGAGGCGTTCAGGTCGGTCAGGTCGAAGCTCAAGGAGTCGCTGCTCGACTGCGCCTCCGGCCGCGAGCTCGTCGAGCGCGGTTTCGCCAGCGACGTCTGGACCGCGGCCGCGCTCGACGGCACGGACGTCGTCCCGGTGCTCGACGGCGACGCCTTCGTGCACGGTGATTGACTGTCGCTCGTGCCTGACCTGTCCGACGCCGAGCGCCTGGCGAAGCAGCTAGCGGCTGGAGCCGGTCCCGAGGAGCACGAGGCCCTGCTGGCGGGGCTGGTGTGCGGGCAGGTCTCGAGCATCGTCGAGCGACGAGACGCCAGGGACGCTCCGTCCCTGCTCCCCGTTCCGGCGGCGGTCCGGGGATTCCGGTTGCGGCTGGAGCTGCTCGACACCGAGCCGCCGGTCTGGCGCCGCGTCGAGCTGCCCGGCGACCTCACCCTGCCGCTTGTGCACCACGCGATCCAGGCGGTGATGGGCTGGAGCAACAGCCACCTGCACCGGTTCCGCACGGGCGGCGACTACTCGTCGCCGTCCTTCGTCACGGCCGTCGACCTTGACGAGGGCGAGGACGGCACGCTCGAGGACGACGTCCGGCTCGACCAGCTCGTCTCCCAGCCGGGGGACGCGCTCTGGTACGAGTACGACTTCGGTGACGGCTGGGAGCACGAGCTGGTGGTCGAGGACGTGCTGGAGGTTCCGCCCGCCCCCGCCCGCTGCACCGGCGGCGAGCTGGCCTGCCCGCCCGAGGACTGCGGTGGGCTCGGTGGCTACGAGGAGCTGGCGGCCTGGGTCCGCAGCGGGTACCAGAACGACTTGTTGCCCGACGCGTTCGAGGACGCCGCCTCCGCGTACGACTGGCTCCCCCCGGACTGGGATCCCGACCGGTTCAGCGTCGACAGGGCGGACGCAGCGCTCGCTGCCACGCTCTCCGAGCCGGTCGCGGTCGACGGGGAGCTCGCCGCGCTGGCCGACCAGCTCGAGCACCGCGGCGTCCGACTGCTGCGCGACGTCCTGGCGCGTCCGCTCAGCCACGGGGCGACCGAGGTGACCGACGTCGACGCGGCCAGGCTGACCGAGACCTTCCGGATCCTCCTCGACGTCGTCGGCGAGGGCGTCAGGCTCACCAGCGCCGGCTACCTGCCGCCGTCAGCCGTCGAGCAGTTCGCCGAGCGGAGCGGCATCACGGCCTGGTGGATCGGCAAGGCCAACCGCGAGGACCTGACGCCACCGGTCGCCCAGGTGCGCGACGCGGCCCGCGCGCTGGGCCTGGTCATCGTCCGCAAGGGACGTCTGAGCCCGACCGCTGCGGCCGCGCGTGCCGATGAGGATCCGCAGAGGCTCCTGCAGCACATCGTTGAACGGCTCCCGCTCGGCACCAAGGACGGCGACCGCCAGTCGGGCTGGATGGCGCTGGCTGTCGTGGCGAGCGGCGCGCCGGCGGAGGAGTGGGCCGAGGAGATCGGTGACCTCCTCCACGCGCTCGGGTGGCGCAGTGGCTACCAGGGGTCCTCCCGACCACCCACGAGGAGCCCCACCTTGGACGTCCTGCGCACCCTGGGCGGAGCGACCCGTGCTCGCTGGGGCGGGCTCGTCGGCGTCGACCTCGCGCTGGCCGCTACTGCGCGTGCGGCGCTCAGGTTGCCGTGAAGGACGGCTCTCTAGCCGGCTGCCGTAGGTCGCAGGCTGCCCATATGCGGCGGAAACGGCGAGGTCTCAGGTCCGCCGTCCGCCGGTACTAAGCGTTGTGGGCGGTCGCTGCGGGACTCGTCGCAGTGTGGTGGTCCTGCATCGAGGTGAGCCCCGAACTGCTCAACACTGGTTGTCAGTGGGTGCCTCTACGGTGTGATCAGTGGGTATTGAGGATTTTTCTCGGAAGGTCAGGACGTCGGTATGGAGCTCTCGGCGGTTGGGGTGGCAGAGAGCTTCACGACCTGGCTACAGGCGGGCAGCACCGAGGACACCGGCACCGAGCGCGCTGAGACCGCGGGTGCGGTCGAGGAGTTGGCACCGTCGACCACCGTGCTCGTTGGCACCGCAGAGCCGATCGCCACGGGCCGGCCCGTCCCGGAGGGTGACCGGTCGCCCGAAGGATCCGGTGTCGGTGGCACTGGAGGCGGCCGAAAGGTTGCGGGACATCGACTGGGCCTCGGTGCCGGTTGCTGATCTCCCTGCGGTGACCGCGCTGGTCGCCCGAGCGGTCCGGCATGGTGAGGCCGCGTTGCTGACCGCCGCGGGTATGCTCGAGGCCACCGGTGCGGCCGGTGAGCTCGGGTGGGCCAACGCGAAGGACTTCCTCACCCATGTCACGGGCGGGCACCAGGGCACCGGCGGCGGACTGGTCCGGCTCGCCACCCAGGTCGCCGACCTCCCCGACCTCGCCGCCGCCCTCGAAGCAGGGACGGTCTCCCTGCCCCAGGCCCGGGCAATCGTCCGGCAGGTCACCACCCTGCCCCGCGACGAACAACTCCGCGCCGAGGCCACCACCGCCATGGTCGGGCATGGTCACCGCCGAGCACCTCAACGCCACCGACCTCGACCGACGCTTCGACGACGTCATCGCACACCATCGACCCCGACGGCACCCGGGTCGGTGAGGACACGCGCGCAAGGAGAAGCAGGAACGCGGCGCCCACGGTGCCCGGTTCCTCGGCGGCACCGACCCGATGGTCGTGGCGGGGTCAAGATCAAGGGCTTCAGCCAGCGTCGAGGAGTGGGAGCTCGTCAAGAACCACCCTCGCCCCGCTCGCCGCACCCAAGACCACCGAACCCGGTGCCTGCGGGGGTGACCCCGACCTGTTCCGCAAACGCGACCAGCAACGGCCGTCGGCTCGACCCCGGGTGCCCCGAACCCGGTGTGCGCCCACGACGGCCGCGACCCCCGCGACCACGGCGCCCGCACCTGGGACGCCCTCGTCGAGCTGCTGCGAACGCGCCTCCGCTGCGACGTTCCTGCCGTCGAGCCACGGCACCAAGACCCGGCTCTTCGTCGCCGTCAACGCAGAGGACCTCCCCGACGACGTGCCCGACGTGAACGCGGACGCCGACGATGCTGCCGACCTGGCCGACGTGGCCGGTGATGAG
>CAWHNR010000029.1:0-101698 GCA_963830575.1 uncultured Actinomycetota bacterium
GCCCGGTTTCACTACCGAAGAACACGGCTCCGCAGACGGAGCCTGATAGCGAGCCGACGTCCGCTCCGTACGGGACGACGGCAGACCTCTGGCGCAGCCTGTGAGTCTACGCGTGGCCCCAGGTGCCGTCCAATACCGGCACCGGCCCCGGTCAGGGCCCGTCAGGCAGACGGGCGTCCGCGTCGCGCGCTGCCGCGATCGCTCGCAGCAGGTCGTGGGCCCGGGCGGCGACAGGGTTGTCGTCGCGACGTGACGCCAGCTCGACGAGCGACCACAGGTCGGCGGCGCGCGCCAGGGCGAGCGCCCGGGCGGCGGGGACACCGTGACGCCGCTCGTACGCCGCCAGCACCGCCTCGACGTAGGCGGGGTACCGGTCGAGGCGCAGCACGTTGCCCAGGTCGGTGAACGGGTGGCCGGCGTGGGCGAACTCCCAGTCGAGCAGCGCGTCCACGGTGAGCGTCGCCGGGTCGAGGAGCAGGTTCTTCGGGTTGAGGTCACCGTGGACCAGGCAGACCCGGTCGACGGTGTCGAGCAGGTCCTGGGCGTCGTCGGCCACTGCCGCCAGGCCGGCCAGCTCGTCGTGGCTCCAGTGCCGGAGGTGCTCGCGGTGCGCCTCGACCCAGCCGGCCAGCCCGTCGGGGAGCTGCCACGGCTCGATCACGAGCTCGGCGCCGCGGAAGGCGCCGGCCCGGGTCATCGGCATCCCGCCGAGCGTGGCCACGAGGTCGCCCACCCGGGCTCCGATGGCCGCGAGGCCCTCGTCGTCGAGCACCGGGAGGAGGAGGTCGCCGCGCTCACCCGGCACGAACGAGGTCAGCAGCAGGGCCGGCGTCCCCTCGGTCGGCGGCCGCACCTCGAGCACCGTGGCCACCGGGACCAGCCCGCGGACCAGCCGCAGCAGGGCGGCGTCCACCTCGGCGCGGTCGGGGTTGCGGGCATGGATCCGGACGACGACCTGCTCGCCCGCCGCGCCCGCGACGAACGTCTCCCCCGACCAGCCGCCCGCGAGCGGCGCGAGCGTGGAGAAGTCGACGGTCATCGTCGGCGGACCAGCACCCACACGGTGTCGCGGCGTGCCGGGTTGCGGATGGAGGTCGCCACGAGCCGGACCCGCACCTGGTCGCCACGCACGGCCGAGGCGCGGGGGACGATCCGCACGCGGACGGTCCACGCCTTGCGGGGGCCGAGCTCGGGTGACGGCCGGGGCCCGACCAGCCTGACGCCGAAGTCCTTGGTGCCCGCCGAGGCGGTGAGCCGGACCCGGTCCGCGGCCGCGCCGGCGTTGACCACCCGGACCACCGCCTCGACCGGTCGGCGGTCGCCGCGCGAGACCGCGGTGACCTGCTGGGCGGGGTCGGCGCCGAAGCGGTCGGCACCGACCACGCGACCGGTGCCCACCACCCGCACGGTGGCGTCGGGGCGGTAGCGGTGGACCACCGTGTAGGTGCGCTGCACCGTCGTCTGGTTGCCGTCACCGTCGGTCGCCTCGGCCGTGACCGTCCGGGTGCCCGGGGTGCTGGTGTCGATCGCCGTCACGGTGCAGGTCTGCAGGCTGGAGCCGCCGCGGTCCGAGCACGAGACGGCGGGCTGGGCGACCGTCTGGCCCTCGACGTAGGTCGCACCGGCGGGCACGCCGGGCGTGACGACGGGGGCGATGGCGTCGGGCAGGTCGAGCGCGAAGGCCCGGTAGGTGAAGTAGCGGGTGTTGGGGTTGCCGCCCGGCGGCAGCGCCGCCGGGTCGCGCAGCTCCCAGACGACGTCGCCGTCGGCGTCCAGCTCGGAGACGAGCGCCTCGACCGAGGAGGCCCACCCGACCACCTCGCCGCCACCGGCCAGCGGCTGCGCCGAGCCGGCGAAGATGGCGTGACGGCCGTTGACCGTGTGCTCGCGGACGAGCGTCGCGGTGCCCGCCGTCGTGTCGAGCTCCCACTCCGCGATGCGGGTGGGCACCTGCTGGACCGGCGGGCCGTCCGGGTCGGCCTGGTCGACGCAGAGCAGCTGCGCCAGGGCCGAGGAGCCGTTGTCGAAGACCAGGATGTTGCCGTTGGGCAGCTCGTGCGCGGTGTGCTGGGCGCACGGGCCCTCGCTCGCCTGGCCCTCGCCCGTGACGAAGTCGAAGCTGCTGTCGCGGCCGCCCAGCTTCCAGATGACGTCACCGACCTCGTGCCCGTCGCCGGCGTGCAGGGCGATCTTGAAGACCGAGCTGAAGTGGCGGAACGAGACCAGGAGGTGGCCGTCCTGCATCAGCTCGAAGGAGTTGATGTGGGCGTAGTCGTGCGGCTCGCCCGCCGGCACCGGCGCGACGGTCTCGTCGAGGTGGTCGTGGCTGTTCCACGCGAACAGCACCGTCCCGTCGGCGCTCTCGTGGTGGATGACGGCGTCGAGCCTGCCCGGCTGGGTGCCGTCGGGCTCGTAGGACATGAACCAGCGGCTGCCGTCGGGCTCGAGGATCGCGTCGTGGGAGTCGGTGTGGGTGAGCCCCGTGGCCCGGTACGCCCCCACCTTCCGGAACTGCTCGTCGAGCTCGACGACCTCGGAGTCGGGGTGGCCGGGGTTGCCGGTCCCGCGCGCCACCGAGAAGTGGCCGTTGGGCTGCCGCTTGAAGTCCATCGAGCTGCCCGCGGCGTTGGTCATGAGCACGGCGGGCACGCCGTTCGCGTCGACGGCCGTCTCGAAGAACGGCGACGGGGCGGTCCACAGCCCGAGGGTCAGCATCACGTGCTCGTAGGTCGGCACCGATGCCGCCGGCGTGACGCGCTCGAGGGTCGGGAACTTCTCCGGGAGGTACACGAAGGCGTAGGCCGTGTGGCCGGAGGCGTCGTCGACCAGGACGGCGACCTCGTCGCCGTCCGCGAGGCCGCCCACCGTGAGCGTGCCTCCCGGGGCCGGCGACCCGTTGACCGTCACCACGGCGGCGGGGTCCGTCGAGGTGGCGGTGACCGTGACGGTGCCGCCCGTGCCGGGACCGGTGGCGATCGCGTAGCGACGCACCGCCGGGTCGAACGCCGGGTAGGTGGTGACGTCGGCTCCGGTCACGGAGACCACCTGATCGGTCGCCGCCCGCGCGACCGGTGGCGCCGTCCGGGCGTCGGCGGCGCCCGACGACCCCACCGGGAGGGCAGTGGTGGCGAGCAGGGTCAGCAGGGTCAGCAGCGCGGCGGGGGCGACTCGGCGTGGGGGCACCACCCGATGCTAGGCCCGGTATCGGGATCCGGGGGCAGTACCGTGACCGCGTGAGCGAAACGCCTCCCGTCGCTCCCGACTCGCGCCACCACGCGCCGCTGCCCGCGTCGGTGCGCTCGGACCGACGTCCGGTCACCGAGGCGCAGTCGCGGCGGGCCAACGGACCGGACTGGGACCGCTACGCCGACGAGTACCAGGCCACGCACGGCGCCTTCCTCGGCGACGTGGGCTTCGTGTGGGGTCCCGAGGGCCTGACCGAGGCGGAGGCCTGCGTGCTCGGGCCGCCCGGGTCGCTCGTCGGGCGTGACGTCCTCGAGGTGGGCTCCGGTGCCGGGCAGTGCTCGCGCTGGGTGCGGGCCCAGGGTGGCCGCGCGGTGGGGCTCGACCTCTCGATGAGGCAGCTCCAGCACGCCCGCCGCATCGACGCCGAGACGGGCGTCGCCGTGCCGTCGGTGCTCGGCACCGCCACCGACCTGCCGTTCGCCGACGCGAGCTTCGACGTGGTCTTCTCCAGCTTCGGCGCCCTGCAGTTCGTGCACGAGATCGACCGCGCCGTCGCCGAGACCGCCCGCGTGCTGCGCCCCGGAGGGCGGTTCGCGTTCTCGATCACCCACCCGACGCGGTGGATGTTCCCCGACGACCCGTCGGACGCCGGCCTGACGGCCGGGCAGTCGTACTGGGACCGGACGCCGTACGTCGAGGTCGACGACGACACCGGCGAGGTGACCTACGTCGAGCACCACCGCACGCTCGGCGACTGGGTCGGGCTGCTGGCGGGCCACGGCTTCGCGCTCACGACCCTGCTCGAGCCGGAGTGGCCCGAGGGCCACGAGCGCGTGTGGGGCGGGTGGTCGGCCGTCCGCGGTCGCTACACGCCCGGGACCGCCGTCTTCGGCGCCGACCTGCTCGGGGCCCGGGACGGCACCCCGACCCGGACGCACGACTGACCCGCAGGCAGGGGGCCCGCGGGTCAGCCGTGCGTGACTCGGGTGGGGTCAGGTCTGGTCAGACCGCGACGTGCTCGCGGCGCCTGCCACCGACCTGCATCTCGTCGTCGTCCTTGCGACGGCCGAGCAGCGTGAGCGCCGCGCCCAGCAGCAGCAGGAGCGCGCCGCCGATGAAGCCGACGAGCGGCATCGTGGTGGTGATCAGGCGCAGCTTGCCGCGGTCGGCCTTGCCGTCACGGACGCTCGTCGCCATCTGGTCGTCGGTGAAGCCGGCCTGCAGGGTGAGGATCGTCTCGCCGCCGAGCGTGCGGGTCTGGTCCTGGGTCTGCTGGACGATGGCGCCCGTCTCCGGCACGACGAAGATGTCGATCGTGTTCTCGTAGCCACCGGTCTCACCGGGGATGACCTCGGCGTCGTCGGAGCTGATCGCCACCTGGTAGTGGTAGGTGGTGAGACCGTCGAAGTCGGTCTCCTCGACGTACTCGGCCGGCCAGCTCTGCGCCGTCAGGCTGTCCCAGTACGGGTAGGCCTTCTTCTCGGCGTCGAAGGGCCACTTGTTGACGAGCCCCTCGCGCTGCGGGCCCCGGTCGGCGTCGGGGATGTAGCCCTCTTCGCCCACGGCCTCGGCCGTGACGCGGTCGGTGACGAACTTGTCGACCGAGATGGTCAGGACCCGCGGGTCGCCGCCCTCCTCCTCGCCGGCGACCTGGTCGACCGCCTCGGAGTTGTCGCCGCAGTCGGGCACGTCGCCCTCGTCGGTGTAGACCACGCACTGCACGGCCACGAAGACGACGTTGTCGTCGTCGGAGGCCTCGCTGTCGGTGCGGCTGAGGCTGAAGATCTTGATCGGCCGGGGGGCGTCACCCAGTCGGGCCGCCGTTCCCTCGAGCCGGGTCGTCGTGTTGACGTCGAGCGGCGTCTTCTTGACGACACCCGGCGCCCAGGTCGTCGTGACGACCCCGACGGCCAGTAGAGCCGCTCCCAGTGCGAGCAGCACGAACCCCACGGTCTTACGCATGCAATTCCCCTCCCAAGGACTAGCAGCCGCACCCTCCCAAGTAACGGCGGTCACATCCTACGCACGGGTAGCCCCCGTGTCCCGATTCCTCGCGTCTCTTGTCCGGCGCGTCCGAAACGCGCGATCGCCGGGTGATCCTGCGGCAGGAGGACGCCGGAACCGGCGGAAACCCTCGCGGGCCCGCCGCTCGTGGCACGATCGCCCGGTGAGCCGATCTGCGACCGAGGACCTGCTGCACGACCAGCCGGTCGCCGGAGCGGCGCCGGGCGAGGCACCCGAGGTGACGTTCCCCGCCCTGGACACCTTGCGCGCGGTCGGCGCCGTCGCCGTCCTGACCACCCACGTCGCCTTCTGGTCGGGCAGCTACACCGTCGGTGGCGCCTGGGGCACGCTGCTCGCCCGGCTCGACGTCGGTGTCGCCCTGTTCTTCGTGCTCTCGGGCTTCCTGCTCACGCGGCCCTGGCTGGCCCGCGGCCTCGACGGCCGCCCGGCCCCCCGTGCCGGCCGCTACCTCTGGAAGCGGTTCCTCCGGATCGCGCCGCTCTACCTCGTGGCCGCCGTCCTGGCCCTCACGTTCATCGAGAGCAACGGCGACCGCTCGCCGCGCCAGTGGCTCGAGACCCTGCTGCTGCTCGACACCTTCGTCGAGACCCCCGCGCCCGCCGGGCTGACCCACATGTGGAGCCTCGCCGTCGAGGTGAGCTTCTACCTGGTGCTCCCGCTGCTGATGTGGGTGGCCGTCGGACGCCGGCTGCGGGTGCCGCGGCTGGCAGCCGTCCTGGTCGGCATGGTCGCCGTCTCCTGCTGGTGGCACCTCGACGGGGCGGCACGGCTCTCCACGGTCACCACCGGCAACCAGCTGCAGTGGCTGCCCGCCTACCTCGCCTGGTTCGCCGTCGGCATCGCGCTGGCCGCCGTGCACGAGCTGCGCGTCCGCGGCCTGGCCGAGCGGCTGACCGCCCCGGTCGTGGCTCTCGGCCGGCAGCCCGGCGTCTGCTGGGCGATGGTGGCCGGCCTGCTGCTCGTCGGTGCCACCCCGCTCGCCGGGCCCTCGATGCTGGCGGCCCCGACGCCCGACGAGTCGCTGACCAAGTCCCTGCTGTACGCGGCCGTGGGCGGCCTCGTCGTCCTCACCGGCGTCTTCGCACCCGCCCGGGGGGCCTACCTCCGCGCGATGTCGCACGCCGTGCCGCGCCACCTCGGCGTCATCTCCTACGGCATCTTCGCGCTGCACCTCCCGGTGCTGCACCTGGTGATGCACCTGACCGGATGGACCTTGTTCGAGGTCGACCTGGTGCCGCTGTGGCTGCTGACGCTCGCGGCGAGCCTGGTCGTCGCCGAGGTCGCCTACCGGCTCGTGGAGCGTCCCGCGCTCCGCCTGAAGAACCTCCGGCCGCCTCGGGTCCGCCGCGGCTCGGCCGCCAGCACCAGGACGCCGACGAGCGGCACGAGCGCGAGGTAGTGCGGCCAGGCGCTGTTGCCCGCCCAGCCGTCGGCACTCCCCCACGGGGTGAGCAGGTAGGGCAGGGTCGCGACCAGGCACGGCAGCGCGACCAGCATCGGCGCGGCCTCCGCCAGCCAGCGATCGAGCGCCCAGGCCGCTGCGCCCGCGACCACGGCCACGGCGACGCCCGCCCAGCCCGCGACCAGGCCGGCGACGACGGCCGCCACCGGCCAGACCACGACGGCCGACGCCCGGACCGTGCCGACCGCCGGCGGGACCGGCCCCCGCCACCGGCGTCGCGTCAGCAGCAGCACGACCAGGAGCAGCCCCACCGCCAACGCTCCGGCGACCATGCCGACCCGGTACAGCGCGTCGGGCTCGTAGGTGACCTCGACCGACCGGGTCCCGGCGTCCTCGGTGTCCTCGGTGTCCTCGGGGTCGGCCTCCGGAAGGACGAAGCCCTGCTGCCACCCGTCGACCACGACGGGCGCGAGCGAGGCGCCCGACGACTCGGCACCCCAGCCGGCGTTGGCGTTCTCCCGTAGCACGACCAGGCCGTCGGTGCCGTCCGCCGACAGCGCGCGCCGGGTGGGGCCGTCGGTCGTCAGTGGCACGGGGTCGCTGCCGCTCCCCGTCACCGGACTGGTCGTGCCGGTCCGCTCGAGCACCACCGAGGCGACGTCGAACGCGCGCGTGCCGACGGCGTCGACCACGGTCTCACCCGCCTCCAGCGTGAAGGCTGCCGAACCGCAGGGCTCGGCCGGCAGGGGGAGGCCCCGCGCGAGGTCGAGCGGGGACGCCGTCACCGTGGTCCGCACCATCCGGCTCCCGACGCGCAGGGTGGGTCCCGACCCGCACGGCAGCGCCACCGGCTCGGTCGAGAGCCGGACCGGCAGGAACGGCAGGCCGTCGACCTCGAGCTCGCTGATGCCGACCGGCACCGGGTGGACCCTCGCCTGGAAGTCGAGGTCGGTCACCGGCTCCGCCGCGAGCACCACGATCCGCAGCCGGCGCACCGTGATCGGGTCGAAGGTCGCGACGCCGTCCTCGAGGTCGACCTCGGCGCCGTCCCCGCCGGGCCACTGCAGCTCGATCCGCGTGGGCGCGGCCGCGGGGCTGTCCGGGTCGGTCTCGATGCGCAGCCCGTCGATCCTGCGGGGAGCGAGCCAGCGCACGGTGAGCGACGGGTCCACGGCCCCGACCTTCGTCGTCCACGTCGTGCCCAGGTCACCGTCGACCGCGGCCACCGGCCCCGCCCGTGGGTCGGCGACGGGCTGGGAGGACCCGGTGACCGCGACGAGGCGGTCATCGAGCACGAGCCGGTCGAGCGCGCGGCCGGCGCGCGGCACGACGCTCAGCCGCGCGTCGTAGGACGCCTCCTCGCCGAGCGGCACCACCCGGCGCACGCTGGCGCCGTCCTCCCCCGGCACCGCCCGCTCCGCCGAGCAGCGCACCTCCGGGAGCAGCGTGACCACGGTGGCGCAGCCGGTCCGGGCGTCGCGCGCCGCGCGCATCACCACGGCGTCGGGTGCGCCCCAGCCGTCGGGCAGCTGCGGGAGCGCGAGCCTCCGGGTCACCGCCACCCCGGGCAGGGCGACCTCCGCGATGCTCAGGGTCCCGCCGGCGGTGCTCGCGTCCTCGATGCGGAGCCAGCTCGACGGCCCGGGCGGCACGCTCACCTCGCGCTCCTCGCGGGGGCCCAGCTCGACGCGCTCCCCCGCCCCGGCCGCCGTGACGAGCCGGACGGCCTGGTTCTCGGTGGCTGCGGCGCCGCCGACGAGGGTGACGGAGCCCGGCAGCACGCCGTCGCCGAGATCGATCCGCCACCAGGCCGGCGCCGGCACCGCCGGGCGCCGAGCGCCACTGGGTGCGGGGGTCGCCGTCGAGGGCCGCCCCCGGCATCTCGCCGGGCCGGGTGCCCGACGGCACGTCGGGGTCGGACGCCGACGACGACGCCGACAGGGAGCGGGCGCCGTCGAGGCGGACCGTCGTGCGCCACTGCCGGTCGTCGGCCTCGCTGGTGCCGAGGCGGTAGTCGGCGGTGGGGCTCGTCGTCCGGGTCACGTAGCCGGGGTCGCGCGTGGGCCCGTCACCGTCGTGGATCCGGGCGAAGTTGCGTTGGCGGTCGCGCAGGCCGTCGGTGAGCACCACCCGGTCGACGGGCAGCGAGCCCAGGTCGCCGTCGGGGACGTCGATGCCGAGCACGGTCGGCTCGTCACCGATGACGTCGAGGTCGAGCAGGTCGAGCAGGTCCTCGGGCCCGCCGGCGACGACGGTCGCGCGCTCGGCCTCGACGGCCGGTGCGCCCCCGACCGCGAACACCTCGACGGCCGCGTAGGTCGCCTGCCGGCCCGCGTTGACCACCACCCGCCCGTTCGGGGTGTCGAGGTGCGCCTCACCGCCCACCGGGGGGCCGAGCTCACGCACGAGCTCGAGGCCGGGCGACTCCTCGATCGCCTCGTGCACGAGCACCGGGTCGGGCACGTCGGAGGACGGCGCCAGGTCGTTGCGCACGACCAGGTGCTCGACCCCGGCCCGCCGCAGGTACGCCGTCAGCCCGGGTGATCCCTGGCCGCGGGCGAGCCGGCGCTCGACCTCGTCGAGCATCCGGATGTTGCCGGTCGGCGTGAGCGGGATGACGTTGCGGACCGCCCAGCGCGACTCGGCGAGCCACTGCATCGGCTCGTCCCGCGGGGCGCCCCAGACGTAGGACCCGAACGCCGACCCCGGCACGACCAGCGCCACGCCGCCGTCGGAGTCGTCGTCGAGGAAGGCGGCCGTCTCGGCCCAGTACGCCGGCACCGTCAGCGTGGCACCGGCCGGCTCGATGCGGCCCGCGAGCGCCGGCAGCGCGGCGCCGGCGACGGTCACGAGGGTCATGCCGGTGAACGCCAGCCGCTCGAGCCGGGGCCGCGCCGTCGCGAGGTCGCTCGCCAGCACGCGGTCGAGGGCGAGGGCGAGGCCCAGCACCAGGGGCAGCCGCAGCACGGGATCGAACTTGTGGACGTTGCGCAGGGGCGAGAGCGCGCCGTCGAGCATCAGGCGCAGGTCGGGGGCGAACCAGCCGTCGACCGACCCGACGTGCCCGGCCGTCACCATGAGGACGCCGACCGCCACGCCCAGCCCGAGGAACAGCCGGTGCGGGTGACCCCGGTCGAGGAGCCCGATGAAGCCGACGAGCAGCACGACCCCGCTGTTGACGGCGAGGTAGCCGGTGGTCAGGAGGTCGTTGCCGGCCCGGCTGCCCTGGTCGATGTAGGGCACCCAGTCCGAGGTGCCGCGCAGGGTGTCGACGAGCGTCGTGGAGAACGTCGTGACCGTGCTCGTCTCGATGTAGTCGAGGAACGGCGGGCTGTAGGCGCCCAGCAGCACCAGCGGCACGAGCCACCACAGCGTCCCGAGGGCGGTGAAGGCCGGCCACCACACCATCAGCGACCGGCGGCGTGGCCCGCGCGCACGCGTCAGCACCCACAGCGCCCCGAGCGGGATCACGGCGAACGTGGCGGCGGCGTTGACGCCGCCCACCATGGCGACGGCCAGCGCCGACAGGGCAGCCGCACGACGGGGCGACCCGCGGGTCGCCCCGGTGACGAGCGGCAGCAGCACCCACGGTGCGAGGGCCGAGGGCCACGCCTCGATGCTGATCGGTCCCAGGGTGGTGAGCATCCGCGGCGAGAGCGCGTACGCCGTGGCGGCGATCAGGCAGGCCGCGTCGGCGCGGACGCCGAGCGCGCGGGCCAGCCTCGCCGCGCCGACGAACGCGACGCACAGCACCAGGGCCTGCCACCCGCGCTGGACGGACCAGTCCGGCAGCCCGAGCAGGTCGCCCAGCCAGAAGAAGGGGCCCATCGGCCAGAGGTAGCCGTAGGCCTGGTTCTGCACCTGGCCGAAGGCGCCCTCGGCGTCCCACAGGTGCAGCGCACGTCCGAGGAACTGGCCGGGGGCCGCGACGAGGTCGAACTTGGTGTCGGCCACCAGGAACCCGGGGTCCTGGACGAAGGCGAGCCCCACCAGCAGCGCGCACCCCGCTGCCAGGCGGAGCCGCGAGATCGGGCCGGGGACGTCGCCCGTCGCGCTGTCGTCGCCGTCGGCGAGGCGGTGGACGCGGTGGCGGGTCGCGCTCACCGCTTGCGCAGCACGATGACGAGGTTCCAGGTCACGAGCTCGCGCACCAGCGGCACGTGGACCACCCACCGCGCCCACCACGGGTGGTAGCGCGGCAGCAGCGAGACGAGCTCGACGTCGGGCCGCGCCGCGCGGCGCCGGGCCCAGCCCACGCCGCCGGCGACGGTGACCGCGAAGAGCGACTCGCCGAACTTGTTCTTGGGCTCGTGCCCGTGCGTGCGCGTGTACCGGCGGCGGGCCCGGGCGCCGCCGAGGAAGTGCCAGGGCGCCGTCTCGTGGCCGCCCCACGGACCGAACCACACGGTGTAGCTGAGGAACACCAGCCCGCCGGGGCGGGTGACCCGCACCATCTCCTCGGCCATCTGCCAGGGGTCGGGCACGTGCTCGAGCACGTTGGAGGAGTAGCAGACGTCGAGGCAGTCGTCGCGGAACGGGAGCTGGAGCCCGCTGCCCACGACCGTGCCCCGGGCGATCTCGCCGAGGCCCGACAGCTCGCCGACGTCGGCGTCCAGGGCCCAGTAGGTGGCACCGGCTCCGCGGAACGCGTCGCGGAAGTAGCCGGGACCGCCGCCCACGTCGAGCATGACGGCGCCGTCGAGGTCGGCGTAGGTGCCCACCTGGCCGACCGAGTCGGCCGCCAGGGCGCCGTAGAAGCGCGCGGGGTCGGGCTGCTCGTAGCGGAAGTCGTTGAAGAGGCGCAGCGAGCGTCCGAGCGACGCACGCCAGCGGCCCACCCCATGACTGCTACCCGGCACGCGACCAGTCTGGTCGATCGACCGTCTCGGCGGAACGGCGGCGCGCCGCTCGCCTGGACGTGGCGCGGACGGCGTACTGCTCGCCGACGCGGACGCCGTCGATGGTGGACGCGACGACCGTCGCGAACGACTCCTGCGCGCTGTCCCACGAGTAGAGGTGGCTCATCACGCGCGCCCCCTCGGCCAGGCGTGCCCGCTCGGCCGCGTCGGCCAGGAGCCGACGGGTCTCGGCGAGCATCTCGGCAGGCTCCTCGACCAGCAGGCCGGAGCGGTCGTGGTCGATCGACTCGCACACCCCGCCGGCGGAGGAGTACGCGATGGTGGGCGTGCGGTGCACGCCCGCCTCGCCGATGACCAGGCCCCAGCCCTCCTTGAGGGACGGCATCAGGTGCAGCCAGGCCGACTCGTAGATCTCGTGCTTGCGGGCCTCGTCGACGTGGCCCTCGAAGACGACCGTGTCACCGGCGCCGAGGCGCTCGGCGTGGGCGCGCAGCTCGGCGTCCCACCAGCCGCCCCCGACCACGTGCAGCTTCAGGCCGGGGTGCTCCTCGCGGAGCGCGACGGCGATGTCGATGGCGTGCTCGACCTGCTTGTGCGGGACGAGCCGCCCCACGGTCGCGAGCACCGGGGTCGGCGACGGGCCGACCGACATCGGGACGACCGGGTCGGTGCCGTTGTGGACGACGGCCACCCGGTCGCTCGACACGCCGTGCTCACCGAGCTCGGCGCGGGTCGCAGCCGAGACGGCGACGTACTGGCACCGGCGGTAGAACCACGGGGCGAGGCGGCGCTCGATCCACCAGCCGACCCGGCCCACGAGGCCGGGGTAGACGACGGGCCACTGCTCGCGGTGGACGTGGTGCACCAGCACGATCGTCGGGACCTTGCGGCCGCGGCCGCTGAAGAAGGGGAGGCCGTTCTGGACGTCGACCACGAGGTCGGGGCTGCCGAGCTCGCCGCGCCGCAGGGCGCGCACGCCCTCGAGGTAGACCGTGGTCTTGGTGCCCCTGCGGACGTAGTGGATGCCGTCGAGGACCTCCTCGGCGGGGGCGGCGTCGTGGGCCGCGCTGAACACCGTGACCGAGCAACCCCGTGCCACCAGACCCTCGGCCATCCGCTCCAGGTAGAGCTCCGCGCCGCCACCCTCGGGGTTCGCCGTGTCGCGCCAGCTGAGGAACACCACGTGCCGGCCCGCGAGCGCGCCGGTCGGGTCAGCTGCCTCGAGCTGCTGGAGGATCTGGTCGGGGTGCGTCTCGGTCGAGCGCACCGCCGTCACGCTAGTTGGACCCGTACGCGACGAGGTCGTCGACCGAGGCGTTGACGCTCACCGGGCTCTTCTCCGGCGCGGCGGTCTGCGACTGGACGACGCCGACGATGGTGGTGGTGGCGACGACGCCACCGATGAACAGGCTGCCGAACGCAGCAATGATCGATCCCACGATGTTTCCTCCCAAAAACTTCGCGTCCCTCCCCAGGAACACCGCAGACATTACCAGTGAGTGATCGTTGTCACTGCATTTGCGTCAGACCCGTGAGCGGCGTCGGCGCCTGACCCCGCCGACGGCGAGGACGAGACCGAGGAGCGGCGCCGCGGCGTAGGCGCCCCACGCGACGATGACGGCCGGCACCCACGCCCTCGGGACGTCGCGGTCCTCGACGTCGCCGAGCCCGACCACGAGGACGGCCGGGTCGTCGAGCAGGACGCGTCCCGCCACGGCAGGTGAGTCGCCGGCGTCCCGCTCGACGACCACGGCAGCGATGCCCAGGGCGGCCAGCGCGGACGCCCGGAGCTCGGGCGTCGGCTCGGCGAGGGCGTCCGCCGCCTCGGCGACCCGGGGGTCCTCCCCCGCGAGTGCCGTGCGCCCCACGACGAGCCGGTCGCTGGCGACCACGTCGGCGGTGAGCCACCGCGGCATCGGGTCGAGCACCTTGTGCGAGCCGTTCCACGCCGGCTGGCGGTAGGAGGTGAGGGGCAGCACGAGGACGTCGCCGCCGGCGTCGCCCACCGCGCCGGCCACCGCGTCGCGGGCGAGCCCGTACGAGGCGGGGTAGGCGACGGCGTCGAGCCGCGAGGTCATGCCGAACGACGCGTCGGGCAGCAGGAGCACGGGGATCAGCGCCAGCGCGACGGCGAGGACCGCCCTCGGCTCGCTCTCGCGCACGCGGCCGAGCAGACGCGACGCCGCGTGGGCGGCGAGCACCGCGACCAGCGGCGCGCAGAGCACGAGCGAGCGGGCGCCGTCCCGCAGGATGCCGCCGCCCGGCACGGTGGCGGCGACGTCCGCCATCAGCGCGGGCGCTGCCCAGGTGAGCAGCGCCAGCAGCATCCCGACGGTCCACGGCACGACCAGGGCGAGCCCCTCGCGGCGGCCCACCGACGCCCACCAGCCCCGGACGGCGAGCCCGAGCGCGAGGACGAGGGCCAGCCCCACCCAGGCCAGGAGGGTGTCCCGCGAGGGCAGCACGACCTCGCTGTTCCAGGTGCCGCCGAGGGCCAGGGCCTCCAGCGGTGCGGGCAGGGCACCGTGACCCTGCAGCGCGAAGACCTCGGCCCCGGCGCGGTCGGAGGTGGCGTCGGCGGCGTGCAGGAGGCCGGTGACCACCCACGGTGCGTTGCCCGCGACGACGAGGGCGAGCGCCTGCAGCGTCCGCCGCCGCGGTCCGGCGACCGCTGCGAGCACCACCACCGCGGTCGCCACCCCGGCGCTCGCGGAGAGGCACCCCAGCGGCACGACCGCGAGGACGGCCAGGGGCATCCGGCCCTGCTGGCGCCACCGGCGTCCGAGCACCACGAGCCACGGCAGGGCACCGTGGGCGACGAGCACCGGCCAGGCGCCGAGCAGGAGCCGCTCGGCGACGAACGGCGTCCACACGTAGGCCGAGGCGGCGACGACGCGCGCCGCCACGTGCTCGGCCGGCTCGCCGGGGAGGAGTCTGGACGCACCGGTGCCGCCGGCGACCAACGCACCGACGAGCACCAGCTTCTGCAGCACCGCCCCGGGACAGCAGCTCGTCGAGCAGGGCGACGACGCCGTCGGAGGGAACGGCCCGCGGGAGGCCGGAGCCGAGACCCCACCCGTCGGGGCGCACCGCCAGGTCGGGCACCCAGACCATGTCGTAGCTGAGCACGTAGCCCGGGGCGAGCGCCGGCCCGAGCAGGACCAGCACGAGGACCAGCGACCAGGCGGCCGGCAGCCACGCCAGCGCGCGCTGCCTCACGACGACCTCGGTGTCCTCACGACAGTGATCCAAGCACCCAGGTGGTCTGTGAAACACTCCACGGCGTGTCCGAGCCGTCCCCGCCCTCCCCCGGCACCACCGGGGCCACGGCGCCGGCGAAGGCGGTCAACGGCAGCGTGATCGCCGTCGCGATCGGCGTCATGAACATCGCGACCTACGGCTTCACGATCGTCGCGGCGCGCGCCCTCGGCCCGCAGCAGTACGGCGCCTTCGCGGCCGTGATGAACCTGCTCGCTCGTCGTCAGCGTCGCCTCGCTCGCGCTGCAGGCCACCGCCGCGCGCCGGATCGCGTCGACACCGGGTGACGTCTCCGACATCGAGGACGGCGTCCGCCGCGGTCACCTGGCGCGTCGCCCTCACCCTCGGTGCCGTGCTGGTGCTCGCGGCCCCGCTCATCAACCTGCTGCTGCGGCTCGAGAGCCTCGCGACCGCGGCGCTCGTGGGCCTCATCGCCGTGCCGGTGACCGTGATGGGGGGCCTGGCCGGCACCCTGCAGGGCGAGCGCCGCTGGCGACCCCTGGCGCTGCTCTACGTCGCGGCCGGCGTGCCCCGGCTGGCCGTCGGCTCGGCCATCATCGTGTGGCGCCCCGAGGAGCTCACGGCCCTGATCGGCGTCCTGCTCGGGTCGGTGGCGCCCGTGGTGGTCGGCATGGTCGCGCTCCGCGACCGCGACCACCGCGGCCACCACGAGCGCACCGACGGCGACCACGGCGCCCGCGCGCTGCTGCGCGAGTCGATCCGCAACTCCCAGGCCCTGCTGGCCTTCTTCGCCGTCACCAACATCGACGTGATCATGGCCCGCAACCTGCTCGACGAGCACGACTCCGGCCTCTATGCCGGTGGCCTGATCCTCACCAAGGCCGTGCTCTTCCTCCCGCAGTTCGTCGTCGTGCTCGCCTTCCCCGACATGGCCGACTCGGGCGAGCGCCGTCGTGCCCTGCGGCTCAGCGTCGGGCTGGTCGGCGTGCTCGGCGCCGTCGGCGTGGTCGCCTCCTACGCGCTCTCGGCCTTCGCGCTCGTCTTCGTGGGGGGCGCCGACTACGGCGAGGTCGAGAACCAGCTCTGGCTCTTCGCCGTCCTCGGCACCCTGCTCTCGCTCATCCAGCTGCTCGTCTACGCCCTGCTCGCCCAGGAGGGCGGCCGAGCCGCCCTGCTCCTCTGGCTCGCCCTCGCGGTGATCGGCGGCCTCGCCGCCACCCTCGCCGACTCGGTCACCTCCCTGCTGGTGATCGTCGCCTCGGTCGACACCCTCCTCTTCGCCGCCCTCCTCGTCGTCGTCCTCGGCCGCCCGGACCGGCCGGCACCCCCTGCCTGAAGCGGGGCCCCGTGGTCCGGTCGGTCCTGTGGCCTGCGGCTCGAGTGCGCGCCTGCGACCGGGGCGCTGGCGCGACGGGGATCCTGTTGCCGTGGGCCGGGGGGTGGGGTGGGAGTCACGTCGCATTGGCGCTGACCTGTCCCAATAACGGGACGGGTCACCCCACGTCGCGCTGACCTGTCCCGATAACGGGACGGGTCACCCCACGTCGCGCTGACCTGTCCCGATAACGGGACGGGTCACCCCACTTCGCGCTGACCTGTCCCTAGAACGGGACGGGTCGCGCTGACGTCCCTAGAACGGGCGGCGAACCCGGGCCACGAACCCGGACAGCAGCTAGTGCGCGGCCTCGTGCCAGGAGCGGCCGGTGCCGACCGAGACGTCGAGGGGGACGGTGAGCTGGGCGGCGCCGGCCATCTGCTCGCGCACGATGGCCTCGAGGGCCTCGGCCTCGCCGGGGGCGACCTCGAAGACGAGCTCGTCGTGCACCTGCAGCAGCATCGTCGACCTCAGGCCGGCGTCGTCGAGGGCGGCCTGGGTGTTGAGCATGGCGACCTTGATGAGGTCGGCGGCCGAGCCCTGGATCGGGGCGTTGAGGGCCATGCGCTCGGCCATCTCGCGGCGCTGACGGTTGTCGCTGTTGAGGTCGGGGAGGTAGCGGCGGCGGCCCATGATGGTCTCGGTGTAGTCGTCCTTGCGGGCCTGGACGACGACGCCCTGGAGGTAGTCGCGGATGCCGCCGAAGGTCTCGAAGTACTCGTCCATCAGGCCGCGCGCCTCGCTGGGCTCGATGCCGAGCTGCTGGCCCAGGCCGAAGGCCGACAACCCGTAGGCCAGGCCGTAGTTCATCGCCTTGATCTTGGCCCGCTGCTCGACGGTGACCTCGTCGGCCGGGGTGTCGAAGACGCGCGAGGCGGTGATGGAGTGGAAGTCGCGACCGGAGCGGAAGGCCTCGATGAGCAGCTCGTCCTCGGAGAGGTGGGCCATGATGCGCATCTCGATCTGGCTGTAGTCGGCGGTCATCAGCGACTCGCCCCCGGGGCCGACGACGAAGCCCTCGCGGATCCGGCGACCCTCCTCGGTGCGGATCGGGATGTTCTGCAGGTTGGGCTCGGTGCTCGAGAGCCGGCCGGTCGCCGCGATCATCTGGTTGAACGTGGTGTGGATCCGGCCGTCCGGGGCGACCGTCTTGAGCAGGCCCTCGATCGTCTGCCGCAGCCGGATGACGTCGCGGTGACGCAGCAGGTGGGCCAGGAACGGGTGCTCGGTCTTCACGTAGAGGGCCTGCAGCGCGTCGGCGTCGGTGGTGTAGCCGGTCTTGGTCTTCTTGGTCTTCGGCATGTCGAGCTCGTCGAAGAGCACCACCTGGAGCTGCTTGGGCGAGCCGAGGTTGATCTCCTTGCCGATCTGGTCGTAGGCGTTGTTCGCCGCGAGCCGGACCTCGGCGTCGAACTCGCCGTGGAGACCCTCGAGGTACTCGCCGTCGACCGCGATGCCGGTCTGCTCCATCCGGGCGAGCAGGTGGACCAGCGGCAGCTCGACCTCGGCGAGCAGGCGGGCTCCCCCGCGCTCCTCGAGCTCGGCGTCGAGCGCCTCGGCCAGGTCGAGGACGGCGCGGGCGTGCAGCATCGCGGGACCGGCCACGTCGGTGCCCTCGTCGAAGAGGAGGCCCTGGTCGTCGGCGTCCTGCTCCTGCTTGAGCTCACGCTTGAGGTAGCGGACGGTGAGGTCGGCCAGGTCGTAGGAGCGCTGGTCGGGGCGCGCGAGGTAGGCGGCGAGCGCGGTGTCGCTGACGACGCCCGCGAGCGACCAGCCGTGCGCGGCCAGGGCCAGCTCGGGGCCCTTGGCGTCGTGGAAGACCTTGGGCTTCCCGGGGTCGGCCAGCCAGGCCGACAGGGCCGCGTCGTCGCCCGGGTCGAGGGTCGTGGTGTCGATGTAGGCCGACCGGCCGGTCGCCGTCGCCAGGCCGATGCCGTCGACCCTCCCGGTCCCGGCGCCCCAGGCCCCGCGCACGTGGAGCCCGGTGCGCTCGGTCGCCGAGCTCGGCCAGCCAGGCGCCGACCGTGCCGGGCTCGAGCGCGCTGCCCTCGAGCTCGAAGCCGCCCTCCTCGAGCACCTCGACCGAGCCGACCTCCTCGAACAGCCGGTTGCGCAGCACGCGGAACTCGAGCCCGTCGAAGAGCGTGTGCACCTCCTGGCGGTCCCACGCCTTGCGCTCGAGGTCGCGCGGACGCAGGTCGAGCTCGAGGTCGCGGACCAGCGCGTTGAGCCGGCGGTTGCGGATCACGTCGCCGAGGTGCTCGCGCAGCGCCTCGCCCTTCTTGCCGGTGATCTTGTCGGCGTGGGTGATGACGCCGTCGAGGTCGCCGTACTCGTTGAGCCACCGGGCCGCGAACCCCTGGCCCGACGCCGGGGACGCCCGGGCAGGTTGTCGGAGGTCTCGCCGACGATCGCGGCGAGCTCGGGGTACTGCCACGGCGGGACGCCGTACTTGGCCTCGACCGCCGCCGGGGTCATCCGCGCCATCTCGGAGACGCCGCGCATCGGGTAGAGCAGGGTGGCGTCGTCGGTGACGAGCTGGAAGGCGTCGCGGTCGCCGGAGAGGATCAGCACCTCCATCCCGTCGGCGAGGGCCTGCGTGGTGAGCGTGGCGATGATGTCGTCGGCCTCGAAGCCCGGCTTCTTCAGGAACGGGATGCGCAGGGCGTCGAGCACCTCCTCGATCAGCGGCAGCTGGCTGCTGAACTCGTCGGGGCTCTTGTTCCGCTTGGCCTTGTACTCGGCGTACTCCTCCATCCGGAAGGTCTGGCGCGAGACGTCGAAGGCGACGGCGATGTGGGTGGGCTGCTCGTCGCGCAGCATGTTGATGAGCATCGAGGTGAAGCCGAAGACGGCGTTCGTGTGCTGGCCCGTGGTGGTCGAGAAGTTCTCGACGGGGAGCGCGAAGAACGCGCGGTAGGCCAGCGAGTGGCCGTCGAGCAGCAGCAGGCGCGGACGGGTCGTGGGAGCCTCGGTCACCCGCCTGACCCTAGCCGCCGCCGCCGACACTTCCGCACCCCGGCAGGATGGGCACCATGAGCGAGGATCAGGTGTCGGTCGAGGAGTTCCTGAAGGCGATGCCCATGGGGCCGCTGAACGAGAAGATGGGCATCGAGGTCCTCGAGATCTCGGCCGAACGGGTCGTCGCGACGATGCCCGTCGAGGGCAACCAGCAGCCCTACGGCCTGCTGCACGGTGGCGCGTCGGTGGTGCTCGCCGAGAGCCTGGGGTCGATCGGGTGCGGCGCTGCACGCCCAGCCGCTCGGCAAGCTCGCGGTCGGCGTCGACATCAACGCCACCCACCACCGCTCGGCGCGCTCCGGCCTGGTCACCGGGACGGCGACGCCGATGCACCTGGGCCGCTCGTCGGCGTCCTTCGAGGTCGTCATCACCGACGAGCGCGGCAAGCGGGTGTGCACCTCGCGCATCACGTGCTCGCTGATCGCCGCCGAGGCGATCGGCGGCTGACGGCATCGCCCACGCGGGTCGGGCAGGACCTCAGGCGGTGGGCGACTGCGCGCGCCGCATCGAGCGGCGGGCCGCGAGCACGCGGGTGAGCTGCCGCCCGGAGCCGGTGGTGGTGAGGTCGGGACGCTGCGCCACCAGCCGGGCGCGGACGGCGGCGACGGGCGCGACGCGCAGCGTCGCCAGCGGGCCGAGGGCGAGGCGGGCGAGGAAGCGGTTGGCGTCACGCGAGCCGGACGCCGCCGCGCGTGCACAGGCTGCGGGACGCCGGCCTCCTCGGCGAACGCGACGGCGCACTCCATCAGCGTCCGGCCGATGCCGTGGCGTCGGAACGTCGGCGCACGTGGGGCGAGATGACCTGGACCGCGAGGTCGAGGTTGAGCGGGGTGACGGGGGCGATCCGCAGCAGGACGGCGCCGGCGGGCCGGCCGTCGTAGTCGGCGACGACCAGGCGCTGCTCGGGCGAGGCGGCGGCGTCCTTGATGACCTGCTCGAGGTCGCTCACGTGGTCGGCGTGGTCGGCGCGGCGCAGGGCGTCGGCCCACAGGTCGGCCAGGAACGGAGCGTCGGACAGCTCGGCCTCGCGCAGGCTCACCAACGACCGAGTCACCAGACCACCTGCTTCGCATCGTGTGGCCGCCACCCGCCCACCGGGTCCGGCTCGAGTGCGAACACTACGCTCAACGGGCCCCGCTCCGACAGAGAGGTTGGACCACCGTGTGTTCCCTGGCATCGGCACCGTCGTCAACGTCGCCACCGTGCTGGTCGGGCGCCGTGCTCGGCCGGCTGCTCGGCGACCGGCTCCCCCAGCGCACGCGCGACCTCGTCACCGACGGCCTCGGCCTGGTCACGCTGCTC
The DNA here is from genome assembly GCA_963830575.1 of uncultured Actinomycetota bacterium. Taxonomy (GTDB): domain Bacteria; phylum Actinomycetota; class Actinomycetes; order Propionibacteriales; family Nocardioidaceae; genus Nocardioides. The sequence continues at coordinate 20,390 of CAWHNR010000029.1, forward strand.
GTCGCGGCGCTGTCGGCGTTCGCGGTCCAGGACGCCGTGCTGGCCGACGAGGTCGGCGACAGCGCCCCGGTGCTGATCGTGCTGGGCTCCGTCGTCCTCGGGGGCATCATCGGGTCGCTCCTGCGCCTCGAGAGCCGCGTCGAGGCGCTCGGCGGCTGGCTCCAGCGGCGGCTGGCCGGCTCCGGCGACTCCGCCGAGCGGCAGCGCTTCATCGAGGGGTTCGTGGTGGCTCGCTGGTCTTCTGCACCGGCCCGCTGACGATCCTCGGCGCGCTCGAGGACGGCCTGGGCAACGGCGCCGACCAGCTCTTCCTCAAGGCCACCCTCGACGGGTTCGCCGCGATCGCGTTCGCGGCGTCCTTCGGCTGGGGCGTCGCGGCGAGCGTCGTCACCGTGGTCACCGTGCAGGGCTCCCTGACCCTCGTCGGGGTCGCCCTGGGCGACGTCGTCCCGGACGCCCAGCTGAGCGCCATCACCGCGACCGGCGGGCTGCTCCTCGTAGGCGTCGCCCTGCGGCTGCTCCGGATCCGCGAGGTCGCGGTCGCCGACCTGCTGCCAGCACTGCTCGTCGCGCCCGCGCTGGTCAGCCAGGTCGCCGCCGTCCGCTGAGGTCACGCCGACCCGTCGCCAGGTGCGACGGGTCGGCGTGCAGTCAGGCGACGCCGAGGTAGGCCTCACGGATGCTGGCGTCGTCGAGCAGCTCGCGCGCCGGTGCCGGTCTTCACGATGTTGCCGGTCTCCAGCACGTAGGCGCGGTCGGCGCGCGTGAGCGCCTGCTTGGCGTTCTGCTCCACGAGCAGGATCGTGGTGCCCTGCTCGGCGATCTCCTGATGATCGTGAAGATCTGCTGGATCAGCATCGGCGCCAGGCCCATCGACGGCTCGTCGAGGAGCAGCAGCTTGGGCCGGCCATCAGCGCGCGCCCGATGGCCAGCATCTGCTGCTCGCCGCCCGACAGCGTGCCGCGCGATCTGCTTGCGCCGCTCGTCGAGCCGCGGGAACAGCCCGAAGACCCGCTCGAAGTCGCTCGCGTGATGCCGGCCTTGTCGCGGCGGGTGTAGGCGCCCATGTCGAGGTTCTCGGTCACGGTCATGCCCGGGAAGATGCCGCGGCCCTCGGGGGCCAGGCACAGCCCCTGCCGCATCCGCTGGTCGGCGCGCAGCCGCGATGACGTCCTCGCCGTCGAAGGTGACCGTGCCCGACGTGCAGGCCGCGCATGCCGGAGATCGCCCGCAGCGTCGTGGTCTTGCCGGCGCCGTTGGCGCCGATCAGGGCGACGACCTCGCCCTCGTCGACGTCGAGCGAGATGCCGTGGAGCGCCTCGATCTTGCCGTAGTCGAGCACGGACGTCCTCGAGCTCAAGCAGCATCGTCCGGCTCTCCCAGGTAGGCGTCGATCACCTTCGGGTTGCGCGGCGACCTCCGTCGGGCAGCCCTCGGCGATCTTCTCGCCGAAGTCGAGCACGACGATGCGATCGGTGACACCCATCACCAGCTCCATGTCGTGCTCGATGAGCAGCACGGTGAGGCCGCGGTCGCGGATCCGCCGGATGAGGTCCATCAGCTCCGCCTTCTCCGCCGGGTTGAAGCCGGCGGCCGGCTCGTCGAGCAGAGCAGCTTCGGCTCGGTGGCGAGGGCCCGGGCGATCTCGAGGCGGCGCTGGTCGCCGTACGGCAGGTTGCGCGGCCAGCTCGTGGGCCCGGTCGGCGATGCCGACGAACTCGCAGCAGCTCCATGCGCCTTCTGGTGACCGACCCGCTCCTCGTAGCGTGTGCCGGCTGAGTCCCGAGCCGCCTTCGGCCAGGCTGCGCTTCAACGGGTTGCTCCGGGAGCAGGTCCTCGGGTGCGCCGTTGACCCGGTGGAGCCGGAACAGCGGCGCCGAGGACGCTGGTCTTGTGGCGGGCGTCGGTGCCGACCAGCACGTTCTCGATCGCCGTCATCTCGGGGAACAGCCGGATGTTCTGGAACGTGCGGGCGATGCCGAGGTGCGGTGATCTTGTGCGGCTTGCTGCCCGCGATCGTGTTGCCGTCGAAGCGGATCTCGCCGGAGGTCGGGCGTGTAGACGCCGGTCATGCACGTTGAAGCAGGTGGTCTTGCCGGCGCCGTTGGGACCGATCAGGCCGAGGATCTCGCCCTTCTAGATCGCGAAGGCGACCTCGTTGAGCGCGACGACGCCGCCGAAGCGCAGCGTGACGTGGTCGACGACTCGAGCAGGACCTCGCGCTCGTCGGTGTGCGCCAGCCGTGCTGCGACGGCTTCTCAGGGTCTGGCTCAGACATCGGCGGCCGCCTCCTCTGCTTCCGTCTTGACGGTCTTCGAACTCTCGGCCCGTCTGTCGGCTGGGCACAGGCCCTGCGGTCGGAAGATCATCACCAGCGACCAGCGCGACGCCGAACGCGAACGGGCGCCACTCCTGGAACCCGCGGAAGCGCTCCGGGCAGGTAGGTGATCAGGAACGCGCCGAACATGGCACCGACCATGTTGCCCGAGCCACCGATGACGACCATGGCCACGAACAGGAACGACAGGTTGAGCTGCGAAGCCGTTCGGGATCGATCGTAGGCCTGCTTGCTGGCGAACAGCAGCCCCGCCGATCCCGCCGAGGACGGCGCCGATGGCGAAGGCCCAGAGCTTGAACTTGAAGGCGGGGACGCCCATCAGCCGGCGGCGTCCTCGTCCTCGCGGATGGCCAGCCAGGCCCGACCCACGCGGCTGTGCTCGAGCCGCCGGGCCAGGAAGATCAGCAGCATGAGCACGCGCGAGGGCGAGCCAGTACCAGCGTAGGGTCGAGCGGTCGAAAGCGTCGGACCGAAGTCAGTTCGGGACTCCGGCCCGGGCGGCCTCGGGATGCTCGGTGATGCCGGTCGAGCCCGCCGGTCATGCTCGAGGTTGCGCGACAGGATGCGGATGATCTCGCCGAAGCCCATGGTCACGATGGCGAGGTAGTCGCCGCGCAGCCGCAGGGTCGGTGCGCCGAGGAGGACGCCCGCGACCATCGCGACGCGATGGCGATCGGGATGCAGGCTGCGAACGGCACCGCCCAGCCTCGGCGAGGCCGAACTTGTCGGCGATCGTCTTGGTACCGGCGAGGAGGGCGACCCGAAGATCGCCACCGAGTAGGCGCCCAACGCGTAGAAGCCGACGTACCCGAGGTCGAGCAGGCCGGCCAGGCCGATCACGACGTTCAGGCCGACCGCGATGATCATGTAGACACGACCAGGAACAGCACCGCGCCCCAGTCGATCCGCCGTCGGTCGAGAGTCGGTGCGGATGTAGGCGAACGGCAGGATCGTGAGGTACGGCAGGTAGAACAGCAGGCGATCAGCCAGCCGATCGGCAACCGGCCGACGGACCAGTCGACGATCCCGAGGCTGGGCAGCTCTGGCCCGGCCTGCGATCGCTGACGCCTGTCGGCACCTCGGGGACGGAGCGTGAGTCGGTGACTCATGCGCGTGCCTTTCCGAGCGACTCACCGAGCAGGCCGGTCGGCCGGAACATCAGCACGAGCACGAGCACGATGAACGCGGTCACGTCGGCCCAGTGGAGCCGAACACGGCCGAGGCGTAGACCTCGACGATCCCGAGCAGCAACCCGCCGAGCAGGGCGCCGCGCAGGTTGCCGATGCCGCCGAGCACGGCGGCGGTGAACGCCTTGATGCCGATGAGGAAGCCGATGTTGAAGCTTGGTGATGTCGTAGCGGATCGTGTAGAGCAGCGCGGCCACGCCCGCCATCGCTCCGCCGAGGATGAAGATCAGCATGATCACGCGGTCCTTGTTGACGCCCATGAGCGGCCGCGGTGTCGGGGTCCTGCGCGACGGCGCGGACGCCGCGACCGAGCGCGACTGCGGTTCACGAACTGGTCGAGGGCGACCATCATCACGATCGCGCCGAAGATGACGAAGAGTTGGTACGTTGGTGATGCGGACGTCGCCGATCGTGATCAACGTGGTCGTCTGGATCGGCGAGGGAACATTGACCGGACGCGCGGCCGAACGGGGCGCCGAAGAGTGCCTCGAGCACGAAGCCGAAGATCTCGAGCAGCACCAGCGAGCAGCCGATGGCGGTGATCAGGAAGATCAGGGGCGGCGCGTTCTTCTTGCGCAGCGGCCGGTAGGCGATGCGCTCGACGGCGAGGGCCGTCCGAGGCCGACGCGAGCTGGCCGCGACGAAGGCCGCGAGGGTCGAAGCCGATCACCGCCATGCCGGCGGGCGCACTCGGTCGCACCGAGCACGGTGTAGACGGCGAGCACCGCCAGGTGCCGACCATGAAGACCTCGGAGTGGGCGAAGTTGATGAGTCGCAGCACGCCGTAGACGAGCGTGTAGCCGAGGGCGACCAGGGCGTAGATCGCGCCTCGGGTCAGACCGTCGACGGTGTGTCCACCCAGGTTGCTGAACAGATCGTCGAAATCCATGTAGCTCTCCCAGAGCGCGGGGTCCTACCAGAAAGGCGGGGTGTCCGGTGGACGACGCGGGAGCGGTGGTCGAGCATGGCCCGGCCGCCCCACCTGGTCACTCAGTCATCGCTGGCGCTCAGCCGAGCGAGATCTCCGGTCGGGAACGAGCTTGTCGCCCGTGACCTTGTAGGCCCAGATGACCACGTTGGCGCGGTCGACGTCACCCTTGTCGTCGAAGGCGATCTGCTTGGTCAGGCCGGGCTCGTCGTAGTTCTGGACGAAGTCCTGGACCTCCTGGCGCGTCGTGGCACCATCGGCGAACGCGTCGAGGAAGACGTTCATGGCGTCGTAACCCTCGGCCGCGTAGGCACCCGGGGCCTCGCCGAACTCGTCCTCGTAACCGGCGTAGAAGTCGCTCTCCTCCTCGATCGGGACGCACGGGCAGGTGACGATGGCACCCTCGGACGCCGCACCGGCCGCCTTCGGGAAGTCAGCGCCGTACACGCCGTCGGGGAAGACCACCGGGATCTCGAGACCGGCGTCGCGGATCTGCTTGATCAGCGGCGTGGCCTCGGCGATGTAGCCGCCGTAGAAGACCGCATCGGCACCGCTGGTCTCGATCTTCGAGATGGTGGCCGAGAAGTCGGTCTGCTCGACCTGGGTCTTGTCCGAGGCGACCACGAGGTCGCCGAGGTTCTCCGACACGGTGGCCGCGATCGGCTCGCCGTAGGCCTCGGAGTTGTCGACGACGAAGACCTTCTCCGAACCGATGTCGGTGAGGTACTTGGCCACAGCGGCGCCCTGGATCTCGTCGTAGCCCACCACGCGGTGGAAGACCGGGACCACGTCGACCGCGGTGAGGTCGGTCGCCGTCGCCGACTGGCTGACCATCGTCACGCCGGCCTCGTTGAAGACGCCCTTGGTCGCGCGGGTCTCACCGAGAACGCGCCACCGATGACACCGAGGAACTCCGGGTCGGTCGGCGATCTGGCTCGCGAGCGGGGTGGCCTTGGCCGGGTCGCCCTCGCTGTCGAACTCGACGAGCTCGACGTCGCAGTCCTTGTTCTCCGCGAGGAACTCCTTCAGCGCGAGCTTGGCGCCGTTGACCGACGGGATCACGATGCTCGCGTTGGGGCCGGACAGCGCACCCATCGCGCCGATCTTGCCCTTGCAGGCGGCGTCATCGCTGCCGGTGCCGCCGTCCTTCGGGTCGTCGGTGTTGCCGCACGCGGCCATCGTCATGCCGAGCAGCAGCGCAGTTGCACCGAGACCGAAACGAGTGTGTCGCCTCAAGACGTCCTTCTTCCTGTCAGCTCCGGTGCCTGCTGCGCCGGAGCAGCGTGAAACGTGACCTCGACCGCCCCATCGGTCTACGCGCCACTGCGCGGGAACGTACACCGGTGGTGGCACCGTGGGAAGGATCACGTGCCGCAAGGGCGCGATTCGCGACGAATTGTTACGAACCGAGATCCGCCGAAACACATCGTCCTGTCAACCGACACCCGTGGGGTCATTCCGTGGGGACGTCGGCCGGGGCGGCGTCCTGGCCGACGGCGGCCACTCCGGGGCCGTGCGTCACCACGCCTTCCGCGACCTGGCGCATCGAGAGCCGCAGGTCCATCGCGGTCTTCTGGATCCAGCGGAACGCCTCGGGCTCGGAGAGCTTCAGCTGCTGCTGGAGCACCCCCTTGGCCCGGTCGACCGACTTGCGCGTCTCGAGCCGCTCCTGCAGGTCGGAGACCTCGCTCTCGAGCTGGGCGAGCTCGGCGTACCGCGAGAGCGCCATCTCGATCGCCGGCACGAGGTCGGACTGGGTGAACGGCTTCACGAGGTAGGCCATGGCCCCGGCGTCACGCGCCCGCTCGACGAGGTCGCGCTGGCTGAACGCGGTCAGGATGACGACCGGTGCGATCCGCTTGCCCGCGATCGACTCCGCCGCCGCGATGCCGTCGAGCACGGGCATCTTGACGTCGAGGATCACCAGGTCGGGGCGCAGCTGCTCGGCCAGCTCGATGGCCTTGGCGCCGTCCCGGCCTGGCCCACGACCTCGTAGCCCTCCTCGGTGAGCATCTCCGCGAGATCCATGCGGATGATGGTCTCGTCCTCGGCGATGACGACCGTGCGGGGTGCTGACGGGGCTGCGTTCACCCGCGCAATCTATCCGGCCGCTAGCGCACCGCAGCGAGCTGCCCGACCGCCGTGACCTGTGCTGTGGCGGTCGTCTCAGCCCGGGCTTCGACCACGGCGGCGAGGAACGAGGCGGCCTCGGCGCGCTCGACGGCGCGACGGCTGCACTCCGTGGTGGCCTCACGGGCGTTGACGATCGCCTGCTGCTGGCTGGCGGTGGCCCAGGTGAGGACGTTCCACATGTGGTGCTCCCGGAGTGTGGCGAGGGTGGGTGTCAAACCCTAGTGACTTCATTGACTTAATGCAACACGATGTTGTCGAAGAACCCGCGCTGGCGAGCGTCACGAGACCTCGGCCGCCGCCCGTAATGGTTGTTGCGTTCTCTGGTCCGTGGCCCGGTCGTGTTGTCGGCTGCGGTTGTCGCGCGCGCCTTCGGCGCGTTTGGCCGCCTGCGGCGGGGCTTTCCGTTGTCGACCACGGGTTGTGGAGGTCGGCCCGTGAACGTGCCGGCGTGGTGAGTGTGGAGGTTTCATGCCGAGTCGGCCCGAACTTCAGGCCGACTCGGCGTCTTGCCCGATCCTGCCCGCGTCGAGACCGACGGCGTGCTTCGGCTAGGGTTTCGCCGCTCGCCCCGATATTCCAACCGGTAGAGAAAATCGGCTCAAACCCGATCCAGTGTGGGTTCGAATCCCACTCGGGGCACTCGACACGGCTGTCAGTGGTCGGTCCGACGATGATCTTGTGTACGGATCTGGGATACGTGCCAAGTCAGGCGCGTTGCGCGCGCAGGGCTTGACCTGGTCGCAGATCAGTCGTCTCCTCGGTGTCAGCCGGTCGACGCTCCGTGACTGGCAGGCGTCAGGTCGACTCGGGCCACAGCCGATCGACTGCCCGCGGTGCGACGGTCGCGACCTCGATCCGCTCGCCTACGCGGCGCTCCTCGGGTTCTACCTCGGCGACGGCTGCATCAGTGCACTCGCGCGCTACTACTCCCTTCGCGTCGTGAGCGACGCCACGATGCCCGGCCTCATCGACGACATCACGGCATGCATCCGAGCGGTTCGGTCAGACGCGCGGATCTTCCACGTGACAGCGCCCGGCGCAGTCGTAGTGGCGTCCAACTGGAACCATCGGCCCTGCTTGTTCCCACAGCACGGTGCTGGTCGCAAGCACGAACGACCGATCGTGCTCGACGACTGGCAGCGCGCAATCGTGGAGGATCACCCAGGACCCTTTCTCCGCGGGCTGTTCCACTCTGACGGTTGTCGCGTGAAGAACTGGACGATGCGCCCGGTCGCGGGCGAGATGAAGCGCTACGAGTACCCACGCTGGCAGTTCAGCAACACGAGCACCGACATCCGTGAGCTGGTGCTGCTGGGCGCTCGACCTCGTCGGCATCCCGTGGCGCCAGAGCAACTGGAACTGCATCAGTGTCTCCAGGCGCGACGCCGTGGCGGCTCTCGACGCTCTCATCGGGCCGAAGACCTGAGGCGTACCCTCGGCGCGTGCGAGGACTGGTCGGTTGCGTGGTCGCCACGCTCGCACTCACCTCCTGCAGCGACGGCGGCGAGCCCGCTCCCCCACGCGACGTGGCCCCGGTGGAGGTCGCGTGGGAGGCCACCGGCCTGCCCGTCCCGCCCGGCCCCACCGGGCGGACCGTGCTGCGGGACGTCGCCTGGTGCGACGGCACGTGGTACGCGGTGGGCGGCGTCCAGCTCGCCTCGACCGTGGGCAGCGACCCGTACGCCGAGAGCCGGCCCGCGTGGTGGTCGAGCACCGACGGCCGCACGTGGACCAGCCGCGAGGTGGCCCCGGAGGACTACTTCGCCAAGGGGGCAGTGCTGCTCACCGTCGGCTGCCACGGCGACGACCTCGCAGCGGTCGGAGCCCGGCCAGGTGGGGCGCACGGCAACCCGCGCACCAGCAGCTGGTACCTGAGGGACGACGGCGTGCTGGTCGACGTCCACACGGCGTTCACGCTCTACGGGGGCGTCGAGGCGGTCAACACCTCGCGCATGGTGGGCGGCCCGGCTGGCTGGGACGATCCACCGGGCAACCGGCTCAGCGGCGCCGCCGTGTGGGCGTCGGCCGACGCGCACGAGTTCGCGCTCGCTCCGACACCGACCCCGCCCTCATGCACGACGACGAGCACCGGTTCCTCGCGATCGCCCAGACCGTCACCGACGACGGTTGGGTGCTGGTCGGGAACGTGCTCGCCGACGGGGCCGGGGTGGTCGGGCCGCAGGCGTGGGAGTCGGCCCTACGCTCGCACGTGGACCCGGGAGGACGTGCCGTCGACCAACAGGTTCGCCGACCTCGAGCGCGTCACAGCGTTCGCCGACGGCGTGGTGGCCCTCGGGGTGCGCGGCGACGGCTTCGGGGTCTGGCGCCGCGACTCCGACGCCACCTGGTCGCTCGGCCCCGCGTCCGGCGTCCTGGATCCGGACCGGTCGGGGCTCTGGCCGTCTCGGGCCTCGTCCCGGCCGGCGACGGGCTGGTGGCCGCGGTCACCGACGGCTCGGCGTACGGGCTGTGGGCCTCGCCCGACGGCGACGGATGGCACGCGGTCGCCGCTCCCCCGGACGTTCCGCACAACCCCGCCGACCAGACCATGTCCGTGGCCTCCGACGGCACGTCCGTCGTGGTGCTCGCCGACGACGGCGAGAGCGCGCGGCTGTGGCTCGCTCCCGTCGACGCGCTCGGCTGACGTGCTCGGTCTACGCCTCGAGCAGCTCCCAGACCCGCTCGCCGCGCCCGTGGTCTCCCAGCCCGCGGGTGACGAACGCCGCGGCGTACCCGCGGTTCGAGAGCCAGGCGCTGCACCCGCCCGCACCACCCATGCCGATCTCGACGTCGTCGACCTGGAACCCCAGGGTCCAGGTCACCTCGCGGTCGAGCACCCGGTCGTGCCCGGTCGCCGCGGGCGACGTGTAGTCGCGCCGCAGGTCGGGGCCGAGCAGCTCGGTGAGCGGCCCGTCGGGGTCGGCCAGGTCGGCGTAGAACCGGGCGAGACCGCGGGCCGAGGCGTGCAGGGCGACCGCGGGGAAGCTCGTCGTCCGGAACCGTGTGCTGTTGAGGACCTCCGGGTCGAGCAGGCCCGTCGGCCGACCGAGGGCGGGGCCCCAGCGTGGGCTCGCGAGGTAGTCGCTCGCCCACCCCGGCCCGAGCTCGACGACGTCGGCCACGCGCCCCAGGTCGGCCCCGGCCACCCGCAGGTGCAGGTCCCAGCCCGCCCGCGCGGCCAGGCCGGCGAACCTGTCGGCCAGCGGCTCGCCGGTCGCGGCCCTGACCAGCGCGTCGCACAGGTGCCCGTAGGTCAGCGCGTGCTCGGCGACGGCGGTGCCCGGCTCGTGGTCGGGCGCCGCCCCGGCGAGCAGCGCCACCAGGGTGTCGTAGTCGTCGAACGGGACGTCGACCGCCGCGGGCGGGAAGCACGCCAGGCCGGCCTGGTGCGAGAGCACGTGCCGCACCGTCGTCCGCTCCTTGCCGTTCGCGGCGTAGGCGGGCCAGAGGTCGGCCACCCGCTGGTCGAGCGCCAGCGCGCCCTCGGCGACGGCCGCGAGCACGGTCAGCGCCGCGAAGGGCTTGGCCACCGAGTAGGTCATCACCAGGGTGTCCGGCGTCCACGGGCGCGTGCCGTCGACGGTGCCGACCTGGTGGTCGACCTCGACGACGCCGTCGCGGACGACGCACACGGCGGCACCCGGCTCGCTCCCCTCAGCCGACGCTCGGTCGAGGGCCGCGACGACCGCCGCGGACGTACCCGGAGGCATCGCTCAGGTCTGCCGGCGGTAGGCCGGCGCCACCTCGTTGATCGCGTCGCCCATCCGGTGGATGCGGAGCGCGTTGGTCGAGCCGGGGATGCCGGGCGGGCTGCCGGCGACGATGACGACGAGGTCGCCCTCCTCGACCCGGCCGATGGCGAGCAGCTGCTCGTCGACCTGGCGCACCATCTCGTCGGTGTGGTCGACGCTCACCGTGCGGAACGTCTCGACGCCCCACGACAGCGCGAGCTGCGACCGCACCCGGTTCTCGGGCGTGAAGGCCAGCACCGGGATCCGGCTGCGCAGCCGGGCGAGCCGCTTGGCGGAGTCACCGCTCTGCGTGAACGCCACGACGTACTTGGCGTCGACCCGTTGCGCCACCTCCTCGGCGGCCTTGGCGATCACGCCGCCGCGCGTGTGGGGGTCCCAGTTGATCGGCTCGAAGTGGCCGAACTCGATGTCCTCGAGGGCGTGGGTCTCGGTCGCCACGATGATGCGCGCCATCGTCTCGACGGTGTGGATCGGGTGGTCGCCCACGCCGGTCTCGCCGGAGAGCATGACGGCGTCGGCGCCGTCGAGGACGGCGTTGGCGACGTCGCTCGCCTCGGCGCGGGTGGGCGCCGGGCTGGTGATCATCGACTCGAGCATCTGCGTGGCGACGATGACGGGCTTGGCGTTGAGCCGGGCCTTCTCGATGACCTTCTTCTGCAGGAAGGGCACCTCCTCGAGCGGGCACTCGACCCCGAGGTCGCCGCGGGCGACCATGAAGCCGTCGAAGGCGTCGATGATCTCGTCGAGGTTGTCGATGGCCTGGGGCTTCTCGATCTTGGCGATGACGGGCAGCAGCTGCCCCTCCTCCTGCATGATCGCCGCGCACGTCGTGGAAGTCCTTGGCGTCGCGCACGAAGCTGAGCGCGACGAAGTCGACGCCGAGCCGGATGGCGAAGCGCAGGTCCTCGATGTCCTTCTCCGACAGCGCCGGCACCGAGACCGCGACGCCGGGCAGGTTGATGCCCTTGTGGTTGCTGACCGGACCGCCGACGAGCACCTCGCACAGCACGTCGGTGTCGGCGACCGAGATGACGCGCAGGCGCACCTTGCCGTCGTCGATGAGGATCGGGTCGCCGGTGTTGACGTCGCCGGGCAGGCCCTGGTAGGTCGTGCCGGCGATCTCGGCGTCGCCGGGCACGTCGCGGGTCGTGATGGTCCAGCGCTGGCCGCGGTTGAGGATCGCGGGGCCGTCGGCGAACGTCGCCAGCCGGATCTTGGGCCCTGCAGGTCGGCGAAGATGCCGACCCCGTGGCCGGACGCGTCGGCGGCCTCGCGCACCAGGCGGTAGGTCTCGGCGTGGTCCTCGTGGGTGCCGTGGCTCATGTTGAGCCGGGCGACGTCCATCCCGGCGTAGACGAGCTCGCGGATCCGACGCTCGGAGCTGGTGGCCGGACCCAGGGTGCACACGATCTTTGCTCTACGCACGTCCTCCACCCTAGCGCGGATTTGATCGATCAAACCAGCAGCGTGCGAGGGACGAGCACGCGTCGCTGGTGCAGGTCGAGCAAGCCCTGCGGGCGAGGAACGAGCCCGCAACGGGCGCGTCGAGCCACCGGTGGTCGAGGCGATCTCGACCACCCGTGGTCAGGGTCGCTAACGCGACCTCCTCGACCGACGGAGGTCAGACCACCAGCGGCCGGGCCGTGGGCGGGATCGGCGACGGGAGGGTCGTCGAGCCGGTGAGGTACTCGTCGACCGCCGCGGCCGCGGCGCGGCCCTCGGCGATCGCCCAGACGATGAGCGACTGGCCGCGACCGGCGTCGCCGGCGGCGAAGACGCCGGGCACCGAGGTCTGGTAGCCCTTGTCGCGCGCGACGTTGCCGCGCTCGTCGAGGTCGACGCCGAGCTGCTCGACCAGGCCGGGCTTCTCGGGGCCGAGGAAGCCCATCGCGAAGAGCACCAGCTCGGCCGGGATCTCGCGCTCGGTGCCCTCGATCTCGGTGAGCTTGCCGCCCTCGAAGACGACGTCGACGAGGCGCAGCGCCCGGACGTTGCCGTCGTCGTCGCCCAGGAACTCCTTGGTCGAGACGGCGTAGACGCGCTCGCCGGCCTCCTCGTGCGCCGAGGAGACGCGGAACGTCATCGGGTAGGTCGGCCACGGCTGGCCGGCCGGCCGGGACGTCGGCGGCTCGGGCATGATCTCGAGCTGCGTGATCGAGGCCGCACCGTGGCGGGTCGAGGTGCCGAGGCAGTCGGCGCCGGTGTCGCCGCCGCCGATGATCACGACGTGCTTGCCGGTGGCGAGGATCTGGTCGGACCCGTCGAGGGTCGGGGGCTCGCCGAGCGCCACCCGGTTGGCCTGCGGCAGGAACTCCATGGCCTGGTGGATGCCGCCGAGCTCGCGCCCGGTGGCCGGGAGGTCGCGGGCGCTCGGTGGCGCCCATGGCGAGCACCACGGCGTCGTAAGCGCTCGCGCAGCTGCTCGCCGGTCAGGCCGGACTCCTCGGAGCCGACCTCGACGCCGGCGCGGAACACGGTGCCCTCGCGCCTCATCTGCGTCGAGGCGGCGGTCGAGGTGCTGCTTCTCCATCTTGAACTCGGGGATGCCGTAGCGCATCAGCCCGCCGATCTTGTCGGCGCGCTCGTAGACCGCGACGGTGTGGCCGGCGCGGGTCAGCTGCTGGGCGGCGGCCAGGCCCGCGGGGCCCGACCCGATCACGGCGACGGTGCGGCCCGAGAGCCACTCGGGCGCCTGCGGCCGCACGAGGCCGGACTCCCACGCCTTGTCGATGATCGAGACCTCGACGTTCTTGATCGTCACCGGGTCCTGGTTGATGCCCAGCACGCAGGCGGTCTCGCACGGGGCCGGGCACAGCCGACCGGTGAACTCCGGGAAGTTGTTGGTCGCGTGCAGGCGCTCGATCGCGCCCTCCCAGTCGTCGCGCCAGACCAGGTCGTTCCACTCCGGGATGATGTTGCCGAGCGGGCAGCCCTGGTGGCAGAACGGGATGCCGCAGTCCATGCAGCGCCCGGCCTGCTCGGTGATGATCGGCAGCAGCGCCCGGCCGGCCGAGCCCGGGTAGACCTCGTTCCAGTCGTTGACGCGCTCCTCGACCGGGCGGCGCTCGGCCACCTTGCGGCTCTCCTTCAGAAAGCCCTTCGGGTCAGCCATGCAGCGCCTCCATCATCTTGTGGGCGATCTCGGCCTCGTCGAGCCCGTCGGCCTCGGCCTTCGCCTTGGCCTCGAGCACGATGCGGTAGTCGCGCGGCATCACCTCGGTGAAGCGGGTCAGCGACGTCTCCCAGTCGGCGAGCAGCTCCTCGGCGACCGGCGAGCCGGTCTCCTCGAGGTGCTCGCGCACCATCGACTCGAGCTCCTGGGCCGCCTCGCCCGAGACCGGGCCGAGCTCGACGAGCTCCTTGTTGACGCGGAAGTCCTTCAGGTCGAGGACCCACGCGACGCCGCCGGACATGCCGGCCGCGAAGTTGCGTCCGGTCTTGCCGAGGACGGCGACCCGGCCGCCGGTCATGTACTCGCAGCCGTGGTCGCCCACGCCCTCGGTGACCAGCCAGGCGCCGGAGTTGCGGACGGCGAACCGCTCGCCCACCCCGCCGCGCAGGAAGATCTGCCCGGACGTCGCGCCGTAGGCGATCGTGTTGCCCGCGATGATCTGCTCGTTGCTGTTGAACGTCGCCGCGCGGTCGGGGCGGACGACGATGCGCCCGCCCGACAGGCCCTTGCCGACGTAGTCGTTGGCGTCGCCCTCGAGCCGCAGGGTGATCCCCCGCGGCAGGAACGCGCCGAACGACTGGCCCGCGGAGCCGGTGAAGGTGATGTCGATCGTGCCCTCGGGCAGACCCTCGCCGCCGTACCGCTTGGTGACCTCGTGGCCGAGGATCGTGCCGACGGTGCGGTTGACGTTGCGGATCGCGACCTGGGCGCGCACCGGCTCGCCGCGCTCGAGCGCGGCCTCGGCGAGCGGGCACCAGCTGCGTGACGTCGAGCGACTTCTCCAGGCCGTGGTCCTGGGTCCTGGTGCAGTACAGGCCCTGGTCGGGGAAGTGGCTGGTGTCGACCTCGTGGAGGATCGGCGTGAGGTCGAGACCCGACGCCTTCCAGTGGTTGACCGCCTCGGCCATGTCGAGCGCCGGAGACCTGGCCGATCGCCTCCTCGAGGCTGCGGAAGCCGAGCTCGGCGAGGATCTCGCGCACCTCCTGGGCGATGTACTCGAAGAAGGTCACGACGTACTCGGCCTTGCCCGAGTAGCGCTCGCGCAGCACGGGGTTCTGCGTCGCGACGCCCACGGGGCAGGTGTCGAGGTGGCAGACCCGCATCAGGATGCAGCCCGAGACCACGAGCGGGGCCGTGGCGAAGCCGTACTCCTCGGCGCCGAGCAGCGCCGCGATGACGACGTCGCGGCCGGTCTTGAGCTGGCCGTCGGTCTGCACCACGATCCGGTCGCGCAGGCCGTTGAGCAGCAGCGTCTGCTGGGTCTCGGCGAGGCCGAGCTCCCACGGGCCGCCGGCGTGCTTGAGCGAGGTCAGCGGCGAGGCGCCGGTGCCGCCGTCGTGCCCGGAGACGAGGACGACGTCGGCGTGCGCCTTCGAGACGCCTGCCGCGACCGTGCCGACGCCCACCTCGGAGACCAGCTTGACGTGCACGCGGGCCTGCGGGTTGGCGTTCTTGAGGTCGTGGATGAGCTGGGCGAGGTCCTCGATCGAGTAGATGTCGTGGTGCGGCGGCGGGCTGATCAGGCCGACGCCCGGCGTCGAGTGCCGGGTCTTGGCCACCCACGGGTAGACCTTGTTGCCGGGCAGCTGCCCGCCCTCGCCGGGCTTGGCGCCCTGCGCCATCTTGATCTGGATGTCGTCGGCGTTGGTCAGGTACTCCGACGTGACGCCGAAGCGGCCCGAGGCGACCTGCTTGATCGAGCTGCGGCGCTCGGGGTCGTAGAGCCGGTCGGGGTCCTCGCCGCCCTCACCGGTGTTGGACTTGGCGCCCAGCCGGTTCATGGCGATCGCGAGGGTCTCGTGCGCCTCCTGCGAGATCGAGCCGTACGACATCGCGCCGGTCGAGAACCGCTTGACGATCGACTCGACCGGCTCGACCTCCTCGATCGGGATCGGGTCGCGGCCGGTGACGTGGGAGCCCTTGAAGCGGAACAGCCCGCGCAGGGTCATCAGCTGGGTCGACTGCTCGTCGACGGCCGCGGTGTACTGCTTGAAGATGTCGTAGCGCTGGGTGCGCGTGGAGTGCTGGAGCCGGAACACCGTCTCGGGGTTGAACAGGTGCGGCTCGCCGTCGCGGCGCCACTGGTACTCGCCGCCGATCTCGAGCTCGCGGTGGGTCGGCAGCACGCCGCCGCGGGGGTAGGCCGTGGCGTGGCGCCGGGCGACCTCCTCGGCGATGGTGTCGAGGCCGATGCCGCCGAGCTTGGACGTCGTCCCGGTGAAGTAGGGGTCGACGACGTCCTGCGAGAGGCCGACCGCCTCGAAGATCTGCGCGCCGGTGTAGGAGGCGACCGTCGAGACGCCCATCTTCGACATCACCTTGAGCACGCCCTTGCCGAGGCCCTTGACCAGGTTGGCACGGCCTCCTCGGGCGTCTTGGTGACGTAGTAGCCCTCGCGGGCGAGGTCCTCGACCGACTCCATGGCGAGGTACGGGTTGACCGCGGCCGCGCCGTAGCCGACGAGCAGCGCGACGTGGTGCACCTCGCGGACGTCGCCGGCCTCGACCAGCAGGCCGACCTGGGTGCGCGTCTTCTCGCGCACCAGGTGGTGGTGCACCGCGCCGGTCAGCAGCAGCGACGGGATCGGCGCGAGGTCGGCGTCGCCGTGGCGGTCGGAGAGCACGATGACGCGGGCCCCGCCCGGCGATCGCCTCGCTGACCTCGGCGCAGATCTCCTCGATGCGGGCGGCCATGGCCGCCCCGCCGCCGGCGACCTCGTAGAGGCCGCGGGCGACGTGGGTGATGAAGCCCGGCATGTCGCCGTCGCGGTTGATGTGGCGGATCTTGGCCAGGTCGTCGTTGGAGATGACCGGGAACGGCAGCACCACCTGACGACACGACGCCGGCGTCGGCTCGAGCAGGTTGGACTCCGGCCCGATCGTGCCGTTGAGCGAGGTGACGAGCTCCTCGCGGATCGCGTCGAGCGGCGGGTTGGTGACCTGGGCGAACAGCTGGCTGAAGTAGTCGAACAGCAGCCGCGGCTTGGCGCTCAGCGCGGCGATGGGGGTGTCGGTGCCCATCGAGCCGAGGGCCTCTCCCCCGGTGCTGGCCATCGGCGTGAGCAGGACGCGCAGCTCCTCCTCGGTGTAGCCGAAGATCTGCTGGCGACGGGTGACCGAGGCGTGCGTGTGCACGATGTGCTCGCGCTCGGGGATGTCGTCGAGGTGGATCAGCCCGGCGTGCAGCCACTCGCCGTAGGGGTGCTCGGCGGCGAGCTCGGCCTTGACCTCCTCGTCCTCGATGATGCGGTGCTCGTCGGTGTCGACGAGGAACATCCGGCCCGGCTGCAGCCGGCCCTTGCGCACGATCGTGGCGGGGTCGAGGTCGAGGACGCCGACCTCGGAGGCCAGGACGACGAGCCCGTCGTCGGTGACCCAGTAGCGCGAGGGGCGCAGGCCGTTGCGGTCGAGCACGGCACCGATCTGCGAGCCGTCGGTGAAGACCACGCACGCCGGGCCGTCCCACGGCTCCATCATCGAGGAGTGGAAGGAGTAGAAGTCGCGCCGCTGCTTCTCCATCTCGGTGTGGTTCTCCCACGCCTCCGGGATCATCATCAGCACCGCGTGCGGCAGCGACCGGCCACCCATGTGCAGCAGCTCGAGCACCTCGTCGAAGGACGCCGAGTCGGAGGCGCCGGGCGTGCAGATCGGGAACAGCCGCTCGAGGTCGCCCGGGATCACGTCGGAGGCGAGCAGCGCCTCGCGGGCGCGCATCCAGTTGCGGTTGCCCATGACGGTGTTGATCTCGCCGTTGTGGGCGATGAACCGGAACGGGTGCGACAGCGGCCAGCTCGGGAACGTGTTGGTCGAGAAGCGCGAGTGGACCACGGCCAGGGCCGAGGCCATGCGCTCGTCGTTCAGGTCGGGGAAGACCTGGTCGAGCTGGTCGGTGGTGAGCATGCCCTTGTAGGCGAGCGTGCGCGAGGACAGCGACGGGAAGTACACGTCGGTCTCGCGCTCGGCGCGCTTGCGCAGGCAGAAGGCGAGGCGCTCGAGCGCCATGCCCGTCAGGCGCTGGTGCGCGCCCGCCACGAAGAGCTGGCTGAACACCGGCATCACCGACAGCGCCATGCTGCCGAGCGTCGACGGGTCGACGGGCACCTCGCGCCAGCCGAGGACGGCGAGGCCCTCCTCGGCCGCGATCTCCTCGATGCGGCTGCGGGTCTTGGCGACGTCGTCGGCGTCCCCGGGCAGGAAGGCCGTGCCGACGGCGTAGGACCTCGGGGACGGCAGCTCGAAGCCCGCCTCGGCCGTGACCGCCCGCAGGAACGCGTCGGGGACCTGCAGCAGGATGCCCGCGCCGTCGCCGGAGTTGACCTCGGCGCCCGCGGCGCCGCGGTGGTCGAGGTTGCGCAGGGCCGTGAGCGCCTTCACCACGATGTCGTGGGAGGCCTCCCCCGTGAGCGTGGCCACGAAGGCCACGCCGCAGGCGTCGTGCTCGTGCGCCGGGTCGTAGAGACCCTGCGGCGGCGGGAATGCGTGCTGGTACGGCACTGGTCATTCTCCCGTCGGTGGACCGACGCTACGCGGGGCGAGCGACGGTGCTGAGGTGGACGCAGGGGACGACAGTGGCCCACGCGGCGGAGTTCCCGAGATTACCAGCATGTTTCGCCGTCCCGTCCCCCACTTTCCGGCGGTGGACATCGGGTTGGCTTTTCTGGTCCGTGGTCCGGTTGGTCTTCCGGCTGCGGTCTGCGTGCGCGCCTGCGGCGCGGATCGCCTCCGGCGAGCGCCTTCGGCGCGTTGTCCGCCTGCGGCGGGGCTTGCCGTGGCGGTCATGGGCTGGTGGGGGGCGGGTTGGGACCCGGTGGGCTGCTGCGGCCGGGCTCGGGTCGGCGGCTTGGGCCGCTTCGCCGCGACTCGACCTGCGGCCGGCCTGGGTCTCCGGCTACGCGGATGCGCCGCCGACCCGACCCGTCCTCCGCAGCCCCCGGCCCACCCGCCCCAGCTCCGCCCCTGACCGTGCCGGCCGAGTGAGGGTGAAGCCCCCGTCGTTGCGCTGACCTGTCCCGTTCATTGGACAGGTCAGCGCGACGGTCCTCGGGTGACCCGTCCCGTTTATGGGACAGGTCAGCGCACCTCTCGGTGACCCGTCCCGTTCTATGGGACAGGTCAGCGCACCTCCTCGGTGACCCGTCCCGTTCTATTGGACAGGTCAGCGGGGGGTCAGGCTTCGGAGTCCTTGTCGAGGGTGACTGGCTCGGCGTCGCCCTCGTCGTCCGGTCCGGTCGGCTCGACAGGGACGCCGTCACCGTCGGTCTCCGTGGGGACCGTGCCTGGTCGGTGGCGGGGGCGCCGTCGAGGTAGACGGAGGGCTCCTGGCCGGGGTGGCGGCGGGTCACGACGACGAAGTAGGCCGCGGCGAGGGTGAAGAGGACGATCGAGGTCCAGACGTTGAGGCGCAGGCCGAGGACGTCGTCGAGCTGGACGGTGTCGATGCGGAGGTACTCGATCCAGCCGCGGCCGAGGGTGTAGCCCATGACGTAGAGGGCGAAGACGCGGCCGTGGCCGAGGCGGAAGCGGCGCTCGGCCGAGAGGAGCAGGGCGAAGACGCCGAGGTTCCAGAGGCACTCGTAGAGGAACGTGGGGTGGAAGGTCGTGCCCGCGGGGAAGGTGAGGCCGCTCGGGCCAGTGCAGCGGGGTCGATCTCGAGGCCCCAGGGCAGGTCGGTCGGCTTGCCGTAGAGCTCCTGGTTGAACCAGTTGCCCCAGCGGCCGAACGCCTGGGCCACGATCACGCCGGGGGCGAGGACGTCGAGCACGGCGGCGATCCGGATGCCCTTGCGCCGCGCGCCACCGATCAGACGCCGAGCGCGCCGAGCGCGACGGCGCCCCAGATGCCGAGGCCGCCCTGCCAGACGTACAGCGCGGTGACCGGGTTCTCGCCGCTCGCCGAAGTACTTCTCCCAGTCGGTGACCACGTGGTAGAGCCGGGCGCCGACGAGGCCGAACGGGACCGCCCAGACCGCGAGGTCCTGCACCTCGCCCGGAGCGCCGCCGCGGGCGGCCCAGCGCCGCTCGCCGAACCAGATGGCGAAGACGATGCCGAGCGATGATGCACAGCGCGTAGCCGCGCAACGGGAGCGGGCCGAGGTGCCAGACGCCGTTGGACGGGCTCGGGATCGACAGGCGCTGAGCAGCGGTGCGGTCAGGCTGGTCATCAGGCGTCCTCGAGCAGGGTGTGGATGTCGGCGGCGAACTGCGACGGGCTGGTGTCCTGCGCTCCAGTAGACCGGCGCCTGGTCGGTGGCGTCGATCGCCCATGATGTGGGTCGTGTGGCCCGCCCGGGTCGTCGCGGTCGATGCCGACGGCGAGGGCGTCGGCCGACGTCGATGATCGTGTCGAGGTCGCCGTCGAGGCCGATGAAGACTGGTCGAAGTGGTCGAGGTAGGTGCGCAGCGACGTCGGCGTGTCGGTGTCGGGGTCGCTGGTGACCAGCACGACGTCGACTCGTCGCGGTCGGCCTCGTCGAGCCGGGTCATCGCCGAGGCGAGGTTGGTCAGCACCGCCGGGCAGATGTCGACGCAGTTGGTGTAGCCGAAGAACACCAGCGTGAGCCGCTTGTCGGTGTCGTCGGCCAGCGAGAACGGCTCGCCGCTCGTGTCGGTGAGCGTGGTGGTCGGGCACCTGGTAGGGGTTGTCGAGGACCGTGCCGGAGAACGGCTGCGCGTCGTCCCCGCCGCAGGCGGCGAGCGCCGAGCAGCAGCCCGGCGAGCAGGCCACGACGAGCGCGCAGCGGTGGCCCTACGGCGCACGCCGTACGCCGTCGGCGAGGTCGGCGGTGAGCGCCGCAGCGCCCGCAGCCCGGCGGCGCGGTCGTCGGCTGGTGGTCGAGGAGCACGCGCACGAAGGCCGAGCCCACGATGACGGCGTCGGCGTAGGCCGCCACCTCGGCGGCCTGGTCGCCGTTGCTGACGCCGATGCCCGACGCCGATCGGGCAGGTCGGGGCCGCGCTGCGGGTGCGCGCCACCAGCGGGCCGGCCAGGTCGCTGGTCGCGGCGCGGGCGCCGGTGACGCCCATGACCGCGGTGGCGTAGACGAAGCCGCGGCAGGCCGCGGTCGTCATGGCGATGCGCTCGTCGGTCGACGACGGCGCGACGAGGAAGACCTTGTCGAGCCCGCGCTCGTCGGCGGCGGCGATCCACTCGGGCGGCGAAGTCGGGGGTGAGGTCGGGCGTGATCAGGCCCGCTCCCCCGGCGTTGGCGAGGTCGGCGGCGAACCGCTCGACGCCGTAGCGCTCGACCGGGTTCCAGTAGGTCATCACGAGCGTGGGGACGCCGGTCGCGGCGACCGCCTCGACGGTGCGGAGGACGTCGGTGGTGCGGACGCCGCTCTCGAGGGCCTGCTGCGCCGCGGCCTGGATCGTCGGCCCGTCCATGACCGGGTCGCTGTAGGGCAGGCCGATCTCGATGACGTCGCACCCGGCGTCGACCAGCACCTTGAGCGCGTCGATGCCGCCCTGCACGTCGGGGTAGCCCGCCGGCAGGTAGCCGACGAGGGCGGCGCGGCCCTCGGCGCGGGCCTTCTCGAAGGCGGTCGAGACGCTCGCGCCGCTCACGGCGTGTCGGTCTTCGCGTCGCCGAGCCCGAAGTAGGTCAGCGCGGTGCCCATGTCCTTGTCGCCGCGGCCCGACAGGTTGACCAGGATCGTCTGCGCCCGGCCGCTCCTTGGCGAGCTCGACGACGCCGGCGATCGCGTGCGCCGACTCGATCGCCGGGATGATGCCCTCGGTGCGGGCGAGCAGCGCCATGGCCGTCCATCGCCTCCGCGTCGGTGACGGGCAGGTAGGTCGCCCGTCCGACGTCGGCGAGGTGGGCGTGCTGCGGTCCGACGCCGGGGTAGTCGAGGCCGGCCGAGATCGAGTGCGACTCGAGGGTCTGGCCGTCGTCGTCCTGGAGGACGAACGTGCGCGCGCCGTGCAGGACGCCGACTGGCTCCGGCGTGGATCGTCGCCGCGTGCCGACCGGTCTCGACGCCGTCGCCGCCCGGCTCGAAGCCGTAGATCGGCGACCTCGGGGTCGTCGAGGAAGCCGGCGAACAGGCCGATCGCGTTGGACCCGCCGCCGACGCACGCGGCGATGGCGTCGGGGAGCCGCCCGGTGAGGTCGAGGCACTGGCGCCGGGCCTCGTCGCCGATGCCGCGCACGAAGGAGAGCACCAGGCTCGGGAACGGGTGCGGGCCGGCCGCGGTGCCGAAGAGGTAGGCGGTGTGGTCGACCGTGGAGACCCAGTCGCGCAGGGCCTCGTTGATGGCGTCCTTGAGCGTGCGCGAGCCGCTGGTCACCGGGATCACCTCGGCGCCGAGCAGCTGCATGCGCGCGACGTTGAGCGCCTGGCGCTCGGTGTCGACCTCGCCCATGTAGACCGTGCAGTCGAGGCCGAGGTAGGCGGCGGCGGTGGCCGAGGCGACGCCGTGCTGGCCGGCGCCGGTCTCGGCGATGACGCGCTTCTTGCCCATCCGCTTGGTGAGCAGGGCCTGGCCGAGGACGTTGCGGATCTTGTGGGCGCCGGTGTGGTTGAGGTCCTCGCGCTTGAGCAGGATCCGCGCGCCGGCGTGGTCGGAGAGCCGCTTCGCCTCGTAGAGCATGCTCGGCACGCCCGCGTAGTTCGTGCAGCAGCGCGTCGAACTCGGCGCCGAAGGCGGGGTCGGCGAGCGCCTTCTGCCAGGCGGCGTCGAGCTCGTCGAGCGCGGCGATCAGCGCCTCGGGCATGAACCGGCCGCCGAAGCTGCCGAACCAGCCCTGGGCGTCGGCGTCGAAGGCGGAGCCGGGCTTCACGTCGCGGATCGTCACTGGATTCCTGTCATCCGGGTGACGGCGGCGCGCGGGGTCGCCGTCCTTGACCAGTGCCTCGCCGACGAGCACCGCACGGGCTCCCTCGGCGACGAAGCGCTTCACGTCCTGCTCGTCGGAGATGCCGGACTCGGCCACCAGCACCCGGTCGGCCGGGACCATCGGCGCGAGCCGGCCGAAGGTGCCGTCGTCGACCGCGAGGGTCTTGAGGTTGCGCGCGTTGACGCCGACGAGCTCGGCGCCCAGGGCGACCGCCCGCTCGGTCTCGGCCTCGTCGTGCACCTCGACCAGCACGGTGAGGCCGAGCTCGCGGGCCTCGTCGTGCAGCCGGCGCAGCGTCGTCGTCGTCGAGCGCCGCCACGATGAGCAGCGCCAGGTCGGCGCCGGCGGCCCGGGCCTCGACGAGCTGGTAGCTCTCGACGATGAAGTCCTTGCGCAGCAGCGGGGACGTCGACGGCGGCACGGACGGCGCGCAGGTCGGCGAGGCTGCCGCCGAAGCGGCGCTCCTCGGTGAGCACGCTGATCGCCGCCGCCCCGCCGGCGGCGTACTCGGCCGCGAGCGCCGCCGGGTCGGGGATGTCGGCGAGGTCGCCCTTGCTGGGGCTGCGTCGCTTGACCTCGGCGATCACGCTCGAGCCGGCACCGCGCAGGTGCGGCATCGGGTCGCGCGGCGCCGGTGCGTCGGCGAGCGCGGCGCGGACGTCGACGAGCGGGGTCTCGGCCTCGCGCTGCGCCAGGTCGAGGCGCACGCCGGCGACGATGTCGTCGAGCACCGACATGGCGGAGATCCTCTTCTGGCAGCAGCGAGACAGCGGGGCGAAAGCCTCTTCAGTCTGTCACGCGAGGGCATAGGGTCCTGCCACCACCCACGGACCCACCCACGGACCCACTCACGGAGGAGCCCCATGAGCTACCAGTCCCCGCCGCCGCCGAACCCGTACGGCGCCCCCGGTGGCTACGGCGGTGCGCCCGCCGGCAACAACCAGAAGGCGATCTGGTCCCTCGTGACCGGCATCGCGGGCCTGTGCTGCTGCTTCCTGGCCGCCATCCCGGCGATCATCCTGAGCAAGATGGCGAAGGACGAGATCTCCCGGACGGGCCAGCAGGGCAGCGGCATGGCCACGGCCGGGCTCGTGCTCGGCATCGTGTCGCTGGCCATCAACGCGGTCTACCTCATCCTCGTGGCCACGGGCGTCATCGACTTCGTCGACTTCAGCTTCGAGACGTCCTAGGACCGGCGTCCGCGGACGGGGTCACGACGCGAGGTACTCGAACCCGGGCAGGTTGCGCAGCACCGTGAAGACGGCGAGGACAACGCCCGGCGGCCACGAGCAGCGGGGTGGTGCGGCGCGACGGTGCCCGCTCGACCCCGCGCCAGCGGTCCAGGGCCCACCTGCCCAGCAGGAAGACGACCACCGGCACGACGAGCACCACGAAGAACAGGTTGCTCGAGAGCGCGTCGGCCAGGCGCAGGTGGGTCAGGTCGTTGACGGCCCGCAGGCAGCCGCACCCCGGGCAGTCGAGGCCGATGGCGTGGCTCGGGCACAGGCCCCAGGAGCCCTTCTGGTGCGGGTCCCGCAGCGCGAGCGCGAGCGTGGCCGCCCCGAGGCCCCCGACGACGAGCGCCGGCGCGCAGCAGGCGGCGCGGGCGCCCCTGGCGGGGCCGGCTGCCGAGCTCGAGCGTCTGGGTCATCTGGCCATCATCCCCCAGCACGCGGTGGTGCGGGGCTCAGTGGGAGGACTCGTGCAGCCCCAGCTTCGCCATGACGACGAAGACCACGCCCGCGACGACGTTGAGCGCCACGCCGACCCAGAACACCACGTAGCTGATCGGGTCGAGCATCAGGCCGATCCCGCCCACCACGAAGCCGACCAGCGCGACCGCGACGGCGGTCCAGGCGGCCGGGGTGTTGCCGTGGTTGTCAGACATGCAGGGCTCCTCGGGTGGTGCGGGATGACGGCGCCATCCTAGTGATGCTCGCCGGTCCCGTCGCCAGCGAGGTCCGTCGGGTCGTGCCCCTCGTCGAGGGCCTTCCAGAGTCCCAGGCTGTCGGGCTCCTCGCCCGCGACGCTCGCCGGCACGGCGGCGCTGCCGGTCGGGGCGTCGTAGCGGCGACCCATCTCGGGCCACCCGGCCACCCCGCGGACGGCGACCGCCGCGGCCGCCGCGGCCACGAGGCCTCCCAGGACCCCCAGGTACGCCCACGCCGTGCGCGCCACCGTGACGTCGAAGTTGCGCAGGTCGGCCTCGGCGTCGCCGGGCTGGGCGACCCAGGCCACCGCAGCCACGGCCACCGTGGCGAGGGCCGCGGCCAGGCCCAGCCACACGACGGCGCGCCGGAAGCGGCCTCGCGTCACCAGCACCACGCCCCAGGCAGCCAGCACGACGAGCGCCAGGGCGGTGACCGCCGGCGCGCCGTCGACGGTGAGGCTCAGGGCGCTGGCGACGGCCGCGTCACCGCTGCGCCCGGCGTCGCTGACCTCGACCCAGGCCTGGTTGCCGGCGACGGCGGCCAGCAGGCCGCCCGCGAGCCCGGCCAGGACCGTCGGCCCGAACGTGCTGCGCCCGGTCACGCCCGGTCACGCTGGGTGACCGGCGGGTGACCGGCGAGGTGACCGGCAGCAGACCGTCGTCGAAGCAGGTGCGCGCCCCGGTGTGGCACGCGGCGCCCTCCTGGTCGACGGTGACCAGCACCGTGTCGCCGTCGCAGTCGAGCCGCACCTCGCGCACGTGCTGCACGTGGCCGGAGGTGTCGCCCTTGACCCAGTACTCCTGGCGCGACCGGCTCCAGTAGGTGGCGCGCCCCGTCGTCAGCGTGCGGTGCAGCGCCTCGTCGTCCATCCAGCCCATCATCAGCACCTCGCCGGTGCCGTGCTGCTGGGCGACCGCCGCCACCAGCCCGCGCCCGTGGGCGTCGGGGGTGGTCGTGAGTCGGGCGGCGACGGCGGGGTCGAGAGGCACCCGTCCAGTATCCGGGTCGGGCCCGGAGGCCGCTCACCGGGTTTCGGGACGCCGGCCTAGGGCCCTACTGCCCGTGCTGTGCCACCCAGCTGGCGTGCAGGCCGGCGTACACCGAGCCGGCCTCGGTGACCAGCACCGCGTGGGGGCCGCGCTGCACCACGCGGCCGCGGTCGACGACGACCACCTCGTCGGCGTTCTCGGCGGTCGAGAGGCGGTGGGCGATGGTCACGCTGGTGCGGCCCGACATCAGCCGCTCGAGCGCGCGACCGATCCGCATCTCGAGCTGCGGGTCGACGGCGCTCGTGGCCTCGTCGAGGACGAGCAGGTCGGGGTCGGCGAGGTGGGCGCGCAGCAGCGCGACCAGCTGGCGCTCCCCCGCCGAGAGCGACTCGCCGCGCTGGCCGACGCGCGTCTCGATGCCCGCCGGGAGGCCGGCGAGCCAGTCGCCCAGGCCGAGCTCGTCGGCGCTCGCCCTGATGTCGTCGTCGGAGGCGTCGAGCCGGCCGTAGCGCACGTTGGCGGCGAGGGTGTCGTCGAAGAGGAAGCCCTCCTGCGGCACCAGCACGACGCTCGAGCGCAGCGAGGTCTGCGCGATGTCGCGGACGTCGATGCCGTCGAGCAGCACCGCTCCCTCCGAGGGGTCCATGAGACGGGTGAGCAGCTTGGCGAACGTCGACTTGCCCGACCCGGTCTCCCCGACGATCGCCACCCGCTGCCCGGCGGCGATCTCGAGGCTCACCTCGCGCAGCACCGGCGGGCCGCCGGGGTAGGCGAACCCGACGCCGTCGAAGCGGACGTCGATCGGGCCGCGCGGCAGCACGTGCCCGTCGGCGCCCGGGTCGACCAGGTCGGCGGGGGTGTCGAGGATGCCGATGACGCGCCGCCAGCCCGCGATCGCGTTCTGGGCGTCGGTGAGGATCTGGGTGCCGAACTGCACCGGACCGACGAAGAGCGTGACGAGGAACGCGAAGGCGAGCACCTCACCGGCGGTGATGCTGCCGGCGAAGCCGAGCCAGATGCCGACGATCAGCACCCCGGCGTTCGCCAGCCCGGCCGACAGCCCGCCGAGCGAGAACGACACGGCCGTGTAGCCCTGGGCGCGGGTGCTGGCCCGCTGGTGCACCCCCACCGCGGTGTCGATGCGGTCCTGGGTGCGGGCCTCGATCGCGTAGGACTTCACGACCGCCGCGCCGACGACGGGCTCGGAGATCGCCGAGAGCATGGCCCCGACCTGGCGGCGCACCTCGCTGTAGGCGTCCGAGAGCTTGCGCTGGAAGAAGCGGAGCGAGAGGAACAGCGGGGCGAAGCAGAGCCACACCACGAGCGCGAGCTGCCAGGAGTAGAACACCATCACCACGGTGGCGATCAGGACCTGGCCGATGCTCACCACGAACAGCAGCCCGCCGAACACCAGGAACTGGCTCACCTGGTCGACGTCGCTGGTCACCCGCGAGACCAGCGCCCCCCGCCGCTCGGTGTTCTGCGTGAGCAGGGGCAGGTCGTGCACGTGGCGGAACGCCTTGACGCGCAACGTCGCCAGCCCGCGCTCGGCCACGTTGAACAGCCGCGAGGTCATGGCGTAGGAGGCCAGGCTGGTGAGCACGACCGCCACCGCGGCGAGGCACCCCATCAGGACGGTGAAGGAGAGGTCGGGACCACCGGCCCGGGAGAGCCCCCGGTCGAGGGTCTGCTGCACCGCGATCGGCACGACGACCTGCCCGAGCGAGGCCAGCACGGCGAGGCCGAGGGTGCCGCGCAGCCCCTCGACGAGCTCGGGTGAGTGGTGGATGCCCCGGCGGATGGTCTCCATCGCGCCGAGGTCCTCACCGGTGACCATGGACGTGCCGGAGGCGCTGGCCTCGCGCTCCTCGTCGAGGGTGCTCACGCCGTCACCTCCTGCTGCGCGGACTCCTGGCCGGGCTCCTGGCCGGGCTCCTGGTCGGACTCCTGCTCGTAGGCGTTGACGAGCGAGGCGTAGTCGGCCGAGCGCGCGAGCAGCTCGGCGTGGGTGCCGCGGTCGACGATGCGGCCGCCGTCGAGGTGCAGCACCTCGTCGGCCAGCCCGATGGTCGCCTTGCGGTAGGCGACGACGACCAGGGTGGTGTCACGGGCGCCGGCCTTGAGGGCGCCGAGGATGCGGGCCTCGACCTCGGGGTCGACGGCCGAGGTGGCGTCGTCGAGCACGAGCAGCCGCGGACGTCGCACGAGGGCGCGCGCGAGCGAGAGCCGCTGCCGCTGCCCGCCGCTGAGCGAGGTGCCCCGCTCGCCGAGACGCGTCGAGAGACCCTCGGGCAGCGCGGCGACGAACCCGTCGGCCTGGGCGGTGCGCAGCGCCTCCCAGACCTCGTCGTCGGAGACGTCGGCACCGAGGGTCACGTTGCCGCGCACGGTGTCGTCGAAGAGGAACGCCGACTGCGCCACCACCGACATCGCGTCCGCCAGCGACCCCCGCCGCAGCTCGCGGACGTCGACGCCGTCGACGAGCACGACGCCGTCGTCGGGGTCGACCAGCCGGCTGACGAGCGTGGTGAGGGTGCTCTTGCCGGAGGCCGTCGCGCCGACCAGGGCCACCGTGCGTCCGGGCTCGACGACGAACGAGAGGTCGCGGAGCAACGGCTCCTCGACGGTGTAGCCGTAGTCGAGACCGGCCACCTCGAGGCGGGCACCGCCCGGGAGCGCGGGCAGCACCCGGTCGCCGTAGGGCATCTCGCCGCGCGTCTGCAGCACGGCCTGGACGCGCCGGAACCCGACCACGCTCCGCGGGAACTCCCCCAGCAGCCACCCGATCGACCGGATGGGGAACGACACGATGGTGAGGAGGTAGGCCACGGTGACGACGTCGCCGGCGTCGGTCGCGCCGCTCGTCACCCGCGACACCCCGACGGCGAGCACGACCAGGACGCCGAGGCTGGGCAGCGCGGCCAGGGCGGGGTCGAACGCGGCGCGGATCCGGCCGATGCGGATGTTGACGTCGCGCAGCTCGTGCGCCGCCCGGGCGAACCGCTCGGTCTCCTCCGGCTCGCGGCCCAGGGTCTTGACCACCATGGCGCCGTCGAAGGACTCGTGGGCGATCTCGCTGACCTCGGCGCGCAGCTGCTGGGCACGGGTCGCCCAGCCCTGGGAGGCGTTCTGGTAGACGATGTTGGTCGCGATCACGGCCGGGAACACCAGGAGGCCGATGCTCGCCATCACCGGGTCGGCGACGTACATCTGGCCGACGGCGATCACCATCATCACCACCGTGCCGACGGCCATGGGCAGCGGCGCGATCGGGCCCCAGGCGGCCTCGACGTCGGAGTTGGCGTTGGAGAGGAGCTCGCCGGTGGGGTGCTTCTGGTGCCACTCCATCGGCAGCGCGAGGTAGCGGCGCGTGACCTGGCGCCGGTACCGCGCCTGCATGCGGTACTGCATGACACCGGCCCCGAGGCGGCGGGCGACGATGCCGACGGCGCGCAGGATCGCGACGCCGACGAACAGCCCGAGCACCGCCCACACCAGGCCGGACCCGATCTCGCCGGCCTCGAACGCCGGGAGCACCACGTGGTCGGTCGACCAGCCGAGCACCCACGCGTCGGCCACGGTCAGCGCGCCGAACAGCATGCTGCCGATCGTGGAGAGCGTGAAGATCCACGGCTCCCGCTTGATCGCCACCAGCAGCACGGCGAAGCCCGCGCGGGTCGACCCGCGTCCGAGCCCGGACGTCGGCGCGTCGCTCACGATCCTCCTGGGGGTCACGGGGTGGTGCCGGACAGCCCTCGGCCAACCTCCCCGGTCAGCAGGCTATTCCAAGGCCGCAGCCCAGCCCGAGGAGCGGGGCTCGGCGTCGCGACCTCGAGCGCGCCGCGCGTCGAAGGTCGCGGTCGGCCGGCTCGAGCGACGGCCTGGCCGCTACCGGACCGGGTGGCCGGCCGCCGCCAGCGCGCCCTTGACGTCGCCGATGCGCAGCGTGCCGAAGTGGAAGACCGTGGCGGCGAGGACGGCGTCGGCGCCGGCGTCGACGGCCGGCGCGAAGTGCTCGACGGCGCCCGCGCCGCCGGAGGCGATCACGGGGATCGACACCTCGGCGCGGACGCGCCGGATGCAGGTCGAGGTCGAAGCCGTCCTGGGTGCCGTCGGCGTCCATCGCGTTGAGCAGGATCTCGCCGGCGCCCAGCTCGGCCGCCCTCGCCGCCCACGCGATCGCGTCGAGGCCGGCGGACTGCCGGCCGCCGTGGGTGGTGACCTCGAACCCCGAGTCGGTGCCCGGGGCGCCGGCGGGCGTCGACCGAGAGCACCAGCACCTGGTTGCCGAACCGGTCGGCGATCTCGGCGACCAGCTCGGGCCGGCGGATCGCGGCGGTGTTGACCGCGACCTTGTCGGCGCCGGCGCGCAGCAGCCGGTCGACGTCGTCGACGCGAGGAGACTCCCCCGCCGACGGTGAGCGGGATGAAGACCTGCTCGGCGGTCGCGCGAGACGATCTCCATCGTGGTCGCGCGGCCCTCGTGGGAGGCGGAGATGTCGAGGAAGGTCAGCTCGTCGGCGCCCTCGGCGTCGTAGGTGCGGGCCAGCTCGACGGGGTCGCCCGCGTCGCGCAGGTCGAGGAAGTTGATGCCCTTGACCACCCGGCCGCCGTCGACGTCGAGGCACGGGATGACGCGTACGGCGAGGCTCACGACGCGCCCCGGGCTGGGTCAGCGCGAGGGCGTCCTCGAGGGTGAACCGGCCCTCGTAGAGCGCGGTGCCGGCGATGGCGCCCTCGACGCCCGTCGTGCGACCAGGCCCATCAGCGCCTCGATGTCGGCGAGCGTGGTGACGCCGCCCGAGGCGACGACCGGCGCGGTCGGTGGCGGCGCAGACGTCGCGCAGCAGCTGCAGGTTCGGGCCCTGGAGCATGCCGTCCTTGTTGACGTCGGTGACGACGTAGCGGGCGCAGCCCTCGGCGTCGAGGCGGGCGAGCACCTCGTAGAGGTCGCCGCCCTCGCGGGTCCAGCCGCGGGCGGCGAGCGTGCGGCCGCGGACGTCGAGGCCGATCGCGACCCGGTCGCC
Source organism: uncultured Actinomycetota bacterium (assembly GCA_963830575.1). Classification (GTDB taxonomy): domain Bacteria; phylum Actinomycetota; class Actinomycetes; order Propionibacteriales; family Nocardioidaceae; genus Nocardioides. The sequence continues at coordinate 50,683 of CAWHNR010000029.1, forward strand.
GTGCTCGGCGATGATCCTGGCGCACCACTCGGGCTGCTCGAGCGCCGCGGTGCCGATGTTGACGCGGCGGCAGCCGGTGGCCAGCGCGGCCTCGAGCGACTCGTCGTCGCGGATGCCGCCGCTCATCTCGACGTCGATGTCGAGCGCCCCGACGATCTCGGCCTGCAGCTCGCGGTTGCGTGCCGCGGCCGAACGCGGCGTCGAGGTCGACCAGGTGGAGCCACTCCGCACCGGCGTCCTGCCAGCGCAGCGCGGCGGCGACCGGGTCGCCGTACGCGCGCTCGGAGCCGGCGACGCCCTGGGCGAGCTGGACGGCCTGGCCCTCGGTGATGTCGACGGCGGGCAGGAGCTGGAGGTGGTCGGTCATCGGGGAGTCACCTTCGGGTGGCGAGCGATGGCCGACGATCGGGCGCGAGCAGGACGGACAGGAGCAGGGCGAGGGCGCGCGGCGCCCAGGTCGGCGGTGGCGAGCCAGACGAGGACGTTCACGGCCACGACGAGGCCGACGATGATGCGCCGGCTGCGCGGCGCCGTCGGCCGCGAGCGATGCCGCTGGGCGCGGGCGCGGCCGCGGGCAGCCAGCGGGTGAGCCGTGCGACGCCGTGCGCTCGCGGCGCGGCGTGCGCTCGGCCTCGGCGCGCGCGGCGCGGCCGCCGCGCCGGCGACCTCGCGCTCGCGCTCCTCGCGCCGCCGGGCGCGCTCCTTGCTCATCAGGGGCCCGGACGTCACGGGAGCGCCTCGACCCAGTTGCGCAGCAGCGCCGCCCCGGCGTCGCCGGACTTCTCGGGGTGGAACTGGGTCGCGCGTCAGCGGGCCGTTCTCGACCGCGGCGACGAACCGGTCGCCGCCGTGCTCGGCCCAGGTCACCAGCGGCGCCCGGGTGCGGCCGTTGGTCGCGCAGCGTCCCAGTCGCGCACGCCGTAGGAGTGCACGAAGTAGAAGCGCTCGTCCTCGATGCCCGGCGAAGAGGCTCGGTGCCCGTCGGGCGCCTCGACGGTGTTCCAGCCCATGTGCGGGCACGACGGGGGCCTGCAGCCGCTCGACGACGCCGGGCCACTCGTCGCAGCCCTCGGTCTCGACGCCGTGCTCGACCCCGCGCTCGAAGAGCACCTGCATGCCGACGCAGATGCCCAGCACCGGGCGTCCGCCGGCGAGCCGGCGGCCGATGATCGCGCTCGCCCTTGACCGCGCGCAGCCCGGCCATGCACGCGGCGTACGCGCCGACGCCGGGCACGACGAGGCCGTCGGCGGCGAGGCGCGGCCTCGAAGTCGGCGGTCAGGGTCACCTCGGCGCCGGCGCGCTCGAGCGGCGCGCACGGCCGAGCGCAGGTTGCCCGAGCCGTAGTCGAGGACGACGACGTCGGGCGGCACGCGGCCGCTCAGAGCGCGCCCTTGGTGGACGGGATGCCCGTCTCGCGCGGGTCGAGCGCGACGGCGTCGCGGAAGGCCCGGGCGAAGGCCTTGAACTGGGTCTCCACGATGTGGTGCGGCTCGCGGCCGGCCAGCACCCGCACGTGCAGGGCGAGGTGGGCGTGGAAGGCGATGGTCTCGAAGACGTGCTGGGTCAGCGAGCCGAGGTAGGCGACGCCCGGAGCCGCCGAGCGCGACGTACTGCCTGGCCCTCGGGCTCGCCGGTGTGCACGCAGTAGGGGCGCCCGGAGACGTCGACGACGGCCTGCACCAGCGCCTCGTCGAGCGGCACGGTGGCGTCGCCGAAGCGGCGGATGCCGGCCTTGTCGCCCAGCGCCTCGCGCAGCGCCTGGCCCAGCGCGATCGCGGTGTCCTCGACGGTGTGGTGGGCGTCGATGTGGACGTCGCCCTCGGTCTGCACCGTCAGGTCGACCAGGCGCGTGGCGGGCGAACGCGGTGAGCATGTGGTCGTAGAAGCCGACGCCGGTGGAGACGTCGTGGCGACCCGAGCCGTCGAGGTCGACCTCGACGAGCACCTTCGACTCGCTGGTCTGCCGCTCGATGCGTGCGGTCCTGCTCATGTCACTGCTCCTTCATGGCCCGGGTGAGGGCGTGCCTTGAACGCCGCCATCTCGTCGGCGGTGCCGACCGAGACGCGCAGCCAGCCGTCGGGTCCAGTCTCGCGGATCAGCACGCCGTGGTCGAGCAGGCCCTGCCAGACGGCGTGCCGGTCGGCGAACGTGCCGAACAGCACGAAGTTGGCGTCGGAGTCGGCGACCTGCGAGGCCCTGCTCGCGCAGCCAGGCCACGGTCGCGTCGCGCTCGGCGCGCAGGTCGTCGACGTGGCCGAGCAGCTCGGGGGCGTGCCGCAGGGCGGCCAGCGCGACCGCCTGGGTGACCGCCGAGAGGTGGTAGGGCAGCCGGACGACGCGGATCGCGTCGCAGATCGCGGGGTCGGCGGCGAGGTAGCCCAGCCGCGGCGCCGGCCAGCGCGAACGCCTTGCTCATGGTGCGGGTGACGACCAGGTTGCGGTGCTCGGGCAGCAGCTCGAGCGCGCTGGGCGTGCCGGCGCGGCGGAACTCGCCGTACGCCTCGTCGACCACGACGCAGGCCGTCGTCGCCGACGGCCTCGCACAGGGCGCCGACCGCCTCGGGCGGCAGCGCCGTGCCGGTCGGGTTGTTGGGCGAGGGCAGCAGCACCACCGAGGGCCGCTCCGCCGCGACAGGGCCGCGCGCCGCGTCGAGGTCGAGGCTGAAGTCGCTCTCGCGGCGTCCGGCGACCCAGCGGGTGTGGGTGTCGCGGGCGTACTCGGGGTACATCGAGTAGGTCGGCGCGAAGCTCACCGCCGTCCGCCCCGGCCCGCCGAAGGCCTGGAGCAGCTGCAGCATCACCTCGTTGGAGCCGTTGGCCGCCCACACCTGCTCGGGCGTGACCGCGCGTGCCCGAGGTAGCCGGCCAGCGCGCGTGCGCAGCTCGACGAGCTCGCGGTCGGGGTAGCGGTTCAGCGTGGCCGTCGCCGCGCGCGACGGCCGTCGCGATGTCGGCCACGACGGCCGGCGAGGGTCCGTAGGGGTTCTCGTTGACGTTGAGCTGGACGGGCACGTCGAGAGCTGGGGGGCGCCGTAGGGCTCGATGCCGCGCAGCTCCTCCCGGATCGGGGGGAAGGTCATGGCGTCCCCGGTCAGTCCGCGAACCGCACGCGGACGGCGGCGCCGTGGCCGGGCAGGTCCTCGGCCTCGGCGAGGGTGACGACGTGGTCGGCGACCTCGGCCAGCGCCTCGCGGCTGTAGTCGACGACGTGCACCGACCTGCAGGAACGCGCGCACCGAGAGCCCCGAGGAGTGGCAGGCGCAGCCGCCGGTGGGCAGCACGTGGTTGGAGCCGGCGCAGTAGTCGCCGAGGCTGACCGGGCGCGTGGGCACCGACGAAGATCGCGCCGGCGTTGCGCACCCGGGCGGCCCACGCCGCGCGCGTCGTCGGTCTGGATCTCGAGGTGCTCGGCGGCGTAGGCGTTGACGACCTCGAGGCCCTGCTCGAGGTCGTCGACGAGGACGACGCCCGACTGCGGGCCCGTCCAGAGCGGTCCGGATCCGCTCGGTGTGCTTGGTGGCGAGGACCTGCTTGTCGAGCTCGACGTCGACCGCCGTCGGCCAGCTGCACCGAGGGCGTCACCAGCACGGCGGCGGCGAGCGGGTCGTGCTCGGCCTGGCTGACCAGGTCGGCGGCGACGTAGGCGGCGTCCGCGGTGTCGTCGGCCAGGATCGCGATCTCGGTGGGGCCGGCCTCGGAGTCGATGCCGACCAGGCCCTTGAGCAGGCGCTTGGCGGTGACGACGTAGATGTTGCCCGGCCCGGTGACCAGGTCGACCCGGCGGCAGGGGCCGGCGCCGTAGGCGAACATCGCGATCGCCTGGGCGCCGCCGACGGCGTAGACCTCGTCGATGCCGAGCAGGGCGCAGGCGGCGAGGATCGTGGGGTGCGGCAGCCCGCCGTAGTCCTTCTGCGGCGGGCTGGCGAGGGCGATCGAGCCGACGCCGGCGGTCTGCGCCGGGCACGGCGTTCATCAGCACGCTGGAGACCAGCGGCGCGAGCCCGCCCGGCACGTAGAGGCCGACGCGGTCGACCGGCACCTTGCGGTGGGTCACCACGGCGCCCGGGCCGAGCTCGGTGACGACGTCGTGCTCCAGCTCGTTCGCGCAGGTGGCCCGGAGCCGGCGGATCGACTCCTCGAGCCCCGCCCGGACGTCGGGGTCGAGGGTCTCCAGGGCGGCCGCGATCGTGGCGGCAGGGACCCGGATGTCGTCGTTGGCGGTGCCGCCGTCGAAGCGCGCGTTGAGCTCGAGGATCGGCCTCCAGCCCGCGGGTGCGGACGGCCTCGCAGATCGCGTGGACCGCCGGCACCGCTGCCTCGACGTCGAAGTCCGCGCGCGGGACGGCGGCTCGGTAGTCGACGGGGCCCGTGGCGGCGGCCCCGCGCAGGTCGATACGGCGGATCATGGGGTCGATTCTAAGCGGGGCGGCGCTCACCCCTGGTGTCGGCAGCGGGCCGTGGACGCGGCGGTCGGCATTGGCCGACCGCGTCACGGCCACCGCTGGTCGCGGAGCGGCGCGGCCGACGAGCGACCACCGGGTGGGTAGGTTGAGCGACGTGAGCGAGCAGCTGCCGATGTTCCCGCTGAACTCGGTGCTGTTCCCGGGGCTGAGCGTGCCGCTGCGGGTCTTCGAGGACCGCTACCGGGCGCTGGTCCACCACCTGCTGCGCGTGGAGGACCCGGCCGCACGGCTGTTCGGGTCGGTCGCCATCCGGGAGGGCTACGAGGTCGGTGACCACGGCGCCCAGTCGCTGTTCCGCGTCGGGTGCAAGGCGGCGCTCACCGAGGTCGAGGCCCACCCCGACGGGACCTTCAGCGTCGTGGCCGTCGGTCTCAACCGGATCCAGCTCGAGCGGCTCGAGACCTCCGGGACCTTCCCCGTCGGTCACGTCGAGGAGCTCGACGAGCACGACACCCACGTCGAGGAGGGCGTGCTCGAGCGGGCCCGCGCGACGTTCACGGCCTACCGCCAGGCGCTGTCGGAGATCCGCGCCGACCCCTACGAGGGCACCCTGCCCCGCGACGCGTCGTACCTGTCGTGGACCCTCGCCGCCTGCGCCCCGCTCCCGCTGCAGGAGCGGCAGTCGCTGCTCGAGGCCGACGACCCGGGCGAGCGGCTGATCCTCGTCACCGACCTGCTGCGCTCCGAGCTGCGCGCGATGAACGTGATCCCGTCCTTGCCCGCGACCGAGGTGGCCCGGACCCGCTGGTCACCGAACTGACAGTGAGCGTGCACTGCGAGGAACGAGCGCAGCCGCGTCGTCGCGTGAAGGTCGAGCAAGCCCTGCGGCCGAGGAACGAGGCCGCAACGGGCGCGTCGAGACCACCGCAGCCGATCCCGAGAAGGCAACCATGGCCAAGAAACCACAAGGCGGCACCCCCGCCACCGTCGCCCTCACCACCGCAGGCATCGCCTTCACCCCGCGCGAGTACGTCCACGACCCGCGCGCGGCCTCGTTCGGGCTGGAGGCTGCCGAGGCGCTGGGCGTCGACCCGGCGCGGGTGCTCAAGACGCTGCTGGCCGACGTCGACGGGCGGCTCGTGGTCGGCGTGGTGCCGGTCACCGGCCAGCTCGACCTCAAGGCCCTCGCCCGCGCTGTCGGCGGCCGGAGGGCCCAGATGGCCGACCCGGCCGCCGCCGAGCGCGCGACCGGGTACGTCGTCGGGGGCATCTCACCGCTCGGCCAGAAGCGGAGCCACCCCACGGTCGTCGACGAGAGCGCGCTCGAGCACGACACGGTGCTGGTCTCGGGCGGACGTCGCGGGTTCGACCTCGAGCTCACCCCGGGCGCGCTCGTCGAGGCCACCGGCGCCACCACCGCCCCCATCGGCCGCCCCTGACCGGCGGAACGACGCTGACCCGTCGCACATGTGCGACGGGTCAGCGTGGTGCTGCGGGGTGCTGCGTGATCCTGCGAGGTGGCAGCGGTGGATTACTCGAGGGTGAGGCGCAGCAGGCTGTGCGACCCGTCGTCGTCGGTCCAGCCCGAGACGCCGAGACCCTCGAGCGGGGAGACGTTGTCGACGACCTCGCCCGGTGCGCCGGCGTCCTGGAGGACCCTCACCAGCCAGTCGTTCGCGTCGAAGTTCACGAACAGCACCGACGAGGCGTCCTCGGACTCGGGCACGAGGTCCTGGTAGAGGTCGGAGTCGCCGAGCTCGCCGTCGCCGAGCAGCTGCTCGGTGAACTCCGGTGAGAAACCGGCCACGACGTAGTCGCCCTCGGTCTGGTAGTTGAAGGCGTCGCGGAGCTCCTGGTCCATCTCCTGCCCGGCGAGCAGCTTGTCGATGACCGAGCTGATGGCGTCGGCGTCACCCTTGACCTTGACCGCGAACGGGACGCCGGACGGGTCGTCGCCCTCGAAGTCGTCGACGTCGAACTCGCTGCCGAAGGCCACCGCCGCGGACTCGCCGAACAGGGTCTCGACGTCCTCGGGGAACGCGAGGCCGGTCTCGGCCTCGAGCTGGGCGATCGCGTCGTCGACGCCCAGCATGCCGCCGGCCAGCTCGTCGACGTAGTCGGTGACGTCGGTGACCCAGCCCGGCTCGAAGCCGACGCCGAAGGCACCGGCGACGTCGTCCGGCAGCGTGGCCAGGACGTCGTCGCCCTTCTCGGTGGCGTAGATCGAGTTGAGGCCGAGGTAGTCGATGCTCGCGGCCGACTCGACCTCGAGTCCGCCGTCGTCGAAGCGCACCGTCACCGCCGCACCCTCGAAGCCCTCGAAGATCTTCTTCAGCTGCTCCCGCGAGGCGTCCTGCTGCTCCTGGAGGTCCTCGGCGAAGCCGCAGTCCTCGGTGAACGTGTCGTCACCGAAGGGGTCCTCCTCGGTCGCGAAGGGGTCCTCGGTGGCGAAGGGGTCCTCCAGCTCGGCGGCGGAGCCGCACCCGAAGTCCGCGCCCATCGAGCTCATGCCGGAGGCCGCGTCGATGAGGAAGTCCGCCGCCTCGGGGGCGGCGTAGGCGGTGAGGATGCCGGGGTCGCCCGCGGCGTCGGTCCACTGCTCGAAGTCGTCGTCGTCGGAGAGCGGGGCCTTCTCGGCCGCGTCGGCGACCTCGGTCGCGATCTCGTCGGACTCGGCGAGCACGGCCCAGTCGCCGCGGATCTCGATGCCGCCGAAGTCCTCGGGCTCCTCCTCCTCGATCACGTCGCCGCCCTCGCCGCCCTCGCCGTCGTCGGAGGCGTCGGGCTCCTCACCACAGGCGAAGAGCTTGTCGAAGCCGGCCTGCGCGGCGTCGGCGTCCTTGACCTGGACGACGCCCACGGGGGTCGGGCTGTCCTCGCCGAGGTCGACGGCCGCGATCGCGAACCGCTCCCCGAGCCACGGCTCGATGTCGTCCTCGTAGTCGAGACCCGGGCAGGCCCCGTCGTCCTGGGCGAGCTGGAAGACCTTCGCGACGATGTCGTCGTCGCCGGAGAGGTCGACGTTCTCGCGGAAGGCGGGGAACTTGTTGAGCGCCTTGAGGATCTCCAGCTTCTGCTTGCCGCTCGGGTCGAGGTCGATGCTGACGTAGCCGATCGTGCTCTCCGGCAGCGCCTCGGCCGGCTGGGGCCCCGTGGCGAAGTAGGCGCTGTAGGCGAACCAGCCGCCGGCCGCCACGGCGGCGGCGCCGACGAGCCCGCCGCCGATCAGCAGGCCCTTGCGCCGGCCACCCCCACCCCCGGCGGGCGGGGCGCCGAACGGCGGGAGGGGGCCGCCGCCCCCGCTGTCGAGCACCTCCGGCGACTGCGGAGCCGCCCAGGTGGGCGGGGCGGCGGGAGGCGGACCGGTGGGCGCGCCGCTCGGGGGGCCGCTCGGGGGGCCGCTCGGGGGGCCGACGGGGGGAACGTTGCTCGACATGGGCGGGACCCGCTTTCGTGGGTTGACGGGAGCAGCCGGAGCCCGGTGGTGGCGGTCCGGCAGGGACCAGTATCAGGGTGACGCCACGGCGGCGTCGGCATTTCGACGCCCCACCTACCCCCGTCGTTCCGGCTCAACCGTGCGGCAGAGGTTGCAGAACGGTTACGACCGGGGCCAGGTCCGGTCGTCGTCGAGCCGCCGCACCTCGGAGACGCTCGCCTCGACCCCCGTGGTGAGCACGTAGGTGAAGGTGAGGCCCGCGAGCGCGCCGAGGGGCCACATCAGCCACGGGCTCGTGCCCTGCAGCTCGAGTGCTCCCGCGATCAGCCGGCCGTTCTCGGCCGCCTTCGCGATCGGGCCGGGGTCGGGCGGGCCGAGCCAGGCGCCGACCAGGTAGGCCAGGTAGCCGGCGAGCACGACTGCCGAGGGCGACCGCGACGAGGGTGGTGATCTCGGAGCGGCGCGCCCGCAGCGCGGCCAGGATGCCGAGGGCCGTGCCACCGACGAGGCCGATGATCACGAAGACCGCCACGACGCCGAAGCCGCGGCCGAGGTCCTCGTAGTCGGTCGTGTAGACCCCGCCCTGCACCGCGACGCCGCTGAGCCACCTGCCCTCGTAGGCGACACCGCTGGGCGCCTCGGCGAAGCGCTCCCAGAGCCACCCGCCGACGGCCCCGGCGACGGCGAAGGCCGCGACCACGAGCAGGCCCTGCCGCACGAGCGGCGCCCCGCAGCGGGGCGCGACGCGGCGGGGCGGCGGCGGTGGACGGCGCGTCGCTCGCCGGGAGGTCGGTGGTCACCCGGTCAGACAACCCGGTCCGAGGAGCTGCTTCAAGTCGGCGAAGAGCGCCGGGCTCGGCGTGACCCGCAACCGGTCGTCGAGACGCATCACCTTGGTCGAGTGCCGCGAGAGCAGCCGGAGCCGCACCTCGGTCATGCCCGGGTGGGTGCCGAGCACGTCCTTGAGGGCCTCGATGACCGGCGCCGTGCACCGCGTCGAGGGCAGGCTGATGGTGACCGGGCCGCTCGGGCCCTCGCTGATGTCGGGCGTCGTCACCTCCTGGCCCCGCAGCTCGGGCTGGTCCTTGTCGCGCGAGAGCTGGCCCTTGACGCGGACGATCGCGTCCTCGCGCAGGAGGGGCGAGGCCAGCTGGTAGGAGCTCGGGAACAGCAGGACCTCGATGGCGCCGTCGAGGTCCTCGAGGGTGATCGTGGCCCAGGCGTCGCCGCGCTTGGTGATCTTGCGCTGCACCGAGGTGATCAGGCCGCTGATGGTGAGGGTGGTGCCGTGGGGCTTCTCCTCGTCGAGCATCAGCTGGCCGATGGTGCAGTCGGTGCCCGCGGAGAGCACGTGCTCGAGGCCGAGGAGCGGGTGGTCGGAGACGTAGAGGCCGAGCATCTCGCGCTCGTGCCCGAGCAGGGTCGTCTTGTCCCACTCGTCGATGTCGGGGACCTCGACCCGGGTGCCGGCGGAGCCGACGTCGGTGGCGTCGAGCAGGTCGAACATGGAGTCCTGGCCGCCCTCGGTGTTCTTCTTCGCATCGACGAAGCGGTCGACGGTGTCGTCGACGATGGCCACGATCGCCTTGCGGTGGTGCTTCATCTCGTCGAAGGCGCCGGCCCGTGCCAGCGAGTCGATCAGCCGCTTGTTGCAGGCCTGCAGCGGGATCTTGTCCATGAAGTCGTTGAAGTCCTCGAACCGCCCGCGCTCGGTGCGCGCCTTGACGATGAGGTCGACGACGTTCGCACCGACGTTGCGCACCGCCGTGAGCCCGAACCGGATGTCGTGCCCGACCGGGGTGAAGTCGGCGGCCGACTCGTTGACGTCCGGGGGCAGCACCTGGATCTTCATCCGGCGGCACTCGTTGAGGTAGATCGCGGACTTGTCCTTGTCGTCGCGCGTCGAGGTGAGCAGGGCCGCCATGTACTCGGCCGGGTAGTTGGCCTTGAGGTAGGCGGTCCAGTACGAGACCAGGCCGTAGGCGGCCGAGTGCGCCTTGTTGAAGGCGTAGTCGGAGAACGGCAGCAGGGTGTCCCACAGGGCCTTGATCGCCGCGTGGCTGAAGCCGCGCTCGACCATGCCGGCCGAGAAGCCGGCGAACTGCTTGTCGAGCTCCTCCTTCTTCTTCTTGCCCATCGCACGGCGCAGGATGTCGGCCTGGCCCAGCGTGTAGCCCGCGAGCTTCTGGGCGATCGCCATCACCTGCTCCTGGTACACGATGAGCCCGTAGGTCTCGCCGAGCACGTCCTCGAGGGCCTCGGCCAGCTCGGGGTGCAGCGCCTCGACCGGCTCGCGGCCGGTCTTGCGGCGGGCGTACTTGTTGTGGGAGTCGGCGCCCATCGGGCCCGGGCGGTAGAGCGCACCGACGGCCGAGATGTCCTCGAAGGTGTCGGGTCGCATCGAGCGCAGCAGCGAGCGCATCGGCCCGCCGTCGAGCTGGAACACCCCGAGCGTGTCGCCGCGCTGCAGCAGGGCGTAGGTGGCCTCGTCGGTGAGCTCGAGGTCCTCGAGGACGACGACCTCGCCGCGGTTGGCCTCGATGTTGCGCAGGGCGTCGTCGAGGACCGTGAGGTTGCGCAGCCCCAGGAAGTCCATCTTGATGAGGCCGAGGTTCTCGCAGGTCGGGTAGTCGAACTGCGTGATCATCGCGCCGTCGGCCGGACGCTTGAGCATGGGGATGATGTCGAGCAGCGGCTCGCTCGACATGATCACGCCCGCGGCGTGCACGCCCCACTGCCGCTTGAGGCCCTCGATGCCCATCGCGGTGTCGACGACGCGCTTGACGTCGTTGTCGCCGTCGTAGAGCGTGCGGAACTCGCCGCCCTCGCCGTACCGCTTGTGCTGGGGGTTGAAGATCTCCTGCAGCGGGACGTCCTTGCCCATCACGGCCGCCGGCATCGCCTTGGTGATGCGGTCGCCCATCGCGAACGGGTAGCCGAGGATGCGCGAGGAGTCCTTGACGGCCTGCTTGGCCTTGATCGTGCCGTAGGTGACGATCATCGAGACGCGCTCGTCGCCGTACTTCTCGGTCACGTACCGGATGACCTCGCCGCGGCGACGCTCGTCGAAGTCGATGTCGAAGTCGGGCATCGAGACGCGGTCGGGGTTGAGGAACCGCTCGAAGATGAGGCCGTGGACCAAGGGGTCGAGGTCGGTGATGCGCATCGCGTAGGCCACCATCGACCCCGCGCCCGAGCCGCGCCCGGGACCGACCCGGATGCCCTGCTGCTTGGCCCAGTTGATGAAGTCGGCGACGACGAGGAAGTAGCCGGGGAAGCCCATCGCGATGATGACGCCGACCTCGAAGTCGGCGCGCTTGCGGACGTCGTCCGGGATGCCGGCGGGGTAGCGGACCTGCAGCCCGCGCTCGACCTCCTTGACCAGCCAGGAGTCCTCGTTCTCCCCCGGCGGGCAGGGGAACTTGGGCATGAACGTGCCGCTGCCCTCGGTGAAGGAGACGTCGCAGCGCTCGGCGATCAGCAGCGTGTTGTCGCAGGCCTCGGGGCAGCTCGCGCCACAGGTAGCGCATCTCCTCGGCCGACTTGAGGTAGTAGCCGTCGCCGGAGAACGCGAACCGCTGGCCCGGCCCGTCGCCGGCGGGGATGTCCATCGTGGAGCCGGAGTTGATGCAGAGGAGGTGCTCCTGGGACGGGGCGTCCTCCTTCATCACGTAGTGGGAGTCGTTGGTGGCCAGGAGCGGGATCTTGAGGTCGTCGGCGAGCCGCAGCAGCCCGTCGCGGACGCGGGTCTCGATGTCGAGGCCGTGGTCCATCAGCTCGAGGAAGTAGTTGTCGCGGCCGAGGATGTCCTGGAAGTCGGCGGCCGCCTGGCGCGCGTTGGCGTAGTTGCCGTGGCGGAGGTGGACCTGGATCTCACCCGACGGGCAGCCCGTGGTGCCGATCAGGCCCCGCGCCGTGCTGGGTGAGCAGCTCGCGGTCGGCCCGCGGGTGCTGGAAGAAGCCGTCGCGCCAGGCGCCGGTGGAGAGCCGGAACAGGTTGTGCATGCCCTCGGTGGTCTCGGCGAGCAGCGTCATGTGGGTGTAGGCGCCGCGCGAGGAGACGTCGTCCGGGCCGCCGCCGTAGAAGTTGACGCGCTTGCGCTCGAACCGGCTGATGTTGGGGGCCATGTAGGCCTCGATGCCGATGATCGGCTTGACCCCCGCCGCCTGCGCCTTCTTGTAGAACTCGTAGGCCCCGAACACGTTGCCGTGGTCGGTCATCGCCACCGCCGGCTGACCCAGCTCGGCCGCCCGGGCCGTCAGCGCCCCGAGCCTGGCCGCCCCGTCGAGCATCGAGTACTCGGTGTGGACGTGCAGGTGGGCGAACGAGTCGCTGGAACCGGTCGACATCGCGGCTGCGGGTCTCCGTCAGGTCGGGTGCGGGCGTGCGGGAACGGTCTCGGGCTTGCGGGGAAGCGTGGCGCCGAGCGACCTTCAGGGAAGACCGTCAGCCTACGCGATCCGATGGGTCCGATCGTGGCAGGCTCCACCGACAAGCCTGCCGGTCGTGCGACACCTGACCGGACGCACGCTGACCTGTCCCGAGAACGGACAGGTCAGCGGGGATGCCAGGACATGCGGAGGTCGGGCTCGCGCTCCTCGTTGGCGCTGCCGTCGGTGTGCTCGCGCTCGACGAGGCCGTGGCGGCGGTAGAAGGCGCGGGCGGGGGCGTTCATCTCGAAGACCCACAGCGAGAAGCCGTCGGGCCGCAGGGCCTTGGCGACGTCGAGCAGCATCGAGCCGATGCCCTGGCCGGCGTGCGACGGCGCGACGTACAGGTCGTCGAGCCAGGTCGGCGTCAGCCGGGCGTAGCCGACCACCGCGCCGTCGGCCTCGGCGACCCAGACCTCGTCGCTCTCGAGCCGGCCGCGCAGCCAGGCCCGCACCTCGTCGTCGGTGTGGATGCCCGGCGGCATCGCCGCCGAGCGCACGCGCGGCCAGGTGGACCTCGGCCACCGCCGCGGCGTCGGCGGCGGTCGCCGGCCTCAGCCGGACGGCGTCGGGCTCAGTGGGCTTCACGGACGATGTCGAGCGAGCGGGCGAGGTCGTCGGGGTACGGCGACTCGTACTCGACGTAGGCACCGGTGTCGGGGTGCTCGAAGCCGAGCTTGACCGCGTGCAGCCACTGCCGGGTGACCTTGAACCGCTTGGCCAGCGTGGGGTCGGCACCGTAGGTGAGGTCGCCGACGCACGGGTGCTTCAGGGCCGACATGTGCACCCGGATCTGGTGGGTGCGGCCCGTCTCGAGGTGCACCTCGAGCAGGCTCGCGAACCGGTGCGCCTCGAGCGTGACGTAGTGCGTGACGCTCGGCCGGCCGCCGTCGAGGACGGCGAACCGGTGGTCGGCGCCCGGGGTGGCGCGCGATCGGGGCGTCGACGGTGCCCTCGAGCGGGTCGGGGTGGCCCTGCACCAGCGCGTGGTAGGTCTTGTCGACCGTGCGGTGGCGGAAGGCGTTCTTGAGCACCGAGTAGGCGTGCTCGGACTTGCAGATCACCATCACGCCCGACGTGCCGACGTCGAGCCGCTGCACGATGCCCTGGCGCTCGGAGGCGCCCGAGGTCGCGATCTGGAAGCCGGCGCCGGCGAGGTGTCCGACGACGGTCGGCCCGGTCCAGCCGGGCGAGGGGTGGACGGCGACGCCGACGGGCTTGTCGATCACCACGATCGAGTCGTCGTCGTGGATGATCCCGATGCCCTCGACCATCTCGGGCACGACCTCGAGCGGGTCGGTCTCGACGGGGATCTCGACGTCGAGCAGGGCCCCCGGGCACGACCCGGTCGCTCTTGCTCACCGCCGCTGCCGTCGACCTGGACCAGCCCGCGGGAGATCAGCTCGGCGGCGCGGGTGCGCGAGAGCCCGAACATCTGGGCCATCGCGGAGTCGACGCGCTCGCCCGCCAGCCCGTCGGGCACGGGGAGGCTGCGGTAGTCGGCCTGGCTCACTCGGCACGCTCCTCGACCGGTCTCGCGACCGGCTCGTCGGTCGTCGTCCTCGGGGACGGGGCCACGCGACGCCGTCGAGGTGGATGCCGCGGAAGGACTGGATGAGGATCAGTCCGGCCGCGACGTTGATGCAGATGTCGGCGACGTTGAAGATCGGCCAGTTCGGCAGCTGCAGGAAGTCGACGACGTGACCGCGCAGCGGGCCCGGGTCGCGGAACAGCCGGTCGGTGAGGTTGCCCGTGATGCCGGCCAGCAGGACGCCGAGCGCCACGGCCCACCCGGTGCTGCCGAGCCGACGGGAGTACCAGAGCACCGCGAGCGCGGCCAGGATCGCGACGACGCTGATCAGCGGCGTGATGCCGGTGCCGGTGCTGAACGCCGCGCCCGGGTTGCGGGTCAGGTGCAGCTGCAGCACGTCGCCGATGACGTGGACGTCGGGGCGCCCGTCGAGCCGGTGCGACGGCGAGCAGCTTGGTAGCCGAGGTCGACCGCGTACGCGACGAGCGCGACGAGCGCGAACGATGAGCCGGTAGCGCGGCCGACGGTCGGTGCCTACCGACGTTCCTCGCGCTGCTTGCATGTCATACAGAGTGTCGCACGCGGGAAAGCCATCAGCCGATTCTTGCCGATCGGGTTGCCGCACGACTCGCAGACGCCGTAGCTGCCGTCGTCGATGTGCCCGAGGGCCCGCTCGATCTGGGCGAGCTTGTCCCGCTCGCTGGTGAGCACGACCAGCTCGTGGTCGCGCTCGAAGCTGGAGGCGCCCATGTCGGCCTGGTCCTGGCCGGCGCCGTCGCCGGAGTCGCGCAGCAGGCCCGGTGAGCTCGGCCTCCATGGTCGCGACGATCTCGGCGCTGTGGGTGGCCTGCTCGTGCAGCTCGTCGAGGACCTCCTTCAGCTCGGCCTTGGTCCACGCCCCCTCCCCCGCCTGGACGACGAGCGCGCTGGCGGCGTGCCGGCCGGCCTTCTTCGCGGGGGCGACTCTCGCCGGCGCGGGCGGCCTTCGTCACCGGCGCGGCCTTCGTGGCCGGCGCGGCCTTCTTGGCCGGCGCGGCCTTCTTGGCCGGCGCGGCCTTCTTCGCCGGCGCGGCCTTCTCGCGGCGCGGCCTTCTTCGCCGGGGCGGCCTTCTTGGCCGGCGCGGCCTTCTTCGCCGGAGCCGGCGGCGGCCTTCTTCGCCGGCGCAGCCTTCTTGGCCGGCGCGGCGCGGCCTTCTTCGCCGGCGCGGCCTTCTTCGCCGGAGCGGCCTTCTTGGCCGGAGCGGCCTTCTTGGCCGGAGCGGCCTTCTTGGCCGGAGCGGCCTTCTTGGCCGGAGCGGCCTTCTTGGCCGGAGCGGCCTTCTTGGCCGGAGCGGCCTTCTTCGCCGGAGCGGCCTTCTTCGCCGGAGCGGCCTTCTTCGCAGGGCGCCTTCTTGCCGGCGCGGCCTTCTTCGCCGGCGCGGCCTTCTTGGCCGGAGCGGCCTTCTTCGCCGGGCGCGCCTTCTTGACCGGCGTCGCCTTCTTCACCGGCGCGGCCTTCGTCGCGGTGCGGCAGCCTTCGCGGTCGTGCTCGACCGGCGGACACGACCTTGCGGACGGCCTGGGCCACCTTGCGTGGGGTGCTGCGAACCATGGGTGCCGCGCCTTCCTGGTCGCCGTGGCCACTTCGTCGTGCCACGGGCGGCACGAACGGTAGCGGCTCCCGGGAGCGCTCTCAAACAGGCTCACCACGGGCGGCCGGCGCAAAAGACGGCGGCCGCCCCGAGGGGCGGCCGCCGGTGGTGCGGGAGCGAGGCTGGAGGGTCTCAGCCCTCTTCCTCGCCGAGGATCGAGCGGAGCCGCTTCGGCGCGGGCACCTCGTCGCCGGGGACCTCGGTGTCGCTGCCGCCCGAGAGCGCCTCGAGCTGCTGGGTGAAGTAGCTCTTGAGGCGGGAGCGGTACTCGCGCTCGAAGGAGCGGAGGTTCTCGACCTCGAGGCTGAGCTTGTCGCGCTCCTGCTCGAGCTCGCCGAAGAGCTGCGTGCGGCGCTCGGCGGTCTCGGTGTCGAGCATCTGGGCGCGGGTCCGGGCGTCGGCCTCCATGCGGTCGGCCTTGCTCTTCGACTCCGAGTCGAGCCGCTCGGCCTTGGTGCGGGCCTCGCCGATGATGCGGTCGGCGTCGTTCTTGGCCTCCTCGACGAGCTCGTCGGCGTTGCGCGTGGCGATCTCGAGCAGCCGGGCCGCGGCGTTGGACGCCTGGGGAACGGTCTCGACGCGGATCGTCTCGATCGGCGCGGCCGGCGCCGCAGCAGCGGCGACGGGCTCGGCGACGGGGACGGGCACGGGGGCCGTCTCGGGCTCGGGAGCCGGCTCGGGCGTCTTCTCGAACGCGACCGGCGCCGGCGGCGACGACGGTCGCGGCGGTCTCGGCCTCGGCGGGTGCCGGGGCGCCCGACTGCGCGGCAGCGAGCTTGTTCCGCAGGTCGTCGTTCTCCCTGGTGAGACGAGCGAGCTCGGCCTCCACCTCGTCGAGGAACTGGTCGACCTCACCCATGTCGTAGCCCTCACGGAGCCGGACGGGCGTGAATCGCTTGTTGCTCACGTCCTCTGGCGTCAGTGGCATGACTTCACTCGATTCTTCGTCAGATGGTGCAGGTGGTTGTGACTGCTTGCTGTGACTTGCTCGGTCGTGGCGGTCGGGAGCGCTCGCGCAGCTGGCGAGCGCGGCGCTCGTCGTCCCCGAGCACCTTAGCGCCTGCCCTGGGACGGATGTGACAGGGCTGGCGTCGTGGCGGGTCGGCGATCGCGGCGCTCAGAGGAGCGACCGCCCGACGATGCTGAAGAGCACGTAGGCGCTGATGAACACGATGAGGAAGCTCAGGTCGAGCGCGAAGTTGCCGATCCGCAGCGGCGGGATGACGCGACGCAGGGCCTTGATGGGCGGGTCGGTCACGGAGTACACGGCCTCGAGCACGACGAGGAGGATGCCGCGCGGGCTCCAGGACCTGGCGAAGACCTGGACCCAGTCCACGATGAACCGGATCCACATGCACCCGATGAAGATCCCGAGGACGGCGTAGAGGATCTGTCCGACGACGTTCAACGGGGCGGATTCCTACCTACGGGGCGGCTGGGCACTGCGAGCCTAACGGCACGGCCCCAGCGCCCTCACGACTGGTTGAAGAACCCGGACTCGGCGATGCGCTGCTTGTCCTCGGCGGCGACCGAGACGTTCGGCGGCGAGAGCAGGAACACCTTGTTGGTGATGCGCTCGATGCTGCCGCGCGTCGCGAACACGAGGCCGGCCGCGAAGTCGACGAGCCGCTTGGCGTCGTCGTCGCCCATCTCGGTGAGGTTCATGATCACCGGGATGCCGTCGCGGAAGTTCTCGCCGACCACGCGCGCCTCGTTGTAGGTGCGCGGGTGCAGCGTGACGATGCGGGACAGCTCGGCCACCGACGACACCGGGGCGACCGGCGTCGGGGTCGCGCGGCGACGCTCGGCCAGGTCGGCGACCGGCGCCGGACGCGTCTCCGGTCGGCGCTGCTGGCGCGTCGGCGTCGCCGCCTGCACCGGCTCGGTCTCGGAGGTCTGGTAGTCGTCGTACTCGTCGTAGCGACCGGTGTCCTCGAGCAGGCCGAGGTACTCACCGATCCTGCGCATCGCACCGCTCATGACTCTCCACCCATTCCTGGACTCACTTCTGCTGACGGGGCTCCGGGACGGCCCGGGGGGCCGCTCGAACCTGCTTCGGACACTACGGCACCGGAGGCCTCGAACCGAGGACCGCGGACCCGACACGCACGTGTGTCGCGCCGTGTCGCACGGCCTCCTCGAGGTCACCGCTCATCCCGGCCGACAGCAGGGTCGCGCCGGGGTGCTGGGCGACGAGGTCGCGGTGCACGACGGCGAGCCGCTCGAAGGCCGGTCCGGGCTCGGCGCCGAGCGGGGCGACCGCCATGAGGCCGCGCAGCCGCAGGGCGCCGGCCTCCTCGACGGCCGCCGCCAGGGCGCTCAGGTCGGCGGGGTCGGCGCCGCTCCGGCCGCCGGCGCCGGGCGGGTCGAGGCTCACCTGGAGCAGGACGTCGACGACGTGCGACCGCTCGTCCGCACCGCGCTGCAGCCCGGTGACGAGCTTGACCCGGTCGACGGACTCGACCACGTCGGCGTAGCCCGCCACGGCGGCCGCCTTGTTGCTCTGGAGCCCACCGATGAAGTGCCAGGTGAGGCCGAGGTCGGCGCACTCCGCGGCCTTGGCCTCGGCCTCCTGGTGACGGTTCTCCCCCACGTCGGTGACCCCGAGGTCGGCGAGGATCCGCACGTCGGAGGCCGGGAAGAACTTGGTCACGGCCACCAGGGTCACCTCCTCGGCGTCACGCCCCGCGTCGGTCGCGGCACGGGCGATGCGCGCACGCACCTCGCCGAGCCGGCGGGCGACCTCGTCGCTGCGCTCGCTCACCGCTCCCCCTCGCCGCGGACGACGATGACGCCGGCCAGCCGACCCGCACCGGCGCCGTCGCGGCGGTGGGAGTAGAGGTCGGGCGACTCGCGCGTGCACCCGCCCGTCTCGACCACGCTCACGCCGTCGGACTCCAGCTGGGAGCGCACGCCGGCGCCGAGGTCGAGGGAGGGTGTTCCCCACGAGGTGGTGGCGCGGGCGGCGGGGACGACGCGCGCCACGTCGTCCTGCAGGTCGGCGGGCACCTCGTAGCAGGCGCCGCACACGTGCGGGCCCACCCAGGCGGTGAGCCGCCGCGCGCCGAGCTCACGCATCGCCGCCACCGTGCGCGGCACCACGCCCACCGCGACGCCGTTGCGCCCCGCGTGAGCGGCGCCGACCACCCCGGCCCCCGGGTCGGCGATCAGCACCGGCACGCAGTCGGCGACCCGCACCATCAGCACCACGCCGGGGCGGTCGGTCACGATGCCGTCGCCCTCGGGTCGCGGACCCGCCGCCCCCGTGGGGTCGGCGAGCACGACGGTGTCGCCGTGCACCTGGCTCAGGTCGGCGACCGCGCATCCCGGGGGCGAAGTCGTCGAGGAGCAGCCGCACGTTCGCCGCGGTGGTGACGACGTCGTCGTCCTGGCGGATCGCGAGGTTCAGCGAGTCGAACGGGACGCCACTGACCCCGCCGTGCCGGTCGGTGAAGGCCAGCTCGACGGGGCCGAGGGTGGTGCGGAAGTGGTACAGCGCCTGCTCCGTGGACTACTTCAGGAAGTCGGGGACGTCGAGCTCGTCGTCGTCGAAGACCACCTGCGTCGTCGCCGGACGGGCTGCGGTGGCCCCGGAGGGGCCGCTGTCACGCGACTCGCGCGGCTCGCGCGCCTCGGGAGCCTGCTCCTGGCGGGCGGCGACGGCGGCCTTGACCTCCTCCTGGGAGACGGGCTGGGCGGCGACGGCCTTCTGCGGGCGGAGCGAGGAGCCCTCCTCGCGACGCTTCGGGGTGCCGCCGTCGAACCCGGCGGCGATCACCGTCACCCGCACCTCGTCGCCGAGCGCGTCGTCGATGGTGGCGCCGAAGATGATGTTGGCCTCGGGGTGGACGGCGTCGGCGACCAGCGCGGCGGCGTGGTTGATCTCGAACAGGCCGAGGTCGGAGCCGCCGGCGATCGAGAGCAGGACGCCGTGCGCGCCGTCGATGCTGGCCTCGAGCAGCGGGCTCGAGACGGCCATCTCGGCGGCGGCGACCGCGCGGTCCTCGCCGCGGGCCGAGCCGATGCCCATGAGCGCGGAGCCCGCGTTGGCCATCACGGACTTGACGTCGGCGAAGTCGAGGTTGATCAGGCCCGGCGTGGTGATCAGGTCGGTGATGCCCGAGACACCCTGCAGCAGCACCTGGTCGGCCTGCTTGAAGGCGTCGAGCACCGAGACGTTGCGGTCGCTGATCGAGAGCAGCCGGTCGTTGGGGATCACGATGAGGGTGTCGACCTCCTCGCGCAGGGCCGCGATGCCCTCGTCGGCCGAGCCGGCCCGACGACGTCCCTCGAACGCGAACGGGCGGGTGACGACACCGATGGTGAGGGCGCCGAGCGAGCGGGCGATCCGGGCGACCACGGGGGCACCGCCGGTGCCCGTGCCGCCGCCCTCGCCGGCCGTCACGAACACCATGTCGGCGCCCTTGATGACCTCTTCGATCTCGTCGGCGTGGTCCTCGGCCGCCTGGCCGCCGACCAGCGGGTTCGCGCCGGCACCGAGGCCGCGCGTGAGCTCGCGGCCGATGTCGAGCTTGACGTCGGCGTCGCTCATCAGCAGGGCCTGCGCGTCGGTGTTGATCGCGATGAACTCGACCCCCTTGAGGCCGACCTCGATCATCCGGTTGACGGCGTTGACACCACCGCCACCGATGCCCACCACCTTGATGATGGCCAGGTAGTTCTGTGCAGCAGCCACGATGGCTTCACCTCTCGAAGAGTCTTGACGGGTCGTGCGGGCGGTGGGGAAGAAAGGTCCGGCGTGTCCCTCAACTGTGACCCTCAACCTGAGGGTTATAGTTATGTCAACCTCGCCGTGTCCACGACAGTAGGCAGGACGCAGCCCTTTCCACCGCAGACACGCCGTGCGCACGCTGACCTGTCCCGAGAACGGGACAGGTCGGCCTCACTCGACGTCGGAGGTGGTGGGCTGGCCGGGGACGCTGACGTCGTAGACGCGGGCGTCCTGCTGGAGCAGGGCGAGGAGCACCTCGGCCTTCTCGGGCGAGGCGTCGCTGCTCCCCCACCGCACGAGGCGGCCGTCCTCGAGGCGGAGCGAGATCCGGTCGATCGTCTCGATCTCGAGGTGGTCGACGAGGTCGGCGACCTCGGCGGGGAGGGCGGCCGCCACCGCGACGCCCTCCTCGAGCACGTCCTTGTCGGTGACGTCGGCGCCGCCCTCGCCCTCGATGAGCGGCAGGCCGTCGGGGGCGCGCTTGTAGGAGCCGAAGGCGACCCCGGAGGCGTCGAGCCCGCGGAACTCGCCCTCGGGGACCCGCACGCACGCCGGGTCGGCGGGGTCGGTGCCGTCGACGTGCCGCTTGATGAGGGCCACGGGCGTGCGCTCCTCGACGTCGACCACGACCGTGTGCGGCCACTGGCGGGACACCTCGACGTCGGCCACGGAGGCGACCGCCTCGACCCGGCTCCGGATCCGGCCCAGGTCGACGGTGGCCAGCGACCCGCCCGTCGGGACGTCGGCCACGCAGCGCACCTCGTCGTCGGAGATCGACTGCGCCCCGGCGACCTCGACGTCGCGCAGCTCGAACGCGGAGGAGAAGTAGACGGCGTAGACCGCGCCGCCCGCGAGCAGCGCGACCACGAGGACGGCGGCGACGTAGCGCCAGGTGAGCCAGCGGCGCGACCACTGCCGGCGCGCGAACCGGCGCCGGCTGCGCTCCTCGGCCGAGCGGCGTCGCAGGAGCCTCCTAGCCATCGGCGGGCCGGTCGTCGCCGAGCAGGGCCAGGACCTCGGGGCCGACCTGCGTGATCGTGCCGGCACCGAGGGTCAGCACGAGGTCGCCGGGACGGGCGCGGGCGACGAGGGCGGCGGCGGCACCCTCGAGCGGGCTGCGGGCGACCCGGGCGGCCGGCAGCGGGACGGCGTCCGCGACGAGCGCGGAGGTGACGGCGGGGTCGGGGTCCTCGCGGGCGAGGTAGAGGTCGACGACCACGACCTCGTCGGCGGCCCCCAGCGCGCGACCCATGTCGGCACCGAAGATGCGCGTGCGCGAGACCAGGTGGGGCTGGAAGGCCACGACGAGGCGCCCCTCCCCGGCGAGCAGCCGGGCCGACTGCAGGTCGCCGACGATCTCGGTGGGGTGGTGGGCGTAGCTGTCGTAGACGCGGACGCCGGCCGCCTCGCCCTTGCGCTCCATCCGGCGGCGGGTACCGGTGTAGGCGGCGATGCCGCGGAGCAGGTCGGCCCGGGCGTAGCCGAGCGACTCGCCGGCGGCGAGGGCGGCGAGGGCGTCGGCGACGTAGTGGTCGCCCGGCGCCCAGAGGGTGACGCCGTCGAGGGCGCCGGCGTCGCGCGCGGAGACGGTGACCACGCGGCGTCCTGCAGCGCGGGCACGCTCGGCGAGCCGGGTCGCGCCCGGGTCGTCGACGCAGCACACGAGGACGCCGTCGGGGTCGACCCGGTCGGCGAAGCGGTCGAAGGCGGCGGCGTAGGCCTCGGGCGTGCCCCACTCGTCGAGGTGGTCGGCGTCGACGTTGGTGACGATGGCGGTGTGCGGCTCGTAGACGAGGAAGGCGCCGTCGCTCTCGTCGGCCTCGGCGACGAACAGGTCGCCCGCTCCCGCCGCCGCGTTCACGCCGGTGGCGGCCAGGTCGCCGCCGATGGCGTAGCTCGGCTCGGCGCCCGCGGCCTGGAGCGCGACGGTGAGCAGCGAGGTGGTGGTCGTCTTGCCGTGGGTGCCGGCGACGGCCACGACCGTGCGGCCGGCCATGAGGGCGGCGAGCGCCGCCGAGCGCGGCAGCACGCGCAGGCCCTGGCGCAGCGCCTCGAGGTACTCCGGGTTGTCGTCGCGGATCGCGGTGGAGACGACGAGGGTGTCGACGTCGTGCACGTGGGCGGCGTCGTGGCCCACGTGCACCCGCGCCCCACGCTCGCGCAGGGCCTGCAGGGTCGGGGAGTCGGTGCCGTCGCTGCCGCTGACCGTCATGCCGCGGTCGAGCATGATGCGCGCCATGCCCGACAGGCCGGCGCCGCCGATGCCGACGAAGTGCACGCGGCCGAGCCGGTCGGCCGGCTCGATGACGTCGGGGACCGGCACCCTCACCGGACGGCCCTCACCGGCGCGCCACCTCGGCGATGATCGCGGCGAGCCTGTCGTCGGCGTCCCGCGGGATCAGGCCCGAGGCCGCGGCGCTCATCGCGGCGAGGCGGCCGGGGTCGTTGGCGAGGGCGGGCACGGTGGTCGCGACCCAGGCGGCGGTGAGGTCGGCGTCGTCGACCAGCAGCGCTCCCCCGGCGTCGACGACGGGCTGGGCGTTGAGCCGCTGCTCGCCGTTGCCGATCGGCAGCGGCACGAAGATCGGCCGGGACGCCGGTGGCCGCCGCCTCGGTGACGCTCGACGCGCCGCCCCGGCACACCATCAGGTCGGCGGCCGCGAGCGCGTAGTCCATGCGGTCGACGAAGCCCACGACCACGTAGGGCGTGCCGGTCGGCTCGGGCCGGGCCTCGCCCTTCGGGCCGACCACGTGCAGCACCTGGACGCCGGCCTCACCGAGCGCACGTGACGCTCCGGCGACCGCCTGGTTGAGCCGGCGGGCCCCCTGCGACCCGCCGGTCACGACGAGGGTGGGCCGGTCGGGGTCGAGGCCGAAGAACGCCCGCGCCTCGGCGCGCAGGGCCGGCCGGTCGAGCTGGGAGATCATCCGCCGGATCGGGAGCCCGATGTGCTCGGCCTTCGGCAGCGGGGTGTCGGGGAAGCTCACCGCGACCCGCAGCGCCACCCGCGCCCCGGCCTTGTTGGCCAGGCCGGGCACGGCGTTCTGCTCGTGGACGACGACCGGCAGCCTGCGTCGTCGCGCGGCGAGGTAGGCCGGCATCGAGACGTAGCCGCCGTAGCCGACGACGACGTCGGGCTGCACGCGGTCGAGGATCGCGAGGGTCTCGCGCACCGCCCCGCGCAGCCGGCCGGGCACGCGGAAGAAGTCGGCGTTGGGCTTGCGGGGCAGCGGCACCGGCGGCACCAGCTCGAGCGGGTAGCCGGCCTCGGGGACGACGCGGTTCTCGAGGCCGCGGGGCGTGCCCAGGCAGGTGATCGCGACGTCGGGGTCGAGGCGGCGCAGCGCGTCGGCGGTGGCGAGCAGGGGCGAGGTGTGCCCGGCGGTGCCGCCGCCGGCGAGGAGGACTCTCATCGCTCTCGAAACTATCGGTGCGCGGCTACCGGCGGGCGGACAGGCCCGCCGAGCGGAGCTTCTTGCGCTGCGCGAGGGCACGGGCGGCAGCAGGCTCGCGCCGGGCGAAGCCGACCAGCAGGCCGAGGGCGGCGAGGGTCGGCAGCAGGCTCGAGCCGCCGTAGGAGATGAGGGGCAGCGGGATGCCGATGACCGGCAGCATCGCGAGGACCATCCCGACGTTGATCATCATCTGGCCGATCAGCCAGACCACGATGCCGAAGGAGCAGTAGCGGACGAACGGGTCCTTGGTGTGCCGGGCGATCCGCAGGGCCGAGAACGCGATCGTGAGGAACAGCCCGATCACCAGCAGCGTGCCGACGAGGCCGAGCTCCTCGCCGAGCACCGCGAAGATGAAGTCGGTGTGGGCCTCGGGCAGCGCGCCCCACTTCTGCTGGCTGGCGCCGATGCCCTGGCCGAAGATCCCGCCGGACGACATGGCGTACAGCCCGTGCGCCGGCTGCCAGCCGGTGCCGTGGAAGTCCTGGAACGGGTCGAGGAACGTGGTGATGCGACCCAGCCGCTCGGCGTCCGACAGCGCGAAGGCGCCGGCGACCAGGCCGACGACGCAGCGTCGCCGCGAGGAACAGCCGGGCCGGGGCGCCGACGACCCAGAGCATCCCGACCATGAGCGCGAAGAACACCAGCGCCGTGCCGAGGTCGCGGCCCAGGAGGACCAGGATCGTGGCCAGGAACATGCCGGGCACGACGGGGACCATCATCTGGTGGAGGCTGCCGAGGCGGCGCTCCTTGTTGGCGTAGATGTGGGCGGCCCACACGATGAGCGACAGCTTGGCGATCTCGGAGGGCTGGATCGACGGCCGGACCGACGCCGAGCCAGTTCGTGTTGCCGTTGCGCTCGACCCCGAAGAACGCGGTGAGCAGCAGCAGGCCGAGCGAGACCATGAACGCGGGGTACGCGAGACGACGTACCCAGCGGTGGGAGACCCGGCTGGCCAGGTAGGCGCACGGCACACCGACCAGCACCCAGAGCAGCTGGCGGCGCACGATCGTGTACGAGTCGCCGGTGGCGCGGAAGGAGAACACGCTGGAGGCGCTCAGCACCATGATCAGGCCGATGGTGAGCAGCAGCGCGGCCGCGCCCAGCAGCAGGTAGTAGGTGGTCAGCGGCCGGTCGAGGGCCTCGCGCAGGGCGGCGGTCCAGGCGCCGGGGCCGCGCGCCGGCGCGGACTGCTTCGAGGACTCCTTCGGCCGGGCGCCGGAGCGCCGGCGCCACGACGGCGCAGCGACGGCAGCCTGAGGGAGCGCTCCGGGGTCGCGGTGGTCACCCGTCGGCTCCTCTCGCCTTGCCTGCTCCGCGGCCTAGCCGCCCGTCCGTTCCGTGCACCGCTGCGGCGAACAGGTCACCGCGGGCGGCGTAGTCGGTGAACTGGTCCTGCGAGGCACAGCCCGGGTGCCAGGAGCACCGTGTCGCCGGGGACGGCCAGGTCACCGGCCGCCTCGACGACACGCCGCATCAGGGCGGGTCCGCCGTCTGACGGGATCCAGTGTCGTCGGCGTCGATCGCGATCACCCGCACATCGGGGGCGTGTCGCGAAAGCGCCGCGGCGATGACGTCGCGGTCGCGGCCGATCAGGACGACGGCGCGCAGCCGCGAGGCGACCGAGCGCACCAGCTCGTCGAACGCCGCGCCCTTGGCGAGCCCGCCGGCGACCCACACGACCGGGTCGTAGGCCTGCAGCGACGACTGGGCCGCGTGGGGGTTGGTGGCCTTGGAGTCGTCGACCCAGGTGACGCCGGCGTGCCGGGCGACCACGGCGATGCGGTGCCCGTCGAGGCGGAAGCGACGTCAGGCCGGCCTGCACGGCCGCCTGGTCGACACCGTGGGCGCGGGCGAGCGCCGCCGCGGCCAGGGCGTTGGCGACCACGTGGGGAGCGGGACACCTCCGTCACCGGCGCCCTCGGGGGCGAGGTCGGCGAGGCTGCACAGCTCGGCGGCGCTGCGAGGCGCGGTCCTCGATGAACGCGCGGTCGACGAGCAGGTCCTCGACCAGGCCGACCATGCCGACGCCGGGCATGCCGAGGGTGAACCCGACGGCGCGGGCGCCCTCGACGACGTCCGCCTCGCGCACGAGCGCCTCGGTGGCGGGGTCGGCGACGTTGTAGACGCAGGCCCGCTGGGCCCGCTCGAAGACCCGGCCCTTGTCGGCGGCGTACTGCGCCATGCCCGCCCTGGCGTCGGCCGGTCGCCGGAGTACCAGTCGAGGTGGTCCTCGGCGAGGTTGAGGACGGCGGCCGCCTGGGCGCTCATCGAGTGCGTGTAGTGCAGCTGGAAGCTGGAGAGCTCGACCGCGAGGACGTCGTAGGGGGCCGGGTCCATCACGGCCTCGACGATCGGGAGCCCGACGTTGCCGACGGCCACGCTGCGCAGGCCGGCCGCCCGGAGGATGCTGTCGAGCATCTGCGTGGTGGTGGTCTTGCCGTTGGTGCCGGTGATGCAGAGCCAGGGCGCCGGCTCGCCGGTCGGCCCGGGCCCGCGCAGCCGCCAGGCGAGCTCGACCTCGCCCCACACCGGGACGCCGCGCGCGTGCGCCTGGACGAGCAGGGCGGAGTCGGGGCGGAAGCCGGGCGAGGTGACCACCAGGTCGACGTCGTCGGGGAGGGTCTGCGTCGCGCCGGCGTGGATGTCGACCCGCGCGCCGAGCACCTCGAGCAGCTCGGCCTTCTCGAGCTGGGCGGCGGTGGCGCCGTCGGCCAGCGCGTGCACCTGCGCGCCGAGGTGGGTGAGGTTGTCGGCCGCCGCGAAGCCCGAGACGCCGAACCCGAGCACCACCGCCCGCACGCCGTCCCAGGGGCTGCCGCGGTCGAACGCCGAGAGGTCGACCGTCACAGCCGGGCGACCCACTCGGCGTAGAAGACCCCGAGCCCGGTGGCCACGAACAGGCCGGTGATGATCCAGAAGCGGATCACGACGGTGACCTGCTCCCACCCGAGCTGCTCGAAGTGGTGGTGGATGCGGCGCGATGCGGAAGACGCGGTGGCCGGCCTTCACCCGGAAGACCGTGCGGAACAGGCCGCTGGCGCGGCTGGCCTTGAACACCCCGACCTGGATGATCACCGACAGCGTGGTGATGACGAAGAGCCCGCCGAGGATCAGCAGCAGCAGCTCGGTGCGGGTGAGGATCGCGAAGCCGGCCAGGGCGCCGCCGAGCGCGAGCGAGCCGGTGTCGCCCATGAAGATCGCCGCGGGCGAGGCGTTCCACCACAGGAAGCCGAAGCAGGCGCCGGTGATGGCGGCGGCGATGATCGCGAGGTCGAGCGGGTCGCGGACGTCGTAGCACTGCGGGCCGGGGCTGGACTCGCAGGACTGGCCGCTCTGCCAGATGTTCACCAGCATGTAGGCACCGAACACCATCACGCTGGCGCCGGTGGCCAGGCCGTCGAGGCCGTCGGCGAGGTTCACCGCGTTGCTCGCGCCGGTGACGATGAGCAGGATCAGGAGCACCGCGACCACGAACGGGAGCGCGAGCCAGTCGATCTCGCGGAGGAAGGAGATCTTCTCGCTCGCCGGGGTCCGGCCCTGCTCGTCCTCGAGCCACGGCGAGAGCGCCAGGGCGCCGAACCCCACCCCGATGATGGTCTGGCCGACCATCTTCGCCTTGCTGCGCAGGCCGAGGCTGCGCTGCTTGCTGATCTTGATGAAGTCGTCGAGGAAGCCCACCAGGCCGCAGCCGACCAGCAGGAACAGCAGCAGCAGGCCCGACGCCGTGGGCGGGGTGAGGGTGATGAGCTTGGCGGCGAAGTAGCCGACGACCGCGGCGCCGATGATGACGACGCCGCCCATGGTCGGCGTCCCGCGCTTGGTGTGGTGGGACGTCGGGCCGTCGTCGCGGATCTCCTGGCCGTAGCCCAGCCGGGTGAACTGCTTGATCGCGACCCGGGTGCCGAGCAGCGAGATGAGCAGCGCGAAGCCGCCACCGAGGAGGATGGCTCTCATCCGCGGGCACCTCCGTCCTCGAGCAGCTCGGTCGCGATCGTCTCCAGGGCGGCGCCACGGGAGGCCTTGATGAGGACGGCGTCCCCGGCGTCCGCATTCTCCCGCACCCAGGCCGATGCTTCCTCCCGCCCCGCCGTGAGGATCACCACGCCGACGCCCGCGGCGCGCGCACCGTCGGCGATCGCGGCGGCGGCCGGCCCCACGGCGACGACCACGTCGACGCCGGCCGCGGCCTCGCCGACCTCGCGGTGCGCGGCCGGGGCACCGGGACCGAGCTCCCTCATCTCCCCGAGCACCGCGATGGTGCGGCCGCCGCGTCCGGCGCCGAGCGAGCGGACGGCGTCGAGGGCGGCGCGCATCGAGGCGGGGTTGGCGTTGTAGGAGTCGTTGAGCACCAGGAGGCCGTCGGCGCGCTCGGTGAGCTCCATCCGCCAGGGCGAGGCGGCCTCGGCCGTCGCGAGCCGCTCGGCGACCTCGGCGAGGGAGGACCGACCGCGATGGCCATCGCGGCGGCCGCCGCGGCGTTGGCCACCTGGTGGGCGCCGGTCTGACGCAGCGACACCGGCGCCCAGGCGCCGTCGTGGCCGAGCTCGAAGGAGGGGCGGCCGCGGGTGTCGAGGCTCACCGCGCGCCAGGTCACGTCGCCCGTCGTCCCGAAGGTCATCACGCGAGCCGCGGTGCGGGAGGCCATGGCCGCCACCCGGTGGTCGTCGGCGTTGAGCACGGCGGTGCCGGACGCCGGCAGGGCCTCGACGATCTCGCCCTTGGCGGCCGCGATCGCCTCGACGCCGCCGAACTCGCCGACGTGCGCCGTGCCGACGTTGAGCACGGCGGCGACCGTGGGCGGGGCGATGTCGCAGAGGTAGGCGATGTGGCCGACGCCGCGCGCCCCCATCTCGAGGACGAGGTGCCGGGTGGTCGCGTCGGCGCGGGTCACGGTGAGCGGGACGCCCAGCTCGTTGTTGTTGTTCGCGCGGGTCGCCACCGCGTGCTCGCCGAGCACGTGCGCCAGCAGGTCCTTGGTGCCCGTCTTGCCCTGCGACCCGGTCAGCGCCAGCACCGGGACGTCGAGCCGGTCGACGAGCGCCCGGCCCAGCCTCCCGAGGGCGACGGTGGCGTCAGCGATGACGACGGTGGCGCGCCGACGTGGGCCGGGTGCCGAGGACGGCGTGGGCCCCGTCGGCGAAGTCGTGACCGTCGACGCGCTCCCCCGCGACCGCGACGAAGAGCCCGCCCGGCTCGGGGGCGCGGTTGTCGACGTAGGCCGCCCCGGCGACCAGAAGGTCCTCGGGGCCACCGTGCACCTCTCCGCCGACGATCCGGGCGACCTCGGCCAGCGTCAGCGGGATCACGGGAGGTCCCGCAGCACGTCGCGGGCGACGACCCGGTCGTCGAAGTCGTGCACCACGCCCTGGACCTCCTGGCCCGTCTCGTGGCCCTTGCCCGCGATCAGCACCACGTCGCCGGGCCGGGCGAGGCGCAGCGCGTGCTCGATCGCGGCGCGACGGTCCCCGATCTCGACCACGTCGCCCGTCCCGAGCGGCACGCCCCCGAGCAACGCCGCGCGGATGTCGGCGGGGTCCTCGGTGCGCGGGTTGTCGTCGGTGACGACGAGGACGTCGGCGAGCCGGGCGGCGATCTCGGCCATGATGGGCCGCTTGCCGGGGTCGCGGTCACCGCCCGCGCCCAGGACGACGACCACGCGGCCTCCGGACCTGGCGGCGAGCGGACGCAACGTGCTGATCGCGGCCTCGACCGCGTCGGGCTTGTGGGCGTAGTCGACGACGACGAGGAACGGCTGCCCCGCCTCGATCCGCTCGAGCCGGCCGGGCACCCCGTCGGAGCCGGCGATCGCGGCGGCGACCGCGGCGGCGTCGTAGCCGGCCTCGGCGGCGGCCGCGACGGCCGCGAGGGTGTTGGCGACGTTGAACTCCCCGGGCAACGGCACCCCGGCAGGCACCCGGACCCCGCCCGGCCCGACGACGGTGAACGTCGAGCCCTCACGGTCGAGCGAGACGTCGACCGCGCGCCAGTCGGCGTCCGGGTGGTGCAGGGCGAAGCCGCGCACGGGCAGCGTCGTCTCGCCCGCCAGCCGCCGGCCGTGCTCGTCGTCGAGGTTGACCAGGGCCAGCTTGGCCCGCTGCGGGGTGAAGAGGGAGGCCTTGGCGCGGTAGTAGTCGTCGACGTCGTTGTGGAAGTCGAGGTGGTCGCGGCCCAGGTTGAGGAACACCGCGACGTCGAAGACGACGCCGTCGACGCGGCCCATCACCAGGGCGTGGCTCGAGACCTCCATGGCGCACGCCTCGACGCCGCGCTCGCGCATCACGGCGAACAGCCCGTGCAGGTCGGGGGCCTCGGGGGTGGTGAGCGAGGTCTTCACGTCCTCGCCGGCGATCCGCGTGCCGACGGTGCCGACGACGGCGGCGGTGGTGCCCGGAGCCCTGCAGGCCCGCCTCGGCCAGCCGGGTGGTGGTGGTCTTGCCCTGGGTGCCGGTGACGCCGATCATGCGCATCGACGCGGCCGGCCGGCCGTAGAGCCGCGAGGCGAGGACGCCGAGGACCGACCGCGGCCTGTCGACCACCACGACGGGGACGCCGGAGGGCGCGCGCACGGCGCCCGCGGCGTCGGTGAGGACGGCGACCGCCCCGGCCGCGACGGCGTCGGCGGCGTAGTCGATGCCGTGCGCGCGGGCGCCGGGCAGCGCCGCGTAGAGGTCGCCGGGCGCGACCCGTTGCGAGGAGAGCGT
The DNA here is from genome assembly GCA_963830575.1 of uncultured Actinomycetota bacterium. GTDB lineage: Bacteria > Actinomycetota > Actinomycetes > Propionibacteriales > Nocardioidaceae > Nocardioides. Next base: position 81,007 of record CAWHNR010000029.1, read on the forward strand.
CAGGCCCGTGACCGTGGCCCCGCCGTCGCCGACCACGCGGGCGTGACCCACCCACGTCGCCAGCTCGTCGAGCGGCGTCGGACGGACCTCGCGCGGCCGGGTCGGGAGCGGCGCCGGGGGTGAGGACGAGGGTGCGGGTGACGGGGTCGGCATGGGAGCCCCATCGTCGCCCATCACCACTCGACGGGCAGCCGCGAGGGTGGCGTGCCGGTGGGTGCCACCCCGTAGCGGCGCAGGGCCTGCCCCATGATCTTCGAGAACGCGGGTCCGGCGACCGAGCCGCCGCCGCCGCCGTTGCGCGGGTTCTGCACCACCACGTAGGCGGTGAAGCGCGGGTCGTCGGCCGGGGCGAAGCCCGCGAAGGAGACCGTGAAGGTGCCGTCGTAGCCGAACTCGCCCACCCGCTGGGCGGTGCCGGTCTTGCCCGCGACGCGGTAGCCGGGCACCGCGGCACCCGGGGCGACCCCGGCCTCGGGGTCGATGACGCGCTCCATCATGAGCATCGTCTGGTGGGCGGCGTCCTCGCTGACGACGCGGCGCGTGGTGGCGACACCGGTGCCGACCTCGTCGCCCTGGTCGGTGGTGGCGGTCCCGCGGACCAGGCTCGGGTCGACGCGGACGCCGCCGTTGGCGATCGTGTTCACGGCCGAGATCATCTGCAGCGCGTTGACCGACAGCGACTGGCCGAAGGCGATGCGGTCGCCGACCTGGCTGGTCCAGTCGGCACCGTCGGGCAGCAGGCCCTCGTCCTCGCCGCCCAGGCCGACACCGGTGCGCGCGCCGAGGCCGAAGGCGGTGAGGTAGCGGCGCAGCTCGTCGGTGTCGTACTTGTCGGCGGCCATGACGGTGCCGATGTTCGAGGACTTGGCCAGGATGCCGGCCATCGTCAGCTTGATGAGCCCGTGCTCGAAGTAGTCGTGGATCGGGCGGTCCTGCCGCAGCAGCACGCCCGGCACGCGGAAGCGGGTCTTGTTCGTGACCTTGCCGGCGTCGATCAGGCCGGCCACGGTGAGCACCTTCTCGACCGAGCCGGGCTCGTAGATGTCGGCCACCGCGTGGGAGTACCAGAGGTCCTCCGGCGAGAGCCGCGGCTGGGAGGCGTCGTAGGTGGGGTAGTCGGCCAGGCACAGGATCTCGCCGGTGCGGCTGTCCATGACCACCGCGTACCCGGAGTCACCGCGCGCCTCGCGCACGGTGTCGGCGAGGACCCGCTGGCAGGCCCACTGCAGGTCGCGGTCGATGGTCAGGGTGAGGTCGGTGCCGTCGCGGGCCGGCGTCACCGTGTTGTCGCCGAGCGGGATCTTCCGGCCGTTGGCGCCGACCTGGTAGCGCGCCTCGCCGTCGGTGCCCGAGAGCAGCCGGTTGAAGGTGGCCTCGAGCCCGGCCAGGGGGTCCGCGCTGCCGTCGGCCTTCGGCGTCCCGAGGAACCCGACGACGTTGGCGCCGACCTCGCCGGCCGGGTAGACCCGCACCGGGTCCTCGCGGGTGTCGAGACCGACGAACCCCAGCTCGGCGGCCCGGTCGACGACGGTGCGCGCCTCGGCCGCCGGGACCTGGCGGGCGACGTACTGGAAGCGCTTGTCCTTCTGGCGCAGCCGCTGCAGGGTCTCGAAGTAGTCGACGCCGAGGCGCCGCGACAAGAAGGTGGCCAGCTCGGGTGCGCGGGCCTCGGTCAGGGACGGGTCGGCCACGACCATGAGGCCGTCGATCGAGTCGGCGAGCGGCTCGCCGTTGCGGTCGAGGATGGCGCCGCGCTCGGCCGGGAGCACGACGCTCTGCTGGCCCTCGGCCGCTGCCATCTGGGCGTACTGCGACGGGGTCGATGCCCTGCAGCTGCACCAGCCGTCCGGCGAAGGCCGACAGCACGACGGCGATGAGGAGGAAGCCCACGCGCAGGCGCGCGGCCGGCTCGCCGCGACGGCCACGACGCCCGCGGCGACCGCCACGTCCGGGCGGGCCGCCGCGAGGGCGGGCGCTGGCTGCCACCGGGCTCCTCCTGAGGCTCGGACGGTCGGACCCCGCCACTATCGGTCGCCGCCGGTCCGACGGCCGACAGGCACGCCGGGCTGCTTCGGAGCGGGTGTCGCTGCCGCGCACGGCGCCGGCGCGGCGACGGCCGCGGCGGGCGTGCCGGTGATCTCGGCACCGGCGAGCTCGAGGAACGCGGCGGGCGGGGCCGGCACCATGCCGAGCCGGCACGCGGCGGCGGCGAGCTGGGTCGGGTTGCGCATCTGGTCGAGCTCGGTGGTGAGCGCCTGCTGCTCGCGGCGAGGATCGCCGCCTCCTTGTCGAGCTGGCTGGCGGTGAACGAGGCCTGCTGCATGGAGGTGTTGAACAGCAGCAGCCCGACCACGCCGCCGAGGAGGAGCAGGCTGAGGAGCGTCACGAAGGGCACCCGCGGCGCGCGGCTGCGCAGCCGCGGCACGACCATGAGCCGGGCCCGGTCGAGCCGCACCGAGCGACGTCCGGAGCTGGCTGGCGCGGGTGGCGGACTCGCTGGGTGGCGCTCATCAGGCGACTCCTCGGGTGGGTCCGGACGTGGGGGCGATCCGTTCGAGCGCCCGGAGGCGCACCGAGGCGGCACGGGGGTTGGCGGCGGTCTCGGCGGCGTCGGCCTTCTCGGCGCCGCGCGTCACGAGGCGGAGCGCCGGCTCGCTGCCCTCGGGCACGAACGGCAGGTCGGGCGGGACGTGGCTGCGGGTGGCTGCGACGAAGGCCTGCTTGACCAGCCGGTCCTCGAGCGAGTGGTAGGACTCGACGACCACGCGGCCGCCGACCGAGATCGCGTCGATCGCGGCCGGGATGGCGCGGCGCAGCACGGCGAGCTCGTCGTTGACCTCCATGCGCAGCGCCTGGAAGGTGCGCTTGGCCGGGTGTCCCCCGGTGCGGCGGGCCGGGGCCGGGATCTCGGCGTAGAGCAGCTCGACGAGGGCGGCCGCTGGTGGTGAACGGCGTCGTCTCGCGGCGCCGGACGATCGCGCCGGCGATCTTGCGGGCGAACTTCTCCTCGCCGTAGTCGCGCAGCACCCGGGTCAGCTCGCCGGCGCTGTAGGTGTTGAGCACGTCGGCGGCGGTGCGACCGCGTGCTGCCGTCCATCCGCATGTCGAGGGGCGCGTCGACGGAGTAGGCGAAGCCGCGCTCGGCCACGTCGAGCTGCATCGAGGAGACGCCGAGGTCGAACAGCACGCCGTCGACGCTGTCGAGGCCGAGACGCGCGAGCACGTCGGGGATCTCGTCGTAGACGGCGTGCACGGCGGTGAACCGGTCGCCGTACGGCGCCAGCCGCTCGCCGGCGAGCGCGAGGGCCTGCGGGTCGCGGTCGATGCCGACCACCCGGGCGAGCCCGCAGCGCGAGAGCACGGCCTCGGTGTGGCCGCCGAGGCCGAGGGTGGCGTCGACGAGGACGGCGCCCTCGTGGTCGAGCGCAGGCTCCAGCAGGGCCACGACCCGGTCGAGGAGCACCGGGTCGTGCACGGGACGCGACACCTCAGCGTCCCAGGCCTGCGAGCAGCAGGAAGGCCAGCGGCGATGGGCAGCGACAACCCGAGCGAGAAGGACATCAGCACCGCCGCGTCCCGGGCCTGGTGGCGGACGCGGCGCTGGGCCGGCGTCTCCACCTCGGCGTGGCTGACGGGTGCGGTGCTCATGGTTCGACCCCAGGTTGGGTTGGTGGTGCAAGGAAGAGGGTGGTGCGGGAAGAAGGTGGTGCGGGAAGAGGTGGTGCTCGGATCCGCAGGGCCAGGTCCCTGCCCGCTCCCCCAGGTCGCCTTCTGGAACCGGGGAAGGTGCCCCAGACGGCGATGTAGGAGCGGGCCAGAGACCTCGTCCTGCGGATCCGTGTGGAGTTGTGGTGGTGCGGTGGTGCGGGTGGAGCTGTGCGGGGACTGCTCGGGGCTAGTCGGGGCTACTCGGACTCGTCGAGGTCGGCGAAGCTTCTGGATCTCGGCGGCCTGGTACTCGTCCCAGGCGGCGGGGTTCCAGATCTCGAGGCGGTTGCGGACGCCGATGACGACGACGTCCTTCTCGAGGCCGGCGTACTCGCGCAGCGGCGGCGGGATGCGAGACGCGGCCCTGCTTGTCGGGCACCACCTCGTCGCCGCCGGAGAAGAACATGCGCTGGTAGCCGCGGGCGGCCTTGTCGGTCATCGGCCGCTCGGCGGCCTTGTCGGCCTCGACGTCGAAGACCTCGGGCGGCCAGACGACGAGGCAGCTTCTCCTGTCCCTGCGTCACCACGACCCCCTCGGCCAGCCGGTCCCGGAACTTCGCGGGCAGGAAGAGGCGGCCCTTCTCGTCCAGCTGCGGCCGGTAGGTGCCCATGAACCGCATCGGGCACCTCCTGTCGCTGCTGCCGGTCCATCAGCCACCTGGTCTCCCACCTGGCCCCACCACACCGGTCCTTTGCTCCACTTTCCTCCACAGTACGCCACTTTCCCCCACCGTCAACCACATTCGCCCCCTTTCCCTCCCCCGCGCTCCCCGACGCTCCCCCGCCTCCCCGGTCGCCGGCCGGCCGCGTCCGGCGCCGGTGCGGCGCGCCGGCGGCCTCGGCCGGAGCGCGGCGCGGACGGCCGCGGACCGCAACCAAAATGTGATCGCGCGAGTCAGACGACCGCGGCGACGTCGTAAGTTGCGCCCACGCCCTACGGTGGGGGCAGGCCGATCGGGCCTGACGAACGAGGAAGGACCGCGCAACGTGGAGCAGGCGACGGAGAGTCACGGCCCCGCGGGTCACCCCGGCGGGACCGCCGAATCGGCCGACCTCGAGACGCTGGCCCGGGTGGTCGCGCCGGATCCGCCAGCAACATCGAGAAGGTCATCGAGGGCAAGCCCGACGTCGTCCACGTCGGCGCTCGTGGTGCTGCTGGCCGAGGGTCACCTGCTGATCGAGGACGTGCCCGGCGTCGGCAAGACGATGCTGAGCAAGGCGCTGGCCCGCAGCATCGACTGCTCGGTGCGGCGCATCCAGTTCACGCCCGACCTGCTGCCCTCCGACGTCACCGGCGTGTCGATCTTCAACCAGAACACCCGCGAGTTCGAGTTCCGCCCCGGCGGCGTCTTCGCCAACATCGTGGTCGGCGACGAGATCAACCGGGCCTCGCCCAAGACCCAGTCGGCGCTGCTGGAGTGCATGGAGGAGCGGCAGGTCACCGTCGACAACACACCTACCAGCTCGAGACGCCGTTCATGGTGATCGCGACCCAGAACCCGATCGAGATGGAGGGCACCTACGCCCTGCCCGAGGCCCAGCGCGACCGCTTCATGGCGCGGGTGTCGATCGGCTACCCCGTCGAGGCCGCCGAGATCGCGATGCTCAACTCCCACACCGACGCCCGCCCGCTCGACGACCTCGAGCCGGTCACCGACGCCGGCGAGATCCGCAAGCTGTGCGCGATCGTCGGGCCAGGTCTACGTCGCCCCCGCGATCCAGCAGTACGCCGTCGCGCTGACCGGCGCCACCCGCCGCACCGACGACCTCGTGCTCGGCGCCTCGCCCCGCGCGACGCTCCACCTGGTGCGCGCCGCCAAGGCCCACGCCGCGATCCAGGGCCGCGACTACGTGCTGCCCGACGACATCCAGCTGCTCGCCAAGCCCGGTGCTCACCCACCGGCTGCTGCCCAGCGTCGAGGCCGCGATGGGCGGGCGCACGACCGCGCACGATCCTCGACGCGATCCTCGCCGGCGTCCCGGTGCCGAGCCCGCAGGGCCGACGCCGGGGCACCGGCGACGCCGCCGCGGTCCCGTCCGGTCCCGCGCACCGTGCGTGAGGCACTCTCCGGCCTGACCGTCCGCGGCCGGGCGTTCCTGGCCGCCGGCATCACCGCGATCGTCTGCGCGGTCGCTGCTCGGCCAGCCCGCGCTGACCCGCGTCGGCGTGCTCGTCGTCGCGCTCCCGCTCGCGACCGCGCTGGTGATCGGCCGCTCGCGCTACCGGCTCGCGCTGGTGCGCACCGTGACCCCGCAGCTGGTCACCGCCGGCCAGCCGGCCCGGGTCAACCTGGCCCTGACCAACGAGGGCCGCACCCCCAGCGGCGTGCTGCTGCTCGAGGACCACGTGCCCTACGTGCTCGGCACCCGCCCGCGGTTCGTGCTCGACGGCATCGGTCACGGCTGGCGCACGCAGGTGACCTACCAGGTGCGCTCCGACGTGCGCGGCCGCTTCGAGATCGGCCCGATGACGGTGCGCGTCGGCGACGCGTTCGGCCTCGTCGAGCTCGGCCGCGCCTTCCGGATGACGGTGCCGCTCGTGGTCACCCCGCGCACCGTCGCCGCTGCCGGCGATCCCGCTCGGCGGCGGCTGGACCGGCTCGGGCGACAACCGGCCGCGCGCCTTCGCGATGGGCTCGGCCGAGGACGTCACCGTGCGCGACTACCGCCAGGGCGACGACCTGCGCCGCGTGCACTGGCCGCAGCTCGGCGCGCACCGGCGAGCTGATGGTGCGCCGCGAGGAGCAGCCCTGGCAGTCGCGCGCCACGATCCTGCTCGACAACCGCGCTGCTCGCCCACCGCGGCCAGGGCATCGCCTCCTCGCTCGAGGCCGCGGTCTCCGCGGCCGCGTCGGTCGCGGTGCACCTGCGCCAGCGCGGCTTCCAGGTCCGGCTGGTGACCGCCTCCGGCGAGGACGACACGGCCCAGCGGCGGCCAGTGGCACGCTGCGCGACGCCGACCTCAACGTCCGCCCGCTGCTCGAGGCGCTCGCCGTCGTCCAGCTCGAGCAGCGCGGCCGCCTCGACACCTCGTGGATGGGCGAGCAGGCCCACGGCGGCCTCACCGTCGCCGTCCTCGGCGTCCGTCGACCAGAGCGACGCGCCCGCGCTGCGCCGGATCGTCCACCACACCTCGTCCGCGCTGGCGATCGCGCTCGACGTCGACGCCTGGTCCGGGCCGCACGCCGGCACCGGCGGCGCCGCGCCGTTCCTGGCCCGCTCCGGCTGGCGCGCGGTCGCGCTCGGCCCGCGCGACCGGCTCGAGTCGGTCTGGGAGGACCTCGGCCGCACGGCGTCGCGCGGGCCCCGTCCGCCGCCGCCGGCGCCGCCTGCCGGCCGCCGGCACCGCACCCGGTGGTGGCCGCGCATGAGCAGCCGTCGCGGCCAGCCGCGACCGCGCCGCGCTCGGCGCCCACCTGCGCTTCTCCGTCGCCGCCGCCGCGACCGCCTGGGCGGCGATGTGGTCGTGGCGCGGCTTCACCGACCTGCCCGGCGCGCTTCCTCTCGGCCTGCTCGCTGGTCGGCGTCGTGATCGCGGTCGCCGGCGCTTGGCCCGGTGGCGGCGGCTGCCCGGCGTCGTCGTCGTGCTGGCCCAGGTCGTCGTCGGCGGCGCCGCCACCTGCCAGGTCGTCGCCGACGCGGCCCTACCCGGGCGAGCGCGTTCTGGGACGCAGCTCTCGCGACGCGGTCGACGCCGCCAACACCTACGCCTCGCCGGTGCCCGACGACCGACACGATCTCGGTGCAGCCGCTGCTGGTCGTCGGCGGCGTTCGTCGCGATGCTGCTCGTCGACCTCTGCGCCGGCACCCTGCGCCGGGTGCCGCTGGCCGGGCTGCCCCTGCTCACCGTCTACAGCGTGCCCGATGAGCCTGATCGACCGCGGCCTGTCGTGGTGGGTCTTCGCCGCGACCGCGATCGGCTTCCTGCTCATGCTGTTCCTGCAGGAGGAGGAGCACCTCGTCGCGCTGGGGCCGCTCGCTCGACGGCAGCACCGCAGCCGGTGCGCCGGCTCAGCGACTCGGTGCGCGCCAGCGCGCTGGCCGTCGGCTCGCTCGCGACCGCGGCCGCCGTCGTGCGTGCCCGCTGGCCATCCCGACCTTCAGCTTCTCGGTCTTCGACGTCGGCCCCGGCAGCGGCGGCGACGGCGACATCGAGGTCACCAACCCGATGGTCGACCTGCGCGAGGACCTCGTGCGCGGCGACGAACGTCGACCTGGTGCGCGATCCGCACCGACGACCCGTCGCCCGACCACCTGCGCATCTCGGTGCTCAACCGCTTCACCGACGAACGAGTGGAGCGCCGGCGACCGCGAGGTCCCGACGTCCAACCTCGCGCAGGGCACGCTGCCGCCGCTCGAGGGCGTCGACCCCGCGCATCGTCGAGCTACGACCGACGCCTACGACTACGACGTCGAGGTCGACGAGCAGCTTCGAGTCGCGGTGGCTGCCCGACCCAGGCGCCGATCAGCAGCATCGACGCCGACGGCGACTGGCGCTTCGACGAGTCCACCATGGACTTCCTCTCCAGCGACGACGACCTCACCACGGCGGGCAAGTCCTACTCGATGACCGGGCCAGCGAGCTCGACGTACGACTCCGACCGGCTGCTCGGCCTCGACACCACGGCACCGCTGCGTCGACGACGAGCTCACCGAGCTGCCCGACGACCTGCCGCGCTCGATCCGCGGTCTGCGCCGAGCAGGTGACCGCGGGCGCCACCACCGACTTCGAGCGCGGCCGTGCTGCTCAACGCAGTTCTTCCGCGCACGACGGCGGCTTCGACGTACGCCAGCCAAGCGGGTGCCGGCGGCGAGGTCGGCAGCGGCGAGCTCGTCGACTTCCTCGAGCGACGCCCCCGGCGGTCGCGTCGGCTACTGCGAGCAGTTCGCCGCCGCCATGGCCGTCGATGGCGCGCGTCCCTCGACATCCCCGCCCGGGTCGCCGTCGGCTTCCTCAAGCCCGACCGAGGTCGAGCCCGGCGACGCGTGGGTCTACAGCTCCCACGACCTGCACGCCTGGGTCGAGCTGTACTTCCCCGGCGCCGGCTGGGTGCTGTTCGACCCGACGCCCGACCCTGGTCGCCGACGGCTTCCTGCCGGGCTACGCCGACCGTCGACGTCGAGACCGACACCGCAGGTCGAGCCGACGGAGCCGATCACGACCGCGCGCCCCACGACGCGCCCGCCGGCCCGACCAGCCGAGCGCCCCCACCACGGCACCCGACCAGGCCGACGACCAGGACGCCGGCGCCGGCGCCGGGTCGGGCTTCCCCTGGCTCACCGTGCTCGTCCGTCCTCGGCAGCGTCCTCCTCGTCCTGCTGCTCGCGCTGCTCCCCCGCGCGCTGCGCCGCCGCCAGCGCGAGCCGCCGCCTCGCCGGCGGTCCCGAGGCGGCCTGGGACGAGCTGCGCGCGCCACGTCGTCGACCTGCGCCTGGCCTGGCCGGAGGGTCGCTCGCCGCGCGAGACGCCGCGACGTCCTCGTCCGCTGGTTCGGCCGCCCCGGCGACACGGCGAGCAACGCCCCGCCCGCGGCCCCGACCTCGCCCCCGAGGCCGTCGCCGCCATCGACCGCATCGTCGGCCAGCTCGAGCGCTCCCGCTACTCCCGCCGCCACGCCGTCGACCCCGGCGCCCTGCGCGGACGACGTCACCACCTGCACCGACGCCCTCACCGCCGGCGTCGCCCCCCGCACCCGCCGCCGCGCCGCCTGGTGGCCGCGTCTCGGTCTTCCAGCGCCGCCCCGCCACGACTCCGACCACCGCCCCGGACTCCGAGCTCGTCGGCGGGCGCGTCGTCGAGCACATCTGAGACCCCTGCCGCTGACCCGTCCCGTCGTCGGGACGGGTCAGCGCAGGTCGCGGTGACCCGTCCCGATAACGGGACAGGTCAGTCCATCTCCCGGTGACCCGTCCCGATGAACGGCGACAGGTCAGCGTCTCTTCCGGTGACCCGTCCCGATAACGGGACAGGTCAGCGTCTCGTCCGGTGACCCGTCCCGATAACGGGACAGGTCAGCGTCAGGTCGAGCAGGGGCGAGCGGAGGCGCGGGTCAGCATGCCCTGTTCGCGGCGACGACGCCAGCGGGACTCCATGCGCTCCATGAACGGAGCCGCGCGCCACCGCCGCGAGCGGACGGCCGCGGGGGCGGCGGGTGCGACGGCCGCCGTCGATGGAGGTGAGGCCCGAGGGGTGGAGCGGTGCCGCCGCGGGGGTCGGCAGGCGGCGGCCTGGCGGCTGCGGACGGTGCTGAGCGCGAGGGTGGCGGAGCCGAGCATGAGGACGAAGCCGGCGATGCCGACGTACCACTCGGTGAGGACGCCGACGAACAGCAGCGCGATGCCGACGGCGAACACGAAGCCGGCGACGATGGCGCGGCGGCGGGCGGTGTGCGCATCGCGGTGCCGCGCAGGGTGGAGGCGAACTTGGGGTCCTCCTCGACGAGGGCGCGCTCCATCTGCTCGAGCAGTCGCAGCTCCTCTTCGGAGAGTGGCACCGGGTCCTCCAGGGTCGTCGCGCACGTCGGTGTGCTGCCCAAGTCTAGGCAGCCTCTCCGCGTCACGGTAGGAGGGATCAGGAAATTGTGCTCGCTGGTCTCACCGCGGCCGACCCGAAGCGCCGGACGGCCCGGTCGACGGCGCGGTCGGCGTCGGACCAGCCGTGCTCGCGCTCGCCCAGGACGCCCTGCCGCTGGACCGCGCGACGTGGCACCAGGCCCTCGACGCGGACGCCGACCAGGCGGACCCGGGCGCGCTGCAGGCCGAGGGCGTCGTAGAGGCGGACGGCGGTGGCGTAGATCTCCTGGGTGACGTCGGTGGCCTCGGGCAGGGTGCGGCTGCGGGTGATGGTGGTGAAGTCGGCGAAGCGGACGGTGAGGGTCGACCGTGCGGCCCGGCGACCTCGGCGGTGCGCAGGCGCCGCGGCGACCTTGGCCGTCAGCTTCAGCACCTCGCGCAGCACGGCCTCGCGGTCGTCGGTGTCGCGCCCGAAGGTCTCCTGGGCGCCCATCGACCGGTCGGGGGTGCCCGCACCGTGGCCGAAGACGCCGGCCGAGCGCGGGTCTGACCTCGGAGCGGTCGGTGCCCCACGCGAGCTCGTGGAGGTGGGCGCCGAGGTGGTGGCCCAGCGCGCGCTGCAGCGTGCCGATCGGCGTGTGGGCGAGGTCGCCCACCGTGACCAGCCCGAGCCGGTGCAGCTGCGCCTGCGTCTTCTCCCCCACCCCGTAGAGGTCGCCGACGTCGAGGGGGTGGAGGAACGTGGTGACCTGGTCGGGAGTGACCACCAGCAGGCCGTCGGGCTTGGCGCGCCGGCTGGCGAGCTTGGCCACCGAGATCGACGACGCGACCCCGACCGAGCAGGTGATGCCCTGCTCGTCGTGCACGGTCGCACGCACCCGCTCGGCCACCTCGACCGGTGAGCCCAGCCGGGCGGCGCCGCGGACGTCGAGGAAGGCCTCGTCGAGGGAGATCGCCTCGACGAGGGGCGTGATCCGGCGGAACACCTCCATCACCGACCGGGACACCGTGGTGAACAGGTCGTAGTCGGGCTGGAGCACCACGACGTGCGGGCACAGCCGGCGCGCCCGCGTGCCGGTCATGGCCGACCGGACGCCGAACGCGCGGGCCGGGTAGTTGGCCGCCAGCACCACGCCGCGGTGCCCCCCGCCGACCATCACCGGCACGTCGTGCAGCTCGGGCCGGTCGCGCAGCAGGACGCTCGCGTAGAACGCGTCCATGTCGACGTGGAGGATCGGCGTGGCCGTCATGCCGCCGCCGGGGTCGCGTCGTCCGCTGACCCGTCGCACATGTGCGACGGGTCGGCGTCAGGCGGTGGCGAGCAGGTGCACCTGGGTGGCCAGCGGCAGGTACTCGGGCTGCGCCGCGACCGCGCGCTCGAGGTCGACGAGCGCAGCGGTGGCACCGGGCTCGAGGTCGAGCAGCGAGCCGGGCACCAGGTCGGCGAAGACCCGCACGCCGTGGGTGGCCGCGAGCCCGAACCCGGCTCCGTCGAGCAGGCCGGTGACCTCGTCGAGGGTGAACCGGCGACCGGCGCGCCCGGGGGCGTCGGTGCCGTCGAGCACGGCGCGGGCCTGGGCGAAGTGGCCGGCCATGGCCCGCGCGACGACCGCGGCGTGCCGCTGGGCGACCAGCAGCGAGAGCCGGCCACCGGGCCGCAGCACCTCGCGGATCGCCGCGAGGGCGGCCGCGGGGTCGTCGACGACCTCGAGCACGCCGTGGCACAGCACCAGGTCGGCGCTGTCGGCCCCGACCAGGTCGAGGAGCCCGGAGAGGTCGCCCTGCCGGCCCTCGACCTCGACGCCGGCCTCCCGCGCACGGCGTCCGAGGGCCGCGAGGGCGTCGGGGCTGGGGTCGACGACGGTGACCCGGTGGCCGAGGCCGGCGACGCGGACGGCCGAGCCGCCGGTGCCGCCGCCGATGTCGACGACGTCGAGGCCGGCGGTGGCGAGCACGGGGTCGAGGACGTCCCAGACCACGGCGGTACGGGGGGCCGACCGGCGCTCGCTCGCGGACATGCCCGCCACCCTAGGGCGTGCGGGCCTCACCCGGGGCTCCCGGGTGAGCGGTGCCAGAGCCGCCGCGCGGCGCCCTTGGCGTCGTCGCCCGCGGGCCGGACGTCGGCGTACGGCGAGACCGCGAAGCCGCTGGAGTGCACGAGCGTGCGACGGCCCTCGGGCGCCGGCGTGCCCGGCACCTCGGTCGCCAGGACGGCGTGCACCGCCTCGAGCCCGCCGCCCCGCCACGCGGCGGCGAGCGCCGGGAGCTCCCACGCCCCCGTGCCCCGGAGCGAGACGCCGCGGTGGCCGGTGCGACGCAGCACGCCGCGCACCAGCAGCAGCCACGACCCGAACACGGTGGCCGCGTACCGGCGCTGCGCGTCGTCGAAGAAGGTGACGTCGACCGGACCGGTGGCGTCGTCGAGGGTGAGGAACACGACGCGCCGTCCCGACCGCACCGGCGGCGTCTGGGTGGCCACCTTGACCCCGGCGACCAGCAGCTCGCTGCCGCTGCGCCGGCGGAGCAGGTCGCGGCTGCGCGCGGTGCCGAGGGCGTCGAGGAAACCCGCGTAGGTGTCGACGACGTGCCCGCTGGCGTCGAGGCCGAGGATCTCGAGCTCGGCCCGCAGCCGTTCGTCGGCGCCGAGCTCGGGCAGCCCCGAGACCCGGCCCTCGCGGGGGGCGTCGCCGAGGTCGAGGGCGAGCTGCACCGACGCGACGGGCGCCGCGGACGGCGTCGCGCGGCTCTGGGCCGAGGCCCTCGCCCACACCCCCGCGGCCGCCAGCGCGTGGCGCTCGGCGGGCTCGTCGACCGCACGCTCGGACGCCGCCGTGCTGTTGCGCCGCGCGGCCTCGGTGGCCCGGGTGTCGGCCGGCCTGGGCGTCGTCGCCGACCGCGCGGGACGACGCCCGCGTGCGGCGGCGCGGTCGACCGCCTTGTCGAAGCGCTCGAGCTCGGCGACCTGCAGCAGCAGGTCGCGACGGGTGGGCCTGCCGCGCACCCCCACGCCGGCGCCGCTGCCGGCGAGGCCGCCGATGCCGTAGACCGCGTCGAGGGCACCGGTGAGCACCAGCCGCTCCAGCGTCGGCCGGGAGACCCGCGCCCGGTGCCAGAGGTCGGTGAGGGAGGCGAAGGGTCGCGCCGCCACGAGCCGGGCGGTCTCGGCCTCGGTGATGCCCTTGACGTCGCCGAGCGCGAGCCGGATGCCGTAGCCCGTGGCGGCCTCGTCGTCGCGCTCGACGGTGTAGTGCCCGAGCGAGGCGTTGACGTCGAGGCCGAGGACGGCGATGCCGTGCTGGCGGGCGTCGTCGAGGATCAGGCGCTTGGGGTACATGCCGGGGTCGTGGGTCAGCACCCCGGCGAGGAAGTGCGCCGGCCAGTGCGTCTTGAGCCAGGCCGACTGGAACGTCGGCAGCGCGAACGCCGCCGCGTGGGCCTTGCAGAAGCCGAACGAGGCGAACGAGGCCAGCACCTCCCAGACCTGGTCGACCATGGCCTCCGGGTAGCCACGGCGCCGGGCCCGCCGCACGAACCACTGCTTCGTCGCGGCCATGCCCTCGACCGTCCCGAGGGCGCGTCGCCGCTCGTCGCCCTCGGCGTAGGAGGTGCCGGTCAGCTCGGCCAGCAGCTGGATGACCTGCTCGTGGAAGACCACGACGCCGTGGGTCTCGCCGAGGATCGGACGCAGGTCGTCGTGCAGGTAGCGCGCGTCGCGCCAGCCGTGCTTGACGTCGAGGTAGGGCGTGATCATGTCGCCCTGCACCGGACCGGGCCGGAACAGCGAGATGTCGGCGATGATCTGGCCGAAGTCGTCGATGCCCGACTTGCCCACGAGCTCGCGCTGGCCCGGTGACTCGATCTGGAACACACCGAGGGTGCGGGCCGAGCTGATCATCGCGTAGGTGGCCGGGTCGTCGAGCGGCACCTGGGACTCGTCGTCGAGGTCGAGGCGGACGTCGTCGACCCGCTCGATCTCGGCCACCGCGTGGGCCATCGCGCTCTGCATCCGGATGCCCAGGACGTCGAGCTTGAGCAGGCCGAGGTGCTCGACGTCGTCCTTGTCGAACTGGCTCATCGGGAAGCCGGCGAAGCTCGCCTCGACGGGCGTGCGGTCGAGCAGCGTGGCGTCGGAGAGCAGGACGCCGCACGGGTGCATCGCCACGTGGCGCGGCAGCCCGTCGAGGCGCTCGACGAGGTCGAAGAACAGGTCGAGGCGCCGCTCACCGAGCCCCGCGGCGGCCAGCTCGGGCAGGTCGCGCAGCGCGGCACGGGCGTCGCGGGCGCGGATGTGCGGGAAGGCCTTGGCGATCGCGTCGACCTCGCCCGGCGGCATGCCCGAGCGCTCCCCCGACGTCGCGGACGGCGTGCCGGACGCGGTAGGTCTCGACCATCGAGACCGTCACGCACCGCTCGCCGCCGAACCGGTCGAGGATCGCGGTGTAGACCTCGAGACGACGGGCCGACTCGACGTCGAGGTCGATGTCGGGCAGCACCCGCCGGCGCGCTGAGAGGAACCGCTCCATCAGCAGGCCGTGCCGCACCGGGTCGACCCCCGAGACGCCGAGGAGGTAGTTGACGATGCTGCCCGCCCCCGACCCGCGGGCGGCGCACCGCACGCCCAGGGTGCGCACCAGGTCGCTCACGTCGGCGACGGTGAGGAAGTAGGAGGCGTAGCCGAGCCGGTGCACGAGCTCGAGCTCGTCGTCGAGACGCTTCCAGACGACCTGGAGGCCGGCCGTGCCGTAGCGACGCCCGACGGCGGCCTCGCACCGGGCGCGCAGGAGCCCGTCGGCCGAGCCGCCCGCCGACGCCGGCCTCGAGCTCGGGGAAGTGCACCTCGCCCAGGCCGAGGTCGGCCTGCGGGTCGAGCACGCACCGGTCGGCGAGGGCGCGGGTGCGGCCCAGCAGCTCGCGCCCGCCGCGCTCGCCGAGGCCGGCCGCCCGGGCGACGTCGTCGGCGACCTCGCGCATCTCCGTGCCGGCCTTGAGGTACCCCTCGGCGTTGCGTCGCTCGAGGTGGCGCCGGTCGAGCGCGACCAGCCGCCGGGCCGCGTCGAGCACGTCGACGGTGACGGCGTCGGCCCGCCCGACGTGGCGCACGGCGTTGGTCAGCACCGAGACCAGACCCTCCCGCTCGGCCAGGGCGAGCAGCCGGGCGGCCGTGCTCGCCGACGTCGGTCCGTCGAGCACCCGGTGGTCGACCACCTCGACGACGAGGTGGCTGCGCGGGACCAGGTGCCGCCACGGAGCGAGCGCCGCGAGGGCGTGGTCGGGGCGCCGGCGCGACGCGGCGAGCCCGACCTCGGAGGACGGGCCGAGCATCACCACCAGGTCGCCGCCCGCCAGCAGCGCCGCCACCTGCTCGTCGCCGAGGTCGAGCACCGGCGAGCCCCGCTCACCGGCGAGGTGCACCGCCGACACCAGCCGGCAGAGGGCGGCCCACCCGGCCCGGCCGCCGCGGGTGTCGGCGCTCGCCAGCACCGTGACCCGCGGCAGCCCGCCGCGCTCGGGCGGCAGGTCGCGATGGGTCCCGCCCCGCACCGGGGTGCGCGGGGCGGGGGTCCGCACGGCTCGTGGCGCCAGGACCGGGCGGTGGGCGAGCTCGACGCCCAGCACCGGCGCGACGCCGGCGCGCTGGCACGCACGGGCGAACCTCACCGCTCCGTAGGTGCCGTCGCGGTCGGTGAGGGCCAGCGTGTCCATCCCGTGGCCGGCGGCGTGCTCGACCAGGACGTGCGGCGGCGAGGCGCCGTACTGCATCGAGAAGCCCGATGCGACGTGCAGGTGCGGGAACGCGTCCACGCGGGTCGACCTCCGGTCATGGCTCGACCCCTGACGGCGGAACGGTGTGGTGGTGGGGCGCGCGGGAGCCGCGCCCCAGGGTCAGGAGACCCGTCGGACGAGCTGCTCGCGCACGGGCGCGTGCGGCACCAGCCCGAGGGACTGCTCGACCACGCCGAGGAACCGGTCGGCGTCGCGGACCAGGTCGTCGGCCTCGCGCTCGGTCACCGACCGGCTCGAGCCGGCTTCGGCGGCGGCGCGCTTGCCCGCGCCGGCGGCGAAGAACGTGGCCCACTCCGACAGCTCGGGCGCCACCTCGGCGAGCAGCACCCAGGCGTTCTTCTGCGGACGTCGGCGGGCCGGCTCGGGCCGGGCCCGGGCCGCGAGCAGCGCGGCGGCCGCACGCAGTGCCGCGACGTGGGCACAGGCGTAGCGCGTGGTCACCTCGGTGGCCGTGATCGCCTCGGACAGCGACTCGGCCGAGCGGATCAGGTAGGAGTGGGTCGTCGCCGGCAGCATCATCGTGGTCTCCCCCTCAGTCCTGGCAGGCGACGAGCTGCCAGCAGCCGTCGTGGTGGTCGAAGCTGAGGTCGAACACGCCGTCGCCCTCGAGGCCGCCGCGGCCGGCCTGGACGCGCCACAGCTCGCGCTCGGCCAGCAGGTCGGCACCCGCGACGCCGCTCTCCCCGGGCTCGGTGCGGCCGGCGTCCGGCACCGGGCCGACCCCGTCGGAGTGCCACCACGCGCCGGTCTCGACCCAGCGCGCGACGACCGCGCGCACCTTCCACAGCCGCCCCCGCCACAGGAACTGCTCGGGGCCCTCACCGTCGGCGCCCGTGCCGCGCCGCACCTCCACCGGGTCGTCGTACCGTCGCACCGTCGCCTCCACAGCCATCGCCCCGTACCGACCCCCCGGGCCCGGCGGAGCCGGGGGTCGAGGTCGACCCCGCCGGGCGTTCGAACACGTGTTCGAACAACCCGAACGCTACACCCGGCCACCGACAGCGCGTCAAGGAGCAGGACGGGTCAGGTCCCGGGACGCCCGCCGGGCCCGGCGCCGACCGTGTCCGGCAGCAGGTACGCCGAGGTGTCGGGCCGGTAGAGGAAGAAGACGACGAGCGCCTCGACCACCAGCGACCCCGCGATCACCACGACGTACGGCGGCGAGGGCATGGTGCGCAGGCCCGCGACGCCGCCGATCGCCAGGACGAGGTGGGCCGCCGCCAGGCAGTGCCGGGCCCAGTTGTGGCCGGCGAGGACGAACGCCACGAGCACCAGGACCAGGCTGACCACCGTGACGTAGAGGACGGCGACCACGGGCGTGAACGACGGGGGCACCCGGGTGTCGTCGGCGGAGGCACCGGCCATGCCCGAGGCCGCGACGAGCTCGTCGTCGAGGACCACGGCGAGCACCACCATCACCAGGGCCACCGCCGCCAGCAGGAGCACGAGCCGCACCGCGAGGACGAGCGACGCCGGACGCTGGGCCATGGCTCGATCGCCTCCTCGGGGCTGCGGGGTACGGAGCCCGTCGGTGACGGGCTGCTGGTGGTCGGTGGTCTGGCTGGGTGTTGCCGGGTGTTGCTGGGTGTCGGTGGGGCTCGGTGCTGCCGGCGCCGTGCGCGGCTGATCTAGGGTCTGGCCCATGGCGAGCCAGCAGTCCGAGCACCCGATGGTGGCCAGGTTCCGCGACGAGCACGCCCGCCTCGGCGGCACCGGCGAGATCGTCATTCTGCCCGACTCGGTCCACACCGCCGCACTCGCGGCCGAGGCGCTGGGGTGCGAGCCCGGCGCGATCGCCAACAGCCTGCTGTTCGACGCCGGCGGCACGCCGGTGCTGATCCTCACCTCGGGCGCCCACCGCGTCGACACCGCGGCGACGGCCGCGCGCATCGGGGTGGCCAGGTTGCGGCGCGCCTCGCCCGAGTTCGTGCGCGAGCACACCGGTCAGGTGATCGGCGGCGTCTCCCCCATCGCCCACCCGGCCCCGGTGCCCACCTACCTCGACCCGTGGCTCGCCCGGCACCCCGTGGTGTGGGCGGCGGCCGGCCACCCCGCGGCGGTGTTCTCCTCCACCTACGACGAGCTGCGCTCGCTCACCGGCGCGAGCGTCGTCGACGTCGGCCCCGACGAGGACGACGCGACGGGGTCGACTGATGGACTCCCTCGCCCTGACGTTCTCCAGCGGCTGGGCCAGCGGCGTCAACGCCTACCTCGTCGTGCTGGTGCTCGGGTTCGGCGAACGCCTCGGCGTCACCGACGACGTCCCGGAGGTGCTCGCCCGGTGGGACGTGCTGGCCGTCGCGGGACTCCTCTACGCGGTGGAGTTCGTGGCCGACAAGATCCCCTACGTCGACTCCACCTGGGACGTGGTCTCGACCTTCGTCCGGCCGACGGCGGGTGCCGTGATCGGCGTCCTGCTCGCGGGGGACGCCGACTCGCTCGAGCAGGCCGTCAGCGCGGGCGTCGGCGGCGGGACGGCCCTCGTGTCCCACCTGGTCAAGGCCGGCGGACGGCTCGCGATCAACACCTCGCCGGAGCCCGTCACCAACATCACGGTCAGCGTGCTCGAGGACGTCGCCGTGCTCGCCGTCGTGGCCTTCGCGATCCGTCACCCCGAGCTGGCGGCCGCCGTCGCCGCCGTCCTGCTGCTGATCGGCCTGGGCCTGCTGTACCTGGCCGCGAAGGTCGTGCGGCGCGGGTGGCGCCGCCTCCAGCAGCGCCGGGCCCGGCGCCGGGGCCCGGTCACCACCGCGCCACCCTGATCGGGGCCGTCGAGGGCCGTAGGGTTCGGGCCGTGGCACGCGTGGTGGTGGTCGGAGGCGGGTACGGCGGGCTGGCGGCAGCCGCGCGCCTGGCCAAGCTCGGCCACGACGTGACGCTGCTCGAGGCCTCGACCGACCTCGGCGGCGCCCTCACCACGGTGACCGCCGACGGGTTCACCTGGGACGCCGGGCCGACGTCCCTGCTCGTGCCCGCGGTGGTGCGCGACCTGTTCCGCAAGAGCGGGCGCCCCCTCGAGGACGAGCTCGGCCAGGACCTCACGCCGCTCGGAGTCGTGCGCGAGCACCGCTTCGAGGACGGCACGGTGCTGCGGCTCCCCGGCGCGTCGCGCCGCGCGCAGTCGGAGGCGTTCGACGCGCTGCGCCCCGGCCTCGGCAAGGTCTGGGACGCCCACGTCGCGTCCTACGCCGAGGTCTGGGACGTGCTGCGCCAGCACTACTTCGAGGAGCCGTGGACGCCGTCCGCGCTGCCGCCCCAGGTCGCCGGCCTGCTCGACAGCCGGGAGCACCTCCTCAAGCGGCTCCGCAAGACGTTCAAGGACGACCGCCCCGCGACCGTCGCCGCCCACCCGTTCGTCGCCGAGGGGCACGACCTGCGCAACGTCCCGGCGTGGGCCGGCGTCTCGACGTGGCTCGAGCAGTGCTTCGGCGCCTGGACGATCCCCGTCGAGCTCGGCGGCCTCGCGCGGCTGCGCGACCTGCTGACCGACCGGCTGGCCACCCGCGGCGTCACCGTCGTGCGCGAGGACCCGGTGAGCGACCTCGTCGTGCGCGACGGCCGGGTCGTAGCGGTCGCGACCCCCATGGGCGAGGTCGCGGCCGACGTCGTCGTCTGCGCCGTCGACCCGCGGCGGCTCCCGGCCCTGGCTCCGTACGTCGAGCGCACCATGCCGTCGCTGCCGCCGGTGGTCGCCCACCTGGGCCTCGAGGGCGACCTGCCCGAGGGCCTCGACTCCGAGACCGTGCTGCACGGCAACCCGATGATCGTGGTGCGGCCGGGCGGGGCCGCGCCGGAGGGCCACTCCGCCCTCACCCTCCACGGCCGCGGCCGGCTGTCGGAGGACATGCTGAGGGTCCTCGCCCGCCACGGGCTCGACCTGCGCGACCGGGTCGTCGCCCGGGTCGACCGCACCCCGCTCGAGACCGTCGTGGCCTGGGGAGGCTCGCCGTACGGCGTCCTGTGGCAGGGCCGCGGCACCGTCCGGGCCCGCCTCGGCCCGACCACCCCGATCGACGGGGTCTACGCCTGCGGCGCCCACGCGACCCCGGGCGCGGGCCTCGCCTACGTGGGCCTCGGCGCCGCCCTCGTGGCGTCGCTGGTGGGACCCGCCGACCGCAAGCCGACGCACTGACCCGCCCCACATGTGAGGCGGGTCGGCGTCTAGACGAGCTCGAAGGTGACTTGGACCGACGCCGAGACGTCCTCCTCGCCGCCCTCGAACGAGACGTCGGCGGACTTGGCCATGACGTCCGTCTCGCGCAGGCCGGAGCCGCCGCCGTCGGAGGCGCCGTCGACGACCCTGGTCACGGCACCGAGGCCGGCGCCGGCGAGCGAGGCGAGGTGCTCGGCGGTGGCCCGGGCGTCGGCGAAGGCGCGCTCGCGGGCCGTCCGGACGTCGTCCGGCGTGGGCGAGGCCGAGAGGCTCACCCCCTCGACCACGAGGCGGTCCCCCACCTCGTCGGCGAGCGCCTGCACCAGCGCGCCGGCGACGGCGAGGTCGTCGCAGCGCAGGGCGAGCGAGTGCCGCGCCTCGTGACCCGCCGGCCGGCCCTGCTCGTCGTGCGCGGGCCAGACGTCGAGGCTCCGGGTCGCGACCCGGGCGGGCTCGAGGTGCCGCAGGGCGACCTCGACGACGGCGGCGCGCGCCGACTCGGCGCCCGCCAGGGCCTCGGCGAGCGTGGTCGCC
>CAWHNR010000030.1:0-64849 GCA_963830575.1 uncultured Actinomycetota bacterium
TCCGCTCCGAGCTGGCCTTCCCGGGCAGCCAGGTCGTCAACGAGGAGCTCTACAACCAGCTCTTCACGATGCACGGCACGATCATGCTGCTGCTGTTCGCGACCCCGCTGTTCTTCGGCTTCGCCAACGTGATCATGCCGCTGCAGATCGGCTCGCCCGACGTCGCGTTCCCGCGGCTCAACATGTTCAGCTACTGGCTGTTCCTGTTCGGCGGCCTGATCGCCGCCTCCGGCTTCCTGACCCCGCGGCGGTGCGGCCGACTTCGGCTGGTTCGCCTACACGCCGCTGTCCGACGCGATCCGCTCGCCCGGCGTCGGCGGTGACCTGTGGATCATGGGTCTGTGGATGGCCGGTCTCGGCACGATCCTCGGTGCGGTCAACTTCATCACCACGATCATCTGCATGCGCGCGCCCGGCATGACGATGTTCCGGATGCCGATCTTCGTGTGGAACACGCTGGTCACCAGCCTGCTCGTGCTGATCGCGTTCCCGATCCTCGCCGGCGCGCTGCTCTCGCTCGAGGCCGACCGCCAGCTCGGCGCCCACGTCTTCGACACCGCCCACGGCGGCGCGATCCTGTGGCAGCACCTGTTCTGGTTCTTCGGGCACCCCGAGGTCTACATCATCGCGCTGCCGTTCTTCGGCATCATCACCGAGATCCTGCCGGTGTTCAGCCGCAAGCCGATCTTCGGCTACGTCGGCCTGGTCGGCGCCACGCTCGGCATCGCGATCCTGTCGGTCGCCGTGTGGGCCCACCACATGTTCGTCACCGGCGCGGTCAACCTGCCGTTCTTCTCCGGCATGACGTTCCTGATCGCCGTGCCCACAGGAGTGAAGTTCTTCAACTGGATCGGCACGATGTGGGGCGGGTCGATGTCCTTCGACACCCCCATGCTGTGGTCGGTCGGGTTCCTGACGACCTTCCTGTTCGGTGGCCTGACCGGCATCATCCTGGCCAGCCCGCCGCTCGACTTCCACGTCTCCGACTCCTACTTCGTGGTCGCGCACTTCCACTACGTCGTCTTCGGCACCGTGGTGTTCGCGATGTTCGCCGGCTTCTACTTCTGGTGGCCCAAGATGACCGGGCGGATGCTCGACGAGCGGCTCGGCAAGCTGCACTTCTGGCTGCTGTTCGTCGGCTTCCACACCACGTTCCTGGTCCAGCACTGGCTGGGCGTCGAGGGCATGCCGCGTCGCTACGCCGACTACCAGGCCTCCGACGGCTGGAGACGCTCAACCAGGTCTCCACGATCGGCGCGTTCCTGCTCGGCGCCTCGACGCTGCCGTTCCTCTACAACGTCTACGTCTCGCGCAACGCGCCCAAGGTCGAGGTCGACGACCCGTGGGGCTGGGGCCGCTCGCTCGAGTGGGCCACCAGCTGCCCGCCGCCGCGGCACAACTTCCACTCGATCCCGCGGATCCGCTCGGAGTCGCCGGCGTTCGACCTGCACCACCCCGAGGTCGCCGCCATCGAGCTCGACGACAACGACCGCCGCGCGCGACGGCAAGTTCGCCGACGCGCCCGACATGGAGGGCCGCGACACGCTGCTCAAGGAGCGTCGACCGGCACGGCACCGACGACCGACACCGACGACGACCACGACGGAGGCACGACGCGATGAAGTCCGAGGCCTGGATCTTCGGCGATCACCACCGTCTTCCTCGTGCTGGTGACGCCCGGCGTACTGGCTGGTCACCGACAGCCGCGACAAGGGCGGTGACTGGACCGGCACCTCCGCGCTGGTCATGACCGGCCTGCTGACCCTGATGGTCACCCTCTACCTCGGCTTCCACGCCAAGAAGATGGACCCCCGCCCCGAGGACCGCAAGGACGGCGAGATCGCCGACGGCGCCGGCGAGCTCGGGCTTCTTCCCGCCGTACTCGTGGTGGCCGCTGTGGTGCGGCGCGACCCTCGGCGTGATGGTCTTCGGCGTCGCCGCCGGCGCCTGGTGGCTGTTCATCATCGGCGTCGTCCTCGGCGCCGTGGCGCTGTCCGGGCTGGTCTTCGAGTACTACCGCGGCGAGCACGCCCACTGAGGCGTCCAGGTCGCGCGTCGGCGTCGGGTAGCGCTGCCGGGTCGGCGAGTTGCGACGCCGGCGGCGATCCGGCGCACCGTGGCGGATGCGCGGCTTCGCTGCCGAGCGCGACCCGCTCGCGTCACGTCGGTTCGCTGCCGGAGTCGTCTGACCTCGCGGAGGCATGTCCTGCGAGCCGTTCGGCCTGCACCGCTGCCGTGGGCTCTCGATGTCCTGCCCGTGCCGCGTGCCGCTCGCTGCGGCCTCGTGGCCGTCGCCGGCTGCGCTCGCCGCGTGCAGCTCGGCGGCTCCGACGGCGCCTCGCCGCCAGGGCGACGCCACCGGCAGCACCGACGGCGGCGCGCACCGGCGCCGAGCGTCTCCGAGGGCGACGAGCCCGCCGCCGGCCCCGCGATCGACGTCAACGTCGACCAAGGGCGCGACCGGCGTCCCCGTGCTCGACCCTGGTCGAGGTCGCCGCCGACAGCGGCTCCCTGAGCGCCGTCGACGGTCAGCTCGCCCGAGGGCGAGGTGCCCGGCGCGATGAGCGACGACGGCGCCTCCTGGACCGCCTCCGAGCGGCTCGAGCCCGGCACCACCTACGTCGTGCGCGCGGCCGCCGACGACGACGGCGCGACGCTCGCAGGTCCCGCACGCAGCTTCACCACCGCAGGCCCTCACGCCTCGACGAGCAGACCTACCCGTCGGTGGCCCCGCTCGCGGGCGAGACCGTCGGCGTCGGCATGCCGGTCGATCGTCACCTTCGACCTGCCGGTCACCGACCGCGCCGAGTTCGAGAAGCACATGAAGGTCACCTCCACCCCGGCCCAGACGGGCTCCTGGTACTGGCTCAGCGACACCGAGGCCCACTGGCGCCCCAAGACGTACTGGAGCGCCGGCACCAAGGTCGACGTCGACGTCGACGTCAACGGCGTCGACGCCGGCAACGGCATCTACGGCCAGGAGGACCGCGCAGGTCGACTTCAAGGTCGGCGACGCGCACATCTACAAGGTCGACGCCCAGACCCACCAGATGAAGGTCCTCGAGAACGGCAAGCTGCTGCGCACCATCCCGATCACCACCGGCAAGGCCGGGCTTCACGACCCGCTCCGGCATCAAGGTGATCATCGGAGAAGTTCGAGTCCAAGCGGATGAACTCCGAGACCGTCGGCATCCCGCGGGCAGCTCGGAGTCCTACGACATCGACAACGTCCAGTGGGCCATGCGCGCTGACCTACTCCGGCGAGTTCATCCACGCCGCCCCGTGGTCGGTCGGCTCGCAGGGCTACGCCAACGTCTCCCACGGCTGCACCGGCATGAGCACCGACAACGCCGCCTGGCTCTACGCCATGAGCCGCCGCGGCGACGTCGTCGAGTACACCGGCACCGACCGCCCGATGACCTTCGACAACGGCTACGGCGACTGGAACAAGTCCTTCAAGGAGTACCAGAAGCCGGCTCCGCCCTCGCCTGACCTGCACGTGACCTGGGTACCCGACCCGGGACGTGATCAGCAGGACGAGCGCCGTCGGCCTCGTCCGCGACCTAGCCACCGCGTCGGTCCGGGTGGTGCTGACCGTCGTGCACCGGCCGGCCATCAGCGTGTAGGTCGACGTCGAGGTCCTCGACGTGGTCGGCCCAGTCGCCGCGTGGCCAAGTTCTCGGACCTGCACCAGCTGCCCAGATGTAGTCCGGGTCGTAGGGCACGACGAGCCGTCCGAGGCCGGTCAGGTCGGGTGCCGCCAGGTCAGCCACCCACCGAGCTCGTACTGGTTCAGGACGCCGGTCCCGTCAGGCAGCGGTCAAGTCGGTCGGACAGTCGCCGTGCGGCGACGCACCGACCTGGCATCGCGCCTGAGGTCGTCGGTACGCGACGGCTAGGCGTCAGCGCCCGCACGACCGGCTCCGGCGCCGAGCACGCCAGGCGCTCGCGCCGCGGGACGGCCTCGACCGGTGGTCGC
Source organism: uncultured Actinomycetota bacterium (assembly GCA_963830575.1). GTDB lineage: Bacteria > Actinomycetota > Actinomycetes > Propionibacteriales > Nocardioidaceae > Nocardioides. The sequence goes on from CAWHNR010000030.1 coordinate 3,980, forward strand.
CTGGAACTGCGCGACGTAGCGCGCCAGCAGCGGCGCGACGATGACTGCGCGACACGCGATGGTCCGCAGCGCGTACCACCAGAAGAATGCCGCAGCCACGACGGAGGAGCACCTCGGTCCACGTCACCTCACGGCGTCGCGCCAGCCATGAGAGCGGGGACGGCTGACCATCAGGACAGCGCACACGATCCCGCTGGGGTGCCGGTAGCTGGTGCGCGCCCACTCCGAGATGTACTGCGTCGTGTCGTCGACCGAGAGGGGACGCGAGGACCACCTGCCACCGCGGCCGGGTTGAGCAGCACGACGCCGAAGCGACGCTGCCGGCACCGAGAGCCAGGTGGACCTGGCACGTCGCGGCGCCCGGGCGGAGGTCGAGGACGAGTCCTAGCCAGCACAGCGCGCTCAGGGCGACTCCGAGCACCCAGAACCCGTGGCAAATGCGACCACGAGCCAGGTGAGCGGGATCGAGCCACCACGGCGGAGCGGAGGGACTCGCCCGACGCGTGACCAGCGCCACGGGTCACCAGGGCGAGGAGCACGAAGCCGAGCAGCTGGGACGCGGAGTCAGCGACGCGAACATCGCCCAGGCCGTGAGGCACGGCCACCACCGACGCCACCGCCGTGCCGCCTCGCGCCGGCAGGTCCAGTAGACGACGCACGAGCACCAGTGACCAGCGTCAGCCGTAGAGCCACGCCACCGAGCGGCAGCCCCGACCAGTGCCTCGATCCGCGGCGACCACGACCTCCGGGAGGGGTTCGCTCGGTACCCAGTCGACGGTCTGGCGCGGCGACCAGTCCGACGGCGCCTCAGACGACCCCTGCCGCCACAGGTCGTCCCCGAGCCGAGGTGCCACCAAGGTCGGGGTCGCCGAGCGGCGCTGGCTGCCTGTGCGGAGCAGCAAGGCTCGCGGCGCTGACGAGCACGATCAGCGGGAGCCAGCGTCGAGCGCGTCGCCGAGGCGGCGACGGGTCGCGTCAGGCTGGGCGTGGCGCGTGTCGAGGCTCATCGGCGCCAGCCTGCAGCCGACGCCGTCACCACCGATCGCCGACGCAGTCTGAGCGGCAGTCGCCACGGCCGGCCCGTCAGACGGGCCGGCCGGTGCAGTCGTGCGAGATCAGTGGTCGCCGCGCAGGGACTCGCCCTCGACGGCGTGGTGGCCGTCGAACTGGTGGCCGTCGGCGGCGTGGCCGTCGAGCGCCGCGGTGAGCGCGTGCTCGTGCTCGGCGTGGTGGTGGGCCTCCTCGAGCTCGGCCGCGGTCGGCTTCTGGATGTTGTCGGCGAACATCAGCGTCGACAGCTTGGCGCGGACGCCGTCGAGCCTGCCGCCGGGAGCGGCGACGCCGTTCTCGTCGACCTGGCCGTTGGCGGTGAACACCTCTCGCGGTCGCGAGCGGTGATCTGGTAGGCCTCGGCCTCGCTGATCGGCAGGTGACGCTCGCTGTAGCCGCCCTCGGGGGACCGCATGATGATGCCGGTCTCGTAGCCGTGGAGCAGCTTGTCCTCGTCGTGACGCTGCAGCGAGATGCACCAGCGCTTGGTGATGATGAAGGCGATCAGCGGGCCGAGGAAGACGGCCCCCCGCATGAAGTAGGTGATCTGGTTGATCGACAGGTGCAGCTTGATCGCGATGATGTCGTTGCCGCCCGCGGCCCAGGCGAGGCCGTAGAAGGTCATCAGCGCGACCATGATCGCGGTGCGCGTCGGAGCGTCGCGCGGGCGCTGCAGCAGGTGGTGCTCGCGCTTGTCGCCGGTGATCCAGGCGTCGATGAACGGCAGCATGATCAGCGAGGACGAGCATCAGCGGCGGCATGATCAGGATCGGGAGCATGACGTTCCACGAGATCGTGTAGCCGCCGATCACCGACTCCCAGCCGGGGATGATGCGCAGCAGGCCGTCGGGCCAGCCCATGTACCAGTCGGGCTGCGAGCCGGCCGTGACCTTGGTCGGGTCGTAGGGGCCGAACTTCCACACCGGGTTGATCGACAGCAGGCCGCCCATGATGCGCGGTGACGCCGAAGACGATGAAGAAGAACCCGCCGGCCTTGGCGGCGTAGACCGGGAGCATCGGGAAGCCGACGACGTTCTCCTCGGTGCGGCCGGGACCAGGCCACTGGGTGTGCTTGTGGTAGACGAGCAGCAGCATGTGGGCGGCGATCAGGGCCAGCAGCATGCCCGGGATCAGCAGCACGTGGACGGTGTAGAGGCGCGGGATGATCGACTCGCCCGGGAACTCGCCACCGAAGAGGAAGAACGACATGTAGGAGCCGACCACGGGGGTGGCCTTCATGAAGCCGTCGGCGGCGCGGATGCCGGTGCCGGAGAGCAGGTCGTCGGGCAGCGAGTAGCCGGTGAAGCCCTCGAGCGTGCCGAGGAGCAGCAGCAGGCAGCCGATGACCCAGTTGAGCTCACGGGGCTTGCGGAACGCGCCGGTGAACCAGACGCGCAGCAGGTGCACCATCATCGAGGCGACGAAGATCATCGCCGCCCAGTGGTGCATCTGGCGCATCAGCAGGCCGCCGCGCACGTCGAAGGACAGCTTGAGCGTCGAGGCGTAGGCCTCGGACATCTCGACGCCGCGCAGCGGGTCGTAGGAGCCCTGGTACTCGACCTCGCCCATGCTCGGGACGTACCAGAGCGTCAGGAAGACGCCGCTGAGCAGCAGGACGACGAAGCTCCACAGGGCGATCTCGCCCAGCATGAAGGACCAGTGGTCGGGGAAGACCTTGCGCAGGTTCTTCTTCATCGCCGCCGCCGAGGCCGAGGCGGTCGTCGGCCCAGGTGGCGACGGCGCCGGCCTTGGCCGGCTTCTTCGGCGGTGGCGGCGCGTCGTGGTGTTGCTGTCGGCGACCTTGCTGGTGTCGATGCTCATCGTCCTTCTCACGACTCCCAGAAGCTCGGTCCGACGGGTTCGTTGAAGTCGCGCTGGGCGACGAGGTAGCCCTCGTCGTCGACGCGCGAGCGGCAGCTGGGGCAGCGGCCGGCCGGCCGGTCCGAAGACCACCTTGGCCGAGTCGGCCAGGTCGAACGTCGACTGGTGACACGGGCACAGCACGTGGTGCGTGGTGCGTTCGTACAGCGAGATCGGGCAGCCGACGTGGCTGCAGATCTTGGAGTAGCAAAGCACGCCGTCGACGTCCCAGTCATCACCCTGTTGGGACTTGATCTCGTCGGGCGCCATCTTGACGACGATCACCGCGGCCTTGGCCTTGGCGACCTGCAGCTCGACGCCCTCGAGGTCGAAGATGCCGTCGGGGACGGCGTTGACCAGGTCGCCGATCTGCAGGTCGGCGGGCCGGATCGGGGTGCCGAGGACGTCGCGGACGACGCGGATGCCGGGGCTGCGGTGCCCCACAGCGTGTGCTTGAGGCCCGTGCCCTCGGCGGCGTTGGCGACCTGGCCCGGCGTGGGGCCGAGGTCGCGCAGCAGGACGACGACGGGGGCGCCGAGCAGGCCGACGGCAGCAGCAGCGAGCGGCGGATCAGCGGGCGCTCGGCCGAGGCCGGACTCCTCGAGGCCGGCGTTGAGCGCCTCGACGGTGGCGGCGCGGTCCTCGTCGGAGGAGCGCGGCCGGGTGGCGCATCTCGACCATCTCGTGGTCGGCCATCAGCTTGCGGGCCCACTGGATGATGCCGACGCCGATGAGCATCAGCGCCAGGCCCAGGAAGACGCCCGAGGGCGACGGTGGAGGCGCCGAGGCCGCCGACGGTGTCCCAGTTGTCGCCGATGTCGAAGACGAAGTAGGAGACGACGAACAGCACGGTGCACACCGCCGAGAGCGTGAACAGCAGCGAGACCTGGCGCTCGGCGCGCTTGGCGAGCGCCCTCGTCGACGTCGGTCGGACGCCACGTGTGGGCCGGCAGGCCCGGGTTGGCGATCGGCTCCTCGGGGACGGCCGGCAGGTGGCCGTCGTGCCCGGCGTCGCCGGGGTGCTTGTCGAGGTCGCTCACGCGGTCGCTCCGCTCTCGGTGTTGCCGGCTGCTCCGGCGGGAGGTTGACCGGGGCTGGTCGCGGCGGCTTGGCCTTGGTGGTGCGGGTGGTGTGGGCCGCGATCCAGATCGCGAAGCCGACCAGGCCGCCGATGCCGACGAGCCAGGCGAACAGGCCCTCGCTGACCGGGCCGAGGCTGCCGAGGCCGAAGCCGCCGTAGCCGGGGGTCTCCTCGGTGGCCTTGAGGTAGGCGATGACGTCGCGCTTGGCCTCGGGCGTCAGGTTGCCGTCGGAGAACGACGGCATCTGCTGCGGGCCGGTGAGCAGCGCCTCGTAGATGTAGCGGGAGTCGACGCCGCGCAGGGTCGGGGCCTGGCCGCCGCGCGGCATGGCGCCGCCGGAGCCGTCGAAGTTGTGGCAGGCGGTGCAGTTGGTGAGGAAGATCTGGCCGCCGCGGGTGATCGCCTCGTCGCGCTCCTCCTCGGTGAGGTCGTCGGGCAGCGTGTAGGCCGACTCGTCGGGGACGGCCGGGCCGGTGCCGAGGCTGTCGACGTACGCCGCGAGCTGGCGGATCTCGTCCTCGTCGAAGACGGGCGGCTTGCGGCACGGCCTGCTGGCCGGGCTGGGCCAGCGGCATCCGGCCGGTGCCGACCTGGAAGTCGACGGAGGCGCGCGCCGACGTCGGTCGAGCGCGGGGCCGTACTGGCCGCCGTCGCGGGTCGGGACGCCCTCGCCGTTCGTCGCCGTGGCAGAAGGCGCAGCTGACCAGGAACAGCTCGCGGCCGGCCTGGACGTCGGCCTCGCGTGGTGCTGGTCTCGCTCGGCCTGGGCGCCGGGGGAGAGCAGCGAGTAGGCGCCGCCGGTGAGCAGCAGGGCCAGCAGGAGCACCGCGAGGCCGGCCAGCGGCCCGCGGCGGTGCCGCGAGAGCCGGCCGGCGGAGCGGTTGAGGAGTCGCACTGTGTTTGTCCCTAGGTCGTCTCGTCGTCAGGCGGATCAGGTCGGAGGTGCCGGGCTACTTGATGAGGTAGATCGTGGCGAACAGCCCGATCCACACGACGTCGACGAAGTGCCAGTAGTAGGACACGACGATCGCGCTGACGGCCTGCTCGTGGGTGAACTTGCGGGCCAGGTAGGTGCGCCCGAGCACGAAGCAGGAAGGCGATCAGGCCGCCGGTCACGTGGATGCCGTGGAAGCCGGTGGTCAGGTAGAACATCGTGCCGTAGGCCGAGTCGGGGATCGTGATGCCCTCGTGGATGAGCTCGGCGTACTCGAGGGCCTGGCCGCCGATGAACACCGCGCCCATGAGGTAGGTGAGGATGAACCACTCGCGCAGGCCCCACTTGCGGAAGTCGAGCAGGCCGCCGCTGCGCCCGACCTGGCCGCGCTCGGCGGCGAAGACGCCGAGCTGGCAGGTCAGCGAGGACAGCACCAGGATCGTGGTGTTGACCGACGCGAACGGGACGTTGAGCGCCTCGGTGTTCTCCGCCCACAGCTCCGGGCTCACCGAGCGGATCGTGAAGTACGACGCGAACAGCGCCGCGAAGAACATCAGCTCGCTGGAGAGCCAGATGATCGTGCCGACCGCGACCATCGACGGGCGGTCGTGGTGCCCGTGCAGGCGGGAGGCCGGGATGGTTGCAGTGGTCGCCACAGCGCTCATTATGGCGTGTACCGGGCCCGGGGGCCACCACACCCCCCGGTCAGAGTCGCCCGCGTACTCTCGACAGCGTGTCCGGACCTCGTCCCGATCGTCGTGCTGAGCGCCTCCGAGGTGCTCCCGCGACTGACCCCGGGGGCCTTCTTCACCCAGTGGTCGCTGGCCCCGTGCCGCTCGTGGTGACCGTCTGGGCGAGCGGTCTCTACCTGCTCGGCGTGGCCCGCCTGCGCCGCCGCGGGGACCGCTGGCCGGTCGGGCCGCACGGTGGCCTTCGTCGGCGTCGGGATGGGCGCGTTCTACGTCGCCACGTCGTCGGGGCTGGCGGCGTACGACACGACGCTGGTGAGCGTGCACATGGTGCAGCACATGGTGCTGTCGATGGTGGTGCCGCTGTTCCTGGCCCTGGGCGCCCCGGTGACCCTGGCGCTGCGCACGCTGCCGGCGCGGCCGCGCCGGTGGCTGCTCGCGGTGCTGCACTCGCGGGTCGGCGCGGGTGCTGTCGTTCCCGCCGCTGACGCTTCGGCGCTCTACGTCGTCTCGCCGTGGGCGCTCTACTTCTCCGGCTGGTACCGCGCCTCGCTCGAGCACGTCGTGGGTCCACGAGCTGATGCACGTGCACCTGGTGATGGTCGGGGCGCTGTTCTTCTGGCCGCTGATGGGCGTCGACCCGGTGCCCGGGCGCGTGGGCTACCCGTTCCGGGTGGCGCTGGCGGTGCTGCACGCTGCCGTTCCACGCCTTCCTCGGCATCACGATCATGGGCCAGATCACCCTGCTCGGCGGCGACTGGTACCCCTCGCTCGCCGCCGGGCCCGATGGGGGCGTGGCTGCCCGACCCGTTCGCCGACCAGAACCTCGCCGGCGGCATCCTGTGGGCCTCCGGCGACCTGGTCGGGCTGTCGTTCTTCGTCGTGCTGTTCGTGCAGTGGGTGCGGTCCGTCGCAGGCCGAGGCGCAGGCGCGAGGACCGGCGCCTGGACCTGCTCGAGGCACGCGAGGCCCGGGCCGCGCGGAGCCGCGGCTCGGCGTCCGCAGCGATGGCCCGCGCCTAGCATGAGCGCGTGACCGACGCTCGCCTCCGCCCCGCACCCGCCTCAAGGTGCTCGTCTACAGCGACGACTCCAACACTCGCGCCAGCAGGTGATCCTGGCGCTCGGACGTCGTCCGCACCCCGACCTGCCCGAGGTCGAGTACGTCGAGGTCGCCACCGAGCCGGTCGTGATCCAGAACATGGACGCCGGGCACATCGCGCTGGCGATCCTCGACGGCGAGGCCGTGCCCGCCGGCGGCATGGGCATCGCCAAGCAGCTCAAGGACGAGATCTACCAGTGCCCGCCGATCCTGGTGCTGACCGGACGGCCGCAGGACGCCTGGCTCGCCACGTGGTCGCGCGCCGACGCCGCCGTGCCGCACCCGCTCGACCCGATCCAGCTCGCCGAGTCGGTCGTCGGGCTGCTGCGCTCGCGCGTGCCCGCCCAGACGTGAGTCCCGGCACGCCGGTCGCGCACCTCGCGGGCCCGGCCCTCCGAGCGGTGGCGGCGTGACCTGGCCCGAGGTCCTCGGCGCGCTGGTCGCACGGAGCGACCTGACCGCCGACCAGGCCGCGTGGGCGATGGGCGAGATCCTCGCCGGCGAGGCCACGCCCGCCCAGATCGCCGGGCTTCGCGGTCGCGCTGCGCGCCAAGGGCGAGACGATCGCCGAGGTGACCGGGCTCGCCGACGCGATGTACGCCCGCCGTACGCCGATCACGCGTCGAGGGCCGGCTGCTCGACGTCGTCGGCACCGGCGCCGACCGCTCCAACTCGGTCAACATCTCCACCATGGCCGCGATCGTCGCGGCCGGCGCCGGCGTGACCGTGGTCAAGCACGGCAACCGCTCGGCGTCGTCGCTGGCCGGGCAGCGCCGACGTGCTCGAGGCGCTCGGCATCCGGCTCGACCTGCCGCCCGACCGGGTCGCCGCGCGTCGCGGTCGAGGCCGGCATCACCTTCTGCTTCGCCGCGGCCTTCAACCCGGCGATGCGCCACACGGCGGTGCCGCGCCGCGAGCTCGGCATCGGCACCACCTTCAACTTCCTCGGCCCGCTGGCCAACCCGGTGCGCCCGGCCGCGCAGGCGATCGGCTGCGCCGACCTGCGGATGGTGCCGGTGATGGCCGGCGTGTTCGCCGCGCGCGGCGCCGACGCCTGGGTGTTCCGCGGCGACGACGGCCTCGACGAGCTGACCACCACGACCACCTCGACGGTCTGGGTGGTCGCCGGCGGCGAGGTCACCGGCCCGGTCACCGTCGACCCCGCCGCCTTCGGGCTGGCGCCCGCCACCACCGCCGACCTCGCTCGGCGGCGACGCGGCCCACAACGCCGACGTCGTCCGCCGGCTGCTCGCCGGCGAGCCCGGCCCGGTGCGCGACGCCGTCGTGCTCAACGCCGGCGCCGCGCTCGCCGTCCACGCCGCGAGCGGCGACGGCGCTCGACGAGGCGCTGGCCGCCGGGATCGCGCGCGCCGTCGCAGGCGATCGACGGCGGTGGCGGCGCAGGCGACCCTCGACCGCTGGGTCGCTGCCGCTACCTCCTCGTGACCGTGAGCCTGGCGGTCCCGGCCGACGGGTTGACCTGCGGGCCACCGACGTAGACCGCCTTGATCGTGTGCCGGCCGGCGCTCAGCCGAGGCATCCGCACCTCGGCCGTGCTTCCGCTGCCGACGCTGACGGTCTTCAGCTTCTTCGAGCCGTCGAAGAACCACACCGACCCTCCGGGCGACGAGAGGCCCGTCACCGAGATCCGAGCCGTGGCGGTGACGCGGTCCCGGACCGTCGCCCTGGTCGAGCTGAGGCTCAGCGTGAGGGACGAGGTGAGCCGGGCGACGTCGACCGGGGCCGAGGTGGCCGAGCCAGGCAGTCGGCCCTGCTGGGTGGCGGTCTCGACCACCCGGATCTGACGGGCGGCGTCGGCTGCGGTCAGCACGTACGTGGAGCGGGTCGCCCCCGGGATCGACGTGCCGTTGCGGGTCCACTGGTAGCTCAGGGACGGGCTCTCGGGCCACACTCCTGGAGTGACGCTGAGGGTCTTGCCCACGCTGCGCTGGCCGTCGATGGTCGGCGGGTGCACGGCGGCGAGGGCCTCGCCCGCGGTTCCCGTGACCGGCTCGCTCACCGAGACCGCGGGCTTGTAGCCGGGGAGAGTCCCGGTGCCGCGGACGGTGAGGGCCTTGCCGAGGTCGACGGACGTCACCGTGTAGACCTCACCGGTCGCGCCGGTGATGGCGGTGGTCCCGCGGAACCACTGGTAGGTGGTGGTGTCGACGACGGGGTCGAACACCGGCGCGGAGACGACGAGCTCGGTGCCGACCTCGCCGCTGCCGGAGATCGTCACCTTCGTGACCTCGGCCGGTGGGTCGACGACGCTGAAACCGGTCCAGGGCGAGGCGCCCAGGGCGGCGCCCTTCGCATCGAGGGTGACCACGCGCCACTCCCAGGACCCGGCGGCGATGGCCGTCGTGGGCGCCCAGGAATCGGCCCGCGTGGTGACGTTCTCGACCAGGCTGGTGGTGCCGGGCTTGCGCCGCTCGAACCGGTAGCTGGTGGCACCGGCCTCCGGGACCCAGGTGAAGTACGACGTGCTCGGGCCTACGACCGCGCCGGCTGCAGGAGCGATGGTCGCTGGAACCAGCGCGCCGATCGTGAAGGCGCGGGTCTCGCTCCAGTCGCCCTTGCGGTCCTTGGCGTCAATCCGTCGGACCCGCCAGGTGTAGCCGCCGTCGACGACGGGCAGCGGGTCGGTGGGGGTCCACGAGGTGTGCTTCCACGAGGTGGAGCCGGCGACCTTGGTGGCTCCGGAGTAGACCTCGACCTCGTAGGCCTTGGCGAAGGTCAGCGGCTCCCACGACAGGGCGTAGTCGACCCCGAGCGCCGCACCCGGGAGCGGCGCCTCGAGCGCCGGGGTGTCCGACCGTTTCACGAACGACGCCGGCGCGCTCCAGACCATCGGGTTGCTGGACCCGTCGATCGCCTGGACCCGCCAGTAGACGGGGCCCTCGGGGTAGGTGGTGGCGAAGGAGGTGAAGGTCGTCTGGTCGACCGTCACGGTCTCGATGACCCCGGTCTGGAACGACGGGTCCGTCGCGGTCTGGACGACGTAGCTCCGAGCCTCGGTACCGGCGGGCGTGGTGAGCGAGGAGTCCGTCGCGGCTCCCGGAGCCCGCAGCGTGGCGAGCTCTGAGATCCAGTCGAGGGTGACGTCGTCCCCGACGACCGGCGGGGTCAGCACGCCGTCGACGACCTGCGGGAGCGGGCTGACCAGGGTCGGGGCGATGGTCTTCTTGGCGAACGAGTGCTTCGCGTGCTCGAGGGGGGCGCACGTCGATGCGGCTGTTCCGAGGCAGGGCTGCACGACCCAGAAGTAGGCCGAGCCGGCTTGGCTGTCGGGCAACGTCTTGTCGGGCGTCCACATCGGGGAGGACACCGCGATGCCGCTGTAGCCGGGGACGATGTTGGTCAGCTCGCGGTCCCGAGAGATCGTGAGGCGGTAGCCGACGGCGCCCGGGGTGGGGTCCCAGGAGAGCACCGGGGTCTGCCGCAGGTCGACGCACGTCGCGGGCAGGGAAGCGGTGCAGGCGTCGCGTGGCTCGTCGCCGAAGGCCGAGAGGCCGTCGATCGTCGCAGCGTGACCCGTGACCATGTCGACATCGAGCGCCTCGGTGCCAGCGACCGGCGCCGTAGGCGCGTCGTAGTGGAATGTCGCAGCCGTCTGGCCGATGACGTCGGTGACGGCCCCGCTGCCCCTGTCGGTCGCGCGGACCTTCCACTGGTAGTCGCCGGTCGCCGGGGGTCGGCACACGTTGGCGAGCACGGTGTGCACGGTCGGAGGGCTGCTGCACGACAACGTCCCGTCGGCCCTGTAGAGGTAGACGGTGTACTCGCTCGCCATCTCGATGGCCGTCCACTGGTAGAAGAACGGCCGGTCCCCGGGGACGGTGCCCAGGGGGTGCTGCAACGTGGGTTGCGCGGACCACGCGCGGCGGAAGTGCCACGGGGTCGCCGGCCACGGTGCCTTGTTGTTGGCGTCGGCCACGGCGCGGACGCGCCAGTAGTACTCGTCGTTGTTGTAGGTCGAGGGAGGGGAGTACCGCGTTCCGGTGATGCCGGCGACGGTCGTCGTCCCCGACTGGAAGGCGTCGTCCGTGCTGACCTGGAGGTCGTACGTCGACGCGCCCGCCACCGGCTCCCAGTCGAGCACGACCTCTCGCACCTCCGGCGCGAAGCTGTCGGCGGGGCCGGTCAGCACGGCGGGCGGCAGACCCCGCACCTCGAAGGCCCGCACGGCCGACCAGGCCGAGGCGAGACCCGAGCTCAGCTCGGCCTGCACCCGCCAGTGGTACGTGCCTGCGGCGGGGTAGCTCGTCAGGACGGCTGCTGTCGTCCTCTGCGTGCTGGTCGTGATGAGAGCCGGGTCGACGAACTCGGGGTCGCGGCTGATCTGGACCGTGTACGCGGTCGCCCCCCGGACGGACTCCCACGCGAAGCGGGGGGAGTCGATCGGCGGGGTGAGAACGGCGTCCACGGCGGGCCGGATCGGCACGGGGGCTCCCTGCACCGAGTGCGCGAAGGTCTCGCTGACCCAGGGACCGGCCTCGCTCCCGCTGTAGGCGCGGACGCGCCAGTGCAGCGTCGCCGTCGGGGAGCTGCACCTTCGGGACCCATCGCAGGTTCGGCGTGCTCGTGACCCCGGCAGAGGTGAGCGGGCTCGTGAAGTCGGCCGTGTCGTCGACCTCGACGTCGAACTTCGTGGCCCCGACCGGGCGGTGCCAGGAGAGCTCGACAGAGCCCTCGACGAGCTCGCCACCGGCGGGCACGAGCCCGGTGGCGACCTCGGGCGGCGCGGCCTTGGCGGCGGGCGGGCAGAGGGTCGCGGTTCCGACCACCACTGCTGCGGCCAGCAGTGACGACACGGCACGAGTAAGCGGCATGCAGGCTCCAGGCAGAAGGGGACGGCGACGTGGTCCGAGGTCCGAGGTCTGAGGTCGTCGGCGGCAGCGGGGCCCGACATGAGTCGTCGACCTCGCTGCGGCAAATCGTAGGTGCCGTCCGTCTCGGCCACAGCGGAACGGGAGAAGAGCCGGCTGCTCACAGCTCGAGCGTGAACTCCTCGCCGCTGCGGCGGAAGCCGACGCGGTCGTAGTAGGCACCGACCATGTCGGGCGGGGTCACCACCCGACGGAAGCCGAGCCCGGTGAGGAGGCCGCTGCTGCGCCACACGAACTCGCCCGGCGTGAAGTCGCGGAAGCGCTGGGTCACGTAGTCGAGCCGCACCCGCGCGGTGTCACCGTCGCCGTCGAGGAGGACGACGCCCACGGTCTCGTCGCCCTTGAGCACGAGGAACGCGTGGTCGCGGTCGGCGATCGGCGCCCAGGTGTCGGCGGGCTGGTAGCGGACGATGTCGGCCTGGTGCACGCCGATCACGTAGCGCAGGTAGGCGTCGTCCCGGCCCACCTCGATCACCTCGAACGCCGACTCGTCGTGCCGGTCGCGGAGCAGCGTCACCAGGAACCAGACGTTGATGGCGGCGAGCACGGCGTTCATGCCCACCATGGGCCAGACCTCGATGAGGGCGTTGAAGACCAGCAGGATCAGGCACGCCACGAGGTTGAGGAAGCGGAACCGGAGCACGCGGGTCTGGAGCAGCGAGAAGACCAGCAGCGCACTACCGCCCCAGCCGACGAGATCCAGCACGCTCATCGGACGAGGTTAGCCGGAGGTCGGGACCTCGTGGTCGCGGTCGGCCCGGTGGGCCTCGGCGATGGCCAGCTCGCGGGTGAGCTGGACGACGCGGTCCTCGAGACGCACGAACCTCTTGTGGATCCCGATGCCGAGCATGAGGACCACGACGACGAGGGCGTAGAGCAGCAGGTCGGTCCCGCGGCCGACCCCCACCCAGTGCGCCATGGTGGTGAGGATGTCCGGCTCGATGACGGTGGCGACCCACGCCATCGACAGAGCCGCCATGCGCGATCCGGCGGACGGCGAGGTCGCGGCTGGACCGGGACCCACGCAGCGCGAGGAGGGCGCCTGCGAGCACGCAGGCGATCAGGATGATGCGGATGATCATGCGGACCTCTGGAGGCGGCTGAGCATGAGGTCGTACACGATGTTGACCGCGTTCAGGTTGGGCTGGCCCTTCGAGCGCGAGTAGTCGTCGTACACGATCGAGACGGGGGCCTCGGTCCAGCTCAGACCTGCTCGCGCGATGCTCGACTCGAGCTCGCTCGCGTACGCCATGCTCGACTGGGTCAGCCGGATCTGGGAGAGCGCCGAGCGCGAGAACACCCGGAGGCCGTTGTGGGTGTCGGTCAGCGCGAGACCGGTCGTCCGTCGCGAGTACCAGAGCGCTGCTCGCAGGAGCAGGCGACGTGAGGTCGGCATCGTCGCCTCCGACCGGTCGCGGGTCCCGAGGACGACGTCGACGCCGGTCCGCCGCGCCAGGGCGATCATGTCGCGCGCATCGACGGGCCGGTGCTGACCGTCGGCGTCGAAGGTGACCGTGTGGGCGTGCGTCGTCCTCGTCAGCGCGTACTCCAGACCGGTCCGCAGCGCAGCCCCTCCGCCGAGGTTGACCGCGTGGCGCAGCACGGTGGCCCCTGCCGCGCGGGCGATGGCCACGCTGGCGTCGGTGCTCCCGTCGTCCACGCAGACGATCTCGTCGACGTGGGGGGCGAGACCGTCGAGGACGTCGGCGAGCACCGTGCCCTCGTTGAAGACCCGGACTACCGCGCAACAGGTCTCGACGGCCATGGCAACTCCGAACTGGGGTGGGGGTAGGACCGATCGTATGGACGGCCCAGCCCGCTATCTAGGGCATCCGGCTCGAAATGGGCGACCGTCGGCCGGCGTAGTCACTTCTGACTACGTGCCTCCGGCGGGAGGGTGGTCCCTGCGCCCTCGCTGGGTGACGGGCCGGCACCACGACCGACAGCGACCGCGGTCACGAGGAGGACGCCGGCCACCACGGGGACGAGCGCGAGGACCGCGTCGGGCACGGTCCACCACGACGCGGAGCCGCTCAGCGGGCTGTCCCGGCGTTCGCCCGCGACCACGTGGAGGACGGCCCACGACATGGTGGCGCACAGCACCCCGACGACGGCCAGGACGACGAGGCGGCCCGTCGCCGACCACGACGCCGCCGCCGTGCGACCACGGTCGGCCCCGACCCCGAGCACCACGAACACGCCCATCACGAGGGGCCAGCAGTAGCGCCCCTGCCAGAGGGCGCCCTCGCCGGTCACCAGGTCGAACGCCAGCGGGATGGCCAGGGAGACGGCAGCGGCGGCACCGGCCGCCCTCCGGAACCCCCGCACCGAGACACGTGCTGCCGCGACCGCGAGCGCTGCCCAGACCGCGAGCACGATCGGGTAGATGACCAGGGGCAAGGGCTGGTTGCGGTAGGGCAACGCTCCGACGAGCTGGAACAGCCAGACGAGCGGCCTGACGGCGGCGTTCGCGCCGTCACCCGCGCCTGTCGTGACCGCCGTGAGCGTCGTCGAGAGGTCGAGCGAGGAGGCGTCGTCGCCCAGGCTGTTCGTCCCGGAGGCGAGGGCCCACGCCAGGCCGCCGAGGCCAGCCAGGGCCCAGGCCACGGCGCAGACGCGCCAGGCCCCGCTGCCGAACTTCCCACGCGCGTCCCGGAGGGCTGCCCGGGGACTGCTCGTCAGACCGAGCGAGACCAGGACGGTGGCAGCGATGCAGACCAACCAGACGGGTCCGAGGCTCCGGAGGAAGCCGATCCACGTCCCCGCCACGAGGGCGATCCACGGGAGACGACGCTCCCAGCCCGACGGCGGCCTCCCGTGCGCCGCGGCCATCAGGCTGACCCACACCACGAGCGCGCAGGTGCTCTCGAGGCCGTTGGGCGCCATCACCATGTTGGCGGCGGTCGCCTGGGGCGTCAGCGTGAGGACCACGGCCCACGCGGGCCAGGCGCTGGTGAAGCACCGGAGCGCGATCACGAAGGCCGTGCCGACGAGGAGCGAGTTGACCAGGACCAGGAGGAGCCGCATCGCGTAGAGCCGCTGGTAGCCGTCGAACGGGGAGGAGATCGTGCCGGTGAACCAGTAGAAGACGGGGTTGTAGGCACCGGCGGTGCTGACGGTGAGCACCTTGTCCGCGCCCACGCCAGCTTTGGGTTCGCACGCGCCCGGGACGAACCGACGCGTCTCGCACACCGGGCGGACGGCGGCGTCGAGGGTGCGGTCGACGACGACGCGGTCGCCGTCCTGGGCGGCCCAGTAGCCGTTGGAGACGGAGTCGGCGCGGAAGGCGTGGTCGAACTCGTCCATGGCGCGGAACGGGCTGATCGCCACCATCCACGCGGTGCTGAGGAGGACCGACGCCACGATGACGAGCGCGGACGCGAGCGCAACGTTCGGGCGACCAGGAGCGACCGCGTGCTCGGACGCAGGTACGTCGGCGGCTGCCATGCACCCTCCTCCTCAAGCGTGGAGCAGCAACCTAGGGCACCGTCGTCGCCCTGGGGGACGAACGGGATCGCGAGCCCAGTGACGGGCTGGCTCGATCACCGCCGGACGAGGTGCCGCCCGAGTGCTCGTGCGGCCGTCCAGTTGCTTGCTGCGGCTGCGCCCGGGACGAGGAGGGCCGCGTGCAGCCGTGAGGTGATCCGCAGCTCGGCCGCACGGGACGCGCGGCCCCACCCGGCGAGCCGGGCAGCCGCCGCGATCTCGCGCATCACCATCCGCTCCTCCACGAAGCGGTCGACGCTGTGTGCTGCCAGGGACGAGGCGCTCCTGCTGTGGCGGCGGTACTCGAACAGCACCTCGTCGAGCACGAGCAGGTCACCGCCTCCCAGGACCAGGCGGGCGAGCGCCTCGAGGTCGAGGACGGTGGCGAGGTCCTGCCTGAACCCGAGGGCCGCGAGCCGTTCCCGCCGCCAGCAGAGCGAGGGGAAGTACAGCCAGTTGCCGTGCATCAGGGACACGAGCAGGTGCTCGCCCGACAGCGGCGTCGTCGTCGCACGTGGTCGCAGCACGGTCTTGATGCGGTCGCCCACCGGGCGCGCCGTGGCCCCCGCGTCGTCGATGACCCGGACGCCGGGCTGCACGAGGTCGACCCCGGGGTGGGCGGTCAGCGACCGGCGGACGGACGCGACGTACTCGGGGCACAGGCGGTCGTCGGACCCCGGGAAGGTGAGGTAGTCGGTGTCGGCGAGGTCGAGGCACCGCTGGAAGTTCCCGGCCACGCCGAGCGTGGTGGCGTTCTTGGCGTAGACGATCCTGTCGTCCCCGATCCCGTCCAGCCACGGCCGGGCCTGGGCGCTCTGGTCGCCGTCCTCGACGACCCACAGGCGCCACCGGGGGTCGGACTGGGCCAGGACGCTCTCGACCGTCTCCTGGAGGAGGTCGAACGGTCCGGCGTACGGGACGACGATGCCGAGGTCGCCGGCGCCGGTCGTGCCCTGCGACGAGCCCGACCGGGGTCCGGCGACCACGTGCTCAGTCGAGGCCGAGCGAGAACGCCGACTCGAGGTCGTGGCGCGAGTAGGCGCGGAACGCGATGTGGGTCTCGGTCTCGCGGACGCCGGCGACCTTGTTGAGCCGGTCGGCGACGACGGCGGCGACGTCGTCGTGGTGGCGCACCCGCACCATCGCGATCAGGTCGATCTGCCCCGTCACGGAGTAGACCTCGCTGACGCCGTCGAGGGCGGCGATCGCCTCG
Source organism: uncultured Actinomycetota bacterium (assembly GCA_963830575.1). Lineage (GTDB taxonomy): Bacteria > Actinomycetota > Actinomycetes > Propionibacteriales > Nocardioidaceae > Nocardioides. The sequence continues at coordinate 20,284 of CAWHNR010000030.1, forward strand.
GCGACCTCGGGGATCCGGTCGACCTCGGCCTTCACGAACACGATGGCGGTGATCATGGGCCCACCCTAGTGCGGCGGCGAACGGCGCCGGCTCGGACGCGCGTGACGCGCGAGCTGGCGGGTCGCGCCGGCGACCGGGCAGGTCCACTCGCCGTCGATGTCGACCAGGCGCACGTCGGGGCGCCTCGAGCCAGCGCAGCACCCGCTCGGTCTCCTCGGCCGTGGCGGCCGGCACCGGGCCGGGCGTGCCGGCGGGGCGCGGCACGGTCTCGGCCGTGGCGCGCAGCTGGTCGACGAAGAGCGTGGGCGTCGGCGCCGGACGGGATCACGCCGGCGGCGGCCAGCCGGCCGTAGCGGACGACGTGCACGGCCCAGCGGCCGTCGTCCTCGCGCCGGCGTGGCGACGACCTCGGGGCAGTGGGTGAGCGAGGTGAGCCGCTGGGTGCGGGCGGCGGCCCGGACGAAGGAGGCCAGCCGGTCGCGGTGGACGCCGGCCTCCTCGAACCGCTCGTCGGCGGCGAGCGCGGCCATCCGGGCGTTGACGATGTCGACGACGTCGTCGGGACGGCGCAGCAGGGTCTCGCGCAGCTGGCGGACGACGGCGGCGTAGGTGTGCTCGTCGACGCTGCCGTCGCACGGCGACAGGCAGCGGCCCATCTCGGCGAGCACGCAGGCGGCTGCGGGACGGTCGCCGGCCGAACCGGTCGGAGCACTGGCGCACCGGGAACGTGTCGTGCAGCGCGGCCAGGCACTTCTCGGCGCTGGTGCGCGAGCGAGAACGGGCCGAGGTAGTCGGCGTCGTCGTCGAGCACCTTGTGCACCAGCGACAGCCGCGGCCAGGGCTCGCGGGTGAGCTTGACGAAGGTGACCTTCTCGGGGAACTGCGAGCGCCGGTTGTAGGACGGCTTGTGCTGGGCGATCAGCCGCAGCTCGCGCACCTCGGCCTCGAGCGGGGTCGCGCACTCGATGGCGGTGACGCGTCGCGGCGAGCCGCACCATCTCGCCCATCCGGGAGCGGGTCTCGGAGGCGGTGAAGTAGGAGCGCACCCGTCGGCGCACGTCGCGCGAGGTGCCGACGTAGAGCACCCGGTCGGCGTCGTCGCGGAACAGGTAGACGCCCGGGGCGTGGGGCAGCCCGTCGGCGAGGTGGCGCTTCTTGCGCTGGGCGGCGGTGACCCGCGAGGAGAAGCGTCTGCAGCTCCTCGAGGGTCGTGCACGCCCATGCGCCCCGACCCGCTCCATCAGCCCGTGCAGCACGTCGACGGTGGCGCGGGCGTCGGACAGCGCCCGGTGGTTGGGGGTGGTGGCCGGAGCGGAAGACCCGGGCCAGCGAGGAGAGCTTGCAGTTGGGGGCGTCGTCGCGGGTGATCACGCGGCGGGCCAGCACCGCGGTGTCGACGACCTCGAAGGCCGGCCACGGACGCTGCTGCTGCTCGGCGAAGTGCGCGCAGGAACCCGACGTCGAACGGGCGCGTTGTGGGCGACCAGCACGCAGCCGGCGGCGAACTCGAGGAACGCCGGCAGCACCGACTCGATGGGCGGCGCGTCGGCGACCATCGAGTTGCTGATGCCGGTGAGCACCGCGATGAAGGCGGGGATCTCGGTGTGCGGGTTGACCAGGGTCTGGAACTCGCCGAGCACCTCGCCGCCGCGGACCTTGACCGCGCCGACCTCGGTGATCATCGAGCCGGCCTGCGGCCGAGCCGCCCGGTGGTCTCGAGGTCGACCACGCAGAACGTGACGTCGCTGCAGCGGGCGGCCCAGCTCGTCGAAGCTGCGCTGCGGCTCCCACCGCGGCCGGCCGACGGCCGCGCGTCGCTGCCGGCTCGGCGGTGGTGGTCATGCCTCCGCACGGTAGGCGGGGCCACCGACAGCGCGGCGGCGGCGCGCCGGTCGGCGGCCGCGCGACGGGACCCGGACTGTCGGTGGGCGCTGCCAGCCTTCTGCGACATGACGACACGAATCGACTGCGACACCTGCGTGGTGCGGGGTCTGGCCTGCCACGACTGCGTGGTCACGGTGCTGCTCGGGCCGCCGCCCGAGCTGACCGATCGACGACGAGGAGCGCCGCGCGCTCGACGTCCTGGCCGACATCGGGCTGGTGCCGCCGCTGCGGCTGGTGCGGCCGGTGGCCGCGCCCGGAGGTCGAGTCGGCCTGAGCCGAGCTCGGGCCGAGTGACCACTGCGGTGAGGCTGGTGTGACTGCTGTGGCCTGTGAGGAACGGCACGCCGGGTTCCTGGGCGGAAGTTTGGCGAGGTCTCCGGCGGCCCACTACGGTGGTCGCTCTGGTGTCCGTGGAAGTGGGTCCGACCGGGTCCGCGCGGGCACCGCGCTGAGTCTGTCCGCCGTCTGCCCCCGGGCAGCGCGTGGCGGAGCCGGGGAACCAACTCTTCTGGGGTGAATCTCCCGCGAGGCGGCCGGGGCCAGCACGGACCGGGCGAGGAGCGGGCGTAGGGCAGGTCGTGCCCGAATCCGTCAGCTCACCCGGTAGGCGTACGACACGCAAAGGAACCGCCCGCCTGTGATCAGCCCTCGGATGCGTCTGGCCTCCGTGGTCTCGTCCGTCGCCCTCGTCGCGACGTTCGGACTTCGTCACCAGCTCCCCGGCCCAGGCCGAGCCCGACATCGACGACGTGAAGGCCCGCGTCGACCGGCTCTTCCACGAGGCCGAGCAGGCCTCCGAGCGCTACAACGACGCCAAGCTCGAGCTCGACCAGCTCGCAGAAGGACCTCGACCGGCCTCGAAGGCCGACGAGGCGCGCGCCGAGAAGGCCCTCGGCGCGTCCGCAGCGAGGCCCGCCAGGCGATCCTGCGCCAGTACGCCGGCAGCAGCGGCCTCGGCGGCGTCGGCCAGGTGATCTCCGCCGGCGACACCGGCACGTTCCTCGACCAGCTCTCGACGATGTCGTCCTACCAGCAGCTGCAGCAGGGCCTCTTCGACGACTACAGCACCGGTCTCGAGGCCCTCAGCATCCGCCGCGACGCCGTCAGCAACCGCATCGCGCAGGTCGCCGAGCTCGAGCAGGAGCTCGCCGACGAGAAGCGCACGATCGACGAGAAGCTCGCCGACGCCAAGGCGCTGCTCGACCGGCTCGAGGAGGCCGAGCGCCGCGCAGATCCTCTCCCGCGGCGCGCCTCCGGGTCCCCACCGCGTCCCAACGTCCCCGTCTCCGGCCGCGCCGGTGCCGCGGTCGCCTACGCGATGGCCCAGGTCGGCGACGCCTACGTCTACGGTGCCGCCGGCCCGAGCGCCTTCGACTGCTCCGGCCTGACGATGATGGCCTGGGCCCAGGCCGGGGTCGCGCTGCCGCACTCCTCGAGCGCCCAGTACGGCTCGGGCGCCCACGTCGCCGCCTCGGCCCTGCAGCCCGGCGACCTGGTCTTCTACTACAGCCCGATCAGCCACGTCGGCATGTACATCGGCAACGGCATGATCGTCCACGCGGCCAACCCGAGCTCCGGCGTCCGCGTGGCGCCGCTCTACTCGATGCCGTACGTCGGCGCGGTGCGACCCGGCTGACCGACCACCAGCGCGCACGGACCGGTCGCCCACGATGGTGGGTGGCCGGTTCTTCGCTGTGCCTGCTGCTCGTCGTCGGTCTGCTGACCTGGGTCGCCGTCACCTGCCGGTGACGACGAGCCCGTACGTCGCGCCCGCTGCCGACGACGGCCCCCGGCGACCGTCGAGCCCGAGGGCGCCTCGCGGGTGCTGCAGCGGCTCGTGCGCGCCGTCGAACCAGGGCGACCGGGCGGCGGCGTCCGCGCTGGCGGCTCCCGAGGACGGCGCCGCTGCGGGCCGGCTGGGTGACCTCGTCGACACCGCGGTCGCGGCGCGCCTGAGCGACGTCACCTTCCGCTACGTCGACCGAGGACGGCGGGCTCGCCGCCGACGGCACCTGGGCGGCCTCGGTCGACGTCACGTGGGCCTACGGCGGCTTCGACCGCACCCCGACCGCCACCGAGGTCGTGCTGCGCTTCCGCGGCGGCCCGGACGGCGTCACGATCGCCGGGTTCGGCGGGGGCGCCACCGCCTCGGGGCGGGTCCCGGTCTGGATGTCCGGTCCGGTGCAGGTGGAGCGCTCGCGCGACCTGCTGCTCGTCGTGGCCGCGGGTCGCGACCCCGCGACCTACGAGCAGTCCGCCCGGGCGGCCGTGCCCACCGTGTCCTCGGTGCTGGCCGACTGGCGCCCGCGGCTCGTCGTCGAGGTGCCCTCCGACGGCCCTGCCCTCGAGCGGGCGCTCGGGACCGAGCCCGGCTACTACGCCCAGATCGCCGCGGTCACCGGCTCGGGCGGCGAGATCCGCGCCGGTTCGCCGATCCACGTCTTCGTGAACCCCGACGTCTTCGACGGCCTCGGCCGCCAGGGTCAGGACGTCGTCCTGGCCCACGAGGCCGTGCACGTCGCCACCGACGCGCCGCTCAGCCGGGCCCCGACCTGGCTCGTCGAGGGCTTCGCCGACTTCGTCGCGCTGCGCACCACCACGCTGCCGCTGACCACCACGGCCGCCCAGGTCGAGGCACAGGTGCGGCGCGACGGCCTGCCCGACGCGCTGCCGACGTCGGCGGAGTTCGACACCCGCGGGCCGCACCTCGGCGCCGTCTACGAGGCCTCGTGGCTGGTGTGCCTCACCCTGGCCGAGCGCGGGGGAGCGCAGGCCCTCGAGCGCTTCTACGACCGGGTCGGTGACGGCGCCGACCTGGCCGGGGCGCTCCGCAGCGGCTTCGACTGGTCCGAGGCCGACCTCGTCGCCGCGTGGCGGGACCGGCTCGCCGCCCTGCCCGCACCGGCGTGAGAACGACCTGAACCCCCGAGCGGGGAGCTCAGGGGTCCAGGTCGTGCGAGGTCCGGCCGCCACGAGGCGGACGGCAGCGGGTCAGTCCCGGGCGCAGGTGGCGGTGGTGTCGCCCTCGTTGCCGACGGCGTTGCAGGTCTCCTGGAACGCGTCCTTGATGTTGTCGCCGAGGAAGATCACGACCAGCACGATGACGGCGGCGATGCCGGCGACGAGGAGGCCGTACTCGACGGCCGAGGCGCCGCGCTCGTCGAGCTTGGCGAGGCGGGCGTTCATCACGATGCGCAGGTAGTCGAGCATGGGGGCTCCTAAGAGGGAGGTGGGGGGATTTCGGAGGGTCCGACACCAAGCAGTGTGGCGAGAACGCCCCACCATTCCATCGGCGGAGCGGTCAGCCTGGCGTAGTCAATTCGGGTGGTGCCGCCGTGGCGACGACGAACGGCCCCCGGCTGGTCGAGCCGGGGGCCGTTCGGGTGACGCGCTGTCGCCGGTCGCAGGACCGGCGGGTCGTCAGTCCTTCGCGCAGGTGGCGGTGGTGTCGCCGTCGTTGCCGACCGCGTTGCAGGTCTCCTGGAACGCGTCCTTGATGTTGTCCCCGAGGAAGATCACGACGAGCACGATGACGGCGGCGATGCCGGCGACGAGGAGGCCGTACTCGACGGCCGAGGCGCCGCGCTCGTCGAGCTTGGCGAGGCGGGCGTTCATCATGATGCGCAGGTAGTCGAGCATGGGGGTTCTCCTTGGTGAGGTGGTGGGGCGGTTCCTCTGTCAGTGAGGCGAGGAACCTCACGACTGAAAGTCTGCCGCCGGAGCACCCGTCGGTGCGTCAGGAGAACGTTCCGTCCCTCGTAGTCATTTGTGACTACCGGGCGAGAGGCCGCGGAGGGGAGCGGGACGGCGGCCGCCTCGGGTTGCGGGCTACGGCGCCCCTAGCGCTCGTGCGGCTGGATGCTCGAGAGCAGGCCGATCCGCATGGCGGTGACGAGGGCCTGGGCGCGGTTGGCGGCCCCGAGCTTCTGGTAGATCCGGGCGATGTGGGACTTCGCGGTCGACTCGCTGAGGTAGAGCTTCTCGCCGATGGCTGCGGCGCCCAGGCCGTCGGCGAGCAGCAGCAGGACGTCGTGCTCGCGCTCGGTCAGGCTGGTCGACTCGCCGGAGGAGCGTCGCATCATGGCGCCGACGAGGCCGGCGCAGACGAAGGCACGGGGCGAGACGTGCGCGTGGCGCGCGGCCTTGACGACCTCGGAGGACGGCGCGTCCTTGCCGACGAAGCCCGACGCGCCTGCCTGCATGGCGGCGAAGATCTGGTCGTCACCGGAGTGCATGGTCAGCACGATGAGGCCGGTCTCGTTGCTGGTCTTCCGGATGGTCCGCACGATGTCGAGCCCGGTGCCGTCCTGCAGCTGCAGGTCGGCCACCACGACGTCGGGCTTGAGCTCCTCGAAACGCGCGATCGCCTCGGTGACCGACCCGGCGGTGCCGACGACGTCCATGTCGTCCTCCATGTCGATCACCGCACCCAGCCCGCTGCGGATGAGCTCGTGGTCGTCGACGAGCAGGATACGGATCGGGGTGTCGCTCATGTGGGGCACTCTCTCAAGAGGTGGGCGGTGCAGGAAGTACCTGCCCGGGGTTTTCTGCGGCGGGCGGGCTGCTGTTCGTAGGCCCCCGTACCCGCTCGGCCTAGGGCTTGATGCGCACGGTGACGACGAGACCGCCCTCGGCCTTGTCGTCGATGTCGAGCGAGGCTCCCACGAGCCGCGCGCGCTCGCGCATGATCTTGAGGCCGTGGGAGTCGCTGCGGGCCTTCTGCATGCCCCGGCCGTCGTCGGTGACCGTGATCTGGGCGGCCGGAGCCTTCACCTCGCAGTGGACCGAGATGGTGGTGCACTCGGCGTGCTTGATGGCGTTGTTCATCGCCTCCTGGGCGATCCGGAACAGCTCCGCCTCGACCTCCGGCCGCAGGCGCGTCGCGTGCTCGTCGAGCGTGACCGCGATCGGGATCCGGGAGGACTCGCTGAGGTGACGCGCGACGTGTCCGATGGCCGTGCCGAGGCTCTCGGACTCGCCGATGCTCGTGCGCAGCGTGAGCACCGACTGCCGGACCTCGGCGACGATCTTGGTGATCCGCTCGCGCAGCACCCCGAACGCCTTCGCCTGCTTCTCGTCGGCCGGCCTGGCCGCCAGGGCGTCGACGAGGTAGCCGAGCGAGGCGATGTCCTGGGCCACCCCGTCGTGCATCTCGCGCGCCAGCCGCTTGCGGACGTCGGCGGAGGCGGCGTCGCGGAAGTCGGAGAACAGCAGGGCCGTGTCGAGCTGCACTGCCTTGGGGCGCAGGGCCTGGGTGAGCTTGAGGATCGTCTTCTCGAGCTCGACCCGGTCGAGGTCGGCCGCGCGTCGACAGGGTGCCGGCCAGCACCGCGGACTGCCCGACCGGGAACGCGAAGGCGTGGTCGTAGACCATGGGCTCGGCGCGCGCCCAGGACTCCACGGCGAGGCTCTCGGCGTCCTCGAGGGAGGTGAGGGTGTCGTGGCTACGGCTCACGAGCGGGACGAGCAGCTCACCGCGCGGCAGGTAGACCGCCATGCCCGACGTCGGGATCTCGTCACCGACATGGCTCACCACGGCGCCGGCGAGGGAGGTCACGTCGAGGCCGGAGGAGAGGTCGTTGGAGAGGTCGAGGAGCTGCCGGATCAGGCGCTGGGCGTCGAGGTAGGGCGTCAGCTCGTCGGCCTGCTGCTGCAGCGTCGCGTGCACGAAGCTGCCGATCAGGCCGAGACCGAGGCCCGCCATCGCCCAGGTGAACGTGGTGAAGCTCTGCTCCGACGTCAGGCTCAGGTGGGCGAGCAGCGCCGTGCTGACCACGCTCGCGAGCTCGGCGCTGAGAGCGAGCAGGCTGGCGCGCAGGCCGCTGAGCACCGCGGCCACGAACGGCGGCAGCGCGAGGGCCAGCAGGATCGCCTCGGACCTCTCGATCGACAGGCCGCAGACGAACCCGATGAGGGCGCCCTCGACGATCGGGGACAGGCTCGTCAGCTCCGCCCGGCGCTCGGCGATGCTGGCGACGAACCAGACCGCCGCCACGGGGAGGATGGCGAGCAGGGTCGGCTGGTCGTTCAGGGACAGCACCGGGATGCCGAGCGCGGCCACGGTGAAGAGTCGCGCTCCCAGCGTGATCCGGGTGGCGCGCCGCATGGGCGTCACGGTCTAGCCGAAGCCGTCCATCACGGTGAGGGCGGCTGGGCCCATGACCGCGACGAACAGGCAGGGCAGGATGCAGAAGATCAGCGGGATGGTGATCTTGACCGGCACCTGCTGGGCCTTGGTCTCGGCCCGCTGGCGCCGCTTCACGCGCATCTCGCTCGACTGCACGCGCAGCACCTGGCCGATCGGGATGCCGAACGCGTCGGCCTGCACCATGGCGCCGACGAAGGACTTGAGACCGGCGACGTTGGTGCGCTGCGGCCATGCCGCGCAGCGCGTCGGAGCGCGCGCTGCCGATCTGCATCTCGCCGAGCATGCGCGAGAACTCCTCCGACAGCGGCCCCGTCGTGTTGCGCGACACCTGCTGGCACGCGGCGTCGAAGCCGAGACCGGCCTCGACGCTGATCGCGAGCAGGTCGATCGCGTCGGGCAGCTCGCGCTCCATCCGTTCGGACCGGGAGTACGCCGCCTGGTAGAGGTAGAGGTCGGGCAGGAAGAACCCCAGCACGAGTCCGCCCGCCGTCATCAGGACCACGATCGCCGGTGAGGCCCCGAGGGCGACGGCGAGCGCGAACCCGACGACGAGGAGCACCACGGCGCCGAGCACCTTGACCGAGACCACGCGGTCGGCCGACCAGTCACGCGGGTTGCCGGCGAAGTCGAGCTTGCGGCGCAGCCGCTCCGAGGTGTCGGCGCCGGAGAGCCGTCGTCCGATGGCGATCGTGCGCTGCTGCAGGGGAGCGAGGACGCGCTCGCTGAAGGGTCTCTCGAGCTCTTCCTTGAGCTCGGTCGGGGCGCTGGTCATGGCTTCGAGCACCGCGAGCGACCGCGTCACCCCGGTCTCGGACCTCGCGCCGGAGAAGGCCATGCCGACCAGGCCGATGGCGAGGAGGACGAGGATCACACCGAGGACGAAGACCAGGATCACGTCACACCTCCACCTTGACGAGCTTGCTCATCCAGAACACGCCGATCCCGAGCCACAGGGTCGCACCGACGATCATGATCAGCCCCCGCGACGTGGTGAACAGGGGCTCGATGTAGTCCGGCTGCGCCAGCAGCAGGTACAGCATGAAGAACGGCGGGAGGGCGCCCAGCACGATGGCCGAGAGCTTGCCCTCGGCCGACAGGGCAGCCACCTGGCGCCGCATGTACTCGCGCTCGCGCATCGTCTCGGCGACCGTGTTGAGCAGCTCGGCCAGGTTGCCGCCGACCTGCCGCTGGATCCGGATCGCCATGACCACCCAGCGGAAGTCGCGGCTGTCGAAGCGGTCGGCGACGCCCTCGAGGGCGTCCTCGAGCTGGACGCCGATGCGGGTCTCGACCAGCACCCGCTTGAACTCCGAGGCCACCGGGTCGGTGCCCTCGCGCACGATGGTGTCGACCGACTGCATGAGCGAGAGGCCCGCCGAGAGCGAGCCCGACATCAGCTGCAGGGTCTCGGGCAGCATCGAGTCGAAGGCCTTGCGGCGTCGTGACGCGCGGAAGCCGAGGTACATCCAGGGCGCGACCACCCCGATCACCATGAAGACGATCCCGACGACCAGGCTGCCCTGGCCGGCGAGCAGGCCCACGACGGTGATCCCGACGAAGGCACCGGCGTGCGCCAGGAGCCACTCCGAGGACGTGAGGTTGCTGCCGGCCGCCTCGAGCCGCTTGGCGATGCGGACGTCGAGTCCCTCGCTGTGCTTGAGGACCCCCGCGACCACGTCGGCGGCCTGCTGGGTGAGGTCCGGCTCGTTGTCGGTCTTGACGAGGCTGGGTCCACCCACCCCGGCGGTGTAGGTCGAGACCCGGGCCTCGGCCGACATCGGCACCGGCCTGGCCGGCACGAGCATCAGCCCGCCGACGAGGAGGCCGAGCCCGAAGGTGCCCACGCCGGCGTAGATCAGCCAGTCGGGAGTCCGGGGGGTGACCGACCGCGCCGTGTTGTCCGGGATGGCCCCGAGCGTGTCGGTCGGCGCGGGCTCCCCGTCGAGCGCCAGGACCGTCGAGTCCGCGACGACGTCGCCCACCGACGACGGGAGGGTGACCGAGATCGTGAGGTCCTGGGCACGGGTGCCCGGCGGCACGGTGATGCTGACGCCGACCTGGCGCGCCAGCACGTCGGCGCGGTCGGAGAAGACCCCGGCCAGGTCGCCGCTGTCGGCGCTGATGAGCTCGCCGTCGTCCCCGGCGATGGTGTCGAGGGCGTCGAGGGCCTTGCCCGTCTGCTCGAGGGACACGACGTCGACCAGCACCCCGGAGTCCTCGATCGCGGCCGTCACCTCGGCGATCGGGGTGTCGCTGGTGTCGGCGCCGTCCGAGAGCAGGAGCACCGAACGCTGCCCGTCGTCGCCCGCCGCGTCGACCGCCGCGAGGACGCCGTCGTAGAGGAGCGTCCTGGAGCTCAGGGTGAGGCCGTCGATCACGTCGCGGGCCTCGTCGCGGTCGGTCGTGGGGTCGAGGCGGGTCCGCACGGCGCTGTCGAAGCTCACGATGCCGACCTCGACGTCGTCGGGCACCGAGTCGAGGAACGTCGTGGCCGCGAGCTTGGCCGCGTCGAACTTGCCGTCGTCGGCCATCGAGTTGCTCGTGTCGATGGCCAGGATCGTGGTCCGTCGCACGAAGCTCGCGCCGTCGGTGATCCGGACGGCCTCGGCGGGGTAGTCGGTGCCGTTGACCGTGGCGGTGACGCCGGCCAGGTCGACCTCGGCGTCGGCGGGCACGTCGACCGAGACCCGGACGCCCACGTCGGTGCGCTCGACGTTGACGATGGAGCCGTCGGCGGCCGCGGCCGACGACGCCCCGGCGAGGACGACGGCCCCCGCGAGCCCGGTCGCGGCGAGGACCCGGACGACCGTCGGCACCAGCGGCCTCCCGGGCATCCTCGCCGGCGACCTCGCTGGCGACCTCACTGGCGACCTCACTGGCGACCCACGTGGAAGATCAGCGGGTCGACGGTGACGTTGGCGTAGGTCATCTTCTCGAGGAACTTCGGCCGGAGGCCGGTGGCCTTGAGCCGGCCGAGCGCGTTGCCCTCGGCGTCGAACCCGGCGCTGTTGTCGTAGACGAAGATGTCCTGCAGCGTGATGACGTCGCCCTCCATCCGCTCCACCTCGGTGATGTGGGTGATGCGGCGGCTGCCGTCCTTGAACCGGGTCTGGTGGACGATCAGGTCGACGGCGGAGGCGACCTGCTCACGGATCGCGCGGATCGGCAGGTCCATGCCGGCCATCAGCACCATCGTCTCCATGCGGGCGAGCGTGTCGCGCGGGCCGTTGGAGTGGAGCGTGCAGATCGAGCCGTCGTGGCCGGTGTTCATCGCCTGCAGCATGTCGAGCGCGGAGGCGTCGCGGACCTCGCCGACGATGATGCGGTCGGGCCGCATGCGGAGGCTGTTCTTCACCAGGTCGCGGATCGTGACCGCGCCCTTGCCCTCGATGTTGGCCGGACGCGACTCGAGCCGCACCACGTGCGCCTGCTTGAGCTGCAGCTCGGCGGCGTCCTCGATCGTGACGATGCGCTCGTCCTCGGGGATGAAGGACGACAGCACGTTGAGGGTGGTCGTCTTCCCGGCGCCGGTGCTGCCGCTGACGATGATGTTGAGACGGCCGCGGACGCAGGCGTCGATGAAGTCGGCGGTCTGCGGCGACAGCGAGCCGAAGTTGATCAGGTCGGTGACCGTGAGCGGGTCGGCGGCGAACTTGCGGATCGTCAGGGCCGACCCGTCGATGGCGAGCGGCGGGACGACGGCGTTGACGCGGCTGCCGTCGGGGAGGCGGGCGTCGACCATGGGGCTCGACTCGTCGACCCGACGTCCGATGCGGGAGACGATCTTGTCGATGATGCGGCGCAGGTGGGCCTCGTCGGTGAACTGGGTGTCGGCCGCCACGAGCCGGCCCGACTTCTCCAGCCAGATCGAGTCGTGACCGTTGACCATGACCTCGGAGACGTCGGGGTCGCGCAGGTACGGCTCGATCGGGCCGTAGCCCAGGATGTCGTCGGAGATCTCCTGCGTCACCCGGGCCCGGTCGCTCGTGCTCAGGGGGCGGTCCTGGGAGGACAGGACGTCGGAGAGCACGCCGCGCACGCGCTGGTCGAGCTCGTTCTGGTCCATGTCGCTGTCGTAGAGGTGCGGGCCCAGCTGCTTGAGCAGCTCGACGTGCACGCTGCTCTTGAGCTCGTCGAGCCGGTCGGGGTGCCCGGTGGCGAGCGCGCGGCGCTGGCTCGTCGCGGTCTCGGCGTTGGTGCGGACCGTCGGCGTGGGCTTCGGCGCGGCCGCGCGGACCGACGGTGGCAGGTCGACCGGCGTGGGGCCACCCTGGCGCCGGGCGTGCCGGGGCCGGGCGCGCCGGGGCCGACGTCCGGGGCGCTGCCGTCGAGGTCCGCGGTGCCGTCGACGTCGTCGTCGCCCGCCGCGCGACGGGCGGCGGCGAGGCGCTCGGAGAGACTGCTCATGAGGAAGGCTCCTTCTTCCGGCGGAAGAGCTTGCGCTGCCGGTCGGCCGGTTCGTCGGCGCCGGACCTCTGGCCGTTGACGGGGGCGGGCGGCGGCACGGGGGTGCCCGCGAGCCTCGCCGCCAGCTCACGGATCGTCGCGCTCGAGGCGTGCCGCGGGTCGTTGATGACGATCGGGGTGCCGGCGTTGGTGGCCGCGGCGATGTCGATGGACGTCGAGATCTTGGCGGTGACCTCCATGCCCAGGATGGCCTCGACCTTGTCGGCCCCGATGCCGACGGCGTCGTCGGCGCGGTTGAGCAGGAGGTGGCGGTGGCCGCTGGCGATGTTGAGCATCTCCAGCGTCTCGAGCGCGACCTTGACGTTCTTGAGGGTGGGCACGTCGAGGGTGGCGATCAGCACGCACTCGTCGGTCTCGTCGAGCGCGGTGAGCACCTGGTCGTCGAACGCCGGCGCGGTGTCGACGACCACGAAGTCGAAGCCCTCCTTGAGGGTCCGCAGCAGCCGTGACACCAGCACGGGCGTGACCCGCTCGCGCACGTCGGGGTGCGGGGGAGCGGCCAGGATCATGAGCGAGTCCTGGTGCCGGGTCAGCAGGCCCTGCACCATCGTGAGGTCGAGGGAGTCCTCGGCGCCGACCGCCTGCTCGATGCTGTGGGTCGGGAAGAGCTGCATGGTGATCGCGACGTCGCCGAACGCGAGGTCGAGGTCGACCAGGCACACCTTGCGGGCGCCGCCGTCGGTCAGCGCCAGCGAGAGGTTGACCGCCATCGTCGTCTTGCCGACCCCGCCCTTGGGCGAGAAGACCGTGACGACCTTGCCGACGTGCTTGGCGCCGGACGGTCCGCGGAGGGCCTGGAACAGCTGGTGGGCCTGCCTGATCGCCGAGCCGATGGCCTCGAGGTCGTCGCCCTGGACGACGTCACGGGCACCGGACTTCATGGCCCGCGCCAGGAGCGCGGTGTCGAGCGAGTGGACCACCATGACCACGCTGACCGTGGGCTTGGCGATGCGCAGGTCCTCGCCGACGCCCGAGCGCGGTGTCGAGGTCGAGGTTCGGGCCCAGCACCACGACGTACTCGTCGGGGTGCTGGTCGAGCCAGGCCTGCATCCGGTCGGCGGCTCCGACCGCGTGCGACCCCGGCGGCATCGCCTTGAGCAGCGACGTCACCGTCGGGGCGTCGGGTTCGACCAGGACGGGCATGGACGGTTACTGGCCTTCGCCGAAGATGTCCGCGGCCGTGACCGGGTCGCCGACCTTGAGGGTCGAGTCGGGGGGCAGCAGGATCAGCTGGATCTTGCCGAACTCCTGGGCCACCGACAGGCGCAGCGTGTCGCGCGGCTCGATGGCGATGATGTACTGGTTACCGGCGCGAGGCCGTCGGCGGATCGGCGTTCGGGTCGTCCGCGTCGGGCTGCGTGACCGGGGTGATGGTCTCGGCGCCCGTCGCGAAGATGTTCACCTCGTCGAGGAGCAGCCGCGACTCGACGTTGGTGCCGTCGAACATGCCCGTGATGATCGCGCCGACGCGCGAGCCCGGCTGCGTGTAGCCGCTGATCCGCTGCTGGTCGTCGAGGACCAGCGGGTAGCCGACCAGGCCGGCCGGGATCGGCAGCTGGGCGTCGGACTCGATCTCCTCGATGGTGCCGAACTTCTGCGTCAGCAGCTGCTCGCCCTGGTAGATGGTCGTCTTGGCGACGGAGCCCTTGAAGGCCTCACCCTCGCCGGTCGACCCGTCGAGCGCCTCGGTGGCCGGGACGCTGGCGATCTCGACCAGGTTGCCCTGTTGGCCTCCTCGGCCGACATGCCGGCGGGGATGGTCCCGGTCGCGCGGACGACGTCGACGAGCTGACGTCGTCGGCGGCGCGGTCCTCGGCGTCCTGGGCGTAGAGGAACACGAGGCCGGCACCGAGGGCGGCGACGAGCACCGCGACCACCAACAAGATCCTGCGTCGGTTCACTGCGAGCGCCCTCCCACGATCGGCCGACCGCGCGCAGGGGGGCACGCGGCGTTCTTTACACCCGTTACCTCACAGTAGGGCCGCATGCGCCTGGCCCGGCGCGAAATGACGCAAATTCGGCCACACCGCTCACGCGCGTGCCACGGCCGTTCCGGCCGGGTTCGGACGTGCCGGATCAGCGGTAGAGGTCGGCGATCTCGGCCCGGTTCTCGCGGACGACGACGTTGCGCCGCAGCTTGAGGCTGGGCGTGAGCTGGCCGCCCTCCTCGGTCCACTCCGTCGGGAGCACCCGGAACTTGCGGATCGCCTCGGCCTTCGAGACCGCCGTGTTGGCCTCGTCGACGGCCTCCTGGACGGCGGCCAGCAGGTCGGCGTCCCCGGCCAGGGCGGCGACCGGGTCCTTGCCCACCTTCTTGCCGGCGGCCTCCGCCCACGCGGGGAGCGCCTCGGCGTCGAGGGTGACGAGCGCCGCGATGAAGGGCTGGCCGTCACCGACGACGAGCGCCTGGCTGACCAGCGGGTGGGCGCGGAGGCGGTCCTCGAGCGCGGCCGGGGCGACGTTCTTGCCGCCGGCGGTCACCAGGATCTCCTTCTTGCGGCCCGTGATGCGCACGAAGCCCTCGTCGTCGACCTCGCCGACGTCGCCGGTGTGGAACCAGCCGTCGTCCTCGAGCGCGGCGGCCGTGGCGACGTCGTCGCCCCAGTAGCCGCGGAAGACCTGCGGGCCGCGGAACAGCAGCTCGCCGTCGTCGGCGACGCGCACCGCCGCTCCCGGCAACGGTCGGCCGACGGTGCCGATCTTGAGGGCGTCGGGCACGTTGACCGTCACCGCGGCGGTGGTCTCGGTGAGTCCGTAGCCCTCGAGCACCGTGATGCCGATGCCGCGGTAGAAGTGGCCGAGCCGCTCGCCGAGCGGGAGCCCCGCCCGAGACGGCGTACAGGCACCCGCCGCCCAGCGCGTCGCGGAGCCTGCCGTAGACCAGCCGGTCGTGGAGCGGCGTGCCGGGCACGCAGCGCGATCGACGGCCGGCCCTTCTCGAGGGCACGGGAGTAGGCGATCGCGGTGAGGGCTGCCCGCTCGAACGTCTTGCCGTGGCCGTCGGCGGTGGCCCGCTGCGAGGCGGTGTTGAAGACCTTCTCGAACACGCGGGGGACGGCGAGCACGAAGGTCGGGCGGAACTCCTTCAGCGTCGGGACCAGGCCCCGGATGTCGGCGCTGTGGCCGAGCCGGACGCGCGCCCTGACCGCTCCCACCTGGATCACGCGGGCGAAGACGTGCGCGAGCGGCAGGAAGAGGAGCGTCGCGGGCGGCTCCCCGCCGTCGGTGGGCGAGAACAGCGCGTCGAGCTCGCGCACGGTCACGCCCAGCTCGGCGAGGAAGTTGCCGTGGGTGAGCATGCACCCCTTGGGCTGCCCGGTCGTGCCCGAGGTGTAGATCAGGGTCGCGAGGTCGTCGGGGCCGGCGGCGGTGCGCCGCCCCTCGAGCTCGGCGTCCGGGATGTCGGCGCCGAGCCGCGTGAGCACGTCGACGCGCGTTGTCCTCGATGGCCCACACGTGGGAGAGGTCGTCGAGCCCCGGACGCACCGACGCGATCCGCGCCAGGTGCTCGGCGCCCTCGGCCACGACGGCGGTGGCTCCGGAGTCGGCGAGGATGAAGCCCACCTGGGCCGCCGAGGACGTCTCGTAGACCGGCACCGTGACCGCGCCGGCGAACCAGATCGCGTAGTCGAGCAGCGTCCACTCGTAGCGGGTGCGCGAGACGAGGGCGACGCGGTCGCCCGCGGCCACGCCCGACGCCACCAGCCCCTTGGCCACGCCACGGACCTCGGCGAGGAACGCGGACGCCGTCACGTCGACCCACGCGCCGTCGCCGTCGCGCCGCGACATCACGACCGCGTCGGGCGCCTCGGCCGCGTTGCGGACCACGTCGTCGGTGAGGTTGCCGGAGGTCGGCATCGTCGAGGGTCGGAGGGGTGGAGAACTCGCGCACGGGTGCAGTCTGGTGCATGGGGTGGCCGAGGGGACCTCGTCCCCGATCGAGTAGTCTCCTGCGGACCCGCTCCGGTGCCTCGCGAGGTCCCGGAACCCCCGTGCAGAGAGGTCCCGATGGCCGAGCAGACCACCTCCTCGATCGTGGTCGACGCCGCCCCGGCGGCGGTCATGGACGTGATCGCCGACTTCGAGTCCTACCCGGTCTGGGCCAAGGGCGTGAAGGTCGCCGAGGTGCGCTCGTCGTTCGGCCCCGAGCAGGGCGGGCGGGCCCGGGAGGTCTTCTTCGCCCTCGACGTCTCACCGGTCAAGGACGAGTACACGCTCGCCTACACCTGGGACGGCGCGAACCAGGTCACCTGGACCCTGGCCGAGGGCAAGATGCTGCGCGCCCTCGACGGCGCCTACGTGCTCAAGGACCTCGGCAGCGGCCGCACCGAGGTCACCTACCGGCTGGCGCTCGACGTGTCGATCCCCATGATCGGCATGATCAAGCGCAAGGGCGAGAAGATCCTCATCGACACCGCCCTGAAGGGCCTCAAGCAGCGCGTCGAGTCGCTGGCCTGACGCCGGGTACGGCATGAGCGGGCCCCGGATCCTCCTGTTCACCGGCAAGGGTGGCGTCGGCAAGTCGACGGTCGCCGCCGGGACCGCGGTGCTGGCCGCCGCGGCCGGCCACCGCACCCTCGTGCTGTCGACCGACGCCGCGCACTCGCTGGCCGACGCGTTCGGAGCCGCCGCCGACCTCGTCGGCCCGGAGCCGACGCAGGTCGCGGAGCGGCTGTTCGTGCAGCAGGTCGACGCCCAGCTGCGCTTCGAGCAGTCGTGGGCCGAGGTGCAGGGCTACCTGCTCTCGGTGCTCGACGTCGCCGGTGTCGACCCCGTGGCCGCCGAGGAGCTGACGGTGATCCCCGGCGCCGAGGAGGTGCTCGCCCTCCTCGAGCTGCGGCTCCACGTGCTCTCCGAGGAGTGGGACGTCGTCGTGGTCGACTGCGCCCCGACGGCGGAGACGCTCCGGCTGCTGGCCCTGCCCGAGGCCCTGGGCTGGTACATGCAGCGCGTCTTCCCGACCCAGCAGCGGGTGATGAAGGCGTTGCGACCGGTGCTGAGCCGCGCGGCCGGCGTCCCCATGCCGGGTGGCGGCGTCTTCGAGGCGATCGAGCGGCTGCACGCCGAGCTCGGCGAGGTGCACGCGATGCTGTCGGGCCCCTCGGCCAGCGTGCGGATCGTGATGACGCCCGAGACCGTCGTCCTGGCCGAGGCGCGGCGCAGCTACACGAGCCTGTCGCTGTTCGGCTACCGGGTCGACGGCGTCGTGGCGAACCGGATCTTCCCGGCCGAGGACGCCGACGACTGGCGCGCCCGCTGGGTGATGGCCCAGGACGCCGTCCTGGCCGAGGTCGCGGAGTCGTTCGCGGGGCTCCCGGTCTGGCGCTCGGAGTACCGCGCCACGGAGCCCGTCGGCGTCGACGACCTGGCGGCGCTCGCCGCGGACCTCTACGGCGACGACGACCCGCTCGCCCGGCCGACCGGTGACGGGCCGTTCCGCGTGACGCGGACGACCGAGGGGGCCGTGCTCCACCTGGCGCTGCCGTTCGTGACCCGCACCGAGGTCGGGCTGGCACGCCACCACGACGAGCTCGTCGTGACCGTGGGATCGTACCGACGGCTGCTCACGCTGCCGGCCGGGCTCGCCCGGCTCAAGGTGGCGGGGGCGCGGGTCGAGGACGCTGAGCTGCGGGTGCGGTTCCGTGACGCCGCGGCGCAGCACGCGGCCGCCGGCGCAGGACAGGAGAGGTGACGTGAGCGACGCAGGAGACGTGCCCCCGACCGGTGGCGACGCCGGGCCCGGCGAGACCCCCGACGTCGGGTCGGTCGGCGAGGAGGCGGCCAAGCTGCTCGGTGCGCTCTCGGAGTGGGCCCGTGACTCCGGCGGCGGTGCCACGATCGGCGACACCCTCACCGGGCTGGCCGGGCACGCCGCCGACGTGCTGCGCGACGTCGACGCGAACCTCGACACCGGCGCCCCCGAGTGCGCCTACTGCCCGGTCTGCCGGACCGTCCACGTCGTCCGCTCGATGAGCCCCGAGGTGAAGGCACACCTGGTCGCGGCCGGGTCGTCGTTGTTGCAGGCGATGGCCGGGGCGCTGGCGGCCCTGCCGAGTGCCGGCACCACCGCGGGGGCGGATGCGGGCGGCATCGAGCGGATCGACCTCGACGACGGCCCCGACGGTTCAGACGGTTCCGACGGTTCCGACGGTTCCGACGGCCCTCTCTGATGAGCCTGACCTGCGGGATCGACGTCGGGGGCACCAAGATCGCCGGCGCCGTCGTCGACGAGGAGGGCCGGGTGCTCGACGAGCACCGGGTCGTCTCGCCGGCGACCGACGCCGAGGCGATCGAGGACGCCATCGCCTCCCTCGTGCTCGAGCTCTCCGGACGGCACGAGCTCACCGGCGTAGGGATCGGCGCCGCCGGCTACGTCGACGCGACCCGCAGCGTGGTGCTGTTCGCGCCCAACCTCGCGTGGCGCGACGAGCCGCTCGGCACCGAGATCGAGGCGCGGGTGAAGCTGCCGGTGGTCGTCGAGAACGACGCCAACGCGGCCGCGTGGGGGGAGTTCCGCTTCGGCGCGGCCTTCGACGCCGACGACATGCTGATGGTGACCGTCGGCACCGGCGTCGGCGGGGGCATCGTGATCGACGGGTCGCTGCACCGCGGTGCGCACGGCGTCGCCGCCGAGATCGGTCACCTGCGCGTGGTCCCCGGTGGCCGGCTCTGCGGCTGCGGCAAGCTCGGCTGCCTCGAGCAGTACGGCAGCGGGTCCGCCCTCGTGAAGGAGACGCGGGCGCTCGCCGCGGCCGACCCCGCCGGTGAGGCCGCCGCGCTGCTCGCTCGCGCGGGCGGCGACCCGGAGCGCATCAACGGACCACTCGTGACCGCCGCGGCTGCCGACGGCGACGCCTTCGCGGTCGCGCGGGTCACCGAGGTCGGGCGCTGGCTGGGCGAGGCGATCGCGTCGCTCACCGCCGTGCTCGACCCGGGCGTCGTGGTGATCGGCGGCGGCGTCAGCGAGGCCGGTGACCTGCTCCTCGACCCGCTGCGCGAGGCGTTCGAGACCAACCTGACCGCCCGCGACCACCGACCCGTCCCGGAGGTGCGGGCCGCATCCCTGGGCAACCAGGCCGGCGTGGTCGGTGCGGCCGACCTGGCGCGGCACTGACCGCCGGGCGCGGCACCTCACGATGACCCTCCACATCGGCGTCGACGTCGGCGGCACGAAGGTGCTCGCCGGCGAGGTCGACGCGTCCGGACGCGTGGTCAGGACGGCGCTGCGGCGCACCCCCGGCCGGCGCGTCAGCGTGACGGCGGTCGAGGACGCCCTGAGCGAGGCGGTGGCCGAGGTCGCCGCCGGCCGCGTGGTCGACGGGGTCGGCCTCGCCGCCGCGGGGTTCGTCGACGCCGCCGGCGAGCGGGTGATGTTCGCCCCGCACCTGCCGTGGGCGGGGGACCCCGTGCGCGAACGGCTCGCGGAGCGCTGGGGCACGGCGGTCGCGCTCGACAACGACGCCAACTGCGCCGCGGTCGCCGAGACCGCCCTCGGTGCGGCGCGCTACGCCTCGTCGGCGCTGGTGGTGACCATGGGCACCGGGATCGGCGGCGCGATCGTGCTCGACGGCCGCGTCGTCCGCGGCGTGCAGGGCATGGCGGGCGAGTTCGGCCACGCCCAGGTGGTCGCCGACGGCCGCAGCTGCGAGTGCGGCCAGAGCGGCTGCTGGGAGCAGTACGCCTCGGGCAACGCCCTGGTGAGGCTGGCCGCGGCGCGCATCGGTGTCGAGCCGACGATGCTCGCCGACCTGTGCGACGGCAAGCCCGAGCTGCTGACCGGCCCCATGGTCACCGCGGCCGCCGAGGACGGCGACCTCGTGGCCCGTCAGGCGTTCGCCTCGGTCGGTCACTGGTTCGGCATCGGCCTCGCCGGGCTGGTCGCCGCCTACGACCCCGCCGTCGTGGTGGTGGGCGGGGGAGTCTCGGCCGCCGGCGACCGGCTCCTCGACCCCGCCCGCGAGGCCCTCGCCCGCCGGCTCGTCGGCGCCGAGCACCGCGAGGTCCCGCCCCTGGTCGCCGCGGCGCTCGGGCCGCAGGCCGGCCTGGTCGGCGCGGCGCTGCTCAGTCGTCGCACCTGAGCGACTGACGCTGGTCGAGGTGCGAGGAGGGAGGGACGACCGACGAGCCTCGAGACCTCCGCAGGATCGTGGCTGCGATCGGCCTGGGCAGGGGGCTCACCGGGTCTCGAGGCCGCGCCCTCGTTCCTCGGGCACGGCACCTCGACCACCGTTGGTTGCGGCACCTCGACCACCGTCGGGTCTCGAGGCGTCCTCGACGATCGTCGGGACGCCTCAGATGACGGCGCCGTCGTCGTCCGGGTCGCGGGGCTCGCGCGTCATCGTGAGGACGAGGTAGAGGAACCCGCCGACGAAGCCGGTCACCATCAGGAAGACGAAGAACGACGGCAGGTCGATGGCGAGCACCAGGCACACGAGCAGCAGGGCGGGGGAGCCGAGCACGCCCGCCCAGGCGACGTAGCGGTCGGTCGTCGTCGTGGGGATCGGGGGCGGGGCCGGCGGCACGAACCGGTCGGTGGTCCAGTCGGCGTCCGGGTAGGGGTCGTCCCACGACGTCTCGTCGCGCCCGGACGGTGCCGACGGGGCCGAGGGTCCCGAGGGTGCTGCGGCCGGCGGCTCGGCGGCGGGCACCTCGTCCGTGTCGAGCTCGGGCCGGTCGCCGTAGTTGTCGACGATCGAGCGCCAGGCGTCCTCGTCGTCCTTGGCCACGCCCTGAGCCTACGTCGCGGTCACCCGGGCCACGAACGACGCCGTCTGCTCGAAGATCGCGGGGGCGTCGTTGTCGAGCGTGGCCACGTGGAAGCTCTCGTGGAGGGTGACCTCGGTGACGTCGGTCGAGGAGACGCCGCCGAGGATGATCGGCCTCGACTTCTCGTCGACCACGTGGTCGTCGGTGGAACGGAAGAGCAGCAGCGGCGCCGTCACCCTCGGCAGGTCGCGGATGATCGTCGGCCAGGCCTGCATGAAGGAGTGGATCGCCTTGAGAGGGGTGCGGGTGTAGCCGCGCTCGGCGGCGCCCTCCTTCTTGATGTCGTCGGCGATGCCGGGGAACGACGGCACGAGGTGCTTCAGCACGGGCAGGAGCTTCACGTCGAGCCGCTTGGTGGCGACGGCCGGGTTGACCACGACCACGCCGGCGACCCGGTCGGGGTGCTCCTCGGCGAGGCGGAGCACGAGGGCGCCGCCCATCGACAGCCCGCACACGACCACGGCGTCGTGGTCGAGGCAGAGCTGGTCGAACGCGCGGCCGACCTCGCCGTACCAGTCGTCCCAGCGGTGGGTGTTGAGGTCCTGCCACGTCGTGCCGTGGCCCGGCAGCCGCGGCACCGCGACGCCGTAGCCGAGCGACGCGAGGTGCTCGCCCCAGGGCCGCACCGAGACCGGCGACCCGGTGAACCCGTGGCTGACCAGCACGCCGATGCGGCGCCCGCCGGTGAGCTCGGGTCGGGCCTCGACCAGGAGGGGCTCGTGCATCGCGTCGGTGGTCATGCCAGCGATCATGCCGTAGCCGTGCCGCGCGGCGACGGCACGGAGGCGGCACTGAGGCGGCACTGAGGCGGTGGGCCTGAGTAGGGCTACTCTTCAGACTCGTCCGTCGGGGTGGAGAGGTTGTTCGGGTGTTCTACTGGTTCCTCAAGCTGATCGCGCTCGGCCCGCTGCTCCGACTCGTGTTCCGGCCGCAGACCGACGGCGTCGACAACGTCCCCGAGGACGGTCCGGCCATCCTGGCCTGCAACCACCTCTCGTACGCCGACTGGCTGTTCATGCCGCTCACGCTGCCGCGCCGGGTGACCTTCGTGGCCAAGGCCGAGTACTTCACCACGCCCGGCATCAAGGGCTGGCTGCAGAAGCAGTTCTTCTCCGGCTCGGGCCAGGTCCCGATCGACCGCGCCGGCGCCGACGCCGCGGCCGGCGCGCTGATGTCGGCGAAGCGGGTCCTCCAGGACGGCGGCCTGTTCGGCATCTACCCCGAGGGCACGCGCTCGCACGACGGCCGCCTCTACCGCGGCAAGACCGGCGTGGCCCGGCTGACCCTCGAGTCCGGCGTCCCGGTCATCCCGTGCGCGGTCATCGGCACCGACATCGTGGCGCCGCCGGGCAAGAAGTTCGGCTCCGTCACCCGCCCGGTCGTGAGGTTCGGCAAGCCGCTCGACTTCTCGCGGTACGAGGGCATGGAGAACGACCGCTACATCCTGCGCTCGATCACCGACGAGATCATGTACGAGATCATGCGCCTCTCCGGCCAGGAGTACGTCGACAAGTACGCCACCGTCGCCAAGGAGGAGCAGAAGAAGGCGGCGGCGGCCAAGGACGCCGACGGTTCCGGTGGCGACGGCGGGGACGACGGGGCCGAGCGGAAGCTGGCCTCCTGAGCCGCTACGGCGCGGCCGGCGTCAAGGCGGCCGTCGCCGTCGAGGACCGCATGTTCCGCGCGCTCGCGGTGCTGCGGGCGATCACCCTGCTCAACGCGCTCGGCCTCGGCCTCTACCGGCGCGACGACTTCGTGCACCCGTGGGGCGGGGCCGCGGTGCTGGCCGGCATGACGGTGTGGACCGGTCCTGGCCACCTGGGCCTACGCCGACGCCGCTGCGCCGCACGTACGTGCTGCTCGCTCGTCGACATCGGCGTCGCCCTCGCGGCGCTGGCGCTGACGCCGGTCGTCAAGGGCGCCGAGCTTCGACGCCACCGTGCCCGGGTTCTGGGTGATGGGGGCGCTGCTCGCCTGGGCCGTGCGGCTCCGCCAGTGGGGCGGGCTCGGCGGCCGCGGTGGTCATCGGCGGGGCCGACCTGCTGCTGCGGGCGGAGATCACGCAGACCAACTACGGCAACGTGTACCTGCTGCTGATCGGCGGTCCGATCGTCGGCTTCATGTGCGGCTCGCTGCAGGAGATGGCGGTCGAGCGGGACGCCGCCGAGCGGTCGGCGGCGGCCGCCACCGAGCGGGCGAGGCTCGCGCGCGTCGTCCACGACGGCGTGCTGCAGGTGCTCGCGCTCGTGCAGCGTCGCGGTGCCGAGATCGGGGGCGAGGCCGCCGAGCTGGGCCGGGTCGCCGCCGAGCAGGAGGCGATGCTGCGCACGCTCATCAGGTCCCAGGACGCCGTCTCACCCGACGCCGCGGTCGGCACCGTCGACCTCGCCGACCGGCTCGGTCGCCTGGGCGCGCGCAGCGGGGTCGACGTGGCGACCCCCGGGGGCAGCGTCGACCTGCCCGCGGCGACGGCCGCCGAGGTGGTCGCCGTGGTCGCCGCGTGCCTCGACAACGTCACGACCCACGTCGGCGACGGGGCGCCCGCGTGGGTGCTGCTCGAGGCGTTCCCCGACCGGGTCGAGGTGTCGGTGCGCGACGAGGGGCCGGGCATCGCGGAGGGCCGGCTCGAGGAGGCTGCGGCCGACGGGCGGCTCGGCGTCGCGGAGTCCATCCGCGGCCGGATCGCCGACCTCGGCGGCACGGCCACCCTGCACACCGGGTCGTTCGGCACCGAGTGGGAGCTGGTCGTGCCGCGGGTGCTCGCGGAGCCGTCGGTCCGGGCGCGAGGCGAGGTGAGGTCATGACGATCCACTCCGGACACCCGTTCCCGACCGCCGACGACCCCGCCCGCCGGCTGCGCGGCCGGCTCGGCGGTGCGGTGACGCTGTGGACGTCGGGCGCCGGCGGCATGCGGACCGGCCTCACGGTGACCTCGGTGATGATGGCGCACGGCGAGCCGGCACGGGTCCTCGGCCTGATCGACCCCGACTCCGCGCTCGCCGAGGAGCTCGACAGCACCAGCCGGGCCGTCGTCCACCTGCTGTCGTGGCACCACCGCGGCCTCGCCGACGCGTTCGCCGGGGTGACGCCGGCACCGGGCGGGCCGTTCCGCGGCGCGGCGTTCGAGCAGACCGACGCCGGGCCCCGGCTCGTCGACGCGGCGGTCTGGGCGAGCGTCAGCGTGGAGTCGACGGTGGTGGTGGGGTGGTCGCTGCTCGTGACCGCGGTCGTCGACGAGGTCGTCGGTGCAGGACGACGACTCACCGCTGCTGCACCGGCGCGGGCGGTACCTCCGCCTCGGCGAATAGGGTCGGGGCGTGAGCGTGAGCGACGAGCAGCCGGCCCTGCGCGTGATGGTCGTCGACGACCACCCGATGTGGCGCGACGCCGTCGAGCGCGACCTCCAGGCAGCCGGGCCTCGACGTCGTGGCGGTGGCGGCCGACGGGCACCAGGCGATCGCACGGTTCCCGGCGGCCCGGCCCCAGGTCGTGGTGCTCGACCTCCAGATCCCCGGGCCCAACGGCGTCGAGGTGACGCGCACCGTCCTCGAGCACGACCCGTCGGCGCGGGTGCTCATCCTCTCCGCGTCCGGGGAGCAGGCCGACGTCCTCGAGGCGGTGAAGGCCGGGGCCACCGGGTACCTGGTGAAGTCGGCGTCGCGCGAGGAGCTGCTCGAGGCGGTGCTGCGCGTGGCGCGCGGCGACTCGGTGTTCACGCCGGGCCTCGCCGGCCTGGTGCTGGGGGAGTTCCGGCGGCTCGCCGAGCCGACCGGCGACCCCTCGATCACGGGCAACCCCGAGCTCACCGAGCGCGAGACCGAGGTGCTCAAGATGGTCGCGAAGGGCATGTCGTACAAGCAGATCGCCGAGCGGCTGGTGCTCTCGCACCGCACCGTGCAGAACCACGTGCAGAACACGCTCCGCAAGCTGCAGATGCACAACCGGGTCGAGCTCACGCGGTACGCGATCGAGCGCGGGCTCGACGGCCCGGACGAGGACAGCGGCGAGTCGTGACGACGGCCGCCTACCTCGAGCGGCTCGGCCTGCCCGCCGACCTGCCGCCGACCCTGGAGTCGCTGGTCGCGGTCCACCGCGCCCACGCGCAGGCCGTCCCGTACGAGAACCTCGGGATCATGCTCGGCCGGCCGCCGTCGGTGGTGCCGGCCGACTCGCTCGACCGCGTCGCCGCCACCGGCCGGGCCGGCTACTGCTTCCACCAGAACGGTGCGCTCGAGACGGTGCTGCGCGAGGTCGGGTTCGCCGTCGAGCGACGTCACGGCCACGTCTGGACGCTGCCCGAGCACCGGGCGACGTCTCGCTCAACCACCTCGTGCTCGTGGTGACCGGCCTCCCGACCGACGCCAACCCGGGCGGTCGCTGGTGGCCCGACGTCGGGCTCGGCGAGGGCTTCCTCGACCCGCTGCCGCTGGTCGACGGACCCGTCGTCGACGGCCCGTTCCGGTTCGCCCTCTCCGGCGTCACCGAGGGCGGCTGGTCGTTCGCCAACGACCCGACCGGCAGCTTCACCGGCATGGAGGCGCGGCCGCTCCCCGTGGACGCCGACGTCGTGGCGGGGGCCCACGCCGACGCTGTCGACCCCGCCGGAGGGCCACTTCACCCGCGTGCTCGTCGTCCAGCGGCGCGACCCGGCGGGCCTCGACACCGTGCGGTGCTGCGTCGCCACGCGCATCGACGCCGCAGGGGGTGCGCACCCGTGACCTCGTGACGTGGGAGGACTGGCGGGGCGCGCTCGAGGCGGTCGGGCTGCCGCTCGCCGACGTCGACCCGGGCGAGCTGCGCGGCCTCTTCGAACGGATGCTGGGCCTGCACCGGGCCTGGGACGAGGCGGGCCGTCCGTGAGCGACGACGACCCGTCGCTGCTCGGGATCGCCGACGACCTGTACGCCCTGCCGCTGGGCGACTTCACGCCGGCCCGCGACGCGCGCGCCAAGGAGCTGAAGGGCACCGACCTCGCCGGCCCGGTCAAGGCGCTCAAGAAGCCCTCGCTCGCCGCCTGGGTCGTCAACCTGTTCGTGCGCCGCGAGGGCGAGCAGGTCGACCAGGTGCTCGCCGATGGGAGCAGCCCTCCGCGAGGCGCAGGCCGGCATGTCGGGAGCCGAGCTGCGCGAGCTGACCAAGCAGCGCCGCCAGCTCACGGCCGCCATCACCACCCAGGCCCGCGGCCTCGCCCGCGAGGAGGGCGTCAAGGTCACCGAGTCGGTCGCCGACCAGGTCGAGGCCACGCTCACCGCGGCGATGGTCTCCGAGGCGTGCGGCCAGGCGGTGCGCAGCGGACTGCTGGTGGCCGCCCTGGCGACCACCGGGGTCGACGACGTCGACGCGGCCGCCGCCGTGGCGGTGCCCGAGGCCCTCGGCTTCGTCGCCAGTGCCCGTCAGGCCGAGGCCCCCGCCAAGCCCGACCTGCGCGTCGTCCCCGACCCGGACGCCGACGCCAAGGCGCGGGCCGCCGCCCAGGACGCCCTCGACGAGGCGCAGGAGGAGGTCGACGAGGCGCAGTCGGCGCTCGACGAGGCGGCGTCCGAGGTCGACGAGCTCCGTGCCCGGCAGCTGCAGATCGAGGCCGAGATCGACGAGCTCAAGCGCAAGATCGCCGCGCTCGAGGACACCTTCGACGAGGTCGACGACGACCTCGGGGACGCCGAGGCCGTCCGGGACGAGGCCAAGGACACCCTCGACGAGGCCGTGGCCGCTCGGGACGCGGCGCGCAAGGTGCTCGACCAGCTCGGGTGACGGCTAGTGCATGAATCCCCGGTCGACCGGGGATTCATGCACTGGGCGGGTGTTGCAACGGCCGCCCAGTGCCAGGAAAGCCGGTCGACCGGGGATTCATGCAGGGCGCTACTCGGCCCATCCCTTGGACCGCTCGACGGCGCGGAGCCAGCGGGCGTGGTCGGCGTCGGCCTGCTCGCGGCGGGAGGCGTCGGGCTCGAAGCGACGGTCGAGCTGCCAGGTCTCGCGCAGCTGGTCGGTGGAGTCCCAGACCCCGGTGCCGAGGCCGGCGAGGAAGGCGGCGCCGAGGGCGGTGGTCTCGACGAGCCGCGGCCGCTCGACGGGGACGCCGACCTGGTCGGCCTGGAGCTGGCAGAGCAGGTCGTTGGCGGAGGCGCCGCCGTCGACCCGCAGCGACGACAGGGCGGCGGGCATGGTCTCGAGCACGTCGCGGACCTCGAACGCGATCGCCTCGAGCGTGGCGCGCACGAGGTGGGCGCGCGTCGTCCCGCGGGTGATGCCGAGGATCGTGCCGCGGGCGTGCGGGTCCCAGTGCGGGGCGCCGAGCCCGGTGAGCGCCGGCACGAACACGACGCCGTCGGTGGAGTCGACGGTGGCGGCGACGGCCGCGGTCTCGGCCGCCGAGCCCACGATCTGCAGCCCGTCGCGCAGCCACTGCACGGCCGCGCCGGTGACGAAGATGGCGCCCTCGAGGGCGTAGGTGAGCTCGCCGTCGGGGGAGCGCCAGGCGGCCGTGGTGAGCAGGCCCGGCGTCCGAGCGCTCGAGGGAGGTGCCGGTGTTGGTGAGGATGAACGAGCCCGGTGCCGTAGGTGCACTTGGAGTCGCCGACGTCGAAGCAGGTCTGGCCGAACAGCGCCGACTGCTGGTCGCCCGCGATGCCGGCCATCGGCAGCTCGAGGTCGAGGAAGGTCCGCGGGTCGGTGACGGCGAGCTCGCCCCAGCTCGGCACCAGCTCGGGCAGCGCGTCCCGCGGGACGCCGAACAGGGTGCAGAGCTCGTCGCTCCAGTCGCCGGTGGTGAGGTCGAGGAGCAGGGTGCGCGAGGCGTTGGAGACGTCGGTGACGTGCTGCAGGCCGCGCGTCATCCGCGCCACGAGGTAGGAGTCGACCGTGCCGACGGCGTAGCGCCCGGACTCGACGAGGGCCCACGTGTGCGGCTCGTGCTCGGCGAGCCAGGTGAGCTTCGTGCCCGAGAAGTACGGGTCGAGCCGGAGGCCGGTGAGCTCGGTGACGCGCTCCTCGTGGCCGGCGTCGCGCAACCGCGTGCAGATGTCGGCCGTCCGGCGGTCCTGCCAGACGATCGCGCGGCGCGGGGAGCCGAGGGTCTCGCGGTCCCAGAGGACGACGGTCTCGCGCTGGTTGGTGATGCCGATGCCCCGCAGCTCGCTGCGGTCGACCTGCGCCAGCGCCTCCCGCGTGGCCTCGAGCGTCGCCTGCCAGATCTCCTCGGGCGCGTGCTCGACCCAGCCGGGCCGGGGGAAGTGCTGGGCGAACTCCTGGTAGCCCCTGGCGACGATCTCGCCGGTCGCCGAGACGACGACCGCGGTGACGCCCGTGGTGCCGGCGTCGATCGCGAGGACGGTGCCGGCACCGGTCATCGCGTCGACCGCACGATGTCGAGCACCTGCTGGTCGATCCAGGCCAGGTCGGGGGCGACGCGCATCTCGTAGTTCTCGGTGCCGACCCACGTCGCGAAGTCGGGGTGCCCCTGCGCGCGGGCGAGCTCCTCGAGCTCGGCGCGCAGCTCGTCGTCGACCTCGACCTTCTCGTCCTCGGTCGAGGCCGTCAGGTAGAGGTCGTTGAGGTCGAGGAGCCGTGCGAGCTCCTGGATCGGCGTGCCGTGGTCGTCGACGCGGAGGTCGACCGCGATGTCGTCGCCGCCGCCGTACCCGGCCCCCTCGCGGACGACGAGCAGCGCGGCCGACTGCCGGCCGCGCTTGTCGCCGCCGGCGGCGTCGCCCGCGGCGAGGCAGTCGAGGAGGCGGCGGGCGAAGGGCAGCGAGGCGCCGTCGTCCCAGGCCACGCGCATCGCCTCGACGACCTCGGACCCGGCCAGGCAGTTGCCCTGGATCGCGTACCCCGGCCCGGTGACGTCGCCGGCCCAGTCGATGCAGGCGTGGCCGGTGTACGACGCGGCGCCGCCCTCGGCGTCGACGATGCCGACCTGCCGGTGGTCGCGGCCGTCGTCCTCCTCGAGCAGGCGGTCAGCGCGACCGATGCGGTCGCGCCCTCGTCGAGGTGCGAGAGGGCCATGCCCTTGTAGGCCACGTTGGCGTCGGCCTGGGTCGCGATGGCGCCGACCTGGGCGACGGCGGCGGGCACGGCCGACCCGACCGCGAGGAACTTGGAGGCGACGGCCACGCCCCACGACTCGCCGTCGTCGGAGCGGGCCACGATCGAGAACGTCATGGCGGCGAGGCTATCGAGGAGGTCGGCGAGGTGGACACGCTCGCCACGACGTTCGGCGACGTGGCAGGGTGGGACCCGCTGCTTTGAACGATCCAAGTCTCGATCCAACGGAGGGTCACATGCGCGTCGGAGTCCTCACCGGGGGTGGCGACTGCCCCGGTCTCAACGCCGTCATCCGGGCCGTGGTGCGCAAGGGCGTGACCGAGCACGGGTTCGAGTTCGTCGGCTACCGCGACGGCTGGAAGGGGCCGCTCGAGGGCCTGACCATGCCGCTCGGCATCGCCCAGTGCCGCGGCATCCTGCCCCGGGGCGGCACCATCCTCGGGCTCCTCGCGCACCAACCCGTTCAAGCTCGAGAACGGCGTCGAGCGCATCAAGGACAACCTGGCCGCCGCCGGCGTCGACGCGCTGGTGGCGATCGGCGGCGAGGACACGCTCGGCGTCGCCACCAAGCTCGCCGACCTCGGCGTCCACGTCGTCGGCGTGCCGAAGACGATCGACAACGACCTGTCGGGCACCGACTTCACCTTCGGCTTCGACACCGCGGTCAACATCGCGACCGAGGCGATCGACCGGCTGCACACCACCGCCGAGTCGCACCACCGCGTGCTCGTCGTCGAGGTGATGGGTCGCCACGCCGGCTGGATCGCCCTGCACGCCGGCATCGCCGGCGGTGCGAGCACCGTGCTGATCCCCGAGCAGCCCTTCGACATCGAGAAGGTCTGCGCCCACGTCGAGACCCGGTTCGAGACGCAGTACTCGCCGATCATCGTCGTCTCCGAGGGCGCCGTCCCGCGTCGACGGCGGCGACATGACGCTCGTCTCCGGCGAGAAGGACGCGTTCGGCCACGTGCGGCTCGGCGGCATCGGTGACCGGCTGGCCTCCGAGATCGAGCACCGCACCGGCAAGGAGGCCCGCGCGGTCGTGCTCGGCCACATCCAGCGCGGCGGCACGCCCACGGCGTTCGACCGCTGGCTCGCCACGCGGTTCGGCCTGCAGGCCGCCGACGCCGTGGCCGAGGGCGACTTCGGCACCATGATGGCGCTGCGCGGGACGCAGATCGTCCGGGTGCCGCTCAGCGAGGGCACCAAGGAGCTGAAGCTCGTCAGCCCGGCGGAGTACGCCGAGGCGCAGGTGTTCTTCGGCTGAGCCGCTGCGCAGCCCCGGCGCGGTGCTCGCGCCGGGTCGGTGCGCGCCCCACCGCTAGGGGTGAACCGACGGGCGGGGCGTACCGGTCGGGTGAGTGGCCATGACCACCAGACCGTGCGCAAGGACGACAGGGCCGACGTCAACGGCCCGGGGACGCCGGACCTGAAGCGGGTGCTCGGGCCCAGGCTGCTGCTGCTCTTCATCGTCGGCGACATCCTCGGCGCGGGCATCTACGCCGTCACCGGCAAGCTCGCCGGCCAGGTGGGCGGCATCGCCTGGCTGCCGTTCCTGGTGGCCTTCGCGGTCGCCACGCTCACCGCGTTCTCCTACCTCGAGCTGGTCACCAAGTACCCCCAGGCGGCCGGCGCCGCGCTCTACGCGCACAAGGCGTTCGGCGTCCACTTCGTGACGTTCCTCGTCGCCTTCACCGTGGTCTGCTCCGGCATCACCAGCGCCTCGACGTCCTCCGGCCTGCTGGCCTCCAACCTGCTCATCGGGATCGAGGAGCTCGTACCCGGCACCCGACCGGCGACACCGCGACCCTCGTCGTCGCGCTGCTCTTCATGGTGCTGCTGGCCGCGATCAACCTGCGCGGGGTCGGCGAGAGCGTGAAGTTCAACGTGGTGCTGACCATCGTCGAGATGACCGCGCTGGCCATCGTGATCGTCATCGGGTTCGTCGTGATCGCCAAGGGCGACGGCGACCTCGGCCGCGTCGTGGTCTTCGAGAACCTCGACGACAAGGGCCTGTTCAT
Organism: uncultured Actinomycetota bacterium; assembly: GCA_963830575.1. Taxonomy (GTDB): domain Bacteria; phylum Actinomycetota; class Actinomycetes; order Propionibacteriales; family Nocardioidaceae; genus Nocardioides. The sequence goes on from CAWHNR010000030.1 coordinate 51,613, forward strand.
GGCGGTCACGGTCGCCACCGCCATCGCGTTCTTCGCCATGGTCGGCTTCGAGGACTCGGTGAACATGGTCGAGGAGACCCAGGAGCCCGAGAAGATCTTCCCGCGGACGATGCTCACCGGCCTGGGCATCGCGGTCGTCATCTACATGCTCGTGGCGGTCTCGGTGGTGGCGGTCATCCCGTCCGGTGACATCGCCTCGCCCCAGAACCCCGAGGCCGGCATCCTGCTCGACGTCGTCCGGATCGGCGCACCCGACCTGCCGATCGACAAGATCTTCCCGTTCCTCACCGTCTTCGCGGTGGCCAACACGGCCCTGATCAACATGCTGATGGCGAGCCGCCTCATCTACGGCCTGGCGAACCAGCAGGTGCTGCCGGGCGCGCCTCGGCAAGCGTGTCGGAGTCGCGCCGCTCGCCCTACGTCGCGATCGGCTTCACCACGCTGCTCGCGCTCGGCCTCATCGTCTACGTCAGCACCCAGGCCGAGAGCACGGTCGTCGGCGCGCTGTCGGGGACGACGTCCCTGCTGCTGCTCGCGGTGTTCACGATCGTCAACGTCGTGCTGCCTCGTCCTGCGGCGCGACACCGTCGGCGACGGTCGAGCTTCGTGGCGCCCACGGCGTTCCCGGTCATGGGGGCGATCTTCTGCGCCTACCTGCTCGGACCGTGGGCCCGGCTCGAGGAGGACATGGTGCAGTACAAGATCGCCGCGCGGGCTGCTCGCGCATCGGCATCGTGCTGTGGGCGCTGACCTGGCTGGCCAACCGCGGGCGTCCGCGGCCAGAAGACCGGCTTCCGCGACATCGAGCACCTCGAGGACTGACGACGGCGCGGTTCCGGCGACTCACTACGCTGGGTCGGTGGCCCTTCCCGACGTCCCGAGCCTCGCCGAGCTGCGGGCGCTGCAGCCCGCGCAGCAGCCGACCTACCCCGACCGCGCCGCGGTCGACTCCACCGTCGAGGCGCTGCGCGCGTCGCGCCCGCTGGTGTTCGCGAGCGAGTGCGACGAGCTGACCGACAAGCTGGCGGCGGTCGCGCGCGGCGAGGCGTTCCTGCTGCAGGGCGGCGACTGCGCCGAGACCTTCGCCGGCGTCACGGCCGACAACACGCGCAACAAGCTCCGGGTGCTGCTCCAGATGGCCGTCGTGCTCACCTACGCGGCCTCGGTGCCCGTGGTGAAGCTCGGCCGCCTCGCCGGCCAGTACGCGAAGCCGCGCTCCTCCGACCTCGAGACCCGCGACGGCGTCACCCTGCCGGCCTACCGCGGCGACGCGGTCAACGGCTTCGACTTCACCCCCGAGGCGCGCGTGCCCGACCCGGCCCGGCTGCTCGAGGTGCACCGGACGTCGGCCGCCACGCTGAGCATGATCCGCGCGTTCGTCGCGGGCGGCTACGCCGACCTCCGCAAGGTGCACACCTGGAACACCGACTTCGTCGCCGACTCCGTCGCCGGCCAGCGCTACGAGGCGATGGCGTTCGAGATCGACCGGGCGATGTCGTTCATGAAGGCGATCGGCGCCGACCCCGACGAGTTCCACCGCGTCGACTTCCACATCAGCCACGAGGCCCTGCGTGCTCGAGTACGAGCACGCGATGACGCGCCTCGACTCGCGCACGGGCGACGCCTACGACCTGTCGGGCCACTTCGTGTGGATCGGCGAGCGCACCCGCCAGCTCGACGGCGCGCACGTCGAGCTGCTCAGCCGCGTGCGCAACCCGATCGGCGTCAAGCTCGGGCCCGTCGACGTCGGCCGACGACGCGATCGCGCTCGCCGCGCGGCTCAACCCCGACAACACCCCCGGCCGGCTCACGTTCATCACCCGGTTCGGGGCGGGCAGGATCCGCGACGGGCTGCCGCACGTGGTCGAGAAGGTCACGGCCGCGGGCCTCGAGGTCGCCTGGGTCTGCGACCCCATGCACGGCAACACCTTCGAGGCGTCCTCCGGCTACAAGACCCGCCGCTTCGACGACGTGATCGAGGAGGTGCAGGGCTTCTTCGACGTCCACCACCAGCTCGGCACCTGGCCCGGCGGGGTGCACGTCGAGCTCACCGGCGACGACGTCACCGAGTGCGTCGGCGGCGGTGAGGAGCTGCTCGAGGAGGAGCTCTCGCAGCGCTACGAGTCGGTGTGCGACCCGCGGCTCAACCGGGTGCAGTCGCTCGAGCTGGCGTTCCTCGTGGCCGAGATGCTGCGCCGGGCCTAGGGTCGGGTCATGCGCCGAACCCACCTGCTCGCGACGGCTGGTCTCGTGCTCGTCCTCGCGACGGGCTGTGGCACGGAACCGGGCTCGCCCGTCGCCGGGCCCGCCGACCCGCACGCCGGTCACGACATGTCCGGCGTGACGCCGCTGACCGCCGTCACCGCCACGCGCGGCACCGGGTCCGACGTCGTGGTCTCGGGCTTCGCGTTCTCGCCCGCGACGCTGCGGACCACGCTCGGCGCCGACGTGACGTGGACCTTCCCCGACGCCACCGCGCACACCGCCACCTCGACGCAGGGCTTCTTCGACAGCGGCTCGGCGTCCGGCGGCGACACCTTCGTCCGCTCCTTCGACCACGCCGGCACCTACCCGTACCGCTGCACCTTCCACTCCTCGATGACGGGCAAGGTCGAGGTGCCGCTCGCGGCCACGGGGTCGGCGTCCGCCGGGTGGAAGCTGGTGTGGGCGGTCGCCCCCGGTGTCGGCCACGCTCACCTTCGACGTCCAGGTGCGCAAGCCCGGCTCGTCGCGGTGGGTGGCGTACCGGACCAGGGCGACCGGCGCGAGCGCGAGGTTCAACCCGGCCAAGGTCGGCAGGTACGCCTTCCGCGCCCGCACCACCGAGGGCCAGCACCGCTCGGACTGGTCGCCGGTCAGGTCGGTGCGCATCTCGTGACCATCGACCTGCGGTCGGACACGCTGACGCGTCCGACCGACGCGATGCGCGCCGCGATGGCGGCCGCCGAGGTGGGGGACGACGTCTACGGGGAGGACCCGACCGTCGCCGCCCTCGAGGAGCGCGTCGCCGCCCTGTTCGGCCACGAGGCGGCGCTGTTCATGCCCACCGGCTCGATGAGCAACGTGCTCGCCGTGCGGTCGCTCGTGGCGCCGGGCCAGGAGGTGCTCTGCGAGTCCTCGGCGCACATCGCCCGGGCCGAGCTCGGCGCGCACGGCGCCTACAGCGGCATCACCATGCGCACCTGGACGCACCCGCGCGGCCACGTCGACCTCGACGCCGTCCGGCTGCTCCACGCACCCGACATGGGTCCGTTCTTCGTGCGGACCGCGGCGATCTCGGTCGAGAACACCCACAACTTCGCCGGCGGCACGGTGCTGCCGATCGACCTGCTGCGCGACGTCCGCGACTTCGCGCACGACCACGACGTGCGGGTGCACCTCGACGGCGCCCGCATCTGGAACGCCCACGTCGCCACCGGGACGCCGCTCGCCGACTACGGCGCCACCGCCGACGTGATGTCGGTCTGCCTCTCCAAGGGCCTCGGCGCGCCCGTCGGCTCGCTGCTCGTCGGCACGGCCGCGACCGTCGCCGAGGCGCGGGTGTGGCGCAAGCGGATGGGCGGCGGGATGCGCCAGGTGGGGGTGCTCGCCGCGGCCGGCCTCCACGCCCTCGACCACCACGTCGACCGGCTCGCCGACGACCACGCCCACGCCCGGCTCCTGGCCGAGGCCTGCGGCGTGGACCCCGCCGGGGTCGAGACCAACATCGTCGTGCTCCCGCGCGAGGACGCGGCCACGTTCGTCGAGCGCGCGGCCGCCGAGGACGTCCGGGTCGCCGTCGTCGGCCCCACCACCGTGCGCCTGGTCACCCACCTCGACGTCACCCGCGCCGACGCCGAGCGCGCGGCCTCGGTCCTGTCCCGGCTCTGAGCATCGCGGTGACCCGTCCCGTTCTCGGGACAGGTCGCTGACCCGTCCCGATAACGGGACAGGTCGGCGGTCGTCTGGGACAGGTCGGCGGTGACCCGTCCCGTCTCGGGACAGGTCGGCGTCAACCGGGAACGCCGAGGAGGCTGACCTCGCTGATCGCGGTGTAGTCGCGGCCCGAGGGGCCCCGGCCCGGCGCGGTCACCGCGAGCACGTGCAGCTCGACGCTGGTGGCCTCGACGCCGCCGGTGTCGACGAGCTGCACGTCGCGGACGCCGTCGGCCAGGGTCTGCTCGACCGTGGTGCCGTCGTCGAAGACCCACTCGACCTCGGTGATCCGCCGGTTGGCCGGGTAGCCGTCGTAGCCGGGGTCCTGCTTGGCGTAGCCGTTGAGGAGCCCGACCTGGTCGATCACCACGCGTCTCGCCGAGGTCGAAGGTCAGCACCGCACCGACGCCGGCGCCGGGCATCCGCCAGGCCGTGTCGCCCTGGCCGTCGACCATGTTGCTCGCCTCGTAGCGCACGGCGTTGCCGTCGACGTCACGGCTCGGGCTCGCGGTGGCCGAGGCCGAGACGGTGGCGCCCACGGCCACGTCGCGCGGCTCGTCGTCCGCGGGCCCGCCCGGGTCGTCGTTCCCGTTGCCCTTGTCGTCACCGTCGTCACCCTCGTCACCGGGGGTCGACGGGCCGCTGCTGTCGGCGCCGGGCGAGCTGCTCCCGGCTCCGGCGCGGTCGGGGTCGTCGCCGCCGGTGCCCGTGAGGAGCAGGAAGCCGCCGAGGGCCGCGACGAGCAGGAGCGCGGCGGCGACGGCCAGCCAGGGACCGACCCGGCGTCGGCGCGCGGCCGGGCCAGTCGGTGTCTCGTGCTCGTCCGGGGACGGTGCCTCCCACGCCGGGAGGATCGCCTCGGTGGGCGGCGCCGGGGGGTCGTCGGCGAAGAGCGGGTACCGGACCTTCGGGGGCATCGTGTACGCCGGGGGAGGTGCGGTCGGGCCGGGTGCCGGGACGGGTCCGGCCACCGCGCCGAGCCGGCCGGCCGGGCGCTCCGCCGTGGAGGTGCGCCAGTCGTCGTCCGCGGCCGGCGGTGGGGTCGCGGCGGCCGGGGCGCCCGAGGGGCCCGCGCCCGGCTGGTCGACCGGGTGGCCGCAGCCGACGCAGAACCGGCCGGTGCCGAGGGCGTGCCCGCAGCGCGCGCAGTACTGCTCCATCGCCTCGCTCTCCTCCTCGACCGGTCAGCCGAAGGCTAGGGCATCACGCGCTGCCGCACCCGCCGCCGGACCGCTACCGCGTCCGCTCCGAGGAGCTCACCCGGCCGACGAGCTCGGGCAGCCTGCGGCACGCCTGGGCGAGCTCGCGCAGGTCGTTGCCGAGCAGGGCCTGCGGCCCGTCGCACAGCGCGCGCTCGGGGTCGGGGTGGACGTCGACGATGATGCCGTCGGCGCCGACCGCGATCGCCGCCCGCGAGAGCGGCACGACGAGGTCCTTGCGGCCGGCGGCGTGCGACGGGTCGACGATGATCGGCAGGTGGCTCGTCGCCTGGACGACCGGCACCGCCGAGATGTCGAGGGTGTTGCGGGTCGCCGGCTCGAAGGTGCGGATGCCGCGCTCGCACAGGACGACGTCGAGGTTGCCGCGCTGGGCGATGTACTCGGCCGCCATCAGCCACTCCTCGATGGTGGCCGTCATGCCGCGCTTGAGGAGCACCGGCTTGCCGGAGTCGCCGGCGGCCTGCAGCAGGCCGAAGTTGGCCATGTTGCGGGTGCCGATCTGCAGCATGTCGGCGTGCTCGGCGACCACGGGCACGTCGCGGGCGTCGACGACCTCGGTGACGACCGGCATGCCGGTGGCCTCGCGGACGTCGGCGAGGATCTCGAGGCCGCGCACGCCGAGGCCCTGGAAGGCGTACGGCGAGGTGCGGGGCTTGAACGCACCGCCGCGCAGGATCGTGGCGCCGGCGGACTGCGCCATCCGCGCCGACTCCAGCGTCTGCTCCGCCGACTCGACGGCGCACGGGCCCGCCATGAACGTGAAGGTGTCGGGACCGATCGGCACCTGGCGACCCGCGGTGCCGACCCAGACGGTCGACCGGTCGGGGTGGTGCTGGCGGCTGACGAGCTTGTAGGGGTCGGAGATGCGGTGGACGTCGGCGACGCCCTTGAGCGTGCGCAGGTTGAGCCCGTGGAACGACTCGATGTCGCCCACGAGGCCGATGATGGTGCGGACGACGCCCTTGCTGACGAACGCCTCACCGCCGACGGACTCGACCCGCTCGACGACGTGCGCGACGTCCTCGTCGGTGGCTTCGGGTGCCATGACGACGACCATGGGTGTTCCTCTGTTCCGGTTCGGGCCCCGGCGGCCGGCCGGAGGAGTGTCGCTCACACGACGAACGCCCCGGACGGTGCCGGGGCGTTGGTGGGTGCGGGGCGCGTCTAGGACGTCGCCTGCACGGGTGCTCCCGGCAGGTGTCCAAAGAAATAGGTCGGCGCCACGCGGGTGACTCTACCCGCACGCAGGGAGGGAGGTCCTCCCGCCCGGAGTGTGGACGTCGGTGCGGTCGGGTCTCTCGGCCGCGGTGGTCCCGACGCGCCTGGCTCGGCCGTCAGACGGCGAGGTGCTGGACCTCGCCCTCGATCGGGCGGCGGGGTCCGGCCTCGACCACGAGCATCGCGGTGAGCACCATCGCGCCGCCGGCGAGCAGCCGCCAGGTGACGGACTCGCCGCCGACGCCCACGGCGAACGCCGCCGCGAAGACGGGCTCCATGCTCATCACGATCGCGGCCCGGGTGGGGGAGAGGTGGGCCTGGGCCCAGGTCTGCGCGACCAGCGCGAGCGCGCCGGCCACGAGCGCCATGTAGACGACCGAGAGCCAGTCGGCGGCGCGGTCGGGGAGCACGACGCCGTCGGGGGCGGTCGCGACGAGGCACACCGCGGCGATCACCAGCACCTGCAGGATCGACAGGCCGAGCGCCTCCTCCGGGGTCGACCAGGCGCCGAGCGCGACGATGTGCAGCCCGTAGAGCACGGCAGCGACGAGGGTGATCGCCTCGCCGTAGCCCACCGAGAGCCCGTCGAGGGTGAGGACGCCGAGCCCGCCGGTGGCCAGCGCCACGGCGGCCCACGTGAACGCGGTCATCCGGGTGCGCAGGATCACCGCCGCCAGCAGCGGGGTCGCGACCACGTACAGCCCGGTGACGAAGCCGGAGACGCTGGCCGGGGTGTGGGCGAGGCCGGCGGTCTGCAGGATCTGCGCCACGCCGTACAGCCCGCCCAGCACGAGGGCGCGCCTGCGGGCGGTCGCGGAGAGCCGGGCGAGCGCGCGCGGGGCGACCAGCACCATCACCACCCCGGCGATCAGGAACCGGACCGCGAGGAAGTCGAGCGTGGGCACCCGGTCGAGGAGGTCCTTGATGAGGACGAACGTCGAGCCCCACGCCGCGGTCATGCCGAGCAGGGCGGCCGTCGCCAGGCGGGCCGTCGGCGGGTGCACGCACCGGGGCTCAGGCCACGGAGATCGTGACGGTGCTGCCCTTGGGCGCCAGGGTGCCGCCCTCGGGGTCGGTGCTGACGACGAAGCCGAGCCCGAAGGACCCCTGGGCGTCGGTCGACGACGACGTCGAAGCCGGCGTCCTCGAGGGCGTCCGCGGCGGCCTCCACGCCGAAGAAGTGCACGTCGGGCACCTCGACCAGCTCGGGGCCCCTTCGAGACCACGAGGTCGACCACGTCGCCGCGGAACAGGGTGCCGGTGGCGGGGTCCTGCGAGAGCACCTGGCCCAGCGGCGCCTCGTCGTCGAAGACCTCGGTCGACGACGTCGCCGATCAGGCCGCGCGCCTCGAGCGCCGTTCGAGCACGTCGTCGACGTCCTTGCCGACCCAGCGGCCGACCTTGATCGGCTCGCGGCCCGAGGCTCACCACCAGGTCGACGGTCTTGCCGGGGCTCGAGCTCGGTCCCGGCCTTGGGCACGCTGCCGAGCACCGTGCCCTCGGGCACGGTCTCGGAGTAGCGGCCGATGCTCTCGCCGAACTCGAGCTGCACCGCCTGGCATGGCGTCCTGGGCCTCGTCCTCGGTCGAGCCGCGCACCGTGGGCACGAGCAGCTTGCCGAGCGAGAGGGTGAGGGTGACGGTGTCGCCGTCGAGCACCCGGGTGCCGCCGCCGGGGTCGGCCGCGACGACCGGTGCCGGGCTCGGCGTCGGAGTCGTAGACCGGCGTCGGCGTACTCGACGACTCGAGGTCGGCGTCCTCGAGCTCCTCGACGGCGCTGGCCTCGGTCCTGCCCGACGACGCGTCGGGGCGGGGGAGTAGCGGGCCCAGCCGTACCAGAACGCGCCGCCGCCGAGGGCGAGCGCGACGACCAGGGCCAGGACGAGCAGCAGCGGGCCGCGACGGCGCCGCCGCGGCCGCGGCCGGGGTGGCACGGTGCCGGCGGGGCCGGGCGGCGGCTCGGGCAGCACGGGCGCGCGGCGGGGCCGCGGCCGGCGACGGCGGCGGCCGGCGGCCGACGTGCGGTCGGGCGTCCGCGGCGAGCGCCGGCGGCCGAGGGTCGGCAGCGTGGTGGTGCGGCTCGGGCCAGTCGGTCATCGGCTCCCAGCTCGTCGACGGTGTCGACGTGGCGCCGGGGCGCGGGCAGGAGGTCCTGGGTGAGCTCGGGGTCGTCGCGCACGCCGTCGGTGAGCGCCTGGGCGACCCGGTGCACCTGGTGCAGCAGCACGGCGGCGTCGGCGGGCCGCTGGGTGCGGTCGCGGGCGGTGGCCCGCGCGACCAGGGCGTCGACGTACGCCGGCAGGCCGGGCACGCGCGTCGGAGGGCGGCGGCACGTCGTGGTGCACGTGCTTGTAGGCCACCGCGATCGGGGTCTCGCCCTCGTGGGGCTTGACGCCGGTGAGCAGCTCGTAGAGCATGACGCCGACGGCGTAGACGTCGGCGCGCGCGTCGGCGCGGCCGTCGACGACGAGCTCGGGGGCGAGGTAGGACACGGTGCCGATCAGCACGCCCTGGGTCGCGGTGTGCTGGGTGTCGGCGCTGACCGCCTTGGCGAGGCCGAAGTCGGCGACCTTGACCCGGCCGTCGTCGGCGATGAGGACGTTCTCGGGCTTGACGTCGCGGTGGATCAGCCCGGCCCGGTGGGCCGCGGCCAGGGCCGAGAGCACCGGCTCGACGAGCGCCAGGGCCCGCGCCGGCGTCATCGGGCTCTCCTTGGCGATGGTGTCGCGCAGCGTGTGGCCGGTGACGAGCTCCATCACCAGGAAGACGGTGCCGTCGTCGTCGCCCTGGTCGTAGACGGCGACGACGTTGGGGTGCGAGAGCCGGGCGGCGGCCCGGGCCTCGCGGACGAACCGCTCGGCGAAGTCGCGGTCGCTGTCGCTGTCGGACAGCCCGGCGTGCATGATCTTGACCGCGACCGTGCGGTCGAGACGCACGTCGAGGGCCTCGTGCACGCTGGCCATGCCGCCGCGGGCGATGCGCGGGCCCGATGCCGGTAGCGGCCGTCGAGCAGACGCCCACGGGGCGCAGCACGTCCGCGCCGCGCACGTGGTGTCCACGACGACCCTCCTCCTCCGGACGGGGAAGGGGCCGGAGACGTCCACATCGTACGGTCCGGCGCCACCGCCGGGCCCGCTCCACCGCCCCGGCGTGGCGCGGGTCGAGGTCCGGCGAGGCTCGGTGCAAGACTTGCGGCATGAGCTGAGCAGCCGCGCTGGCCGAGGTCGACCTGGCCGCCCTGGTGGCCGACTGGATCGACTGGGCCGAGGCCGCGCGCCGCCTCGAGGTCACCCCCGCCAAGGTGCGCACGATGATCCGCGACCACGAGCTCGCGGCCGCCGTACCCGCCCCGGGCGCCGGCCAGCAGGTGCCGGCCGACCTGATCCAGGACGGGCTGCCCGTCAAGGGCCTGCCGGGGCTGCTCACGCTGATGCACGACAACGGCTACGACGACCGCGAGATCATCGCCTGGCTGTTCCTCGACCAGGACTTCCCGGGCCGCGCGATCGACGCGCTGCGCGAGAACCGCGGCACCGAGGTCAAGCGCCGCGCCCAGGCCCTGGCCTTCTGATCGCCCGCCGATCGCCTAGGGTTCCAGCCATGGCGAACGCCGGGTCGGCTCGCGCACCGTCGGGTGCGCTGGCGCTGCTGCTCGTGCTCGCCGTGGTGCTCGGCGTCTGGCTGCTCCACGGCAGCGACCCCGGCACGCCGACGTCCTCGCCCGGCGACGGCACTCGTCGCGGACGACGATCGCCGACCTGCCGCTCGCCCGCCGACCGCCGACCGCGTCGACCCGTCCACGACCGAGCCGGCGACGCCCGACGACGTCCGGCGCGCTGCCCGACGATCGACGAGTTCAGCGGGCTGCCGTTCGTGGTGCTGGCCGACCTGCCCCCCGAGGCGCAGGACACCGTCGACCTGATCGACGCGGACGGGCCCTTCCCCTACGACCAGGACGGCGGCACGTTCGGCAACCTCGAGGGCCTGCTGCCCGACTTCGAGGACGGCTACTACCCGGAGTACACCGTCGAGACCCCCGGCTCGCCCGACCGCGGCGCGCGCCGGATCATCGCGGGCGCCGACGGCGAGCTGTACTGGACCGACGACCACTACGAGTCCTTCGCGCGATCTACTCTGACCGGTGAGCCGGCGGCGGGCACGACATGAGCGGGCTGGCGGCACTCCTGGCGGGCAAGGCCGCCGGGCGCCTACCGGTGGCACGCGGCCTACGACGTCGCCGACGTGCGGCACACCGTCGAGCTCGCCGGGCTGGCGCTTCGCCCACGTCGACGGGATCCGGGTCGGAGTCGGTGCCCGAGCTGCACGCCGCGCTCGCCGACGCCCTCGGCTTCCCGTCCTACTACGGCCGCAACCTCGACGCCCTCGCCGACTGCCTGCCGACGTGCCCGCCGACACCGTGCTGCTCTGGGACGCCTGGGGCGTGCATGGCGCGCGCCGAGCCGAGGGTCTTCGCGCGTCGCGCTCGAGGTGCTGGGCGAGCGGATCAGCGTGCTGCTGCGCGGCGAGGGTCCCGAGGCCGGCGTCCCGTCGCTGGACTCGACGGCGGTCGCCTGACGGTCGCTGGCCGACACCTTGAGGGCATCCATGCGCTGACGGGGGGAGCCGTCGCAACGGTGAGTCGCCAGCCAGTCGCCGGAGCCCCCGGTCGACCGGGATCTCGTCGCCCTAGCTGCATAGCCACCGCTCACCCGCCGCTGCGTGACCGCCCCCGCCAGCCCGCGCAGGACGTCGCGTGCACCGTCGTCGAGGTCGGCCTCGTCGAGCGCGGCGACGGCGATCGAGCCGAGCTCGGCGATCACCGCCTCGACCTGGGCGCGGGCGCCGGAGTCGTCGATGATGGCGCGCAGCCGCTCGACGTCGGCGGCGCCGAGCGCGGTGCCGAGGGAGCGGTCGAGGCAGGGCGGCGTCGTCGGCCGGGGCGGCGTCGAGGGCGAGGGCCACGAGCACGGTGCGCTTGCCCTCGACGAGGTCGTCGCCGGCGGGCTTGCCGGTGGTGGCGGGGTCGCCGTAGACGCCGAGCAGGTCGTCGCGCAGCTGGAAGGCCTCGCCGAGGGGCAGGCCGAACGCCGTCAGCGCGGCCAGGGTGTCGGGCGCGGCGCCGGCCAGGGCGGCGCCGACGTGCAGCGGACGCTCGATCGAGTACTTGGCCGACTTGTAGCGCAGCACCGTCATGGCGGCGTCGACGTCGGCACGGCCGCGGGCCTGGACCGAGACGTCGAGGAACTGCCCGGCGATGACCTCGGTGCGGCACAGGTCGAAGACCTCGAGGGCGGGCCCGACGCGGTCCCAGCCGAGGCCGCAGCGGCGCAGCAGCTCGTCGGCCCAGCCCAGGAGCAGGTCGCCGAGCAGGATCGCGCCGGCGGCGCCGTACTGCTCGGGGTCGCCGCGCCACCCGGCCGAGCGGTGCTCGGCCTCGAGCGCGCGGTGGGCCGACGGGTCGGCCGCGGCGGGTGTCGGAGGCGTCCATCAGGTCGTCGTGCGCCAGGGCGGAGGCGTGCAGCAGCTCGAGCGACGCGCAGGCGCGCAGCAGTGCCCTCTCGTCGACCGGCGACGGCTCGACCGCGCGGTAGCCCCAGTGGCAGAACGCCGCCCGGAACTTCTTGCCGCCGGCCACCGCGGTGCGGGCCTCGAGCACCAGCCGGGCGGCGTCGGGGCCGAGCGGGGCGAGCAGCGCGGCCTGCCCGTCGAGGAACTCGGCGAGCGTCGCGTCGACGCCGGACCGGAAGCCGGCGTCGTCCCACGTGCCGTCGCCGATGCCCACGCTGGGAATCTAGAGCCTTAGGGTTTCTGCCATGGCAACGGGTCGCGGGCGCAGCATCGCCGAGCTCATCGGCGAGGGACGAGCGCTCGATCTCGTTCGAGTTCTTCCCGCCCAAGGACGACGCCGGGGTCGACCAGCTCTGGAAGGCCATCAAGGAGCTCGAGCCGTACGAGCCGACGTTCGTGTCGGTCACCTACGGCGCCGGCGGCGCGACCCGCGACACGACCGTCGAGATCACCGGCCGGATCGCGCGCGAGACCTCGATGACGCCCGGTGGCCCACCTGACCTGCGTCGGCCACACCCGCGACGAGCTCGAGACGATCCTCGACACCTACGTCGCGGCCGGCGTCCACCACCTGATGGCGCTGCGCGGCGACCCGCCCGAGGGTCCGCGCGCCGAGTGGACGCCGACCGAGGGCGGCCTGACCTACGCCCTCGACCTGGTCGACCTGGCGCGCTCGCGCGGCGACTTCCGCATCGGCGTCGCGGCCTTCCCCGAGGGCCACCCCAACGCCGCGTCGCGCGACGCCGACGCCGACGTGCTGGTCGCCAAGGCCCGGGCCGGCGCGGAGTTCGCCGTCACGCAGATGTTCTTCGACGCCGCCGACTACTTCGACCTCGTCGAGCGGGTCCGCGCCCGCGGCGTCGACATCCCGATCCTGCCCGGCATCATGCCGATCCTGAACGTCAACGCCCTGCAGCGGCAGGGCGAGCTGATCGGCACCTCGGTGCCCGAGTCGGTCGTCGAGCGCATCGCGCGCCACACCGAGCCCGCCGACGTCCGCGCCGAGGGCATCGCCGTCTCGGCCGAGCTGTGCGAGCAGCTCCTCGACGGCGGCGCGCCGGGCCTGCACTTCTACACGCTGAACCGGTCCAAGGCGACGCTGGAGATCTTCGAGCGGCTCGCGATCACGGTCTGAGCCTCCTGCTGCGTGACGGGTCGTGTGCCTGCGACCGCGTCGGGGCACGGTGCAGGGCACACGACTCGTCGGCGGGGTCAGCGCCGACCGTGTAGAACGGGACCATGCTCGGCACCCGCTCCGTCACCACCACCGGCCACGGCCGCGTGAGCCTCCCGCGCACCTCGGCGGTCGTCCGCGT
>CAWHNR010000031.1:0-134500 GCA_963830575.1 uncultured Actinomycetota bacterium
GACGGGCGCCAGGACAACGGCGTCCCCATCGAGGAGGCGATCGCCCGGGTCACCTCGGCGGTGGGCTCGCGCGAGCAAGTCTGACGCTGACGGTGGTCTGACGGTGGTCGAGGTGCCGCGACCGAGGAACGAGGGAGCGGCCTCGAGACCTCGGTGAGGTACTCGGCCAGGTCTGGCGAAGTCATGACGCTGCGGTGATCTCGAGGCTCGGCCCTCGTCCTCGGACTCGCACCTCGACCTCCGTCGGGCGAAAGTGTCCGAACGGAGGTGTGGACACCCGCGCGCGACGTGATGGGGTGGACCCCATGCCTCGGAAGATCGCCACAGCCGACCGCGTCGGTCGGGAGGACCTGCTGGACTTCGTCCGCACACGGCACCACCTCGTGCTGCTCACCCGTCGCTCGACGGGTGCGCCGCAGCTGAGCCCGGTCGCCGGGGAGTCGACGCGGAGGGCCGGATCGTCATCTCCACCTACCCCGACCGCGCCAAGACCGTGAACGCCCGGCGCGACCCGGGCGTCAGCGTGCTGGTGCTCAGCGACGAGTGGGACGACGCCTGGGTGCAGGTCGACGGGTTGTGCGAGGTGCTCGACGGCGAGGACGCCGTGGAGCCGCTGGTCGACTACTACCGGTCGTCGCGGGGGAGCACCCCGACTGGGACGAGTACCGCCAGGCCATGCGCGACCAGGGCAAGTCGCTGCTCCGCGTGACGCCGAGCCGGTGGGGTCCGGTGGCGACGGGTGGGTTCCCGGCGCGGTTGGCGTAGGTCAGGTCGGTCTGCGGCTGCGGGGGTCTCGAGACGGTCGCTAGCGCGACCTCCTCGACCACCATGGTGCGGGGTCTCGAGACGGTCGCTAGCGCGACCTCCTCGACCACCATGGTGCGGGGTCTCGAGACGGTCGCAGCGCGACCTCCTCGACCACCACGCGGCGCGAGTCGGTCGGCCATGGACGTCAGCACGCGATCAGGACCTCGAGCTCCGCCTCACTCAGCCCGTCGAACAGCAGGTCGCGCACGAAGCGGGCGTGGGCGGGGCGGCGTGCTCGATGGCCTGGCGGCCGGAGGCAGACGGGCCACCCAGGCGCCGCGGCCGTCGTCCTCGCACTCCTCGCGGGCGACGAGGGCGCGCTTGGCCATGCGGGCCACGTGGTGCGAGACGCGGCTGCGCTCCCAGTCGAGGTCGGCGGCGAGGTCGCCGACGCGCAGGCGCTGGCCCTCGGACTCGCTGAGCGCGACCAGCACGTCGTAGTCGGTCAGGGAGAGGCCGGAGTCGCGCTGCAGCTGGCGGTTGAGGGCGGCGGGCAGCGCGGTGCGCAGGGCCAGCCAGCTGCGCCACGCGCGCTGCTGGTCGTCGGTCAGCCACGGGCCGGAGTCGCTCGCCATGTGACCGATGCTACACGGAATAGTTGACGTGTCACCAAAGTTCAGCGAGCATGACCACCGTGCAGCTCGACCCGCAGATCGACGTCCGACGTGCCACCGACCGCTACGCGAGCCAGGTTCGGGTGGCTCGACTCGAAGCACTCGTTCTCGTTCGGGCACCACCACGACCCGGCGAACACCCACCACGGTCTGCTGCTCGTCAACAACGACGACGTCGTCGACGCCGGCACCGGCTTCGACACCCACCCGCACCGCGACATGGAGATCGTGACCTGGGTGCTGCGCGGCTCGCTCGTGCACCAGGACTCCACCGGCCACAGCGGCCTCATCTACCCGGGGCTGGCCCAGCGGATGAGTGCCGGCCGCGGCATCCTGCACTCGGAGAAGAACGACTCGTGGCGGCTGCCGGACGCCGAGTCGACGCGTCCGCACGACGAGCCGGTGCACTTCGTGCAGATGTGGGTCGTGCCCGACGAGCGCGGCATCGAGCCCGGCTACGAGCAGCTCGAGATCGACGGCGAGCTGCTGAGCGGCTCGCTCGTGCCCGTCGCCTCGGGGATGAGGGAGCACGACGGCGCCTCGGCGATCCGCATCGCCAACCGGTACGCCGCCCTGCACGCCGCTCGCCTCGAGCCCGGCCAGAGCGTCGAGCTGCCTGAGGCGCCGTACCTGCACCTGTTCGTCCCGCGCGGCAGCGTCACCCTCGAGGGGGCGGGTCCGCTCGCGACGGGCGACGCCGTGCGGTTCACCGCCACCGGTGGCCAGCGCGTCACCGCCACGGAGTCCGCCGAGATCCTGGTGTGGGAGATGCACGCCGGCATCGCCGCCTGACCCGTCAGAACCCCGTACCGCCAGCACGAAGGAGACACGCCATGGCCGCACCGTCAGGAGCCGACCTCGAGGCCGTCACGGCCGCGAGGGCCCGCATCCGCGAGACGCACCTCAAGCCGGCGGGGGAGCGGCCGGCGTCCTCGGCGCGCGGGTTGCACCACACCGCGCTGGTGAGCAGCGACGTCGAGAGGACCGTGTGGTTCTACCAGGACCTGCTCGAGTTCCCGCTGACCGAGCTGATCGAGAACCGCGACTACCCCGGGTCCTCGCACTTCTTCTTCGACATCGGCAACGGCAACCTGCTGGCGTTCTTCGACTTCCCCGGTCTCGACGTCGCGCCGTACGCCGAGGTGCTCGGCGGGCTGCACCACTGCGCCATCTCGGTCGATCCCGCGCATTGGGAGCGGCTCGTCGGCAAGCTCGAGGCCGCGGGCGTGGAGCACGTCGTCCACTCGGGGGTCTCGGTGTACTTCACCGACCCCGACGGCGCGCGGATCGAGCTCATCGCGGACCCGCTGGGGGAGATGTACGGGGAGCACGTGCTGTAGCAACGGTGGTCGAGGTGCCGTGAGCGAGGGACGAGCGAACGGCCTCGAGACCTCCTGCCCGACAGGTCGAGCCGACGTCCGACGGCAGCCTCACCTGATCTCGAGGCTCGTCGGTCGTTCCTGCCTCGCACCTCGATCACCGTCGACGGACTCGAAGTTACTGTGACGTAACGTCACAGACACCCTTTACATGTGACACGACGTCGCATTAACGTCGGGGCATGACGACGACGTCCACTGCCCCCAGCTCCCGCCAGGCCTACGAGGCGCGGCTCCTCACGCTGAGCCAGGCCTCGGTCGAGCAGCACTTCGACGCCTTCGTCGACATCGACTGGGACGACCCCGACCACGCGATCGACCCGACCGACGAGCGGTGGGTCCTGCCGTCGATCGACGTCCTCGGGGGCAGCGCCTGGTACCGCGGGCTGCCGAAGGAGGAGCAGATCCGGGTCGGGCTCTACCGGCAGGCCAACGTGACGAAGGTGGGGCTGCAGTTCGAGCAGATCCTCATCGGCGGCCTGATGATGTACGCCTTCCAGCTGCCCAACGGCTCGCCGGAGTTCCGGTACTCCACCCACGAGGCGACGGAGGAGTGCCACCACACGCAGATGTTCCAGGAGTTCGTGAACCGCTCGGGTCAGGACGTCCCCGGCGGCTCGCTCTTCTTCCGCGCCCTCGGCCCGATCCTCCCGCTGGCGGCCCGGCTGGTGCCGTTCGGCTTCTTCTACGGCGTGCTCGCCGGCGAGGAGCCGATCGACCACGTGCAGAAGTCGATCCTGCGCGCCGGCAACGAGATGCACCCGCTGCTGCAGCGGATCATGCAGATCCACGTGGCCGAGGAGGCCCGCCACATCGGCTTCGCCCACCAGTACCTGGCCCACCAGGCGCCCAAGCTGAAGCGCCACGAGCGGGCCGTGCTCTCGCTGGTCGTGCCGGTGGTGATGAAGTGGCTGTGCAACGAGATCCTCGTGCCGAGCAAGCAGGCCCAGAAGGACATGGGCATCCCGGCGTCGGTGATGAAGGAGCTCTACTGGGACTCCCCGGAGGCCAAGAAGTTCCTGCGCGACCTGTTCGGCGACGTCCGGATGCTCGCCGAGGACACCGGCATGATGAACCCGGTGTCGAGGCGCGTCTGGCGGGCGATGGGCATCGACGGCCGCTCCTCGCGGTTCCGCAGCGAGGTCGCGTCGGCGGCAGCCTGAGATGGCGTACGTCATCACGCAGTCGTGCTGCGCCGACGCCTCCTGCGTCGTCGCCTGCCCGGTCAACTGCATCCACCCCGCGCCCGGCGAGCCCGGGTTCGCCGAGGCCGAGATGCTCTACGTCGACGCGCGGGCGTGCGTCGGCTGCGGCGCCTGCGTCACCGCGTGCCCCGTGGACGCCGTCAAGCCCGACACCGCGCTGACGCCGGCCGAGCAGCCGTTCGTGGCCGTCAACGCGGAGTACTACGACTGCTTCCCGCACCCCGACCGGACGCCGCTCGCCGTCGTCGCGCCGCAGCGCCGCCTCGCGCGCGCCGACCGAGCCACCGGGTCGCGGTCGTCGGGGCCGGCCCCGCCGGCCTCTACACCGCCGACGAGCTGCTCAAGCACCCCGAGATCACGGTCGACGTCTACGACCGGCTGCCGACCCCGCACGGACTCGTGCGCGCCGGCGTCGCGCCCGACCACCAGCACACCAAGCAGGTCGAGAGGCTGTTCCGCCAGATCGAGGAGCAGCCGGGCTTCCGCTACTTCCTCGGCGTCGAGGTCGGACGTGACCTCTCCCTTGCCGAACTCGAGGCCCAGTACGACGCCGTCGTCTACGCCGTCGGCGCGAGCAGCGACAAGGCGCTCGGCATCGAGGGCGAACAGCTGCGCGGCTCGCTCTCGGCCACCGACGTGGTCGGCTGGTACAACGGCCACCCCGACAAGACCGGGCTCGACGTGCCGCTCGACGGCGGCCGTGCCGTCGTGATCGGCAACGGCAACGTCGCCCTCGACGTCGCCCGCATCCTCTGCCTCGACCCCGCCGCCCTCGAGCACACCGACATCGCCGCGTTGCCGTGGGCGGCGCTCAGCCGCAGCGCGGTGCGCGAGGTCGTGGTGCTCGGCCGTCGCGGGCCCGCCGAGGCCGCCTTCACGCTGCCCGAGCTCGTCGGCCTCGCCGGCCTGCAGGAGACGGGCGCGCTCGACGTGGTCGTCGACGCCGGTCCGGATGGCGTCACCGGCGCGGGGGCGAAGGTCGGGCTGCTCGCCGACCTCGCGACCCGGCCCGCGAACCCCGGCGCCCGTCGGCTCGTGCTGCGCTTCCACACCACCCCCACCCGCATCGTCGGCGACGGGAGCGGCCGCGTGACCGGGCTCGACGTCGTCCGCGACGGCGTCACCGAGACCATCGACGCCGGTCTCGTGCTCCGCGCCATCGGCTACCGCGGCCGGCCGGTCGCCGACCTGCCGTTCGACGAGGCCACCGGCACGGTGCCCAACGACGGGGGCCGGGTGCGCCCGGGGCTGTACGTCGCGGGCTGGGCCAAGCGCGGCCCGACGGGGTTCATCGGCACCAACAAGACCTGCGCGCAGGGCACCGTCGACCGCCTGCTCGACGACCTGGACGCCGGCCTGCCGGCCCCCGTGGGCACGCCGGAGTCGATCGCGGCCGTCGTGGCCGGACGGTGCCCGCAGGTCGTCGACCTCGCCGGTTGGCGCGCCCTCGACGCCGAGGAGCGGCGCCGCGGCGCCACCCGGGGCCGGCCGCGCGCCAAGATCGTCGAGGTCGAGGAGATGCTGCGGGTGGCGCACGCTGCCGTGCCGGTCGTCGTCCCGCGCCGTTACCCTTCGGTCAGTCGGCTCGTTCAGGGGTCGCGACAGACGTAGCGACATGGTGGCGGAGGTGTGATGAGTCAGGCGCCGGCGCAGGACGGGCGGCAGGCCCGCTGGGCCAAGCACAACCAGGCACGCCGGCAGCAGATCCTCGACGCCGCCCTCTCCGTGCTCGGCGCGGGCGCGCCGGGCGAGGAGTTCCACGTGCAGCAGATCGCCCAGCACGCCGGGCTGAACCGCACCGTGGTCTACCGCCACTTCGACGACCGGGCCGATCTCGACCGCGCGATCCGCGCACGGATCATCGACGACCTCACCGCCGAGCTGATCCCCGCCGTCTCGCTCGACGGCACCGTCAACGAGATCATCCGCCGCATCATCGGCACCTACGTCGACTGGGTGGTCGACCACCCGGCGCTGCACGCGTTCGGCAGCCAGGAGATCGCGGGCCCGTTCGAGCAGGGCACCGACCGCATCGCCGGCGCCCTCACCGAGCTGCTGCAGCTCGCCATCGCCCTGCTCGGCGCCGAGCTCGACGACGACGAGCAGGCGCTCGTCGACCCGCTCGCTCACGGTCTCGTGGGAGCCGTGTTCGGCGCCGTCCGGCGCTGGGTCAGCCGCGAGCCGCGGCTGCCCGACGCCAAGGCGCTCGCCGACCTGCTCTCGGTCTCGGTCTGGAACCTGCTCGACGGCCACGCCCGCCGCCTCGGGCTCGAGATCGACCCCGACCGGCCGCTGGCCGAGCTGCTGCCCCGATGACCGACGACGCCGGCCTGCACCAGGACGGTGCCGGCGAGGCCGACGGCCTCGACCGCCTCTGGACGCCGCACCGCCTGGCCTACATCCGCGGCGAGAACAAGCCCGGTGACGCGAGCGAGGGCCAGTGCCCGTTCTGCCGCATCCCGACGCTGCCCGACGACGACGGCCTGGTGGTCCGCCGCGGCCGGCTCTCCTTCGCGGTGCTCAACCTCTACCCCTACGCCCCCGGCCACCTCATGGTGTGCCCCTACCGGCACGTCGCCGACTACACCGACGTGACCGACGAGGAGGCCGCCGAGATCGGCGACCTGACCCGCCAGGCGATGCGCACCGTCCGCGCGGTCTCCGGCGCCGGCGGCTTCAACGTGGGCATGAACCAGGGCCACGTCGCGGGGGCCGGCATCGCCGCCCACCTGCACCAGCACGTCGTCCCGCGGTGGGTCGGCGACCAGAACTTCATGCCGATCATCGGCCGCACGAAGACCCTGCCCGAGCTGCTCACCGACACCCGGCAGCTGCTCGCCGACGCCTGGGTCGACTAGTCCGCGCCGACCGGCGGAAATGGCCGATCGGTCACTCTTCGCCGAACCGCGTGCCGTGCGGCCGGTCCGCTGCTTAGCCTCGAGATCCCCCCACCCGTCTCCTCCCCCCGGAGTCTCCCCGTGCACAGCTCTGCCCTGACGCGCCGCGCCTCGCGGTGGCTGCCACTGCTCGCGCTCGTCCTGGTCTCGGCGCCGGCCGCCCCCGGGCCCGCCGACGCCCGCACCGGCGGCAACCTGTCGGTCGCCTCGACCCGCTACTACGCCGGCCAGCAGCTGGCGTTCAAGGGCACGACCGGCCAGCCCGGACGTCGCCGGCTCACGCTGCAGTCGCACATGAACCGTCCCGGCGACCACTGGGACGACATCGAGACCTTCAGCGCGATGACGCGCGACGACGGCTCGTTCAGCTTCGGCTACCCCGGCCCGGCCATGGGCGGGATCAGCTACCGCGTCGTCGTCGGCAGCGTCGCGACGCCGCCGGTGACGTTCAGCCCCGCGCACCAGGAGGTGCTGCTGCGGACCCGCTCCGAGGACCCCTCCGGCGCGGTGGTGGCGGGGGAGCCGATGACGGTCCGCGTCGACACCGCCGCCGGCGGCATCGCGCTGCCCGGCCGTGCCGTGACCGTGCAGGTCCGCACCGGCCGCACCGGCTGGGACGACGTCGCCACCGGAGCCGCGGACGAGGACGGCGTCGCCGAGCTCGCCGTGACGGCGCCGGACGGTGGCACCGCGGTCTACCGCGCGCGGGCCGAGAACTGGACCGGCGGCGGCGACCAGGTCGGCTGGTTCCCCAGCTTCCCGCTCTACGTCGACGTGGTCCGGCGTCCGACCGCGGCCTCGTCGCTCACCGCGGCCCGGGTGGCCCACGACGCGGTCGACCTGACCTGGGTCATGCCGCAGGACGGGTCGATCGGCGAGGCGGTCGTCGTCCGCGGACCCGGCTCGGCGACCCCCGACTGGCAGGGCAGGGGTCGGGCCCGCCTCGACCCGGACCGGACGTCGTACACCGACGACGTCGCGGCCGGGCGCACCTACACCTACGCGGTCTACACGGTGAACCGTCGCGGCGTCGCCTCGCCCGCGTCGAAGCCGGTCACCGTCACGACCCCGGCAGCGCCGGTGGACGAGGAGGGCCGGTCGTGAGGCTCGTCTCGCCCCTTCGCCTGCTCGTCGCGACCGCCGTGATCCTGACCGCCACCCTCGTCACGCCGTCCGGCGCCGAGGCGCCGACCGAGGAGCGCGCCGGTGCGCTCGCCATCGTCAACGCCCTCAAGTTCCGCTGGGGCCTGCCGCTCTACGACTTCGCCTGGGAGTACGGCGAGTCGCTGACCTCGTTCCCGCTGCGCGGCAGCGCGACGAGCGGCCGGTGGTGGCTCGACGAGTCCGACGGCACCGGCCGCGCCAACACCTGGGAGGGCGCGGTGCTGCTCGACAGCCAGCTCGCCCGCAGCGGCCCCGGCGACCGCGGGACCACCTCGCTCACCCTGCAGGGCACGCCGCAGAAGTACGGTCGCTGGGAGCTGAAGGAGAAGGCGTGGACCCGCGAGGGCACGCCCGCCTCGGACTTCGAGGTGAGGCTCGAGCTCGTCCCGGCCCGCGCCCGTGACTACGACTGCGGGGCCCACAACGTCCTCATCGCCGGCCACACCCCTCGCTCCGGCGACGTGACCGTCGGCGTGAACGCCGGCGCCACGTCGTTCACCGCCACCCGCGGCGGCGTCGCGCAGGGCATCAAGCACCCGCACACCTACGCCGTCGAGGTCGCCCCCGACCACATCACCTGGTTCTCCGACGCCCGCGTCGTCGCCACCACCCGCAACCCGGCCGCCCTCTCCGGCGTCCCGATGACGCTGCGGATGTCGCTCGTCGGCGACGGTGCGGCCGAGATGAACCGCAGCCGCGTCATCGTCGACTGGGTGCGGGGCTTCCCGATCGACCAGGGCAACCTGACGTCGTCCGGCCGGGCGTTGACGGAGCGCACGAACCCCGACGCCTGCTGAGCGTGCCCGCAACGGTGGTCGAGGTGCCGCGAGCGAGGGACGAGCGAGTGGCCTCGAGACCTGGTGAGGTCGTGGTGCCCGGGTGACCACGCGTTGCGGGGTGCGGGTGGGTCGGGCTTGAGGCTGCGGGGCTCTCGAGGCTCAGCCCTCGTTCCTCGGGCTTCGCACCTCGAGCACCGTCGGGACGGTGGTCGAGGTGCCGCGAGCGAGGGACGAGCGAGTGGCCTCGAGACCTGGTGAGGTGGTGGTGCCCGGGTGACCACGCGTTGCGGGGTCCCCGGCGGGTCGGGCGGGAGGGCTGCGGGGCTCTCGAGGCTCAGCCCTTGTTCCTCGGGCTTCGCACCTCGATCACCGTCGGTGACGGTGGTCGAGGTGCCGCGAGCGAGGGATGAGCGAGTGGCCTCGAGACCTGGTGAGGTGGTGGTGCCCGGGTGACCACGCGTTGCGGGGTGCCGGGTGGGTCGGGCTTGAGGCTGCGGGGCTCTCGAGGCTCAGCCCTCGTTCCTCGGGCTTCGCACCTCGAGCACCGTCGGTGACGGTGGTCGAGGTGCCGCGAGCGAGGGACGAGCGAGTGGCCTCGAGACCTGGTGACCTGAAATTCGTCGCAGATCACGCGGCTGTCCACAGGGTCGGCACGACGGCGTGGACGACGGACGTGGGGGAGGGCACCCTCGCCGCATGGCCTGGGTCTACCTCCTCCTCTGCAGCGACGGCACCTACTACGTCGGCAGCACCGTCGACATCGAGCGACGGCTCTGGGAGCACAACGAGTCCCTCGACCTGGGCGCGAGGTACACCCGCAAACGCCGGCCGGTGACCTTGCTCTGGTGCGCGTCGTTCCCGTCGATCGAGCAGGCGTTCTGGTTCGAGAAGCGGGTGTCGCGGTGGAGTCGCAAGAAGAAGGAGGCGCTGATGGCGGGGGACTTCGACGCGCTCGTCGCTGCGTCACGTCGTCCCGGCGTGCAGTCGCGGGTCGAGGACTCGGTCGCGACCCGTGACGTGCTGGAGCGGTTGCACGCGGCGGGGATGACGTGGCTTCCGTCCTACGGTGAGTAGGCACCCGCCGTACGAGGTCTCGAGGCGGGGCCCTCGTTCCTCAGGCCCCGCACCTCGACCACCGTGGGCGGGCCGGCCGTGCGAGGTCTCGAGGCGGGGCCCTCGTTCCTCAGGCCCCGCACCTCGACCACCGTGGGCGGGCCGGCCGTGCGAGGTCTCGAGGCGGGACCTTCGTTCCTCAGGCCCCGCACCTCGACCACCGTGGGGCGGCTACCGCTTGCCGGGCGGGTTCTTCTCGACGGGGATGGCGGGGGCGCCGCCGGCCTTGTCGCGCTTGTCGGCTCGCTTCTCCTTCAGAGACTTCCCGGACTTCTTGGACATTCCTTGACGCGGCGACTTGTCGCTCATGTGGGTTCTCTCTGAGGTAGGGCCTGGATGGCCCCGTGATGCGACAGTACGGCAGCGGCGCCCGGTAGCGTCTGCGCACATGTTGGACAGGTTCAAGGGGTTCTGGCAGGGCGTCGTGCTCATGCCCTTCGTCAAGCTCTTCATCAGGTGGGGCATCAGCCCCGACACGGTGACGTTCGTCGGCACCGTGGGCGTCTGCGCGGGCGCGCTGGTGTTCTTCCCGCAGGGGGAGCTGCTGATCGGCGTCCTGTTCATCACCGCGTTCGTCTTCAGCGACCTGATCGACGGCAAGATGGCGCGCGAGCTCGGGCGCAGCTCGCGGTTCGGCGCGTTCTGGGACTCCACCCTCGACCGCATCGGCGACGGCGCGATCTTCGGCGGCCTGGCGCTGTACTTCGCCGGCCCCGGCGACAGCTACCTCTACGAGTGCCTCTCGCTCTACTGCCTCGTGATGGGCTCGGTCACCAGCTACGCCCGGGCGCGGGCGGAGTCGCTCGGCATGGACGCCAAGGGCGGGCTCGCCGAGAGGGCCGACAGGCTGGTCGCGATCCTCGTCATGACCGGGCTCGGGGCCATCTTCGACCTCCCGGTCCTGATGTACGTGACGCTCTGGGTGCTGGCGTTCGCGAACACCTACACGGTGGTCTTCCGGGTGCGCAAGGTGCACCGCCAGGCGATGGTCCTCGACGGCGTCCAGGAATCGGCCGCCGACCGACCGGCGAGCGCCCTAGGATCGGGGGCATGGACGACAGCACCACGACCCAGCCCGGACGGCACTCAGCTCGGCACCACGCGCGTCAAGCGCGGCATGGCCGAGATGCTCAAGGGCGGCGTGATCATGGACGTCGTCACGCGCCGAGCAGGCCAAGATCGCCGAGGACGCCGGCGCGGTCGCCGTCATGGCGCTCGAGCGGGTCCCGGCCGACATCCGCGCCCAGGGCGGCGTCGCCCGCATGAGCGACCCCGACATGATCGACGGCATCATCGAGGCCGTCTCGATCCCGGTCATGGCGAAGGCGCGCATCGGCCACTTCGCCGAGGCGCAGGTCATCCAGAGCCTGGGCGTCGACTACATCGACGAGTCCGAGGTGCTGACCCCGGCCGACTACGCCAACCACATCGACAAGTGGAAGTTCACCGTCCCGTTCGTGTGCGGCGCCACCAACCTGGGCGAGGCGCTGCGGCGCATCACCGAGGGCGCGGCGATGATCCGCTCCAAGGGCGAGGCCGGCACCGGCGACGTCTCCAACGCGGTCATGCACATGCGCACCATCGGCGGCGAGCTGCGCCGGCTCTCCTCGCTGGCCGAGGACGAGCTCTACGTCGCCGCCAAGGAGCTGCAGGCGCCCTACGACCTCGTCGTCGAGGTGGCCGCGCGCCGGCAAGCTGCCGGTCGTGCTCTTCACCGCCGGCGGCATCGCCACCCCGGCCGACGCCGCGATGATGATGCAGCTCGGCGCCGAGGGCGTGTTCGTCGGCTCGGGCATCTTCAAGTCGGGCAACCCCGCCCAGCGCGCCGAGGCGATCGTCAAGGCCACCACGTTCTACGACGACCCCGACATGGTCGCCAAGGTCTCCCGCGGTCTCGGCGAGGCCATGGTCGGCATCAACGTCGAGGACATCCCGCAGCCGCACCGCCTCGCCGAGCGCGGCTGGTAGTCCGCTGCGGGTCCGGCGGAGCGTCCTCTCCGCGGTCAGCGCGATCGTCCTGACGATCGCGGCGGTGCTGATCGCGGTGTTCGGCCGCCGCAACGTCGACGCCTCCCGCGCCTGCCCGGCCCACCGGCGCCGACGCGCCCGACGGCCTCCCCGGTCGTGCACCGACCGACCGGGGGGAGAGGCCGCGCGGCGTCACGACGCGCGGCGTCGACTCCTGGCGCGGGCATCCCCTACGCGGCGCCGCCCGTGGGCCGACCTGCGCTGGCGGCCGCCCGCAGCAGCCCGAGCCTGGGACGGCGTCCGCGCGGCCGCGACGTACGGCGCCGCCTGCCTGCAGCCCGCGCAGTACACCTTCGGCGACGACGAGTCGACCCAGCGCCCCGGCACCTCCGAGGACTGCCTCTACCTCAACGTCGTCCGCCCGGCGACCGCAGGAGCGCGGCCTGCCCGTCGTGGTGTGGCTGCACGGCGGCGGGTTCTTCGCGGGCAACGGCAACACGGCGGCCGACGAGGCCGCGGGGCTGGTCGGCCGCGGCATCGTGCTCGTCACGGTCAACTACCGGCTCGGCCGGCTCGGGTTCTTCGCCCACCCCTCGCTGCGGCAGGCGTCGCCAACTTCGGCCTGCTCGACCAGGTGGCGGCGCTGCGGTGGGTCCGGGACAACGTCGGCGCGTTCGGCGGGGACGCCGACCGGGTGACGCTGATGGGCGGCTCGGCCGGCGCGATGTCGGTCAACGCGCTGATGGCCGCCCCCGCGCCGACGGCCTCTTCGACCGCGCCATCTCCGAGTCCGCGCCGAGCGACTCTGCGCCCGCTGACCTTGGACGAGGTCCGTGGCCAGGGCGCCGCGGCGTTCCCGGACCTCACCGCCGACCAGCTGCGCGCGCTGCCGGCCGACGACCTGCTGTCGCTCGACCTTCAACATGTTCTCGGGTGACGCGCCGATCATCGACGAGGTGCTGCCCGAGCGCGCGGCCGAAGCGTTCGCCGCCGGTCGACGAGGCACGACGTGCCGTACCTCGTCGGCACCACCGACGGGGGAGTTCGGTGACCGGACTTCGCGCCTTCGGCGTCGACCCCCAGGCGCTGCGCGCGAGCTGGGCGGGCGCCGTCATGCCGCGCTCGTCGCGGCCTACGGGCCCGCGACTACGACTCGAGCGTGCTCGACGACCCCGTGTTCGACCTGCCGGCGCTCGACAGGCCGCCGCGCACAGCCGGCGCGCCCCGACCTACCGCTACCGCTTCGGCGTCGACCGGGGTGGATCGGTCCACGGCGCCGAGGGCCCTACGTCTTCGACACGTGCGCGGCACCCGGACGGCCGGCTCGCCGACGCCGTGGCCGACTACTGGGTGGCGTTCGCCCGCACCGGCCGGCCCGCGGTCGACGGGCTGCCGGCGTGGCCCGCGGCCGACGCCGTCAGCCCGATGCCTACCTTCCTTCACGCCGCGCGAAGGTCGCGCCCGGGACGCCGCCGCGCCAGCCGGCTCGACGCGCTCGCGACCCCTGGAGCCCCGTCGCCTGCAGGCGTCGGCGCGCCCTCATCGGTGCCTGGACTCGCGGGTATGACCCCCACCGGATGGCCCGACGGGCCACCACCCTGAGCGATTTCGGCTATTGAAGGTCCCTTCGATTTCGGCCCTGTTACGTTGTCAGGCGCCTTGAGTGCGACCCGTTGACTTCTTCTCGTACAGCAACAGCGCGCTGCTGGACCCGAGCAGCGGCTCCCACCCCACATGCAAAGGATCAAGATCATGAACAAGACCACCAAGGGCGCATTCGCCGCCGCTACCGCCGCCGTCCTGCTCCTCGGTGGTGCCGGCACGCTCGCCTACTGGAACGACACCGCCACCGTGACCGGTGCCACCATCACCGCCGGCCGCTCGACATCGACGCCGCCAGCTGCGACGCGGCCGGCTGGACCGTCAGCAACACCAGCGGGGGCGTCACGAACGTCGCCTTCGCGCCGGCACCGACAAGGTCGTGCCCGGCGACACCCTCAAGAAGACCTGCACCGTCGCGATCGCCGCGGTCGGCAACAACCTCCGCGCCAACCTCGGCGTCACCGGGCCCCACCGCCGGCGGCAGCACGATGGCCGCCGACGCTACACGCGACGAGCGCCTTCAACCGCGGCACCAGGCGATGACCGTCGTCACCAGCGACGACGCCAACAAGACCATCGACGCCGTCATCACCCTCGCCTTCCCGATCAGGCCGCGGTCGACAACGTCTCGCAGCTGAAGACGTCAACCTGCCGCGATCACCGTCACCGCCACCCAGCTCACATCCTGACCAAGGCGACTACCGAACATCCGAGACCTGGGGCATGACCACGACCCGCTGACGAGGCCCAGGCCTGGCCGTCGCTGCTCCTCCTGACGAGGACAGCCCGGCGCGGGCGGCGGAGCCGCTCCGCTCGCGTCCAGGTGGTCGCCTGGCTGGTCATCATCGCCGCTGGCGTGCTCGCCGCCACGCTCGCGGTGCCCCGCCTGGCCGGAGCCGAGCCGTACACGGTGCTCACCGGGTCGATGGCCCGACCTACCCGCCCGGCACCCTGGTCGTCGCCAAGCCGGTCGACCCCGCCCAGATCCACATCGGCGACCTCATCACCTTCCAGCTCGCCTCGGGCCGACCCGAGGTCGTCACCCACCGCGTGGTCGGGGTGCGGCCCGGCGCCGACGGCCAGCTGGAGTTCCTGACCAAGGGCGACGCCAACCGACGCGCCGACCCGAAGGCGTCCGCGCCGAGCCGGTCCGGGGCGCTCTGGTACGCCGTGCCCTACCTCGGCCGCCTCAACACCCTGCTCACCGGCCACCAGCGCCAGCTCGCCGTCTACGGCGTGGCCGGCGCCCTGGTCCTCTACGCCGGCGCCATGTTCGGCGGCGCCGGCCGCGACCGTCGCCGGCCTGCCCCTCCACCGGTCCCAGCACCGCGCCTGACCCACTCGCTCCACGGTCCCTGCACGCCCCCCACCCCCGAGAGGAGTCCGTCGTGCCTCGCCACCTTGGTCTCCTCCAGGCCCGTACCGACCGCGGTCGGTCCGGCGCACATGCGGCATCGCGCCCCGTGCGACCGGCGCGGCCGTACCGGGTGCTCGCCGGCGCTGTGGCCCTCGGCCTGGCGGGCCTGCTGCTCGTCGGAGGACAGGGGACGTTCGCCTACTGGACCGACAACGCCAGTGTGTCGGGGTCCGGCTTCACCGCCGGCAAGCTCGACCTGACGGTCGACGGGGCGCAGGGCAAGGACACGGCCTACGCCAAGACCGAGCTCACGATGACCGGCATGGTGCCCGGCGAGAGTGTCGCCTCGACCATCGTGGTCGCCAACGTCGGCGACGCCGACTTCACCTGGGTACCCACGGTGACCAAGGGTGGTGCCCTCGCCGCACCCCTCAACGTCGACCTGTTCCTCGGCGGGACCGCCACGGCGGCCGGGACGTCCTACCCGCGCACCGGTGGCTGCACCGGCACCGCCATCACCCAGAGCACCGCGACCCGCCTCAACCGTGGCGCTGCTGCGCAGACCCTGTGCGTCAAGGTCACACTCCCGAGCCTCGACCGGGGACA
This sequence comes from uncultured Actinomycetota bacterium, assembly GCA_963830575.1. Taxonomy (GTDB): domain Bacteria; phylum Actinomycetota; class Actinomycetes; order Propionibacteriales; family Nocardioidaceae; genus Nocardioides. The sequence continues at coordinate 15,492 of CAWHNR010000031.1, forward strand.
CCTTCCAGGGCGCGACCACCGGCTCGGTGACCGTCGCACTCGCCGCCACCCAGGTGATCTCGTGAGCATCAAGCCCGCTCCTCGTCGCTGCCGGCCTGTTGGTCGCGGCCGTGGTCGCCCTCGGGGGCACGCCCGGGACCCTCGCCGCGTTCACCGACCGTGCCTCGATCGCCGCTGGTCCGGCGGCCGCACCGACGACTGCCTTCACCGCGGGCACCATCGCGACGCCCGTGTCGCCGACTGCCGGGCAGACCGCGGCGTCCACGGTGACCCTCACGTGGACCGCCACCTCGATCGGCTCCAACGGCGGGACTGCGCCCGCGTACGACGTCCTGCGGTTCGGCACGGCGACCGGTGGCACCGCCACCGTCGTGTGCGCCGGGGTCCCGGCACTGAACTGCGTCGACTCTGCTGCGCCCAGCGGCACGTCCTACTACGTGCTGCGGGCCAGGGTCGGCAGCAACTGGTTCAAGGACTCGCCGCGCGTCGCCGTCACGGCCGACACCGTCGCCCCGACCGTCTCGATCACGAACCCGCTCGACGGTTGCAGCGGCACCGTGGTCGCCTGCGGCACGGCCGCCGACTCCGGCAGCGGCGTCGCCAAGGTCGAGTACACGTTCCGGCGTACCCGGACCTTCTTCCTCGGCGGGCAACCGACCTACTCCTGCTGGAACGGGAATGCCTGGGCCGCGGCCAACGCCGACAACAGCTGCACCTTCGCCAACACGACCGGAACGACTGCCTGGCAGGTGCCCGGCGTCAAGAACACCGCCTACGCCGACGTCTTCCTCTACACCCTCACCTACACCCTGACCGTCCGCGCCACCGACGCCGTGGGCAACGTCAGCGCCAACGCCACCGCGACCTTCTCCTGACCCGCGACCCGTCGTTACCGACGAGTCTTGAGGATTCGTTGAGCGCACGCCCCGGCTCACTTGACCGGGGTCGGGTTGAGTAGTCATCAGCAGCCGGTCACCAGCCGGCAGCGACGCGAGGCCCGGCGCCTCCGTGCCGAGCGCTGGCGCCACGCAGCGGCTTCGAGGGAGCGGCACGGTGGCCGGGCCCGATGCGTCTCCCGGCGCCGTCAGCGGAGCTCGGGGCAGGCGAGCCCGTCGCGCTCCGCGGCCGTGAGCCGGTCGTAGTCGCCGACCAGGCCGGCCTCCGTCACCACGCCGCCCGGCGGGTCGTCGTCGAGGTAGGCGCGGAAGTCGTACTGGTCCTGGGCCCAGTACAGCTGCGGCTCCCCGCCGTTCGCGATCGTGTACGTGCCGGACGGCTCGCCCATCAGCCCGGTGAGCTGGTCGACCGTCATGCCGACCGCGAGGTCGCACCACGCACCCAGCCACCGCTCGGGGTCCGAGCCCTGCCGGCAGCTCCTGGTTGCGGACCGACTCCCCGAGCACGTACCAGCCTCCGTCGCGCACCTGCATCTCGACCGTGACGTCTGCCTGCGGGAAGTCGACGGCGAGCAGCGCGTCCTCGCGCGTCTCCTGGGTGACCTCGACGCCGACCGGGCGTACTCGCGCTCGGGCTGCTCCCACAGCACCGCCACGAACCCGACGCACGGGTCGCCGAGCTCGGCGCGGTCGAGCAGCACCGCCTCGTAGCGCAGCGCGATCGTGAAGTCGTAGGCCTGCCGCGCGCAGGCCGCCGCGGCGTCGTGCCCCTGCAGTGCGTCGAGCCAGGCCGTGTAGGCGGCTACCGGGCCGTCTCGTCACGCGGCGCCGCCGAGCTCGGGGTCGCGCTCGTCGGGCTCGAGGTCGCGGCCGGGCTCGTGGCGGTGCCGGGCCCCGAGGCGAGCGGTGCCGGACGCCGGGGCTCGTCGTCGGTCCGCACGCCGCGAGCGTCAGCACGCAGCGCCAGTACCGCGATCAGCCTCATGCCACGTCCCTCCTACGATCAGGGAGTGACCGTACCGACCATCGGCGTGCTCGCCCTGCAGGGCGACGTCCGTGAGCACGTGCGGGCCCTGACCGGCGCTGGGGGTGCGCGCGACGACGGTCCGGCGTCCGGCCGAGCTGGACGCCGTCGACGGGCTGGTCCTGCCCGGGGGCGAGTCCACGACGATGATCAAGCTCGCCCGCACCTTCGACCTGCTCGAGCCGCTCCGGCACCGGGTCAAGGACGGGCTGCCGACCTTCGGGACCTGCGCCGGCATGATCCTGCTCGCCGACCGCATCGTCGACGGCGTCGCCGGCCAGGAGACGATCGGTGGGCTCGACATCACCGTGCGCCGCAACGCGTTCGGCCGCCAGGTCGACTCCTACGAGGAGGACCTCCACGTCACGGGCGTCGACGGGCCGGTGCACGCGGTCTTCATCCGCGCGCCGTGGGTCGAGGAGACCGGGCCGGACGTCGAGGTGCTGGCCCGCGTGGAGCACGGCGCGGCCGTGGATAGGATCGTCGCGGTCCGTCAGGGCCACCTGCTCGCCACGTCGTTCCACCCCGAGGTCGGTGACGACAGCCGGGTCCACGCCCTGTTCGTCGACCTGGTGAGAGCAACGTAGAAGAGGGATCGCATGTCCGGGCACTCCAAATGGGCGACCACGAAGCACAAGAAGGCCGCCATCGACGCCAAGCGCGGCAAGATGTTCGCCAAGCTCATCAAGAACATCGAGGTCGCCGCCCGCATGGGCGGCGGTGACCCGACCGGCAACCCGACGCTCTACGACGCCATCCAGAAGGCCAAGAAGAGCTCGGTCCCCAACGACAACATCGACCGCGCGGTCAAGCGCGGGTCCGGTGCCGAGACCGGCGGCGCCGACTACCAGACGATCATGTACGAGGGCTACGGCCCCTCCGGCGTCGCGATGCTCATCGAGTGCCTCACCGACAACAAGAACCGCGCCGCCATGGAGGTCCGCACCGCCATGAGCCGCAACGGCGGCTCGCTCGCCGACCCCGGCTCGGTGTCGTTCCTGTTCAACCGCAAGGGCGTCGTGCTGGTGCCGGTGGCGCAGGAGGGCAGGACCGTCGGCGAGGACGACGTCCTCGAGGCCACCCTCGAGGCCGGCGCCGACGAGGTCAACGACCTCGGCGAGAACCTCGAGGTGATCAGCGAGGCCACCGACCTCGTCGCCGTCCGGACCGCGCTCCAGGCCGCCGGCATCGACTACGACTCGGCCGACGCCTCCTTCGTGCCCGACAACAAGATCGAGCTCGACAAGGACGGCGCCCTCAAGGTGTTCCGCCTCATCGACGCCCTCGAGGACCTCGACGACGTGCAGAACCTGTTCGCCAACTACGACGTCTCCGACGACGTGCTGGCTGAGCTCGACGAGGACTGACCCCACGCTGGTCGAGGAGTGCCCCACGGTGGTCGAGGGACGGAGCCTCGAAGCCTCTGGCAGGGCGTGGCCCACCCGTCGAGGCGGTCGGTCAGGCCGCGAGCCGTGGGCCGAAGGGGGTCTCGAGGCTCCGTCGCTCGTAGCTCGCGCTCGTCGCACCTCAACCACCGGTCGAGGGCTCGGTGTGTCGTCGCGCCGTCCTGACACGCGGCACCGCCTACCGTTGCTCCCGAACACACGTTCGACACGTACGGCGACGGAGAGGTGAGCAGGTGCGCGTGCTGGGCATCGACCCCGGGCTGACCCGGTGCGGCATCGGGGTGGTCGAGGGCAGTGTCGGCCGACCGCTCACGCTGGTCGACGTCAACGTGATCCGGACGTCGTCCGACCTGCCCGTCGCGCAGCGGCTGGTGACCATCGAGAAGGGCATCGACGCCTGGCTCGACGAGTACCGGCCCGACGCCGTGGCCGTCGAGCGGGTCTTCGCCCGCTCCGACGTGAGCACCGTGATGGGCACCGCCCAGGCCAGCGGCATCGCGCTCGTCTGCGCCGCCCGCCGCGGGCTGCCGGTGGCGCTGCACACGCCGAGCGAGGTCAAGGCCGCGGTCTCGGGCAGCGGCCGGGCCGACAAGGCACAGGTGGGGGCGATGATCACGCGCATCCTGCGGCTCGAGGCACCACCCAAGCCGGCGGACGCCGCCGACGCGCTCGCCCTCGCCATCACCCACATCTGGCGCGGGGGAGCCCAGGCCCGCATCGACGCCGCGCTCGCCGCGGCCAGCACCGGGAGGCGCGCGTGATCGCCTACGTCCGCGGCCAGGTGGCCGCGCTGTCGCCCACCAGCGCCGTGCTCGAGGTCGGCGGGGTCGGCCTCGAGGTGATGTGCACCCCCGGCACGCTGGCCACGCTGCGCCCCGGGCAACCCGCCACCCTGCCGACGAGCATGGTCGTGCGCGAGGACTCCCTCACCCTCTTCGGCTTCGTCGACGACGACGAGAAGGCGATGTTCGAGCTCTGCCAGACGGCGTCCGGCGTGGGCCCCAAGGTGGCCCAGGCCATCACCGCCGTCCTGGCTCCCGACGACCTGCGCCGAGCGATCGCCGACGACGACGTCAAGACGCTCACGCGGGTGCCCGGCATCGGCCAGAAGGGCGCGCAGCGCATCATCCTCGAGCTCAAGGACCGCATCGGGCCCGTCGTCGGCTCGCGCGGCGCCGCGGCGGCTGCCGCCTCCGGGGGCTGGCGCGACCAGGTGCACGAGGGCCTGGTCGGGCTCGGCTGGGCCAGCAGGGACGCCGAGCGCGCGATCGACGCGGTCGCACCCCAGGCCGGCGACGCTCCCGACGTGGGCTCGCTGCTGCGGGCCGCCCTGCGCTCGCTGAGCAAGGCGTAGGCCGTGCACGACGACATCGACGGGCACGACGAGCTCGCGCTGGCCGAGGAGGCCCACCTGCGCTCGCTCACGGCGGCCGACGCCGACGGCGACGAGCGCGTCATCGAAGCGGCACTGCGGCCCAAGACCCTCGACGAGGTCGTGGGCCAGGTCCGGGTGCGCGAGCAGCTCGGGCTGGTGCTCGAGGCCGCCCGGCAGCGGGGGAGGGCGCCCGACCACGTGCTCCTCTCCGGACCTCCCGGCCTCGGCAAGACCACGCTGGCGATGATCATCGCCTCCGAGATGCAGACCCCGCTGCGGCTCACGAGCGGTCCCGCGATCACCCACGCCGGCGACCTCGCGGCCATCCTCTCCGGGCTCAACGAGGGCGACGTCCTGTTCATCGACGAGATCCACCGGATGTCGCGACCCGCCGAGGAGATGCTCTACCTCGCGATGGAGGACTTCCGGGTCGACGTCGTCATCGGCAAGGGCCCCGGCGCCACCGCCATCCCGCTCGACATCCCGCCGTTCACCCTCGTCGGGGCCACCACCCGCGCCGGCCTGCTCCCCGGCCCGCTGCGCGACCGGTTCGGCTTCACCGGCCACCTCGAGTTCTACGACCCGGCCGAGCTCGACCTGATCGTGCACCGCTCGGCCGGGCTGCTCGGCGTCCGGCTCACCGACGAGGGCGCCGCCGAGATCGCCTCCCGCTCGCGGGGGACGCCGCGCATCGCCAACCGGCTGCTGCGCCGGGTGCGCGACTACGCCCAGGTGCGCGGCGACGGGGTCGTGACCCTGGGGGTCGCCCACGCCACCCTCGACCTCTACGAGGTCGACACCCTCGGCCTCGACCGCCTCGACCGCTCGGTGATCGACGTGCTCTGCCGCCGGTTCGGCGGTGGGCCGGTCGGGGTCTCCACGCTCGCCGTGGCCGTGGGCGAGGAGCGCGAGACGGTCGAGGAGGTGGCCGAGCCGTTCCTGGTGAGGCTCGGGTTCCTCGCGCGGACGCCGCGCGGACGCATCGCCACCCCGGCCGCGTGGGCGCACCTCGGGCTCGACGCACCCCGGACGACGGGCCCCGACGGCACCGAGGGAACTCTCTTCGACACCTGAGTCGTTGGAGTGGCAGGTGCAGTCCGTGGGGATTCGTGAGCGGGCTCACCTCCACGGCTACACTGGTCCGTCGGCCCGGCCGCCGCTGCGGCCTGTGCTCCCTCGCCTCGGTACCCGATACCGGCGCGTGACCATGCCCCTGATTTGTTCTGAGAGGTCTCGTTCGTGGATGGGCTCGTCCAGCTCGTGCCGCTCGTCGGCATCCTGCTCGTCTTCTGGCTCCTGATCATCCGGCCGCAGCAGCGCCGCGCGCGCGAGCAGATGAGCATGCAGCGTGCCGTCGAGGTGGGGGACCAGGTGATCCTGACCTCCGGCTTCTACGGCGAGGTCGTCTCGCTCGACGACGACCGGGTGCAGGTCGAGCTCAGCCCGGGCGTCGTCGTGACGGTCGCCCGGCCCGCCATCGGCGGGGTCGTGCCCGACGAGGAGCCCGACGCCGAGCACGACCCCGACACCACCCCTGACGAAGCGGAGCCTGCGGGCCCCACGCTCGAGAAGAAGTCCGAGGAGAGCTGAGCATGGCGAAGAAGCAGGCCCGACCGGGACGGACGCTGATCGCGTTCATCCTCGGCACGGCGATCCTCTACGGACTCGTCGCCCTCGCCGGCGCCACCTCGGACAGCAAGGAGTCGGCCTGGAAGCCGTCCCTCGGCCTCGACCTCCAGGGCGGCACGCGGATCACGCTGCTCGCCGACCCCGACAAGGCGACGCCCTCGGCCGACAACCTCGAGGAGGCGCGCTCGATCATCGACCAGCGCGTCAACGGCTCCGGCATCGCCGAGGCCGAGGTGGTCACCCAGGGCAACAACGTGATCCTGGTCGAGATCCCCGGCGACCCGCGCCGCGACCTGGTCGCCGTCGTCCAGCGCCAGGCGCAGCTGCGCTTCCGGCTCGTGGCCTGCAGCCAGACCTGCTCCGGCGGCGTCGAGCCCACCGACCCGGCCGCGCCGGGCACCGACCCCGGCACCGACCCCGGTGCCGAGCCCAGCGCCGACCCGGGGGCACCGCAGCCCTCGGCGACCGAGACCTCGCCCGCCGACGCGCCGACGACGGAGCCCACCAAGAAGCCCTCCGACGGCGCCGGCCAGGGCAGCAACCGCGCCGCCCCGTTCGCGGCGAGCGGCACCGGCTCCGGCGACGCCGAGAGCACCCCGGCCGAGACCACGTCGCCGACCAGCGCGCCGGCCGAGACCACGACGCCCGCGCCGAGCGAGGAGCCCGCCGCCACCCCCACCGACGGTGCCGACACCGACGTCTCCGAGACCGCGACCGTCCCGCTGGAGGAGGCCGTGGCCTTCCAGGGCGGGAACTACACCACCGCCGACGTCGAGGCCTTCAACGCCTACGAGTGCAACAACGAGGACGGCTCGATCAGCAAGGTCGCCGGCGCCCCGGCGTCGCTGCCCGACCAGCCCGAGGACAAGCCGCTCGAGCCGCTCGTGGCCTGCTCGCCGCCGTCCGCGATCTCGCCCGACGACGACACCCAGGTCTCGAACAAGTACCTGCTCTCGCCGTCGGTCATCTCCGGCTCCGACCTCAAGGACGCCGGCTACGGCATCCCCTCGGGCCAGCTCAACTACGCCGTCGACCTGACGCTCCAGGGCAAGGGCAAGGACGTGTTCACCGCGGCCTCCAGCACCCTGCAGCACAACGTCGACCAGTTCGCGATCGTCCTCGACGCCGCGGTGATCTCGGCGCCCACGTTCACCTCGACCATCCCGGACGGGTCGGCGCAGATCACCGGCGACTTCACCGAGAACGAGGCCAAGGACCTCGCGACGAGCCTCAAGTTCGGCTCGCTCCCGATCTCCTTCGAGTCCCAGGTCGAGACGATCGGCCCCTCGCTCGCCGGCGACCAGCTGAGCGCCGGTCTCACCGCCGGGGCCTTCGGCCTCGGCCTCGTGCTGATCTACTGCCTGCTTCTACTACCGCGGCCTCGGCATCGTGGTCGTCGCCTCGCTGCTGATCGCGGCGGCCGTCACCTACGCCCTCGTGCTGCTGCTGAGCGAGACCGCGGGCTTCACCCTCACCCTGCCCGGCATCGCGGGGTTGATCATCGCGGTGGGCATCACGGCCGACTCGTTCATCATCTTCTTCGAGCGGATACGTGACGAGATGCGCGAGGGCAAGTCGATGCGCGTGGCGGTCGAGACGGGCTGGCGGCGCGCGAAGGTGACCCGCCTCGCGGCGCAGGTCGTCTCGCTGCTCTCCGCCGCGGTCCTCTACATCTTCGCCAGCGGCGTGGTGAAGGGCTTCGGGTTCGCGCTCGGCCTCACCACCCTGGTCGACCTCGCGATCCTGTTCTGGTTCACCAAGCCGATGGTCTCGTGGCTGGCACGCTTCACCTTCTTCAACAGCGGCCACCGGCTCTCGGGCCTCAGCCGCGGTACTCTCGGCCTCGACGGGCCGACGTCCAAGCGCGGCCCGGCCGCAGTCGCGGGAGGCAAGGCCTGATGGGCAAGTTCTCTGTGCTCGGAAACGAGCTCTACAACGGTCGCAAGTCGATGGACTTCGTCCACAAGCGCCCGCTCTGGTACTCCATCACGGGCGCCGTCGTGGCCGCCGCGTTCTGCGCGCTGATCTTCAACGGCCTCAACTTCGGCATCGAGTTCACCGGCGGCACCGAGTTCCGCGTGCCGCTCGCCGGCGCCACCCAGGACGACGCCGACCAGCTGCGCGAGGCCGTCGCCGACACCGGCATCGAGGGCACCGACTCCGCGACCGCCACCACGGCGGGCAACGCGGTGCTGCTGCAGACCGAGGAGCTCTCGCAGGCCGACAGCGACGAGGTCGCCGCGGCCATCCAGGCGATCGTGCCGGTGCCGGACGACGACCTCTCGCGCTCCGAGATCGGCGCCAGCTGGGGCAAGCAGGTCGCCCAGCGGGCGATCCTCGGCGTCGGGGTGTTCCTGATCCTGGTGCTGCTCTTCATCGCGCTGTACTTCCGCGAGTGGAAGATGTCGCTCGCCGCGTTCGTCGCGCTGGTCCACGACGTCGTGATCACGATGGGCATCTACTCGCTCTCCGGCTTCCAGGTCACGCCCTCGGCGGTCACGGGCCTGCTCGCCATCCTCGGCTTCTCGCTCTACGACACCGTCGTGGTGTTCGACAAGATCCGCGAGAACACCCACGACATGCGCCGCAACCGCCAGACGTACGCCGAGGCGGCCAACCTCGCGGTCAACCAGACGCTGGTCCGCTCGGTGAACACCGGCATCGTGGCGCTGATCCCGATCGGCGCGATCCTGTGGGTCAGCGCCTCCCAGCTCGGTGCCAGCTCGCTGCAGGACCTCGCGCTCTCGCAGTTCGTCGGCATGGCCGTCGGCGTGTACTCCTCGGTGTTCCTGGCCCCGCGCGTCCTCGTGCACGCCAAGGCCAACGAGAACGAGGTCAAGCTCGCCGAGAAGCGCGCGAAGGCCCGGGCCCGTGCGCAGGCCGACCGCTACGCCGCCGTGCCGGTCTACACCGACGACCTGCCCGTGGAGCGCAACCCCGACGGCAGCGACGACGACGAGCTCGACGACGACGACGTCGAGACCGGCTCGCCCACGCTCACCAAGCAGCGGCCCCCGGCCGCCGGGAGCGGCCGGACGGCGCCGCCCCCGCGCGGGCCGATGACCGAGAGCCGCAGCTCGGGCCGCGTGCAGCCCAGCCGCCAGCCCAAGTCGAAGCGCGAGAAGTAGCGGCATGGGGGAGTCCGCGGCCGAGATGATGGCCCGGTTGGTGCTCGACGTCGCCGACTTCCCCGAGCCCGGCATCGTCTTCAAGGACATCACGCCCGTCCTCGCCGACGCCGAGGCGCTGCGGGCGGTCGTCGCCGCGCTGGCCCTGGCCGGGCGCGACGACGACGGGCGGCCGGTCGTCGACAAGGTCGTCGGCATGGAGGCCCGTGGCTTCATCCTCGGCGCCCCGGTGGCGCTCGACCTCGGCGTCGGCTTCGTCCCGGTCCGCAAGGCCGGCAAGCTTCCGCGCGAGACGCACGCGCTCTCCTACGCCCTCGAGTACGGCGAGGCCACGCTCGAGATCCACCGCGACGGCGTCCGGCCCGGTGAGCGGGTGCTGCTGGTCGACGACGTGCTGGCCACCGGTGGCACCGCGGCGGCGACGTGCGACCTGGTGACCTCGTGCGGCGGCGTGGTCGTCGGCATCGCGGTGCTCATGGAGCTCTCGTTCCTGCCGTGGCGCGAGGCCGTCGGCGCGGTGCCGGTGACGGCCCTGATGAGCGTCTGAGTCGTGCCCGGGACGCGCGGGTAGGCTTGGCGGGTGACGGAGGAACGCACGCACCAGGCCACCGGCCGCCGCGTGCCGTCACCGCGCCCGGCTGAGCCGCGCGACGCGTCCGTCGGAGTCCGGCGGACCGCCCGGGCCGGGTCGCGGCATGCGCGCCAAGCTCGCCCGCATCGGCACCCGCAGCCCGGGGGTCAACCCGGTGCTCGAGCCGCTGTTCCGCGCCGTCCGGGCCAACCACCCGAAGGCCGACCTGGCGCTGCTCGAGCGCGCGTACGCGACGGCCGAGAAGATGCACGGCACGCAGATGCGCAAGAGCGGCGACCCCTACATCACCCACCCGCTCGCGGTCACCACGATCCTCGCCGGCATCGGCATGACCGAGCCGACCCTGGTGGCGGCGCTGCTGCACGACACCGTCGAGGACACGCCGTACACGCTCGAGCAGTGCCGCGAGGACTTCGGCGACGAGGTCGCCCAGATGGTCGACGGCGTCACCAAGCTCGACAAGGTCGTCTACGGCGACTCGGCGCAGGCCGAGACCATCCGCAAGATGATCGTCGCGATGTCGCGCGACATCCGGGTGCTCGTCATCAAGCTCGCCGACCGGCTCCACAACATGCGCACCCTGCGCTACGTGCCGCTCAAGAGCCAGGAGCGCACCGCCCGCGAGACCCTCGACATCTACGCGCCGCTGGCCCACCGGCTCGGCATGAACACCATCAAGTGGGAGCTCGAGGACCTCGCGTTCGCGACCCTGCACCCCAAGATCTACGACGAGATCGTGCGGATGGTCGCCGACCGCGCGCCCTCGCGCGACAGCTTCCTGGCCGAGGTGATCAGCCAGGTCGAGAAGGACCTGCGCGAGGCCAAGGTCAAGGCCACCGTCACCGGCCGGCCCAAGCACTACTACTCGATCTACCAGAAGATGATCGTCGGCGGCCGCGAGTTCTCCGACATCTACGACCTGGTCGGCATCCGGATCCTCGTCGACGAGGACCGCGACTGCTACTCCGTGCTCGGCGTGCTCCACTCGCGCTGGAACCCGGTGCTCGGGCGGTTCAAGGACTACGTCGCGATGCCGAAGTTCAACATGTACCAGTCGCTGCACACGACGCGTGATCGGCCCGCAGGGCAAGGCCGTCGAGATGCAGATCCGCACCTTCGCCATGCACCGCCGCGCCGAGTACGGCGTCGCGGCGCACTGGAAGTACAAGGAGGACGGCCGCGAGGGCCGCGACACCGAGCGCATGGCGCGAGCAGTCGACGACATGTCGTGGGTGCGCCAGCTGCTCGACTGGCAGAGCGAGGTCGAGGACCCGGGCGAGTTCCTGGAGTCGCTGCGCTTCGAGATCAACCGCGCCGAGACCTACGTGTTCACCCCGCGCGGCGACGTGATCGCGCTGCCCGTCGGGCTCGACGCCCGTCGACTTCGCCTACGCCGTGCACACCGAGGTCGGCCACCACACGATCGGCGCCCGGGTCAACGGCCGGCTCGTGCCGCTGGAGTCGACCCTCGAGAACGGCGACGTCGTCGAGGTGTTCACCTCCAAGTCGGTCAACGCCGGACCCTCACGCGACTGGCTGACGTTCGTGAAGTCGCCGCGCGCCCGCTCCAAGATCCGGCAGTGGTTCACCAAGGAGCGCCGCGAGGAGGCCGTCGAGCGCGGCAAGGACCAGATCGCCAAGCTCATGCGCAAGGAGGGCCTGCCCCTCAAGCGGCTGCTGACCCACGAGTCGCTCACCTAGGTCGCCGAGCCACTTCAAGCTCGCCGACGTCACCGCCCTCTACGCCGCCGTCGGCGAGGGCAACCTCGGTCCGCCCAGGCCGTCGTCCGCCGCGTCATCGAGATGCACGGCGGCGACGAGGGCGTCCAGGAGGACCTCGCCGAGGCCGTCACCATCACCGGACGCCGCCGGGCGCGCGCCGGGGCCGGCGCCGGCACCGACTCGGGCGTCATCGTCAAGGGCTCGCCCGACGTGTGGGTCAAGCTCGCCAAGTGCTGCACCCCGGTGCCGCCCGACCAGATCCTCGGCTTCGTCACCAAGGGCGGCGGGGTCTCGGTGCACCGCCCCGACTGCACCAACGCCACCGACCTGCAGAGCCAGCCCGAGAAGGTGCTCGAGGTCGAGTGGGCCGCCACCGGCCAGTCGACGTTCCTGGTCAACATCCAGGTCGAGGCCCTCGACCGGGCCCGCCTGCTCTCCGACATCACCATGGTGCTCTCCGACGCCCACGTGAACATCCTCTCGGCGAACCTCTCCACCACCCGCGACCGCGTCGCGAAGTCACGCTTCACCTTCGAGATGGCCGAGGCCAAGCACCTCGACACCGTGCTCAAGGCGGTCCGGGGCGTGCCGGGGGTCTTCGACGCCTACCGCGTCACGGCCTGACCGCGGTGGTGAGAGCTCCCCCACGGTGGTTGAGGAGCTCCCGCTAGGGAGCGTCTCGAAACCTGGTGAGGTCCACGGCGTCGCAAGGCAAGCCTTCCGGCTCAGCGGTTTCGAGACGGTCGCTAGCGCGACCTCCTCAACCACCGTGGGGTGACGGCCGGCTAGCGCGACCTCCTGAATCGACGGTGGTTGAGGAGCTCCCGCTAGGGAGCGTCTCGAAACCTGGTGAGGTCCATGGCTTCGCGAGGGAAGCATTCCGGCTCGGCGGTTTCGAGACGGTCGCTAGCGCGACCTCCTCAACCACCGTGGGGTGACGGTCGCTCGCGCGGCATCCTCGACGGTGGTTGAGGAGCTCCCGCTAGGGAGCGTCTCGAAACCTGGTGAGGTCCATGGCTTCGCGAGGGAAGCCTTCCGGCTCGGGGGTTTCGAGACGGTCGCTAGCGCGACCTCCTCAACCACCGTGGGGTGACGGTCGGTTGCGCGGCCTCCTCGACGGTGGTTGAGGAGCTCCCGCTAGGGAGCGTCTCGAAACCTGGTGAGGTCCATGTCTTCGCGAGGGAAGCGTTCCGGTGGGGGCTGCTGACCCCTTTCCGTCGGTTGAAAATTGACCCCCTCGGTTCTAGTTCTCTTGGTTCACGGCTGCGGGGACGCGGCCGAGGTCTCGGTCTTTGAGTCGGTAGGAGTCGCCCTTCAAGCGCGATGACTTCGGCGTGGTGGACGAGGCGGTCGATCATCGCGGCGGCGACGGTGTCGTCGCCGAAGACCTCGCCCCATCTGGCGAAGGACTTGTTCGAGGTCACGATGAGGCTGGCGCGTTCGTAGCGTGATGAGACGAGCTGGAAGAACAGGTTCGCTGCTTCGGGCTCGAAGGGGATGTAGCCGACCTCGTCGATGACCAGGACCGGGTACCGGACGAGCCGGCGGAGCTCGTCTTGCAGGCGTCCGGCGTGGTGGGCCTCGGCGAGCCGGTCGACCCATTGGGAGGCGGTGGCGAACTGGACGCGGTGCCCGGCCTGGCAGGCCCGGATCGCTAGCCCGGTGGCCAGGTGGGTCTTCCCGGTCCCGGGCGGGCCGAGGAGGATCACGTTCTCCTTGCCGGCGACGAAGTCCAGGGTGCCCAGGTGGGCGATGGTCTCGCGTTTCAGGCCGCGGGCGTGGTCGTAGTCGAAGTCCTCCAGCGACTTGCGTGCGGGGAACCGGGCGGCGCGGATGCGGCCCTCACCGCCGTGGGACTCGCGTGCGGTGACCTCGCGTTGCAGACACGCGGCCAGGTACTCCTCGTGGGTCCAGGACTCCTCGCGGGCCCGTTCGGCCAGCCGGGCTGCGGACTCGCGCAGCGTGGGCGCCTTCAGCGCCCGGGTCAGGTACTCCAACTCGGCGGTCGTGTCCTTGCTGGTCTTGCTGACCATCAGACGACCTCGCCGTCGACGAGCACGTCATCGGCTGCAACGGTTCGATGAGCCCGAAGGCTTGGTCGTAGATGCCGAGCGAGCGGATCTCGACGACCTCACCGGTCACGGCGTCAGCGACCGGGGCGAGGAGGTCACCGCGGCCGTGGCGCAGGAGCTTGGCGGCCACGGTGTGGTCGAACTCGGTGATGGTCTGGTGCTGGGCCCAGACCCGGTGGATGGTCGGCGACGAGCGCGCCTTGGCAGGTCACCCAGACCCGCTCGAGGTCGGCGTGGACCTCGACACGGCGCCCGATCACGCCGGGGTGGACGGAGTAGTCGTTGGAATCGAGGCGCACGTAGTGATCGCGTGGCAGCCGCAGCGTGCGTGACCACCCCCGTCTGCGGTGGGACCGGCGGCAGCGGAAGCATCGCGGCCCGGTCAGCTGCGACCCGGTCGGCCGGGGCGCAGCCCAGGACCCGCATCCGCCGGGTGTTGGCCTTGGCGAGGAACCCGCCCAGCTGGGTGTTGAAGTCGGCGGGCTCGTGAACGTGCGCCCGGGCAGGAACGAGCGCTCGAGGTAGTCGTGGAACCGCTCGATGATGCCCTTGGCTTCAGGGTCGCGCGGCTTGCAGATGTAGACCTTCGCGCCCAGCACCCCGCGGAAACCCTGGCAGTCCAAGGTCAGCCCGGACTGGTCCGACTGGTCGGCTTGGCACGCCACCGACCGACGGCGCCTTCGCCGTCCCAGACCAGCGTCTTCGGCACGCCCTGGAGGTGCTCGGACAACAGCCGCCACCAGCCCGCGTAGAGGTCGGCGGCATCGCGTGAGGGGATCAGCGATCGCGCCGGCCCAGCGTGAGTACCCCGAGGCGCACGTCATCACCGGCAGCCGCTTCGCGGTCCTGGTCTGGCCGTAGCCCGACCGGGAGCTCGATGTCGGGGAACCAGAAGTCGAACTGCGCCAGCTCACCGGCCTCATACGTCGTGCGCCCGGCCGGGTCCGGCGGCAGGTACACCGGACGCAGCTCAGCGACCCGGGCCTTGAACACCGTCAGCCCGCGGTCCCACCCGACCCGCTCGGCGATCACCGTGGCCGGCATCGTCGGGACCGCCTGCAGCTGCTCACGGATCCGCTGCTCGAACACATCGACCGACGACCCCGACGGCTTCCGGACGTACCGCGGTGGCGCATCGGCGGCCAACGCTGAACGCACCGTGTTGCGCGAGATCCCCAACGTCCTGGCGATCAACTTGATCGGCAACCCCTCGGCCCGGTGCAACCTACGAATCTCGGCCCAGTCCTCCACTGACAACACTCCAGATCTCCTGCCTCACGGATGAGGACAGGCTTCAGGAGGGGGTCAGTTTTCGACCGTCGATAGGGGTCAGTTTTCATGCCGGCTCAGCGGTTTCGAGACGGTCGCTAGCGCGACCTCCTCAACCACCGTGGGGTGAGGTCCATGGCTTCGCGAGGGAGGCGTTCCGGCTCAGCGGTTTCGAGACGGTCGCTAGCGCGACCTCCTCAACCACCGTGGGGTGACGGTCGCTCGCGCGGCCTTCTCGACGGTGGTTGAGGAGCTCCCGCTAGGGAGCGTCTCGAAACCTGGTGAGGTCCATGGCTTCGCGAGGGAAGTGTTCCGGCTCAGCGGTTTCGAGACGGTCGCTAGCGCGACCTCCTCAACCACCGTGCGGTGACGTCGATGGCTTCGCGAGGGAGGCGTTCCGGCTCAGCGGTTTCGAGACGGTCGCTAGCGCGACCTCCTCAACCACCGTGGGGGTCGTCTACGAGTAGTCGGCCTGGGCGCGCCGCGCCATGTCGAGGAAGGACCGGCGCGACTCGAGGTTGTCCTCGAGCTCCTTGACCTTCTTGTCGTTCCCGGCCTCGCGGGCCTTCTCGAGGTCGGCCTCGACCTTGCCGATGGCGACCTCGAGCTTGGTGACCATGTCGTCGGCGCGGGCGGACTTCTCGGGGTCCGAGCGTTTCCAGGCGTCGTCCTCGACCGAGCGGATGGCGTTCTCGACGACGCGCATCCGGGCCTCGAGGTCCTTCATCCGGTCGCGCGGGACCTTGCCGGCGGCGTCCCACTTCTCGGCGATGCCGCGGAAGGTCTTCTTGGCGGCCTCGAAGTCGGGTCCGGCCTTCTGCAGCCGGGGAGCAGGGCCTCGGCCTCGACCAGCAGGCCGTCCTTGACGACGGCGTTGGTCTCGAACTCGGCGTCGAGGGCGGCGTTGGCGGCGTCGCGGGCACCGAAGAAGGCGTCCTGGGCGCCGCGGAACCGCTTCCAGAGGGCGTCGTCGACGTCCTTGGGGGCGGGGCCGGCGGCCTTCCAGTCGCGCATCAGGTCGCGGTACTTGCCGGCCGTCGGACCCCACTCGGTGGAGGTCGGCGAGCGCCTCGGCCTCCTTGCAGAGCCGCTCCTTCACGACGCGCGCGGTGTCGCGCTTCTCGTCCTGCTCGGCGAAGTGCGCCTTGCGGCGGCGGGTGTAGGTGGTGCGGGCGCCCGAGAAGCGCTTCCAGAGCGAGTCGTCGGAGGGCCGGTCGATGCGGGGGAGCGCCTTCCACTGGTCGAGCAGCTCGCGCAGCCGGTTGGCGCCGTTGCGCCAGTCGGTGCCGTCGGCGACCTTCTCGGCCTCGAGGACGATCTGCTCCTTCTGCTCCTTGGCCTCCGCGGTCTTGGCCGCGCGCTCGGCCTTGCGGGCCTCGCGCTGGGCGGCCAGCACGGGGCCGAGGGCGTCGAGGCGACCCACGAGCGAGCCGAGGTCGCCCACGGCGTTGGCGTCGCTGACCTGCGCGCGCACGGTCTTGACCGACTCGGCGGCCTCCTCGGGCGTCAGCTTCTCGCCGTTGACCCGCTGCTCGAGCAGCTGCACCTCGAACGCCAGGGCCTCGAACCGCTCGGTGAAGAAGGAGAGGGCCTCCTCGGGCGTGCCGGCCGGGTAGGACCCCACCGCCCGCTCGCCGTCCGCGGTCCTCACGTACACGGTGCCGTCGTCATCGACGCGACCCCATTCGCTGCTCGTCACTGCTGATCCCTCTTCGTCGGTCAATGCCGGGCAGCCCACCCTAAAGGAAGAGCCGGATACCGGGGCGACCCGTCCCTCCTCATCTCGGTAGGCTGGCTCGGTGCTCATCGCCGCCTTCCCCGCCGGACCGTGGGGCACCAACTGCTACGTCGCCGCCACCGGTGCCGGGCAGGAGTGCGTCGTCATCGACCCGGGCAAGGACGCCGCCGACGGGGTCGCCGAGGTCGTGCGCGAGCACCGCCTCAAGCCGGTCGCGGTGCTCGTCACCCACGGGCACATCGACCACATGTGGTGCGTCGCCCCGGTGGCGGGCACCTACGACGCCACGGCCTGGATCCACCCCCGGGACCGGCACCTGCTCGCCGACCCCATGCAGGGCATGTCGCGCGAGACCACGCAGATGCTGCTCGGCGGCAGCTACGAGTTCGCCGAGCCCGACGACGTCCGCGAGCTCGCCGACGCCCAGACCCTCGAGCTCGCGGGGCTGAGCTTCGTCGTCGACCACACGCCGGGCCACACCGAGGGCTCGGTCTGCTTCCGCACGCCGTACGGCGAGGCGAACGGGCTGGCCGACGTCTCGCAGCTGATGTTCTCCGGCGACCTGCTCTTCGCCGGCTCGATCGGGCGCACCGACCTGCCGGGCGGTGACCACCCGACGATGCTGCGCAGCCTGCGCGAGAAGGTGCTGCCGCTGGCCGACGACATCATCGTGCTGCCCGGCCACGGCGAGCAGACCTCGATCGGCCGCGAGCGGGCCGGCAACCCGTTCCTGCTCGACCTCCTCGACCCCGACCCCGAGGCACCCGCCGCCCCCGTCACGCGGGGGCTCTGACCCGTGGCCACCAGGACCAGCCCGCTCAGCGGGTTCCCCGAGCTGCTGCCCGCCGCCCGCGTCGTCGAGCGCGAGGTCATCGCCTCGCTCGCCTCGACGTTCGAGCTGCACGGGTTCGCCAACATCGAGACGCGGGCCGTCGAGCCCGTCGACGTGCTGCTCGGCAAGGGCGAGACCTCCAAGGAGGTCTACGTGCTCGAGCGCATCCACAAGGAGCAGGGCGGCTCGGACCCTTCGACAGGCTCAGGGCAAGGGGTCGGGCTGCACTTCGACCTCACGGTGCCCTTCGCCCGCTACGTGCTCGAGCACGCCGGGCACCTCGAGTTCCCGTTCCGGCGCTTCCAGATCCAGCCGGCGTGGCGTGGCGAGCGGCCGCAGGAGGGCCGCTTCCGCCAGTTCACGCAGGCCGACGTCGACATCGTGGGCCGCGACGAGCTGCCGTTCCACCACGACGTCGAGGTGATGCGCGTGATGGTCGAGGCCCTCGACGCGCTGCCGCTGCCGCCGCTGAGCTTCCAGTTCAACAACCGCAAGCTCATCCAGGGCTTCTACCGCGGCCTGGGGCTCCCCGACGTCGAGGCCGCGATCCGCGTCATCGACAAGCTCGACAAGCTGCCGCCCGAGAAGGTCGCCGAGCTGCTCGTCGCCGACGCCGGCGCGACGCAGGAGCAGGCCGCGCGCTGCCTCGAGCTGGCCACCATCCGGGTCGCCGACACCTCGTTCGTCGACCGCGTGCGTGCCCTCGGGGTCGCCGACGAGCTGCTCGACGAGGGCCTGGCCGAGCTGGCCGCCGTGGTCGAGGGCTGCGCCGCGGGCACCTCGGGAGCCGACAGCAAGGTCACCGTCGAGGCCAACCTGCGGATCGCCCGCGGGCTCGACTACTACACCGGCACCGTCGTCGAGATCTTCATGGAGGGCTACGAGCGCCTCAAGTCGGTCGGCGGCGGTGGCCGCTACGACGCGCTCGCCAGCGACGGCCGGACGACGTACCCCGGCGTCGGCGTCTCGTTCGGCGTCTCCCGCACCCTGGTGCCGCTGCTCAGCGAGGGCGTGCTCTCGGGGAGCCGGTCGGTGCCGAGCGCCGTCCTGGTCGCCGTCACCGACGAGGAGTCGCGCCCGGCGAGCACCGAGGTGGCCACCGCGCTGCGTGCCCGCGGCATCGCGTGCGAGGTCGCCGCCGGCGCCCAGAAGTTCGGCAAGCAGATCCGCTACGCCGAGCGTCGCGGGATCCCGTTCGTCTGGTTCGTCCCCGACGACGGTGACGGCACCGGCCACCAGGTCAAGGACATCCGATCGGGGGAGCAGGTCGCCGCCGACCCGGCGTCCTGGGCCCCACCAGCCGCAGACCTGCGACCGCAGGTACTCACCAAGGAGAAGCAGTGATCCGCACCCACGACGCCGGGGCCCTCCGCCCCGAGCACGTCGGCCAGACCGTCGTCCTCGCCGGATGGGTCGCCAACCGCCGCGACCACGGCGGGGTGGCGTTCCTCGACCTGCGTGACGCCAGCGGGGTCGTCCAGGTCGTGGTGCGCGACGAGGACGTCGCCCACTCGCTGCGCGCGGAGTACTGCCTCAAGGTCACCGGCGAGGTCGTGGCCCGCAAGGAGGGCAACGAGAACCCCAACCTCGCCACCGGCGCGGTCGAGGTCGTCACCACCGAGCTCGAGGTGCTGAGCGCCGCCGCGCCGCTGCCGTTCCCGATCTCCGACCACGTCGAGGTCGGAGAGGAGGCCCGGCTGCGCCACCGCTACCTCGACCTGCGACGCTCCGGCCCCGCTCAGGCGATCCGGCTGCGCAGCAAGGTCAACCAGGCCGCGCGCGGCGTCCTCGACGAGCTCGACTTCGTCGAGATCGAGACGCCCACCCTGACGCGCAGCACGCCCGAGGGCGCGCGCGACTTCCTCGTCCCCGCCCGGCTGCAGCCCGGCAGCTGGTACGCCCTGCCGCAGAGCCCGCAGCTGTTCAAGCAGCTGCTCATGGTGGCCGGCATGGAGCGCTACTACCAGATCGCGCGCTGCTACCGCGACGAGGACTTCCGTGCCGACCGGCAGCCGGAGTTCACCCAGCTCGACATCGAGATGAGCTTCGTCGAGCAGGACGACGTCATCGCCGTCGCGGAGCGGATCCTCGTCGCGCTGTGGAGCCTGGTCGGCCACGAGGTGCCGGTGCCGCTGCCCCGCATGACCTACGCCGAGTCGATGGCCCGCTACGGCTCCGACAAGCCCGACCTGCGGATGGGCCTCGAGCTCGTGGAGTGCGGTGAGTTCTTCAAGGACACCGAGTTCCGCGTCTTCCAGGCGCCCTACGTCGGCGCCGTCGTCATGCCGGGCGGCGCGAGCCAGCCCCGCAAGAAGCTCGACGCCTGGCAGGACTGGGCCAAGCAGCGCGGCGCCAGGGGCCTGGCCTACGTCCTGGTGCAGGAGGACGGCTCGCTCACCGGTCCGGTCGCGAAGAACCTCACCGAGGCCGAGACCGCCGGGATCGCCGCGCACGTGGGCGCCGTCCCCGGCGACTGCATCTTCTTCGCCGCCGGGCTGCCGAAGCCCAGCCGCGCCCTGCTCGGCGCCGCGCGCCTCGAGATCGGCCGCCGCTGCGATCTGATCGACGACGGCGCCTGGAGCTTCCTCTGGGTGGTCGACGCGCCGCTGTTCGAGCCGGCCGACGACGCCACGGCTGCCGGCGACGTCGCCGTCGGCGGGGGAGCGTGGACGGCCGTGCACCACGCCTTCACCTCGCCGCAGGACGTCGAGACCTTCGACAGCGACCCGGGCAACGCCCTGGCGTGGGCCTACGACATCGTCTGCAACGGCAACGAGATCGGCGGCGGCTCGATCCGTATCCACCGCGACGACGTGCAGAAGCGCGTGTTCAAGGTGATGGGGATCGAGGAGGACGAGGCCGCAGGAGAAGTTCGGCTTCCTGCTCGAGGCCTTCAAGTTCGGCGCGCCGCCGCACGGCGGCATCGCGTTCGGCTGGGACCGGATCGTCGTCGCTGCTCGCCGGCACCGACTCGATCCGCGACGTGATCGCGTTCCCCAAGTCCGGCGGCGGTTTCGACCCGCTCACCGCGGCGCCGGCGCCGATCACGGCCCAGCAGCGCAAGGAGGCCGGCGTCGACGCCGTGGCTCCCGAGGCGACCGAGCCGACCGCGTCGCCCGCGCCCGGCACGCCGTCGCAGACTGACCGGAGCACGCCGTCCGGCGCCGCGAATCCTGCGCGGACGCCGCGGAACGGTGGAACTTCGGTCGCCGATGCCCCCCGGGGCAGGACGGCCACCGAGACCAGATCGTTACCGCCAGGTGATCCTCAACACGACGTGGCTCGCCTAGAGTCGCGGACGGCGCTGCACTCGGCAGGGTCACCGGCGTGACCGGACGCAGCGCACCCTGAAGGGGATCGGATGGCTTTGGCGCCCGATGTCGTGGCTCACAACGAGCCTCCCTCGTCGCCTGGCGACGAGGGCGAGCGGAAGGCCATCGCCGGGCGGTCCCCGCTCCGGATCGCGCTCGACCGTCTCCGCAAGGACAAGGTCGCGGTCGTCTGCTTCCTGATCGTCGTCGTCTTCGTGCTGATCGCGATCTTCGCCGACCAGCTCCTGCAAGCTCTTCGGCGTCTCGACCGACGTGGTGCGCGCCAGCGAGCGGATCGACCTCGCGACGCGGCTGCCGCTCAAGGGCCCGCCGAACCACGGCTTCGACCCCGACCACCCGTTCGGCGTCGCGCCCTGGCACGGGCACCGACAACCTGGCGGTGTGGATCAAGGGCTGCCAGACCTCGATGTTCCTGGCCACGATGGCGGCGGTGCTGTCGACGATCATCGGCGTCGCGCTCGGCCTGCTCGCGGGCTTCCTCGGCGGCATCGTCGACTCGATCATCTCCTTCCTCACCGACCTGTTCCTCACGTTCCCGTTCCTGGTCGGTGCCCTCGCGATCGCGCCGATCCTCAACGAGCGGTTCGCGACCGACCCCGACAAGCTGAGGGTCGTCAGCTTCTGGTCGCTGATCGCGATCCTGACGTTCTTCGGCTGGATGGGCGTCGCCCGGCTGGTGCGCGGCGAGGTGCATCTCGCTGCGCGAGCGCGAGTTCGTCAAGGCGGCGCGCGTCATCGGCGTCCCGACCCGGCGCATCCTGATCCGCGAGATGCTCCCGAACCTGGTCGCCCCGATCGTCATCTCGTTCTCCCTGGGCCTGCCGGCCTACGTCTCGGCCGAGGCCGGGCTGTCCTACCTCGGCATCGGCGTCATCGGCCGGGACTCGTGGGGCCGCACCATCGCGGCCGCCACCAAGTGGTGGGAGCTGTACCCGCAGTTCCTCCTCGCGCCCGTCGTCGGCATCGCCGTCCTCGTCGTCGCGCTGAACCTGCTCGGCGACGCCATCCGGGACGCGTTCGACCCCAAGACCCGTCGCTAGACCACGACGCCGGCGACGCTCACTCGCGTCGCCAACGAAACTGGAAAGAAAGGCTGGACACATGAAACGCACCAAGGCGTTTGCCGCCAGTATCAGTGTCGCGACGCTGGCACTGACCCTCGCCGCCTGCGGTGGTCGGACGACGACGACGTCGACGGCGACCCGGCAGCGAAGCGACACTCGCCAAGGGCGCGACCAGCTCGGGCGGCAAGAACCCTGAGGCCGAGGGTCCCGCCCCCGAGATCGAGGGCGCACACGGCCGGTGGCGAGCTCACCGTCCTCGCGCCGGACCCCGACGACGGCCCGGCGCTGCTCGACCCGGCTGCCCTGTGGTCGGTGACCGACAACGGCATCGCGCAGGACCTGCTGTTCCGGTCGCTCACCACGTTCCGCCAGGACGACGGACGGCAACTACGAGCTGGTCCCCGACCTGGCGACCGACCTCGGTACGCCCAACGAGGACTTCACGACGTGGACGTTCACGCTCAAGGACGGCATCAAGTGGGAGACCGGCGACCCGGTCACCGCTGAGGAGGTCGCGTTCGGCATCAAGCGGTCCTTCGACGGTGACGCGTTCGCCACCGGCCCCGGCACGTCGTACTCCAAGCCCTACTTCGAGGGTGGCGAGGACTACAACGGTCCGTACGCCGATGGCGACGACTTCCCGGGCGTCGAGGTCGACGGCAACGACATCATCATGAACTTCAGCACCCCGTTCGCCGAGATGGACTACTACGCCATCTTCCCGGCCATCGGCCCGGTGCCGCTCGACGCGAAGGCGGCCGACTACGGTCTCGAACCCGCTGTCGACCGGTCCCTACAAGGTCGAGAAGTTCGTGCCGAACCAGGAGCTCGTCCTGGTCCAGAACGACCAGTGGGACCCGGACGACCGACCCGGCCCGCCGGCAGCTCGTCGACAAGTACACCTTCAAGTTCGACGTGACCCGCAGGTCGCCGGCTCGACCGTGCTCAGCGACGCGGGCGCGACCACCGTCGTCACCGCGCTGCAGGTCGACCGACTACAACAAGGCCAAGCGACGACGGCCTGACCGACCAGATCCTCGTCGGCCCGCAGCCGTGCACCGGCTTCGTGATGCCGAACTACGAGAAGGTCACCGAGCTCGAGGTCCGGCAGGCACTCGCCTACGCCTACGACTACGAGAACATCTGGTCGGCCGCCGGCGAGGTCGTCGGCGTCACCCTCGCCAACGGTGTGACCGACCCCGACCTGGGCTTCGGCCTGCTGCCTCCGGGCATGGCCGGTCGCGAGGCCTGGGACGGGCCCCGACGGCGACGGCGATCTCCTACGACCCGGAGAAGTCGAAGGAGCTGCTGGCGGAGGCCGGCTACGAGCCCGGCGAGTACGAGGTCTCGTTCGTCTACGACGCCTCGACCCCCGAGGGCGAGGCCGCTGCCGAGCAGCGCCAGAACGGCTACGAGGAGGCCGGCTTCGCGGTGAAGAAGTACGCCTACACGGCGGGCAGCCTGTACGACGTGTGGACGGACCCGGACAACCCGCTGTACAAGAAGATCAACCTGCTCGGTACCGCGTGGTGCCAGGACTGGCCGTCGGCGTCGACGTTCCTCCCGCCGATCGTCGGCACCGGCTGCCGCCTACAACACCGGCAACTTCTCGGTGCCGGCGGTCGACGACGAGATCGACGCGGATCCAGGACGCTTCCCGTCGACGAGCAGGCCGACGCCTGGGGTGCGCTGGAGCAGACGGTGATGACGGACTACCAGCCCGTGATCAACACCGGCTACTACCAGAACATCTTCGGGTTCGGCTCGGACATCGGTGGCGTTGCCAACGACACCTCCGTCGGTGGCGCGCCGGACTACCGCACCATCTACATCAAGTAGTACGTCGGCCTGACGCAGTACGCTCCATCGCCGGGCTGGGTGGGGCTCCCCATCGGTCCCGCCCGGCTCGGCACCTGCTCCACCCGTTCGGAGAGGTCGTTCGATGTTCTCGTTCCTGGTCAAGCGGATCCTGTCCGGATTCCTGATCGTCGTGCTGGTCTCGATCCTCGTCTACGCGCTGTTCTGGTACGGCCCCAAGAGCCCCGCGCTCGAGCTGTGCCGCCGCGACACCAACAACCGGTGCGACCGCCGCAGCGTCTCGAGAAGTACGAGGAGCGGCTGGGCTACAACAACCCGATCTACGTCGAGTACGGCAAGTGGGCCAAGGGCCTGGTCTCCGACCGCACGATCACCTTCGGCACCACCGCCTACACGTGCGGCGCCCTGCCTGGGCCTGTCGTTCCGTGACCGCAGCGCGGTCACCGACCAGCTCAAGGACCGGTTCCCGGTCACCCTCAGCATCGCCGTCGGCGCCGCGACGCTCTACCTGCTGATCGGTGTGACCACCGGTGTGGCATGGCAGCGCGAAGACGGGGCACGGTCTCCGACAAGGTCCTGGTCTCCTCGACCTTGGTCTTCAGCTCGCTGCCGTACTACCTGGTGGCCCTGCTGTCAGTTCCTGCTGCTGACCTTGTCGACCAACGTCTTCCCCGACGTGGGATACACCTCCATCTTCGACAACCCGGCCAAGTGGGTCTCCGGCCTGCTCCTGGTGTGGCTCGTCATGGGGGTCTTCGGCGCGACGTCGTACACGCGGTACTCCCGCGGCGCGATGGTCGAGGCGCTGAGCGAGGACTACGTCCGCACGGCCAAGGCCAAGGGCCTGAAGTCGCGCACGGTCGTGGTCAAGCACGGCCTGCGCTCGGCCCTGGTGCCGGTCGTCACGATCTTCGGCCTCGACGTCGCCTTCCTGCTCTCCGGCACCGTGTTCACCGAGAAGATCTTCTCCCTCGAGGGCATCGGCAAGTGGGGCATCGACGCCACCTACATCAAGGACCTGCCCGTGGTGCAGGCGACCTCGCTGATCCTCGCGGTGTCCGTCGTGCTCATGAACGTGCTGGTCGACATCATCTACAGCTTCCTTGACCCGAGAGTGAGGCTTTCGTGAGCTACGCGGCTCAGGACGTGCGCCACGAGAACAAGCTGGACGCAGGAGAGCCGTACCTCACGGTCACCGACCTGACGGTCCGGTTCCCCACGGCCGACGGCGTGGTCCAGGCCGTCTCCGAGCTCTCCTACTCCGTCGAGCTGGGCAAGACGCTCGGCATCGTGGGGGAGTCGGGCTCCGGCAAGTCGGTCTCGAGCATGGCGGTCCTCGGCCTGCACGACGCGAAGCAGGCCAAGATCACCGGCTCGATCAAGGTCGGGGGCACCGAGGTCGTCGGACTGTCGGAGGACGCGCCTCCGCCCGCTGCGCGGCAACGCGGTGGCGATGATCTTCCAGGACGCGCTGGCCGCGCTCCACCCGTTCTACAAGGTGGGCAAGCAGCTCTCCGAGGCCTACGTCATCCACCACCCCGGGGCCAGCAAGCGCGACGCGCGCCGGCGAGCCATCGAGATGCTCGACCGCGTCGGCATCCCGCAGCCCGACCGCCGGGTCGACCAGTTCCCGCACCAGTTCTCCGGCGGCATGCGCCAGCGCGTGATGATCGCGATGGGCCTGATCAACAACCCGTCGCTGCTCATCGCCGACGAGCCGACCACCGCGCTCGACGTCACGGTGCAGGCGCAGATCCTCGACCTGCTCCAGGACCTGCAGCGCGAGTTCAACTCCGCCGTCGTCATCATCACCCACGACCTCGGCGTCGTCGCCGAGATGGCCGACGACGTCATGGTCATGTACGCCGGCCGCGCGGTGGAGTACGGCCCCTGCAAGGCCCTGCTCACCCACCCCGAGATGCCGTACACGTGGGGCCTGCTCTCGAGCGTCCCCGACGTCAGCGGTGACCCGAACGCGCGCATGATCCCGATCCCCGGCAACCCGCCGAGCCTGCTCGACATGCCGAAGGGCTGTGCCTTCAGCCCCCGGTGCGTCCACAGCAGCAAGGTGCCCGGCGACCTGTGCTTCACCCGGCTGCCCGACCTCGTGCCCGGGCCGCACTCGCCCACGCACCTCAAGCGCTGCCACCTGCCCGACCCCGACATGATCTACCGTGCCGAGGTGCTGCCGGAGATCGCGCCCGACCTCACCGAGGAGCACACCGCGTGAGCGACCCCACCCCGGACCCGACCATCGAGGCGACGCCCGGCGCGGCCCCCGTGAAGGCATCGGAGCCGACCTCCGACCTGACGCTGGCGTCGGCGGCGCTGTTCGACAGCGACCCCACCCACGCCCCGGACTTCGAGTCGATCCTCAAGGCCACCCACACGGCCGCCGAGCTCGACCTCACCGCCGAGCCGGTGCTGACGGTCGAGAACCTCCGGATGTACTTCCCGATCAAGACGCCGCTCGCGCGCCGCACGGTCGGGCACGTGCAGGCGGTCGACGGCATCTCCTTCCAGGTCCGCAAGGGCGGCTCGCTCGGCCTGGTGGGCGAGTCCGGGTGCGGCAAGTCGACGACCGGCCAGCTGATCACGCGGCTCTACAAGCCGACCAGCGGCTCGATGATGTTCGAGGGCAACGACCTGGCGACCATCGACAACAAGACGATGAAGCCGTTCCGGCGCGACGTCCAGATGATCTTCCAGGACCCCTACACCTCGCTGAACCCCCGGCACACCGTCGGCAGCATCGTCGGGACGCCGCTCTCGGTCCACAACGTGGTGCCGCGCAAGCAGATCCTCGGCCGGGTCCAGGAGCTGCTCGAGATCGTCGGCCTCAACCCCGAGCACTACAACCGCTACCCGAACGAGTTCTCGGGCGGTCAGCGCCAGCGCATCGGCATCGCGCGCGCCCTGGCGCTGCAGCCGAAGCTGATGATCGCCGACGAGCCCGTGTCGGCCCTCGACGTCTCGATCCAGGCGCAGGTCATCAACCTGCTCCAGGACATCCAGAAGGAATTCGACGTCGCGTTCCTCTTCATCGCCCACGACCTCGCCGTCGTCCGGCACTTCTGCCCCGAGGTCGCGGTCATGTACCTCGGCAAGATCGTCGAGATCGGCGACCGCGAGAGCATCTACGACAAGGCGCGGCACCCGTACACCCAGGCCCTGCTGTCGGCCATCCCCGACATCAAGCAGGCGGTGACCGGCGAGCGCACCGAGCGGATCATGCTGCAGGGCGACGTCCCGAGCCCGATCAACCCGCCGTCGGGGTGCCGGTTCAGGACCCGCTGCCCGATCGCCCAGGACATCTGCGCCAAGCACGAGCCGCCGCTCCTGCAGATCGGCCCGCGCCACAAGGTCGCCTGCCACTTCCCGGGGCCGATCGGCGACCACCCGCGCGAGCCGATCACGGCCCGGTTGCTGGGGGTCGACGACGCCGGCAACCCCGACCCGGGCGCGACGCCGAGCAGCGACCTGGTCTCGCGGCCCGACTACTCGGACTCCTGGTTCGACCTGGACACGAAGACGTTTGGACGAGCCTGACGCGCTGTTCGACGCCGGCCCGTCGCACCCGCAGTCCGCGGGAGGCGGCGGGTCGCTGTCCGTCACCGCCCACGCCTCGGCACCGCTGGCGGTGCGGATGCGTCCCCGCACGCTCGACGAGCTCGCCGGCCAGTCGCAGCTGAGGGCCCCGGGCTCGCCGCTGCGCCAGCTGGTCGAGGGCGACCAGGCGATGTCGCTGCTGCTCTGGGGGCCACCCGGCACCGGCAAGACGACGATCGCCTCGATCCTCTCGCGGCAGACCGGACGCCGGTTCGTCGAGGTCTCGGCGGTCTCGGCCGGCGTCAAGGAGGTCCGGGCCGCGATCGACGCCGCTCGGCGCGAGCTGGTGCGCGGTGGTGGCGAGACCGTGCTGTTCGTCGACGAGGTGCACCGCTTCAGCAAGGCCCAGCAGGACGCGTTGCTCCCCGGCGTCGAGAACCGCTGGGTCACCCTCGTCGCGGCGACCACCGAGAACCCGTTCTTCAGCGTGATCTCACCGCTGCTCTCGCGGAGCCTGCTGCTCCGCCTCGAGTCGCTCGACGACGACGACGTGCGCGGGGTGATGAGGGCGGCGCTCACCGACGAGCGGGGGCTGGGCGGTGCGTTCGACATCGACGACGACGCGCTCGACCACCTGGTGCGGCTCGCGGGCGGTGACGCCCGGCGTTCGCTCACCTACCTCGAGGCGGCCGCCGGCGCGGCGACGTCGCGCGGGTCGACGACGATCGACCTCGCGACCACCGAGACCGCCGTCGACCGGGCGGCGGTGCGCTACGACCGCCAGGGCGACCAGCACTACGACGTCACCAGCGCGTTCATCAAGTCGATCCGCGGCTCCGACGCCGACGCCGCGATGCACTACCTGGCCCGGATGATCGAGGCGGGGGAGGACCCGCGCTTCATCGCCCGGCGCCTGGTGATCCTCGCCAGCGAGGACGTCGGCCTGGCCGACCCCACGGCGCTCACCACCGCCGTCGCGGCCGCCCAGGCCGTGCAGCTGATCGGCATGCCCGAGGCCGGCCTCAACCTCGCGCACGCGGTGATCGCCCTGGCCGTGGCCCCCAAGTCCAACGCCGTGACGCTGGCCCTGGGGGAGGCGACCGCCGACGTCCGCGCGGGCAAGGTGGGGGGCGTGCCGCCGCACCTGCGCGACGCGCACTACGCCGGCTCCGCCAAGCTCGGGCACGGGCAGTCGTACCGCTACAGCCACGACGAGCCGTTCGGCGTCGCGGAGCAGCAGTACGCCCCCGACGTCGTCGCCGACGCCGAGTACTACCGGCCCAAGGAGATCGGCGCCGAGGCCGCGATCAAGGAGCGCTGGGAGCGGGTCCGGCGCATCATCCGCGGCAAGTAGAGTCAGCGTCCATGGAGAGCGTGCCGGGCTGGCTGGTCGTGACGACCCTGCTGCTGCTCACCGCGCTGCTCGTGGTGGTCGTGGCGCTGGCGGTGGCGCTGGTGCGCGCCCGGCACCGCGAGGTCGCCGTCCTCGTGGCGGCGCAGGCCGACTCCGCCGCGCTGCGCGAGCGGCTCGAGGCCGTCGAGCGGCGTCTCGCCCCGCCCGTGAGGCGCGAGGAGCACGAGTACGTCGTGACGATGCTGGGCCGCGACGAGCCCGCGGTCGTCGAGCCGGCGCCGCTGGTCCCGGGGCCGCTGTTCGCCGACCTCGTGGTGCGCGAGAGCGTGGTGCAGGCGGTGTCGCTGGCCGCCGGCCTGAGGCGGGCCCTGGCCCCCGAGAACCGCAACCGGATCCGGTTCGAGATGCGTCGCGAGGTCAAGCGCGCGCGCAAGCAGCGGCGGACCGACCTCCGCCTCGCCAAGCGCGACCTCGACGCCCGGCGTCGCGCGTCCGTGGCCGGGGAGCCGGCGTGAGCCGTTCCTTGTGGTTCGCCGCGGGGGCCGGGGTCGGTGTCTACGCCGTCGTCCGCGCCCGCCGGGTCGCCGAGGTGTTCACCGTCGAGGGCCTCCAGGACCGGGTCGGCGCCGCCGTCGTGGGGCTGCGGATGTTCCGCGACGACGTGGCCCAGGGCAAGGCCGAGGCTGAAACGGAGTTGCGCGAGAGGCTCGGTCTCGCGCTCAGTAGTGGCACCGACACCCAGGAGCTCGAGGCGCCCGCCGCCGGCTCACCCAGCACGTCACCGAAGGAAGTAGGCAGCAGCTGATGGACACCGCTGAGATCCGACGGAGGTTCCTCGCGCACTTCGAGCGCAACTCCGCCGTGGGGGCCCACACCCCCGTGCCCTCGGCCTCGCTGCTGCTCGACGACCCGAACCTGCTGTTCGTCAACGCCGGCATGGTGCCGTTCAAGCCGTTCTTCCTCGGCCAGGAGACCCCGCCCTACGACCGGGCCACCAGCATCCAGAAGTGCGTGCGCACCCCCGACATCGAGGACGTCGGCAAGACCACGCGCCACGGGACCTTCTTCGAGATGTGCGGCAACTTCTCCTTCGGCGACTACTTCAAGGAAGGCGCCATCGAGCTGGCGTGGGACCTGGTGACCAAGTCCGTCGACGACGGCGGCTTCGGGCTGGAGGAGGGCCGGCTGTGGCCGTCGGTGCTCGACGGCGACGAGGAGGCGCTCGGGCTCTGGATGAAGGTCACGGGCCTGCCGGCCGAGCGGATCGTCAAGCTCGGCCCCAAGGAGAACTACTGGTCGATGGGCGTGCCCGGACCCGGCGGCCCCTGCTCGGAGATCCTCTACGACCGCGGTCCGGCCTACGGCCCCGACGCCGACTGGGCGGCCATGGGACCGGCGATGTCGACCGAGCTCGAGGACCGCTACCTCGAGATCTGGAACCTCGTCTTCATGCAGGACGAGCTCAGCCGGGTGGGCAGCAAGGAGGACTTCGACATCGCGGGGTCGCTCCCGGCGAGGAACATCGACACCGGCATGGGCCTCGAGCGCGTCGCGTTCCTGCTCCAGGGCCGCGAGAACATGTACGAGATCGACGTGATGTTCCCGGTGATCGAGAAGGCCATGGAGCTCACCGGACGGAGGTACGGCGCCGACCCCGGCGACGACGTCCGGTTCCGGGTGGTCGCCGACCACGTCCGCAGCTCGATGATGCTCATCGGCGACGGCGTCACCCCGGGCAACGAGGCGCGCGGCTACGTGCTGCGCCGGCTGCTCCGCCGGGCGGTGCGGTCGATGCGCCTGCTCGGGTGCGACGACGCCGTCCTGCCCGAGCTGATGCCGGTCAGCCGCGACAAGATGGGCGAGACCTACACCGAGCTGCACAGCGACTGGGACCGCATCTCGCGCGTCGCGTACGCCGAGGAGGAGACGTTCCGCAAGACCCTCCAGTCGGGCACCACGATGTTCGAGGTGGCGGCGTCCGGCGTGAAGGAGTCCGGCGGCTCCCGGATCGCCGGCGACCAGGCCTTCCAGCTGCACGACACCTTCGGCTTCCCGATCGACCTCACGCTCGAGATGGCCGCCGAGGCCGGGCTCTCCGTCGACGAGGAGGGCTTCCGCAGCCTCATGGCCGAGCAGCGCGAGCGGGCCAAGGCCGACGCGCGCAGCAAGCGCGGCCAGCACGCCGACACCAGCGTCTACCGGGCGGTGCTCGACGAGCACGGCCCCACCGAGTGGCTCGCCTACGAGACGCTCGAGACCGAGTCGCGCCCGCTGGCGCTGCTCTCCGGCGGTGCGCCCGTGTCGGTGCTGGGCAACGGCGAGGTCGGCGAGCTCGTGCTCGACCGGACCCCGTTCTACGCCGAGTCGGGCGGCCAGGCGGCCGACGCCGGCATCATCGAGTTCGACGGCGGGCGCCTCGAGGTCGTCGACGTGCAGCGACCGGTGCGCGGCCTGGTGGTGCACCAGGTGCGGGTGGTCGACGGCGAGCTGGCGGCGTCCTCGGGCTCGGGTGCGCTCGTGCACGCGCGGGTCGACCGCGACTGGCGCACCGGGGCGCGGCAGGCGCACTCGGGCACCCACGTCGTCCACGCGGCGCTGCGACAGGTGCTCGGTCCGAGCGCGCTGCAGTCGGGCTCCTACAACCGGCCCGGCTACCTGCGTCTCGACTTCGGCTGGACCACCGGCCTCGCGCCCGAGCAGGTGCGCGACATCGAGCTCGTCTCGAACGAGGCGCTGCGCGCCGACCTGCCCGTCGGCTGGCAGTACATGACGCTCGAGGAGGCGAAGGACTGGGGCGCGGTCGCGCTCTTCGGCGAGACCTACGACAACACCAAGGTGCGGGTCGTCGAGATCGGCGGACCCTGGTCACGCGAGCTCTGCGGCGGCACGCACGTCGACCACGCCTCGCAGATCGGCACCATCGTGGTGACCGGCGAGGCGTCGGTGGGCTCGGGCAACCGTCGCATCGAGGCGTTCACCGGTGTCGAGGGCTTCGCCTACCTGGCGCGCGAGCGCGACGTCGTCGCCGAGCTCACCACGCTCCTCAAGACCCAGCCCGCCGACCTCGTGCCGCGGGTCAGCGACCTCGTCGACCGGCTCCGCGTGGCCGAGCGCGAGGTCGAGAAGGTGCGCCTGCAGCAGCTGCTCGCCGGTGGTGCCGAGCTTGCGGCGTCCGCGGTCGACGTCGGCGGGGTGCGCCTCGTCGCCCACCGCGTCGACGGGGCCGCGGCGGGCGACGTGCGGAACCTGGCTCTCGACGTCCGCGGCCGGCTGACGGGTGAGGCGCCCGCCGCGGTCGTGGTCATCGGGGCCGCCGACGGCAAGGTCTCCGTGGTGGCCGCGCTCAACGACGCCGCCCAGGCGCGCGGGCTGAGCGCCAACGACCTGGTGCGCGCGGTCGGTCCCTTCGTGGGCGGCAAGGGCGGCGGCAAGGCCGACGTCGCGCAGGGCGGCGGCACCGACGCCTCCCGGATCGACGAGGCCCTCGCGGCGGTCACCGCGGCGGTGGCCTCGCGGTGAGTGCGTGAGACGGGGCGTGCGGCTGGGCATCGACCCCGGCGACGTCCGGATCGGCGTCGCGCGCAGCGACCCCTCGGGGCTCCTGGCGACGCCGGTCGAGACGGTGCGCCGTGGCCAGGGCGACCTGAAGCGGATCCGGCAGGTCCTGCGCGAGGTCGGCGAGGACGCCGGCGGCGTGATCGAGGTCGTCGTCGGACTGCCCCGGTCGCTCTCCGGCGGCGAGGGCCCGGCGGCGGTGAAGACCCGTGAGCTGGCGGGTCGGCTCGCTGCGTCGGTGGCACCGCTCCCGGTGCGTCTGGTCGACGAGCGCCTGACGACGGTGTCGGCTGAGGCTATGCTGCGCGACGGCGGTACGAAGGGGACCAAGCGCCGCGCGGTGGTCGACATGGCCGCCGCCGTCCTGATCCTGCAGCACGCGCTCGACACCGAACGGGCGACCGGCAACCCGCCGGGGGAGCTGGTCGCCGTCCCGGAGAAGCCGGTCGACCCCGAGGAGCTGGATGTCTGAGCACGACCCGCACCACCCCGACGACACGGGACCGGTCTCGGTGGTCCGGACCGAGGGCTCGCACAGCGCCGCGAGGAGCCGGCGACGCCTGCCGGGGTGCGTGCCCATCCTGGTCGTGCTGGCGCTGATCGCCGTCGGCGGCTACTTCGCCGTGACGGTCGGGCTCGACAAGGTCAAGGACCAGTTCGGCGGGGCCGAGGACTACCCGGGCCCGGGGTCGGGGTCGGTCACCTTCGAGGTCACCGAGGGCGAGGGCGACGGCTCGGTCGGTGACCGCCTCGTGCAGGCGGGCGTGGTGCAGTCGAGCGAGGCGTACGTCGAGGCAGCCGGGAACGTCACGACCCTGGTGCAGCCGGGCGTCTACAAGCTGAAGAAGAAGATGGCGGCCGCGGACGCCGTCGCCCTGATGGTCAGCGGCGACACCAAGGCCTCGCAGTACACGTTCCAGCCGGGCAAGTGGGTCGACGAGGTCGTCGCCCTGCTCGTCAAGGAGACCGGCATCCCGCGCAAGGACTTCACCGCGGCGCTCGCCGACCCGCAGGCGCTCGGCGTCCCGGCGGACGCCCCGAACGCCGACGGGTACCTGGCGGCCGGCAGCTACTCCTTCTTCCCCGACGACTCGGCCAAGAAGATCCTCAGCACCATGGTCGAGCGAGCGGTCTCCGACGCCGACGCCGCCGGTCTCCCGGCCGCGGCCGACGAGCTCGGCTACTCGGTCCACGAGCTGATGACGGTGGCGAGCCTCGTGGAGTCCGAGGGCAGCCTGCTCGACGAGAAGGGCAAGTCGAAGATCGCCCGGGTCATCTACAACCGGCTCGAGCTCGGGGGTCCCAGTGCGGGCTTCCTCAACATCGACGCGACCGTCAACTACGCCCGCGGCGAGCGCGTCGCGCGGCTGCTGACGGCGGAGATCGACGAGGTCGCCGACAACCCGTACAACACCTACCGGACCAAGGGCCTGCCGCCCGGACCGATCGCGACCCCCGGCCCGGACGCGCTCGAGGCCGCCATCGCGCCCGCCGACGGGCCGTGGTTCTACTACGTGACGGTGAACCTGGCCTCCGGCGAGACGAAGTTCGCGACGACGGACGCCGAGTTCCAGGCGCTCAAGGACCAGCTCGACGCGTACTGCCTCAACGAGTCCGACCGCTGCTGAGCGGGCCCGACCGATGCGCTGCGCCGTCCTCGGTGACCCCGTCGAGCACTCGCTGTCGCCCGTGCTGCACCGCACGGCCTACGAGCTGCTCGGCCTCGAGTGGAGCTACGAGGCCGTGCGCGTGCCGTCGGGCGGGCTCGCCGGCTTCGTCGCCGGCCTCGACGACACCTGGCGCGGGCTGTCGCTGACGATGCCGCTGAAGCGCGAGGTGATGGGGCTGGCGTCGGTCGCCTCGGTCAGCGCACGGGCACGCCTCGCAGGGGGCGCGAACACGGTGGCGTTCGAGGGCGGCTCGCTGCACCTCGACAACACCGACCTCCCCGGTGCTGCCGCGGCCGTGCGCGAGGTGTGGGACCGCCCCGTGCGCTCCGTCGCGGTGCTCGGCGCGGGCGCGACGGCGGCCTCGACCGCCCTGGCCATGTGCGACCTGGGCGCCACCGAGGTGCAGCTGCTGGCGCGCTCGGCGGCGCGGGCCGCCGAGACCCGGGCCGCCATCGAGGCCCACGACGGGCGACCGGTCGTGACCGTCGGTGGCCTCGACGACAGCCGCTCGTGAGCTCGCCTGCGACGTCGTGGTGTCCACCATCCCGGTCGCCGCCCAGACCGCCGGCCTGGTCCGGCGCTGCGCGTCCGTGCCGGTGACCTTCGAGGCGCTCTACGCCCCGTGGCCCACGCCGCTGGCGGCGGCCGCGCTGGCCGACGGGCGGGTGCTCGTCGGCGGGCTCGACCTGCTGGTGCACCAGGCGGTGCTGCAGGTCGAGATCTTCACCGGTGTGCTGGGTGCTCCCGGGCTGCTCGAGGCGATGCGCTCGGCCGGCGCCCGTGCGCTCGAGGCGAGGGCGGGGTGACGGCTCGGTGAGCGACGTCGTGGTGGTGGCGTGCTGGCCGCGGTGGTCTGCGGTGCCGCCGGGCTCGGCGTCCCGTGGGCGGTCGGGCGGCTCCCGGAGCCCGGGCCCGACGTCGTCCGCGCCGAGCTCGAGGCCGCGGCCCTCGAGCGCGAGCTCTCCGACCGCGAGCAGCGGCGGCTGGCCGAGCCGCCCAAGGAGCTCTACGCCGACCTCGCGGCCCGGCCCGGCCTGGCCCTGCGGACCGCCGCCGCTGCGGCCGTCGCCGGCGCGCTGCTCGCGGTGGCCGTCGGGCGCGACGACGAGCTCGCCCTGGTGCTGCCGCTCGTGCCGGTGGGCGTGGCGCTCGCCCTGATCGACCTCCGCACCAGGCTGCTGCCGGCGCGCCTGGTGCAGGCGATGGTGGCCTGGTGCCTCGGCTTCGGCGTCGTGGAGTGGCTGGCCGGCGGCGACCGCGAGGTGCTCGTGCGCGCCGTGCTGGGTCTGGCCGTGGCGTTCGTCGGGTTCGGGGTGCTGTGGTTCCTCTACCCGCCGGGCATGGCCTACGGCGACGTCCGGCTGGCGGCACCGCTCGGGTTCGTGCTCGCCCACGAGGGCTGGGCCGAGTACGTGGTCGGGCTCTACGGCGCGTTCGTGCTGTTCGGCGTCGTGGGGCTGCTGGTCGCCGTGGTGCGGCGGGACCGCGGGTCGCTGCGCAACGGCGTCCCGTTCGGCCCGTACCTCCTGGCCGCGGCCGTGCTCGGCCTGCTGGTCGGGGCCGAGGTGCTGCCGGGTCTCGCCGCCGGGTGACGGTGTCGGGTGCCGGACGCGCCGGTGGGACACTGTGCCCATGCTGCGCTGGTTGACCGCGGGTGAGTCCCACGGCCCGTCCCTGGTCGCGATCCTCGAGGGTCTGCCGGCCCACGTCGAGGTGACGACCGACGACCTCTCGGAGTCGCTGGCCCGCCGTCGTCTCGGCTACGGCCGGGGCGCC
Source organism: uncultured Actinomycetota bacterium (assembly GCA_963830575.1). Classification (GTDB taxonomy): domain Bacteria; phylum Actinomycetota; class Actinomycetes; order Propionibacteriales; family Nocardioidaceae; genus Nocardioides. The sequence goes on from CAWHNR010000031.1 coordinate 51,293, forward strand.
CGGATGAAGTTCGAGCAGGACGCGGTGACCATCTCCGGCGGCGTCCGCCACGGTCGCACGCAGGGCGGCCCGGTCGCCATCATCGTCGGCAACACCGAGTGGCCCAAGTGGGAGAGCGTGATGTCGGCCGACCCGGTCGACGCCGAGGTGCTCGAGGCGCAGGCGCGCAACGCCGCCCTCACGCGGCCGCGGCCCGGCCACGCCGACCTGGCCGGCATGCAGAAGTACGACTTCGAGGAGGCGCGCCCCGTCCTGGAGCGCGCCTCGGCCCGCGAGACCGCGGCGCGCGTGGCGCTCGGCCGCGTGGCGTCCAACTTCCTCGAGCAGGCCGTCGGGGCGCGGATCGTCTCCCACGTCATCGAGCTCGGTGGCGTGAGGGCGCCGTCCGGGGTCTGGCCCTCGCCGGACGACGTCGCGCGGCTCGACGAGGACCCCGTCCGCTGCTTCGACCCGACGGCCTCCGCCGCGATGGTGGCGCGGGTCGACCAGGCGCACAAGGACGGCGACACCCTCGGCGGGGTCGTCGAGGTCGTCGTCGAGGGGCTGCCCCCCGGCCTCGGGTCGCACGTGCACTGGGACCGCCGCCTCGACTCGCGGCTGGCCGGCGCGCTCATGGGGATCCAGGCGATCAAGGGCGTCGAGGTGGGTGACGGGTTCGAGATCGCCGCGACGCCGGGCTCGCTGGCCCACGACGAGATCGTGCTCGAGGACGGCACCATCCAGCGCGTCTCCAACCGCTCCGGCGGCACCGAGGGCGGCATGACGACCGGCGAGACGCTGCGGGTCCGCGCCGCGATGAAGCCGATCGCCACCGTGCCGCGTGCGCTGCGCACGGTCGACGTCGCCACCGGCGAGGCGGCCGTCGCCCACCACCAGCGCTCCGACGTGTGCGCGGTCCCGGCCGCCGGCATCGTCGCCGAGGCGATGGTGGCCCTGGTGCTGGCCGACGCCGTGGTCGAGAAGTTCGGCGGCGACTCCGTGGGCGAGACGCGACGCAACCACGAGTCGTACCTGGCCTCCCTGAGGTACCGGTGAGCGCTGAGGTACCGGTGAGCGCTGAGGTGCCGGTGAGGCCGCGCGTCGTGCTCGTCGGGCCGATGGGCGCGGGCAAGTCGACGGTGGCCGAGGTGCTCGCCTCACGCTGGGGCGTCGCCGCGCGCGACACCGACGCCGACATCGTCGCGGCCGAGGGCCGCGAGATCTCCGACATCTTCGTGGAGTCGGGCGAGGAGCACTTCCGCGCCCTCGAGCGCGAGGCCGTGGCCGCCGCGCTGGCCGCCCACGACGGCGTCCTCTCCCTCGGCGGGGGAGCGGTGCTCGACCCCGGCACCCGCGAGCTGCTCGCCGCCCACCGCGTGGTGTTCCTCCGCGTGGGACTGGCCGAGGCCGTGAAGCGGGTCGGGCTGGGCGCCGGTCGCCCGATGCTGTTCGGCAACCTGCGGATGCGCATCAAGGCGCTGCTCGAGGAGCGGACGCCGATCTACGAGTCGGTGGCGACCGTCTCGGTCGACACCGACGAGACGACCCCCGAGGTCGTCGCCGACCGGATCGAGGAGGCGCTCGCATGAGCGACCACGACCACGCGCCGGAGTCCGTGCTGCACGTCGGCGGGGCCTCGCCGTACGACGTCGTCGTCGGCCACCACCTCGCCGGTCGCCTGCCCGGCATGGTCGGCGACGCGCTCCGGGTCGCGGTGATCTGCCCCGACTCGCTCGAGCACCTCGTCGACGACATCGTCGCCCCGCTCGTCGAGACGATGCCCGAGCGCGACGTGACCGTGCTGGCCGTCCCCGACGGCGAGGAGGCCAAGACGGCCGAGGTCGCCAACGCGTGCTGGGAGGCGCTCGGCGAGGAGGGCTTCACGCGCTCCGACGTCGTGGTGACGCTGGGCGGGGGAGCGACCACCGACCTCGGCGGGTTCGTCGCGGCGTCGTGGCTGCGCGGCGTCCGCGTGGTGCACGTGCCGACGACGCTCCTCGCGATGGTCGACGCCGCGGTCGGCGGCAAGACCGGCATCAACACCGGCGCCGGCAAGAACCTCGTCGGCGCCTTCCACGAGCCGGCCGGCGTGCTGTGCGACCTCGCGCTGCTCGAGACCCTGCCGCGCGACGAGCTCGTCGCCGGCCTGGGCGAGGTCGTGAAGTGCGGCTTCATCGCCGACCCCGAGATCCTGCGGCTCGTCGAGACCACCGACCCCGACGACCTCGTGGCCTCCTCGCCGGTGCTGCGCGAGCTGGTCGAGCGCGCCGTGCGGGTCAAGATCGACGTCGTCGTCGCCGACCTCAAGGAGACCGGGGGGTCCGCCCCGGGCGGCCACCCGGGGCGGGAGGCGCTCAACTACGGCCACACCCTGGCCCACGCCATCGAGCGGGCCGAGGACTACGAGATCCGCCACGGCGAGGCCGTCGCCATCGGCTGCGTGTTCGTGGCCGAGCTCGCCCACCGCGCCGCGGGCCTGCCGGCCGAGGTCGTCGAGCGGCACCGCGAGGCGTTCTCGCGGGTGGGTCTTCCCGTCTCCTACGAGGGCGCGCCCTTCGAGGAGCTGCTCGCCGCGATGCGCGTCGACAAGAAGTCGCGCGGTGCCGTGCTGCGGTTCGTCGTGCTCTCCGACGTCGGCAGCCCGACGATCCTGGCGGGCCCCTCCGAGGACGACCTGCGCGCGGCGTTCGAGGCGGTGTCATGAGCGGCACGACGGTCCTCGTCCTCAACGGTCCCAACCTCGGCCGGCTCGGCCGTCGCCAGCCCGAGATCTACGGCCGCACGACCTTCGCCGAGCTGGCCGACCTGTGCGCGGAGTGGGGGGCCGCGCACGGGTTCGCGGTCGACGTCCGCCAGACCAACCACGAGGGCGAGCTGCTCGACTGGCTCAACACCGCCGCCGACGACTCGACCCCCGTCGTCCTCAACGCCGCCGCCTGGACCCACTACTCCTACGCGATCTTCGACGCGTGCGGCCAGCTCACGGCGCCCCTGGTGGAGGTCCACATCTCCGACCCGACCCAGCGGCCCGAGGTCTTCCGCCACACCTCCGTCGTCACCCCCCACGCCGCCGAGGTGATCGCCGGTCACGGCATCGACGGCTACCGGCTCGCCCTCGAGGCGCTGGCGCGCCTGCGCGACGCCTGACCCCGCCCGCGCCGGGCGGCCAGACCGCTCACTCGCCCTCACGAGTGAGGTGAACGGGAGGTGAACAGGGAACCGGGCGGCATGGTCTCCCGCTCCCTCCGACCCCCGCCGACGCGCGCGTGACGCCCCACCAGGGGGTCGTCCACGGCGGCGCGCACCGCCCAGCAGTCACCGCCGTCGGGCACCGGCTGGGCCGCGGCGCCCTCGCGGCTCTCGGCCCCGACGTCCGCGTGCCGTCCTACGACGTCGGGTCGCTCCGGCCCGCCGTCGTGCACCTCGGGTCCGGAGCCTTCCACCGGGCGCACCAGGCGGTCTACCTCGACGACCTCGCCGAGCGCGGGATCTCGCGGGCGTGGGGGCTGGTCGGCAGCGGGGTGCGCACCTGCGCCACGGGGCCGGCGCTCCGCGCCCAGGACGGGCTGTGGACCGTCACCGAGGTCGACGGGCGCGGCGCCGCGGTCCGGGTGGTGGGCGTCCAGCAGGAGCACGTGGACGCCGTCGCCGCGCCCGAGGCGCTCGTGCGGCGTCTCGCCGACCCCCGCACCCAGCTGGTCACCCTCACCATCACCGCGCCCGGCTACCGCGACGAGGAGACCCCCGCGTTCGACCTCCTGGTCCGCGCCCTGCGCGCGCCGACGTGCCACGGGTGCGGGACCCTTCACCGTGCTCTCGTGCGACAACCTGCCCGACAACGGCGCCTCCGCCCGTGCCCGGGTGCTGGCGGCCGCCGGCGACCTGGAGCCGTCGCTGGTCACGTGGGTCGAGGAGCACGTCGCGTTCCCCAGCAGCATGGTCGACCGCATCACGCCACCGGCCGACGCGGCGCACCAGCGGTGGCTGCAGCGCCGGCACGGGCTGCTCGACGCCGCGCCGGTGGTGTGCGAGCCGTTCCGGCAGTGGGTGGTCGAGGACGCCTTCAGCGGCGAGCGGCCGCCCCTCGACGAGGTGGGCGTCCTCCTCGTCCCGGACGTCCGACCGTTCGTCGCCATGAAGACGGGCCTCCTCAACGCCGGCCACCTCGCGCTCGGGTTCCTCGGCGGACGCCGCGGCCACGCGACCACGGCGGCGGCGATGCGCGACCCGGTGGTCGTCGAGGCGCTCACCACCATGATGCGCGACGAGGTCGCGCCGCTGCTCGACCCGGTGCACGGGGTCGACCTCGACGCCTACCGTGCCGACCTGCTGCGGCGCTTCGCCAACGAGGCCCTCGGCGACCCGCTCGACCGGCTGCGGGCCCGCGCCTCGGTCCGGGTCACCAACTACCTCGGGCCGTCGCTGCGGCGGGCCGTCCGCGCGGGCGCGCCGTGCGGCGTCCTGACCTCGGTGCTCGCGACCTGGGTGCACCACCTCGCCACCAACCCGACGTCGCCCGAGGCGCTGACCGACCCGGCGGCCCCCGACCTGGTCCGGGTGGCGCGCACGGCCCTGCGCGACGTCCGGCCGCTCCTGGTCGCCCTCGGTCTCGACGACCTCGCGGGGTCGGCCCGGTTCGTCGCCTCGCTCGAGCGGGCGCTGAGCGACGCGGAGGGCCTCAGTGCCAGTGCCTCCTGAGCCGCTGCGCGTCGGTCACCACGCTGCTCTGCGACGCCGACGGCAACCTGTTCGCCTCCGAGGCGCCGGCGTTCGAGGCGTCGGTCGTCGTGACGAACCGGCTGCTCGCCCGGCTCGGCTCGCCGGTCCGCTACGACGCGCCGTCGTTGCAGGAGGTGGCGCTCGGCCGCAGCTTCCGGGCCCTCGCGCAGGGCCTCGAGGCCGGAGCCGCGGACGAGCTCGCCGACGACGAGCTCGAGCGCTGGGTGGCCGAGGAGGCCCGCGTCGTCACCGCCCACCTCGCCGAGGTCCTCCGGCCCGACGCCGGTGTGAGCTCCGCCCTCGACGAGCTCTCGCAGCGGTTCCGGCTGGCCGTCGTCAGCTCGAGCGCCCTGCGCCGGCTCGCCGCCTGCATCGAGGTCACGGGGCTCGGGGCGTGGTTCCCGCCGCACCTCCGCTTCAGCGCCCAGGACTCGCTGCCCACGCCGACCAGCAAGCCCGACCCGGCGGTGTACCGGCACGCCGTGCGCGAGCTCGGGCTCGGGGACGGCGCCGCCCTGGCCGTCGAGGACGCCGTCGCCGGCGTCGAGTCGGCGGTGGCCGCGGGTGTCACGGTCGTCGGCAACCTGGTCTTCGTGCCGGTCGGTGAGCGGGCCGGGCGGGCCCGCGACCTGCTCGCGGCGGGTGCGCACGCCGTCGTCGACGACTGGGCCGGCCTGGTGGGGCTGCTCGACGGCGTCCCCGGTCTCCGGGCACCATCACCGGCATGAGGATCGTCTACCAGAGCTTCATGGGCCGGTACTCCGACAGCCCCAAGGTGCTCCACGAGGCCCTCGCCGGCCCGTCGGGCGCGGCGCCCGAGGCCGAGCACGTGTGGCTCGCCGACGAGGCCCACCGGCACACGTTCCCCGACGACGTCCACACCGTCGACGTCGCGGGCGACGAGGCGCGGGCCGTCCTGGAGTCCGCCGACCTGCTGGTGGCCAACACCCACACCGAGCTCGAGTGGGACAAGGCCCCCTCGACCACCTACCTCCAGACCTGGCACGGGACGCCCCTGAAGCGGATCCACCGCGACGTGCTGTGGGCGCCCGAGGGCCGGCTCGACCGGCTCGACCGCGACGTCGCCCGCTGGGACCTGCTGCTCTCGCCCAACCCCGCCAGCACCCCGCGGCTGCGCGGGGCGTTCCGCTACGACGGCGAGGTGCTCGAGTCGGGGTACCCGCGCAACGACCTGCTCAGCCACCCGGACGCGGCGTGGGCGCGCGAGCGCGTGCGCACCTCGCTGGGCCTCGCTCCGGACCGCCGCGTCGTGCTCTACACCCCGACCTGGCGCGACGACGAGACCTTCGCCGACGGCTCGCCCCCGGTCACCCTGCCCCTCGACGTCGGCCGGTTCGCGGGCGCGCTGCACGAGTCGCACGTGCTGCTGGTGCGGGCGCACTACATGCTGACCGCCCGCGCGGCGGTCGAGGCGACCCACGGCGCGCACGACGTGTCGTGGTACCCCGACGTCCGCGACCTCTACACCGCGGCCGACGTCCTGGTGACCGACTACTCCTCGACCATGTTCGACTTCGTCGTGACCGGGCGGCCCGTCGTCCTCCTGGCGCCGGACCTCGAGCGCTACGAGGGCACCGTCCGCGGCTTCTACTTCCCGCTCGAGGACCACGCCCCCGGCCCGCTCGTGCGCACCACCGACGAGCTGATCGAGACCCTGCGGACGCTGCCCGACCAGGTGCCCGACGACGACGAGCGCTACCACCGCTTCCGCGACACCTTCGCCGTCCTGGAGGACGGCCACGCCACCGACCGCGTCCTGGCCCGGCTCGGCTTCTGAATCGACGGCGCCGGGCGGGATACCTGGATACCAGGTCAGGCGTGAAGACGTGTCTTAGCCTGACGCAGTATCCAGCTATCCCGGCCGTCCGCGACCCGCGAGCCACCAACCGTCCACAGCCGTGACCCGGCGCCGGTTCTCCACAGGTCGCACGGAGCGCCCGGTTGCGCCCCCGCCGATCGCGGCACCAGCCGCACGTGGAACGTGGAGCGTGGGAGCCGAGGTGCACGAGGCCGTCCGACCTCGTGCGACCCCTGAAAGCGGGCCGGGCGAGCAAGGTCGATGCCGACCTGACGTGGGACCTGGCGAACGGCCCTCGCTACGAGAGGGTCGGGAAGGGCCTCTACCAGCCGGTCGAGCGGAGCACGAGCGTCGAGCAACGGATCGTCGACGCCGCCGCGAGGCTGCCCGCCGACGGCTCCGGCGGCTTCGTCACCGGCTGGGCGAGCCTCCGGTGGCGCGGGGCGAGCTACTTCAACGGGCGTGGGCCGGCAGGGGAGAGCGAGGAGCCGGTGCGGCTCGCGCTCCCGTCGTACAAGTCCATGCGTCCACGGGACGGCGTGGTGATCGTCAAGCGCGCGATCGGCTCGAACCAGTTCGAGATCGTGGACGGGCTACCGGTGGCCACCGTGCAGCGCGGACTCTTCGACGAGATCGAGTGGCGCAACGACCTGTGGGGCGCGGTCCAGGCGATCGACATGACGGCCGCCGCCCGCCTCATCTCGGTCTGGCTGTTCGCGGTCTTCGTGAGCGGGTGCAACTCGCAGAAGGGCGCGGCGCTGGCCAGGGAGGCCTGCTCGTACGCCGTCGACGAGAGCAGGTCCCCGCGCGAGCCGTGGTTCAGGCTGGTGTGGGAGCTCGTGGCGCGCCTGGCGCGGCCGCTCGTGAACCAACCGCTCTACGACCTCCAGGGCAAGCACATCGGGACACCCGACCTCTTCGACCCCGTCTCGGGAACGGCGGGCGAGTACTCGGGGGAGATCCACAAGGGACGCACACGGCACCGGTTGGACGTCGCACGCGAGGAGGTGTTCCGCGACCACGGCCTCGAGTACGTCGAGGTCGTCGCCGGCGACTCGCGAGCGGTGGCCGCCGCCCGCATCCTCGACGTCCGGTCCCGCGCGAAGTTCCTCCCGCCCGAGTCCTGCGCGTGGACCCTCGAGCGACCGGACTGGGACCCGGCGCCGGAGCACCTCACCGCCTACTTCGAGCGAGTCGGGCTCGCGGCCGCCCTGACCTGGCCCGAGGCACCGTGACCGAGCGCCTCAGGCGAGGTCCCACACCACCTGCACCGTGACGGCGAGCTGGGAGCGCCCGGTGCGGATCGTCAGGCCGTCCGCCAGCTCGGCCGAGGCGAGCATCGGCATGTCGGAGTCGTAGGCGTTGCGGCTCACCTGGCTGTAGGTCCTCTCCGGGTCGACCTCGACGATGGTGACCACCTCGCCCAGCTCCTGACCGGTGGCGGCCGCGTACTGCTCGGCCTTCTCGGAGGCAGCGGCGACGGCGTCCGTGCGGGCCTCGCCGATCGCCGACCCGGGGTCACCGACCTTGAGCTGGATGTCGTAGACACGCACCGCGTTCCCGCCGGTCTCGATCGCCGCGGTGATGGCCTTGCCGGCGGCGCTCTTGTCGCGCACCAGCACCGCGACCGTCTGGCTGACCCGGTAGCCGCGCAGCTCGGGTGGGAGGTCGCGCTCGTAGTGGTAGACGGGGCTCATGTCGAGCCCGGTGGTCTCGGTGTCGCCCTTCGGGATGCCGAGCTCCTCGAGCTCGGCCAGCACGCGCGCGAGGGTGTCGTCGGCGTCGGCGAGGGCGGTCTCGAGGTCGTCGCGCGTCAGCCGCACCGACAGCTCGAAGCCGACCTGGTCGGGGACGACCGACACCTCGCCGACGCCGCGCATCGTCACCGTGCGTGCCGGCTGCTCGTCGCCGTCCGGGGCGGCGGGTGCCGCGCTCGCGGCGGACGTGCCGCTGTTCCCGAGCAGGTAGGCCACGGCCAGCGCCAGCAGCACCAGGCCCGTCACCAGGAGTCCCCTCACGCTGACCGTCACGTTCTTGTCCATGTCGCCTCCGCTCATCCGGGCGCCCCGGGGGCGACCGCTCGTGATGGTGGTGACGTGGTGGTGCCCGCTGAGGTTCCCTGAAGGGTGGGACGGGCGTCCGACGTCGATCACGAGCCGGTCCGGGATAGCTGGATACCAGGTCAGGCTCGCGGACGGGTCCGGGCCTGACCTGGTATCCAGCTATCCCTCCCGCCGTCCCCCCGTCGCCGACGCGAGTTTCGGGCAGCGGCGGCCCAGTCAGTAGGCTGGGCCGCTGGCGTCGCCCGTGGTCACCACGGCGAGCGCCTCGATCATTCACACGAGCAAAGGCTGGCCCGAGCGCATGGCAACCACGAACGACCTCAAGAACGGCATGGTCCTCAACATCGAAGGCCAGCTCTGGGCCGTCATCGAGTTCCAGCACGTCAAGCCGGGCAAGGGTCCCGCGTTCGTGCGCACCAAGCTCAAGAACGTCGAGTCGAACAAGACCGTCGACAAGACCTTCAACGCCGGCACCAAGGTCGAGACCGCCACGGTCGACCGCCGCACCATGCAGTACCTCTACAACGACGGCACCTCCTACGTGTTCATGGACACCTCGAACTACGAGCAGCTCGAGATCGCCCCCGAGATCGTCGGCGGCAACGCGAACTTCCTCCTCGAGAACCAGGAGGCCGTGGTCGCCACCAACGAGGGCCGGGTGCTGTTCATCGAGCTGCCGGCCTCGGTCGAGCTGGTCATCACGTTCACCGAGCCGGGCCTGGCGGGCGACAGCGCGACCGGGCGCACCAAGCCGGCCACGCTCGAGACCGGTCACGAGATCCAGGTCCCGCTGTTCATCAACCAGGGCGAGAAGGTCAAGGTCGACACCCGCGACTCCTCCTACATGGGGCGCGTCAAGTCCTGATGGGGGCCCGCTCGAAGTCGCGGCGCCGCGCGCTCGACGTCCTCTACGCCTCCGACATGCGGGGCGAGTCGGCCCTCGACGCGCTCGAGCGCGCCATCGCCGACGGCGAGGGTCCCTCGAACCCCTACACCGCCACGCTGGTGCGCGGGGTCGCCGAGCACGCCGAGCGGATCGACGAGCTGCTCTCGCAGTTCTCCGCGAGTGGACCCTCGACCGGATGCCGGCCGTCGACCGCAACGCGCTGCGCATCGGCGTGTGGGAGCTGCTCTACGCCGACGACGTGCCGGACGGCGTCGCGGTCGCCGAGGCCATGGCCCTGGTGCAGGAGCTCTCCACCGACGACTCGCCGACCTTCGTCAACGGCGTGCTGGGCGCGATGCAGCGCGAGAAGGCCTCCCTGCTCTGAGATTTCCCCACCGGGCATAGTGGCGCCATGAGCGCTGCAGCCTTCGACCTCGTCGTGATCGGACTCGGGCCCGGGGGCGAGGCGCTGGCGACGGGTGCGGCCCGGGCCGGGCTCGACGTCCTCGCCGTCGACAAGCACCTGGTGGGCGGGGAGTGCCCGTACTACGGCTGCATCCCGTCGAAGATGATGGTGCGCGCCGCCGACGCCCTGGCCGAGGCCGGGCGCGCGTCGCGGATCGCGGGCGACGTCACCGTCACCCCCAGCTGGGCGCCGGTCGCCAAGCGCGTCGCCGACGAGGCCACCGACCACTGGGACGACACGGTCGCCGTGCGCCGCCTCGAGGACGCCGGCGCGACCGTCGTCCACGCCACCGCGCGTCTCGCCGGACCCGGCTGCGTCGAGCTCGACCGCGGCCGACGGCTCGGTCACCACGCACGAGGTGAGGCGGGGCGTCGTCCTCAACCCCGGCACGCGTCCGGCGGCGCCGCCCATCGAGGGGCTGGAGGGGACGCCGTACTGGACCAACCGCGAGGCGCTGCAGGCCGACTCGCTGCCCGCCAGCATCGTGGTGATCGGCGGCGGGCCGATCGGCTGCGAGCTCGCCCAGGTGTTCAGCAGGTTCGGCGTGAGGACCACGATCGTCCAGCACGGCGACCGGCTCTCGCCGACGGCCGAGCCCGAGGCCAGCGCGATCCTCGGCGAGGTGCTGGCGGCCGAGGGGGTCCGGGTGATGACCTCGGCCGACACCAGCGAGGTGTCCTACGCCGACGGCACGTTCACGCTCACGGTCGCGGGGGAGACGCTGACGGCCGACCGCCTGCTCGTCGCCGCGGGCCGCCAGCCCAACCTCGACGACCTCGGGCTCGACACCGTCGGGCTCGACCCCACCGCGCGCACCCTCGACGTCGACGACCGGCTCCGCGTCGCAGGCGTCGACGGCGTGTGGGCGATCGGTGACGTCACCGGCAAGGGCGCCTTCACGCACGTCTCGATGTACCAGTCGGCGATCGCGCTGCGCGACGTCCTGGGCCAGGACGGCCCGCCCGCGAGCTACCACGCGCTGCCGCACGTCACCTTCACCGACCCCGAGGTCGCCGGCGTCGGCCTCACCGAGCAGCAGGCGCGCGAGGCGGGCCTCGACGTCCGCGTCGGCTCGACGCCGCTGGAGCAGTCCTCGCGGGGCTTCACCCACGGCGAGGGCGCGCGCGGCCTGGTCAAGGTGGTCGAGGACGCCGACCGCGGCGTCCTGGTCGGCGCCTGCGTCGTCGGTCCGGCGGGCGGCGAGATCATCGGCCTGCTCGCCCTCGCCGTGCACGCCGCCGTCCCCGTCGACACCCTCCGCACCATGATCTACGCCTACCCGACCTTCCACCGGGCCATCGACTCAGCGATCGGGGACCTGTCGTGAACGACACCGCACGCGAGGCGCACGACAGCGAGTGGCTCGACCGGGCCGCGAAGGCCGGGCTGGTGGCCTTCGGCGTCGTGCACCTGCTCATCGGGTGGCTGGCGGTGCAGCTCGCCCTCGGCGACCGGGAGGGCAAGGCGTCGAGCAGCGGTGCCCTCAAGCAGCTCGCCGAGCAGCCCTTCGGCAAGGTGCTGGTCTGGCTCGTCGCCGTCGGGATGGTGCTGCTCGTCGTCTGGCGGGCACTCGACGCCGCCATCGGCTACCGCGACGAGACCGACGACACCAAGCGGACCCGCAAGCGCCTGGTCGCCGCGGGCAAGGCCGCCGTGTACGCCGCGATCGCGGTGAGCGCCATCACGGTCGCCACCGGCTCCAGCGGCGGCAAGAAGGGCGGCACCGACTCCACGACCGCCAAGGTGATGGACCTCCCGGGCGGCCAGCTGCTCGTCGGCGCCGTCGGCCTGGCGATCATCGGGGTGGGCATCGCCCTGCTGGTGGTCGCCTACACCGAGTCCTACCTCGACAAGCTCGACAGCAAGGGACGCAGCGGCGACACCGGGACGGCGTACCGCTGGCTCGGGCGCGCCGGCCACGTCGCCAAGGGCGTGGCCCTCGGCGTCGTCGGGTCGCTGTTCGTCTACGCCGCCCTCACCCACGAGGCCGACAAGTCGGGCGGGCTCGACCAGGCGCTCACCACCGTCCTCGACCAGCCGTTCGGACCGGTCCTGCTGGGGCTGATCGGGCTCGGGTTCGCGGCGTACGGGCTGTTCTGCTTCGCCGAGGCGCGCCACCTCGACCGGTGACGACCATCCCCCTGGTTGGGTGGCCCCATGCCTGAGCGCGTGGTGGACGTCGTGGTGCTCGGCACCGGCCCCGGCGGGGAGTACGCCGCCAACAAGCTCGGTCGCGCCGGGCTCGAGGTCGTCGCGGTCGACGAGGGCCTGGTGGGCGGGGAGTGCCCGTTCTACGGCTGCACCCCGTCGAAGCTCATGGTGCGCGGCGGCGACCTGCTCGCCGAGGCGCGGCGGCTCCCGGGGCTCGGCGGGACGGCCGACGTCACCGCCGACTGGGCCCAGGTGGCGGCTCGGGTCACGAAGGCCACCAACGACTGGCACGACCACGTGCACGCCGACCGGCTCGAGGAGTCGGGGGTGCGGGTCGTGCGCGGCCGCGGCCGGCTCGACGGCCCGGGGCGGGTCGTCGTCGAGACCGCCGAGGGGGAGGTCGTCCTGGTGGGGCGCCGTGGGGTCCTGCTCGCCACCGGCACCCGACCGGCGACCCTGCCGATCGACGGTCTCGAGGGCACGCCGTACTGGACCAACCGCGAGGTCGTGCGGGTGACCGAGCGACCGGACCGCCTCGTCGTGGTGGGCGGCGGCCCGATCGGCTGCGAGCTCGCGCAGACCTTCGCGCGGTTCGGCAGCACCGTGACCCTGCTCGAGGCGGAGGGCCGGATCATGGGGCCCGGAGGAGCCCGAGACGAGCGCCGTGATCGCCCGGGCGTTCGCGCTCGACGGCATCGACGTCCGCACCGGGGTCGAGATCGAGCGCGTCGGGCACGACGGCCGCTTCCACGTGAGGCTCGGCGGCGGCGACGAGCTGACGGCCGACGCGCTCCTGGTGGCAGCGGGCCGCCAGCCCAACCTCGACGGCGTCGGGCTCGAGACGGTCGGCCTGGACCCGGGGGCGGCCCACGTCGCGACCGACGAGCGGATGCGGGCGGGGGACCGGCTGTGGGCGGTCGGCGACATCACCGGCAAGGGCGCCTTCACCCACGTCGCTCGCTACCAGGCCGTCGCGGCGGTGCGCGACCTGCTGGGCGAGGACGGTCCCTGGGCGGAGTACCACGCGGTCACCCGCGTGACGTTCACCGACCCGGAGGTCGGCTCGGTCGGCATGACCGAGGCCCAGGCGCGCGAGGCCGGGCTGCCCGTGGCCGTCGGCGTGGCCGACGTCGAGCGCTCCAGCCGCGGCTGGATCCAGGGCGACCACACCTTCGGGGTGGTCAAGGTGGTCGCCGACACCGACCGCGGGATCCTCGTGGGTGCGACCACCGTGTCGCCCTACGGCGGCGAGGTGCTCGGCCTCCTGGCGGCGGCGGTGCAGGCCCGGATGCCGATCGAGACGCTCCGCGGCATGCACTTCGCCTACCTCACCTTCCACCGCGTGATCCAGAAGGCGCTCAACCAGCTCGCGTAGGTCCGGTCTGGACCGGCGTTCGGCCACGGTGCTGCCGGGCTAGGGTCGGGGTGTCGTGACGACATCTCGGAGGGCCGCATGACCAACCCGCAGGACCAGGACCCCGCACCCGACGCGGTGCACGCCACCAGCGACCGGCTCTACACGCCGGAGGAGCTCGAGGAGTACGCCCGCCAGCAGGCGCGTGCCATCGAGCACACGGCCGACCGCCGCTCGGACGCGCTCATCGACCAGCTGGCCGACCCGCTGATGGACCCGCTGCCGGTCGCCGCTGCCGCGTCGCCGCCAGCGGCGCCGGCGTCCGCGGCACCGCCCTCGGGGCCGCCGACGTCCGCGCCGACGTCGCCCGCCGCCGACGTCCGCGCCGCCGTCGGCACAGCCGCCCCCGGGACCGCCGCCGTCGGGCCCGCCCCCGTCCCGGCTGCCGCCGTCGGGCCCCCCGCCGGCCCACCTCGCCACCCGCCCGGCGATGCCCCCGCCCAGCGACCCGCTCGCTCCGGCACCGGTGGCGCCGCCGGCCGGGCCGTCGTCCCCGCCGCCCTCGTCACCTCCGGCGAGCCTGACCGAGGCGACGGAGGTCCCGGCGGAACCCGAGGTGCGCCGGTTCATGACCGCCACCGACTTCCTCGACCGGCGCGACAGCGAGCAGGCGCTGGGGCCGGCGACCTGGGGCTGGCGCGGCCGGGTCCGCCGCTGGTCGGGCGGTGCGATCAAGCCGGCGATGGGCCGCAAGGAGCTGGCGCACGAGCAGGCGAAGTCCGCGATCCAGCGCGACTTCGACGGCCCGCGCACGATCGTGTTCATCAACCCCAAGGGCGGCGCGGCCAAGACCACCGGCGTCCTCGCGGCCGGGTACACGTTCGGCACGGTGCGCGGCGGCGGGGTGGTCGCCTGGGACAACAACGAGACCCGCGGCACGCTCGGCATCCGCGGCACGCGCAGCTCGCACCGCAACACCACCCGCGAGCTGCTCGAGGACCTCGGCCGGTTCAAGGACGTGTACCAGTCGCGGATCGGCGACCTCGGCGCGTTCGTGCGCTCGCAGGGCGACGCCCACTTCGACGTCCTCGCCTCCGACGAGCGGCCCGACGTCACCGGCATGATCCACGCCGACGACTTCAAGGAGGTGCACCAGCTGCTGGAGCGCTTCTACCGCCTGATCATCATCGACTCGGGCAACAACATGCGCGCCGAGAACTGGCTGGCCGCCGTCGAGACCGCCGACCTGCTGGTGGTCACCAGCACGGTCCGGGAGGACACCGGCTACAGCGGCCTGTGGATGCTCGACGCGCTGCAGGACGCCGGGTATCTCGAACCTGAAGTACAAGTGCCTCACGGTGCTCTCCGACCCCTCGCCCAAGGTCGACGACAAGCTGGCCGCCGACCTGGTCGGCGTCTACGAGCAGCGCACCCGGGGTGTCTTCCGCGTGCCGTACGACCCCGTGCTCGTCTCGGGCTCGGTCGTGCCCTACCACCAGCTGTCGGCCGCGACCCGCACGTCCTGGCTCGCGGCCTGCGCCGCCATGTCCGAGGCGCTGTGAGGGATAGCTGGATACTGGGTCAGGCTAAGACGCGTCTTCGCGCCTGACCTGGTATCCAAGTATCCCCACCAACGTGACACTCACTCCGATCTTGACAGTGACTGTCATCACTGGCTGAATCCGGTGGCATGAGCATCAGGGTGATCCAGTGGGCGACGGGTGGCGTGGGCAAGGCGGCGGTCGAGGCGGTGGTGGCCCACCCCGACCTCGAGCTGGTCGGGGCGTGGGTGCACTCCAGCGACAAGAACGGCAAGGACGTCGGCGAGATCGTCGGGCTCGGACCGCTCGGCGTCGCCGCCACCACCGACGTCGAGGAGATCCTGGCCACCGACGCCGACTGCGTGGTCTACAGCCCGCTGCTGCCGAACGAGGACGAGGTCTGCGCCCTGCTGCGCAGCGGCAAGAACGTCGTGACCCCCGTGGGCTGGATCTACCCCGACCTCGACAAGAGCGGGGCGATCCTCGACGCGTGCGCTGCGGGCGGGTCGACGCTGCACGGCACCGGCATCCACCCCGGCGGCATCACCGAGCGGTTCCCGCTCATGGTCTCCGCCCTCACCGCCGGCGTCACGCACGTGCGGTCGGAGGAGTTCAGCGACATCCGCACCTACAACGCACCCGACGTCGTGCGTCACATCATGGGCTTCGGCGTGCCGCCGGAGCAGGCCATGAGCGGCCCGATCGTCGACCTGCTCGGGGCCGGCTTCAAGGCGAGCGTGCGGATGATCGTGGCCGAGATGGGCTTCGACGTGGACGCCGAGATCGAGAGCCTGCAGGAGGTCGCCGTGGCGACCCAGCCGATCGAGGCGCCGATCGGCACCATCGAGGTCGGCCAGGTCGCGGCCCGCAAGTTCCACTGGCGCGCGACCGTCGACGGCACGCCGGTCGTCACCGCCAGCGTCAACTGGTTCATGGGGGAGGAGCACTTCGACCCGGCGTGGGGCTTCGGTCCCGAGGGCGAGCGGTTCGAGGTCGAGGTCACCGGCGAGCCCGACGTGAAGGTCACCTTCAAGGGCCTGCAGCCCGACAGCATCGCCGAGGGCCTGGTGCGCAACCCCGGCATCGTGGTCACGGCCAACCACTGCGTCAACGCGATCCCGTACGTCGTGGCCGCCGCACCCGGCATCAAGACCTACCTCGACCTGCCGCTGCTCGCGGGGCGCGCCGCCCCGCAGCTCGGCCTCGGCCGAGCCAAGTAGCCGGCATGGGGATCCTCGACAACTTCAGGCTCGACGGCCGGGTCGCGGTGGTCACCGGTGCCGGCCAGGGGATCGGGCGCGGCATCGCGATCGGGCTGGCCGAGGCCGGCGCCGACGTCGTGGTGGGCGCCCGGACGCAGGCCGACCTCGACGAGGTCGTCGCCCGCATCGAGGAGACCGGACGCCGGGCGCTGGCGGTGGTGACCGACGTCCTGGTGGACGACGACCGGCGCCGCCTGGTCGCCGGCGCCGTCGACGCGTTCGGCCGGCTCGACGTGCTGGTCAACAACGCCGGCGGCACCGGCCCGCGCCCGGCCCTGATGACGAGCGAGCGGTTCTTCGACCTGGCGATGAAGTTCAACGTCACCTCGCCGTTCCTGATGAGCCAGCTCGCGGCGCAGGCCATGGTCGACACCGCGGGCTCCGGGGCGATCGTCAACATCTCCTCGCGCTCGGCCGACATGCAGCTCAGCTCGTTCGTCGCCTACGGCGCCGGCAAGGCCGCGCTCAACCAGATGACCCGCAACCTCGCGGGCGAGCTGGCGCCGCTCGTGCGCGTCAACGCGATCGGCGTCGGCGGCGTCGCGACCCAGGGACTCGAGGTGGTCCTGACCGACGACACCCTGCGCGCCCAGTTCGAGGCCAACACCCCGATGGGCCGCCCCGGCACGCCGGAGGACATCGCCTGCGCCGCCCTCTACCTGGCCTCGCCCGCGTCGTCCTGGGTCACCGGCAAGGTGTTCCAGGTGGACGGCGGCTGCGAGCGTCCGGCGATCGACGTGCCCGCCCCGCCGCTCCGACCCCGACCCCGTCGTGACCCCGCCATGACCGGCCTCCGCGAACGACGCCGGGCCGAGCTGCGCGAGCGCATCGACCGCACGGCGCTCGAGCTGTTCGCGCGCGACGGGTACGACGCCGTCACCGTCGAGGCGATCGCGGCCGAGGTCGGCGTCTCGCTGAGCACCCTGTTCAGGCACGTGGCCAGCAAGGAGGACCTGCTCACCGGCGTCGTGCGCTCCGGGCGCGCCGCGATCGTGCGGGCCTTCGCCGAGCGACCGGCCGACGAGCCGGTCACCGACTCGCTCGCCGCCGCGGTGCTGCACCGCACCGAGCAGTTCGCCGACGAGTCCGAGGTGCTGGGGCTGTGGCGCAGCGCGATGGCGTCGGCCCCCGACCGGGTGCGACGCGCCTCGCTGCTCGACGACGCCGAGCGCGCCGAGCTCGTGGCGCTCGTCGCCGCCCGGCTCGGCACCGGTCCGGACGACGTCCGGCCCGGGGCCCTCGTCGCCTCACGGCTCGCGGCGGCCGAGCACGCCTACGAGCACTGGCTGACGCGCGAGCACGGCACGAGCCTGCACGAGCTGACCCGGACGGCCCTGCGGCTCAGCTGAAGAACGCCCCGCCGCCGTCGAGCATCAGCGTCGAGCCGGTGACGTAGGAGGAGTCCGGCCCAGCCAGGTAGACCACCGCACGCCCGATGTCGGCCTCCGGGTCGCCCGGTCGCCGGATCGACAGGTTGCGCAGCATCGCCTTCAGCTGGCCGTCGTCGAGCGCCGAGAGCGTGCCCTCGCTCAGGGCGAACGGCACCACGGCGTTGACGTTGATGCCGTGGCGTCCCCACTCGCGCGCCGCGGCCCGGGTGAGTCCGCCGACCGCCGCCTTGGCCGCGACGTAGGCGACGTACCCCGGCAGCCCGTTCTGCTCGGTGCCCGAGCGCAGGTTCACGACGCGGCCGCCGAACGAGCTGTCGCGCAGGTACGGGAAGCAGGCGCGCATGAAGTAGAAGGACGCCAGCGGACCGGTGTCGAAGACGAGCGCGAGGTCGTCGTCGCTGACGTCCTCGAGCGGGCCGATCGCGGTCGCGATGGCGTTGTTCACGAGCACGTCGACGCCGCCCCAGAGCTCGACCACGCCCGCGACGAAGGCGTCGACGTTCGCCGACTCCTGATGTCGCACTCCTCGAGCACGGCCTCGCCGCCGCGCACCTCGATCTCGTGGACGACGTCCTCGCCCGGCAGCACGTCGGCGACCGCGACCCGTGCCCCCTCGGCGGCGAGCGCCAGCGCGATGCCGCGGCCGACGCCCCGCGCCGCGCCCGTGACGACGGCGACCCGGCCGTCGAGCGTGCCCACGATCAGCCCGCCCGGCTGGACGGCGGGCGGGGCGGCGGGGCGAGGAGGGCATGGGTCACCCTCATCGGCCGCGTTCACCCACGTCAAGGGCAGGATGGGCCGGTGAGAGCCGTCGTGTACTCCGAGACCGGCCCGTCGTCGGTGCTGAGCGTCGCCGTCCTGCCCGACCCGAGCCGGGGCCCGGCGAGGTCGTGGTGCGAGTGGTGCGGGCCGGGCGTGAACCCGACCGACTGGAAGTTCCGCGCCGGGCTGATGGCGAAGGCGCACGACGTCGTCTCGCCCGGGCAGGACGGCGCCGGCGTCGTCGAGGCCGTGGGCGACGGGCGTCAGCCACCTCGTTCCCGGCGACCGCGTCTGGCTGCGGATGGCCCAGCACGGCCGGGCGATCGGCACGGCGTCCGAGCTGACGCTGCAGCCCGCCGACCACGTGGTGCCGCTGCCCGACGGCGCCTCGTTCGACCTGGGCGCCAGCCTCGGCGTGCCCGCCCTCACCGCCCACCGCGCGCTCACCAGCGGGGACGTCGACCACCTCGCCCCGGGCTCGCTCTCCGGGCGGACCGTGCTCGTGGCCGGGGGAGCGGGGGCGGTCGGCAACGCCGCGATCCAGCTCGCCGTCTGGGCCGGCGCCACCGTGGTGACCACGGTCAGCGGGCCGACCAAGGCGGCGCTGGCGCAGGCGGCCGGCGCCCACCACGTCGTCAACTACCGCGAGGACGACGTCGTCGCCCGGGTGCGCGAGGTCGCGCCCGACGGGGTCGACCTCGTCGTCGAGGTCGCCCCGGCCGAGAACCTGGCGCTCGACCTCGAGGTCGCGGCGAACGGCGCGACGATCGCCTACTACGCCAACAACGGCGGGCCCGAGGCCACGCTCCCGCTGCGGGCGAGCTTCAGCAAGAACCTGCGGCTGCAGGGGATCCTGCTCTACACCGTGGCCCCCGAGCGGCTCGCCGCCGGCGCGGCCGAGGTCACGCGGGCGGTCGAGGCGGGCGCCCTGCGGGTCGGCGAGGACGCCGGCGTCCCGCTGCACCACTACCCGCTCGACCAGACGGCCGCCGCCCACGACGCCGTCGAGCAGGGCGCCGTCGGCAAGGTGCTCATCGACGTCTCCTGACACCGACCCGCCCCACATGTGGCGCGGCGGGTCGGTGAGCCGTCCCACATGTGCGACGGGTCGGCGAGGGGAGGGCGCGCGGCTGCTAGGGTCACAGCGTTCGAGACATCCTTTAACGAGCCGTCCTGTGAGGCGGAGAAGGAGGTCAGGCAGCACCCGTGTGCGCCCAGCCAGCCCCCAGCAGTGAGCCCCAGCCCGTCGAGCAGCTCAGCGGCACCGTCGTCCTCGACGCCCGCGACATCGCCCGGGCCCTCACCCGGATCTCCCACGAGATCCTCGAGCGCAACAAGGGCGCGAGCGACCTCGTGCTCCTCGGCATCCCGCTGCGCGGCGTGCCGCTCGCGCGCCGGATCGCCGCCCGCATCAGGGACGTCGAGGGCATCGACGTCCCCGTCGGCGCGCTCGACATCACGATGTACCGCGACGACCTGCGCCGGAACCCGGCCCGCTCGCCGCACCCCACCGAGGTGCCGCCGGGCGGCATCGACGGGCGGACGGTCGTGCTGGTCGACGACGTCCTCTACTCCGGCCGCACGGTCCGCGCGGCGCTCGACGCGATGAACGACCTCGGCCGGCCGGACGTCGTCCGCCTCGCCGTGCTCGTCGACCGCGGCCACCGCGAGCTGCCGATCCGGGCCGACCACGTGGGCAAGAACCTGCCGAGCGCGCGGACCGAGCGCGTCATGGTGCGGCTCGACGAGGTCGACCCGCACGAGGGTGTGTGGATCGGGTGAGGGCACCACGATGAAGCGCCACCTCCTGAGCATCGACGACCTCACCGCCGACGACATGGCCACGGTCTTCGCGACCGCCGCCGAGATGCACGACGTGCAGAAGCGCCAGGTCAAGAAGCTGCCGGCCCTGCGCGGCCGCACGATCATCAACCTGTTCTTCGAGGACTCCACCCGCACCCGGTCGAGCTTCGAGATCGCCGGCAAGTGGCTGAGCGCCGACACCATCAACATCACGGGCAAGGGCAGCTCGGCCAGCAAGGGCGAGAGCCTGCGCGACACCGTGCTCACCATCGCGGCGATGGGCATCGACGCCCTCGTGATGCGACACCCCGCGAGCGGCGCGGCGCTCCAGGTGAGCCAGTGGGTCGACGCCGCGGTGATCAACGCCGGCGACGGCACCCACGAGCACCCCTCGCAGGCGCTGCTCGACGCCTACACGCTGCAGAACCGGTTCAGCGCGGCCGGCAAGGGCACCCTCGAGGGCAAGCGGGTCGTGATCGTCGGCGACCTGACCCACAGCCGGGTCTTCCGCAGCAACGTCAAGAGCCTGACCAAGCTGGGCGCCGCCGTCACGGTGGTGGCCCCGCCGACCCTGATGCCCAGCGGCGTGGGCGCCTGGTCGCAGCAGGACGGGTTCGCGACCAGCTACGACCTCGACGAGGTGCTGCCCAAGGCCGACGCGGTGATGATGCTGCGCGTCCAGAAGGAGCGCATGAGCGGCGGCTACTTCCCGAGCCCGCGCGAGTACACCGTGGGCTACGGCCTGACCCGCGACCGGCTCCGCCTGCTCGGTCCCGACGTCCCGATCTGCCACCCCGGCCCGATGAACCGCGGCCTCGAGATCGCCGCGGACGCCGCCGACGCCGCCCAGAGCGCCGTGCTCGACCAGGTCTCGGCCGGGGTCGCGGTGAGGATGGCGATCCTCTACCACCTGCTCGCCGGTGAGGAGACCGAGAGATGAGCACGACGAACGACCGGATCCTGGTCAGGGGCGCCCGTCTCCTGGGGGCGGAGCCCGCCGACCTGCTGCTCGCCGACGGCGTGATCGCCGAGGTCGGCACCGGCCTGAGCGACACGGGAGCCCGCGTCGTCGACGCCGACGGCCTGGTCGCCCTGCCCGGGCTCGTCGACCTGCACACGCACCTGCGCGAGCCCGGCCGCGAGGACGCCGAGACCATCCTCACCGGCTCGCAGGCCGCGGCGGTCGGCGGCTTCACCGCGGTGCTGGCCATGGCGAACACGAGCCCCGTCACCGACACGGCCGAGGCCGCCGAGCGCGTCCACGACCTCGGTCGCGCGGCCGGCCTGGTCGACGTCCAGCCGGTGGGCGCGGTGACGCGCGGGCTCGGCGGGGAGGAGCTGGCCGAGCTCGGCCTCATGCACCGCTCGCGGGCCCGGGTCCGCGTCTTCTCCGACGACGGCAGGTGCGTCGCCGACGCCCGCGTGATGCGCCGGGCGCTGGAGTACGTCAAGGCGTTCGGCGGGGTCGTCAGCCAGCACGCCCAGGACCCGACCCTCGCCGGGCCCGCCGCGTGCTGCCACGAGGGCGAGCTCAGCGGCCGCCTCGGGCTGCCCGGCTGGCCGGGCGTCGCCGAGGAGGTCGTCGTCGCGCGCGACGTGATGCTCGCCCGGCACACCGGCTCGCGGGTGCACGTGGCCCACGCCAGCACGGCCGGCACGGTCGAGGTGCTGCGCTGGGCCAGGGCGCAGGCCCGGAAGGAGGGGCACTGGGACGTCACGGCCGAGGTGACGCCGCACCACCTGCTCCTCACCACCGACCTCCTGGGCACCGAGAACGGCGGCTACGACCCGACGTTCAAGGTCAACCCGCCGCTGCGGCCCCAGGAGGACGTCGACGCGCTGCGGGCGGCCCTCGCCGACGGCACCATCGACGCCGTCGCCACCGACCACGCCCCGCACGCCCGGCACGACAAGGAGCACGCCTTCGTCGACGCGGCGTTCGGCATGCTCGGGCTCGAGACGGCGCTGCCCGTCGTCGCCACCGTGATGGTGGGGAGCGGCCTCATGACGTGGGCCGACGTGGCCCGGGTGATGTCGACCGCCCCCGCCCGGATCGCCGGGCTCGACCACCAGGGCACCCCGCTCGAGGCCGGACGCCCGGCCAACCTCACGCTCGTCGACCCGGACACCCCGTACGTGGTCGACCGCGACCAGTCCGTGTCGCTCTCCCGCAACAACCCCTGGCACGGCCGCACGCTCGGCGCGACCGTCCACGCCACGTTCCTGCGCGGCGTCCCCACCGTGATCGAAGGAAAGCTCACATGACCACGCCCCCGACCCCGTCCCCGAGCCCGACCCCGGCCGCACCGAGGACGATCGTGCTCACGGGCGCGACCGCCGGCATCGGCCTCGAGTCCGCGCTCCAGCTCGGCGCCCAGGGCCACCACCTGGTGCTCGTGGGCCGCAACCCCGAGAAGCTCGCGGCCGCCGCGACCCGGGTCGCCGCCGCCGGTGCCGCGAAGGTCGACACCCACGTGGCCGACCACGAGTCGCTCGCGTCGATCCGCGGCCTGGCCGCGGAGCTCCGCAGCGCCTACCCCGCCATCGACGTGCTGATCAACAACGCCGGCACCGTCTACGACAAGCGGTCGGTGACGGTCGACGGGTACGAGTCGACCTTCGCGGTCAACCACCTCGCCGGCTTCCTGCTCACCGAGCTGGTCAAGGACCTCGTGACCGCCCCCGGGGGCCGCATCGTCTTCACGGCGTCCACCGGCCACTACAGCGGGACGATGGACTTCGACGACCTGGGCTTCGAGCGCGGCTACTCGGTGATGAAGGCCTACGGCCGCTCGAAGCTGGCCAACGTGGTCTACGCACGGAGCCTGGCCGTCGAGCTCGAGCCCCGCGGGGTGAGCGTCAACTCGCTGCACCCCGGCGCCGTCGCCACCGACATCTGGTCGGGCGCGCCCTGGTTCGCCCGCCCGGTGCTCGCGGTCGCGAAGCGGTTCATGCGCAGTCCCGCCGACGGCGGCGCCACGCTGACCTTCCTGGCCACCGACCCGGCCGTCGAGGGCCTCACCGGCGGGTACTACGACGACAACGTGCTCAAGGAGCCGTCCGAGATCGCCCGGGACGAGGCCGTGGCGGCCCGGCTCCGCGAGGTCAGCCTCGAGCTGGTCGGGGTGCCGGCATGAGCGCCCTGCTGGTGCTCGAGGACGGCCGGGTCTTCACCGGCGACGCCTACGGCGCCCGGGGCGAGACGTTCGGGGAGGCCGTCTTCAACACGGGCATGACCGGGTACCAGGAGACCCTCACCGATCCCGTCCTACCACCGCCAGGTCGTCGTGATGACCGCTCCGCACATCGGCAACACCGGCGTGAACGACGAGGACCAGGAGTCCTCCCGCATCTGGGTCGCCGGGTACGTCGTCCGCGACCCCGCCCGCGTCCCCTCCAGCTGGCGCAGCCGCCGCAGCCTCGGCGACGAGCTCAAGGCGCAGGGCGTCGTCGGGATCTCCGGGATCGACACCCGAGCGCTGACCCGCCACCTGCGCGAGCGCGGCGCGATGCGCGTCGGCATCTCCAGCACCGGGACCGACGCCACCGCGCTGCTCGAGCGGGTGCGCGCCTCGGGCGAGATGGCCGGGTCCGAGCTCGCCAGCGAGGTCTCCACGGCAGCGACGTACGTGGTGCCCGCGCACGGCGAGAAGCGGTTCACCGTGGCCGCCCTCGACCTCGGCATCAAGTCGATGACGCCGTACCGGATGGCCGAGCGCGGCTGCGAGGTGCACGTGCTCCCGGCCACCGCCACGCTCGACGACATCAACGCCGTCGCGCCCGACGGCCTCTTCTACAGCAACGGCCCCGGTGACCCGGCGGCGACGACCCACCAGGTCGAGCTGCTGCAGCAGTCCCTCGCCCAGGGGCTGCCCTACTTCGGCATCTGCTTCGGCAACCAGCTCTTCGGGCGGGCCCTCGGCTTCGGCACCTACAAGCTCAGGTACGGCCACCGCGGCATCAACCAGCCGGTGATGGACCGCACCACCGGCAAGGTCGAGGTCACCGCCCACAACCACGGGTTCGCCGTCGACGCCCCGCTCGACGCCACGACGTCCACGCCCTACGGCGAGGCGAGCGTGAGCCACGTCTGCCTCAACGACGACGTCGTCGAGGGCCTCGAGCTGCGTGACGCGACGGGCGCCCTCAGGGGGTTCTCGGTGCAGTACCACCCCGAGGCCGCGGCCGGGCCGCACGACGCGGCGTACCTGTTCGACCGGTTCCTGGGACTCATGGCCGGCGACGTCGAGGGAGACAGCTGATGCCGAAGCGCGACGACATCAGGTCGGTCCTGGTGATCGGCTCCGGGCCGATCATCATCGGCCAGGCGTGCGAGTTCGACTACTCGGGCACCCAGGCGTGCCGGGTGCTCAAGGACGAGGGGATCCGGGTGGTGCTGGTCAACAGCAACCCCGCGACGATCATGACCGACCCCGAGTTCGCCGACGCCACCTACGTCGAGCCGATCACGCCGGAGTACGTCGAGAAGGTGATCGCCAAGGAGCGGCCCGACGCGCTGCTGCCCACCCTCGGCGGCCAGACGGCGCTCAACGCGGCGATCGCCCTGCACGAGAACGGGGTGCTCGAGAAGTACGGCGTGGAGATGATCGGCGCCAGCTTCGAGGCGATCCACCGCGGCGAGAACCGTGAGCTCTTCAACGCGATCGTCGCCGACGTCGGGGGCGAGACCGCGCGCAGCTTCGTCTGCCACACCATGGAGGACTGCGAGAAGGCGGCGGTCGAGCTCGGCTACCCGGTCGTCGTCCGGCCGTCGTTCACGATGGGCGGCACCGGCTCGGGGATCGCCTACGACGCCGGCGACCTGGCCCGCATCGCCGGTGCGGGCCTCGACGCCAGCCCCACCACCGAGGTGCTGATCGAGGAGTCGATCATCGGGTGGAAGGAGTACGAGCTGGAGGTGATGCGCGACAAGGCCGACAACGTCGTGATCGTCTGCTCGATCGAGAACCTCGACCCGATGGGCGTGCACACCGGCGACTCGATCACCGTCGCCCCCGCCATGACCCTCACCGACCGCGAGTACCAGCACCTGCGCGACCTCGCGATCGGCATCATCCGCGAGGTCGGGGTCGACACCGGCGGCTGCAACATCCAGTACGCCGTCAACCCGGCCGACGGCCGCGTGATCGTGATCGAGATGAACCCGCGGGTCTCGCGCTCCAGCGCCCTCGCCTCCAAGGCCACGGGGTACCCGATCGCGAAGATCGCCGCCAAGGTCGCGGTCGGCTACACCCTCGACGAGATCCGCAACGACATCACCGCCCGCCCGGACGGCTCCAGCACCCCGGCCGCGTTCGAGCCGACGCTCGACTACGTCGTCGTCAAGGTGCCGCGGTTCGCCTTCGAGAAGTTCCCGGGCGCCGACCCGACCCTCACGACGCACATGAAGAGCGTCGGCGAGGCCATGGCCATCGGCCGGAACTTCACCGAGGCGCTGCAGAAGGCCCTGCGCAGCCTCGAGAGCGCCGACGCGCCGTTCGACTGGAGCCAGGAGTGGGTCGAGCTCGACAAGGGCGCCCTGCTCGAGGAGATCCGGACGCCGCACGACGGCCGGCTCAAGAAGGTCATGGACGCCCTGCGGGCCGGTGCGACGGCGCAGGAGGTCTTCGACGCCACCAAGATCGACCCCTGGTTCGTCGACCAGCTGCTGCTGATCAACGAGATCGCCGTCGAGGTCACCAGCGCGACCGAGCTGACACCGGACCTCCTGCGGCGGGCCAAGCGCCACGGCTTCTCCGACGCCCAGCTGGGCAAGATCCGGGGCATGTCGGCCGACGTCGTCCGCGGCGTGCGGCACGCGCTGGGCATCCGGCCCGTGTACAAGACCGTCGACACCTGCGCCGCCGAGTTCGCCGCTCGGACGCCGTACCACTACTCCACCTACGAGGAGGAGAGCGAGGTGGTGCCGCGCGAGAAGCCGGCCGTCATCATCCTCGGCTCCGGCCCGAACCGCATCGGTCAGGGCATCGAGTTCGACTACTCGTGCGTCCACGCCTCGCTCGCGCTGAGCGAGGTCGGCTACGAGACGATCATGGTCAACTGCAACCCCGAGACGGTCTCGACCGACTACGACACCTCCGACCGCCTCTACTTCGAGCCGCTCACGCTCGAGGACGTGCTCGAGATCGTCCACGCCGAGCAGCAGGCCGGGCCCATCGCCGGCGTCATCTGCCAGCTGGGCGGCCAGACGCCCCTCGGCCTCGCGCAGGGGCTCGCGGCCAACGGCGTCCAGATCGTCGGCACCTCGCCCGACGCCATCGACCTCGCCGAGGACCGCGGGGCGTTCGGGCGCGTGCTCGCCGAGGCCGGGCTGGTCGCGCCCAAGCACGGCACGGCCACCTCGTTCCAGGAGGCGTCCCGGATCGCGGCCGAGATCGGGTTCCCGGTGCTGGTGCGGCCCTCGTACGTGCTCGGTGGTCGCGGGATGGTGATCGTCTACACCGACGAGACGCTGCGCCACTACCTCGACAAGTACGTCGCGGCCGGCCTCATCGGACCCGACGCACCCGTGCTCATCGACCGGTTCGTCGACGACGCCGTCGAGGTCGACGTCGACGCGATCTTCGACGGCGAGGAGCTCTTCCTCGGCGGGGTGATGGAGCACATCGAGGAGGCCGGCATCCACTCGGGCGACTCCTCGTGCGCCCTGCCGCCCATCACGCTCGGCGCCCGCGAGGTGGCCCGGATCCGGGAGGCCACCGAGGCGATCGCCCGCGGCGTCGGCGTCCGCGGCCTGCTCAACATCCAGTTCGCGCTGGGCTCCGACACGCTCTACGTGCTCGAGGCCAACCCGCGTGCCTCGCGCACCGTGCCGTTCGTGAGCAAGGCGACGGCGACGCCGCTGGCCAAGGCGGCGGCCCGCGTGATGCTGGGGGAGTCGATCGCCGGCCTGCGCGTGGCCGGGCTGCTGCCGGCCACGGGCGACGGGGGCGAGCTGCCGCCCGACCAGCCCATCGCCGTCAAGGAGGCGGTGATGCCCTTCAACCGGTTCCGCACCCCCGACGGCCAGCAGGTCGACACCGTGCTCGGCCCGGAGATGAAGTCGACGGGTGAGGTGATGGGCCTCGACCGCGACTTCGGCACGGCCTTCAGCAAGAGCCAGGCCGCGGCGTTCGGCCCGCTGCCGCTCTCCGGGCGCGGTGTTCGTGAGCATGGCCAACCGCGACAAGCGGTCGATGATCTTCCCGGTGAAGGTGCTGGCCGACCTCGGCTACGAGATCCTCGCGACCGAGGGCACGGCCGAGGTGCTGCGCCGCAACGGCGTTCGTTGCCGGGTGGTCCGCAAGCAGCACGAGGGCCCCGGCCCCTTGGGCGAGAAGACGACGGTGCAGCTCATCCTCGACGGCGAGATCCAGCTGATCGTCAACACGCCCTACGGCACGGGCACCGGCGGCAACGTGCGGCTCGACGGCTACGAGATCCGCACCGCGGCCGTGCGCGCCAACGTCCCGTGCATCACCACGGTCCAGGGCCTCGGCGCCGCCGTGCAGGGCATCGAGGCGATGCGCCGCGGCGACATCGGCGTGAAGTCGCTGCAGGACTGGGCGCGCGACCGGCTCGCGGGTGCCGCGGACCGGTGACCCTCTACCAGCGGCTCTTCGAGCACGGTCTCAGGCGGCTCGACCCCGAGCAGGCGCACCACCTGGGGTTCCGGGCGATCCGGGCGGGCCGTCCCGCGCTGCAGCTGCTCGACCGCGCCGACCGCTCCGCCCCGGCCCGGGTGACCGCGATGGGGCTGGAGTTCCCGCACGCGCTCGGCCTGGCCGCGGGGTTCGACAAGAACGCCGTCGGCGTCGACGCGCTCGGCGCGCTCGGCTTCGGGCACGTCGAGGTGGGCACCGTGACGGCGCAGCCGCAGCCCGGGAACCCCGCGCCCCGCCTGTTCCGGCTGGTGAGCGACGGCGCGATCGTGAACCGGATGGGGTTCAACAACGACGGCGCCGAGGTGGTGGCCCAGAGGCTCGTGGCCCGCGGGCGGCGGCCCGACGGACCGGTGCTGGGGGTCAACATCGGCAAGAGCAAGGTCGTGCCCGACGACGACGAGCAGGCCGTCCTCGACGACTACGCGGCGTCGACCCGGCTGCTCGCGCCGCTGGCCGACTACCTCGTCGTCAACGTCAGCAGCCCCAACACGCCCGGCCTGCGCAGCCTGCAGGCCGTCGAGCGCCTCGGACCCCTCCTGGCACACGTGCGCCGCGTCGCCGACGGCGTCACGACGCTCCGGGTGCCCCTGCTGGTGAAGATCGCGCCCGACCTCACGGACGACGACGTGCTCGCAGTGGCCGCCCTCGCCCTCGAGCTCGGCCTCGACGGCATCGTCGCCACCAACACCACGGTCAGCCGCGAGGGCCTGCGCAGCCACCCCGACCAGGTCGCCGAGGTCGGCGCCGGCGGGCTGTCGGGCCTCCCGCTCGCCCCGCGGGCCAGCGCGGTGCTCCGGATGCTGCGCGAGCGCGTCGGGCCCGACCTCACCCTCGTCGGTGTCGGCGGCATCACCACCGCGGCCGACGCCCGCGCGAGGCTCGCCGCCGGGGCCGACCTGCTGCAGGCCTACACGGCCTTCGTCTACGAGGGCCCGCTGTGGCCCCGCCGCATCGTCAAGGGTCTGGGGTAGAACACGGTCATGGCATTCGGCGACTACCAGATCGAGCTCTACCTCGGCGCCCTCGGCGGCAACCTGCCGCCGCACCCCTTCGGCTACGCCGACCTCGAGCGCGACGCGCTCGCGGCGATGCCGCCCGAGCTGCGCACCTACGTGGCGGGCGGGGCGGGTGACGAGGCCACGCAGCGCGCGAACGTCGAGGCGTTCCAGCAGTGGGCCCTCGTGCCGCGGATGCTCAACGCGCGCGCCGAGCGCGACCTCTCCGTCGAGCTCTTCGGCCGCACGCTGCCCACGCCGTTGCTGCTGGCGCCGGTCGGCGTCGTCGGGATCTGCACCCCCGACCAGCACGGTGACGTCCACGCCGCCGAGGTGGCCGCGGCGACCGGCGTCCCGTTCATCGGCTCGACCCTGATGAGCGACCCGCTCGAGGACGTCGCCGCCGCGACCGACGGCCCCAAGTGGTTCCAGCTCTACACGCCGAAGGACCGCGACCTCGCCGCCAGCCTGGTCTCGCGCGCCGAGGCGGCCGGGTACGAGGCGATCGTCATCACCCTCGACACCTGGGTCCCCGGGTGGCGGCCCCGCGACCTGACCTCCGGCAACTTCCCCCAGCTGCGCGGCAAGGCGCTGGCCAACTACACCTCCGACCCGGTCTTCCAGCGGCTGACCGGGCCGGACCCCGACCAGGGCACCGTGGTGATGACGTGGGTGGGACTGTTCGGGCACCCCGTGACCTGGGACGACCTGCCGTGGCTGCGGTCGCTCACCACGCTCCCGATCCTGGTCAAGGGGATCTGCCACCCCGACGACGCCCGCCGTGCGCTCGACGAGGGCGTCGACGGCATCTACTGCTCCAACCACGGCGGACGTCAGGCCAACGGTGGCGGTGGTGCGCTCGGCTGGCTGCCCGACGTGGTCGAGGCCGTGACCGCCTCGGGCACCGGGGCGCCGGTGGTCTTCGACTCCGGCGTCCGCACCGGGGCCGACGTCGTCAAGGCGCTGGCGCTCGGCGCCACCGCGGTGGCGGTCGGGCGTCCCTACGTCTACGGGCTCGCCCTCGGCGGCGTGCCGGGGGGCGTGCACGTCGTCCGGTCGCTGCTCGCGGAGGCCGACCTGATCATGGGCGTCGACGGGTACCCCACCCGCGCCGACCTCACCCCCGGCTCGCTCAGGAGGCTCTGATGGCCGAGGCGGGATTCGGACGCCGGTTCCACGAGGCGCTCGCCGGGCGCGGCCCGTTCTGCGTCGGGATCGACCCGCACGCCGCGCTGCTGCACGAGTGGGGCCTCGACGACACCGTCGCGGGGCTCGAGACCTTCGCGCTGTCGGTGGTCGAGGCCGTCGCGCCGCTGTGCTCGCTGGTCAAGCCCCAGTCGGCGTTCTACGAGCGCCACGGCTCGCGTGGCGTGGCCGTGCTCGAGCGGGTGGTCGCGGAGTCGAGGGCCGCCGGTGCGCTGGTGCTGATGGACGTGAAGCGCGGCGACATCGGCTCCACCTCCGAGGCGTACGCCCAGGCCTACCTCGACCCCGCGAGCCCCCTCGGCTCCGACGCCGTCACCGTCAGCCCCTACCTCGGCTTCGGGTCCCTCGACCCGTTCGTCGACGCCGCCCGCCGGCACGGCGGCGGCCTGTTCGTGCTCGCCCTCACCTCGAACAAGGAGGGCCCGGAGTTCCAGCACGCCACGATCCCGGGGCCCGACGGCG
This sequence comes from uncultured Actinomycetota bacterium, assembly GCA_963830575.1. Classification (GTDB taxonomy): domain Bacteria; phylum Actinomycetota; class Actinomycetes; order Propionibacteriales; family Nocardioidaceae; genus Nocardioides. Next base: position 81,816 of record CAWHNR010000031.1, read on the forward strand.
CCGCGACGGGGGAGCGGGTCGCCGACCGCGTGCTCACGCACCTGCGCGCCCTCAACCGGGACGCCGAGCCGCTCGGCTCGTTCGGGGCGGTCGTCGGCGCCACCATCGGGGAGACCGGGGCCGACTTCGACGTCAACGGGCCCCTCCTGGCGCCGGGCTTCGGCGCCCAGGGCGGCACGGCGGCCGACATCCGCCGGATCTTCGGCGGCGCGGCCGCCCACGTGACGGCCAGCTCCTCGCGCGAGGTGCTGCGGGCCGGGCCCGACCACGAGGCGATGCGCGACGTCGTCCGGCGGGCCAACGACGAGCTGCGGGCCCTCGCGTGAGGCGCCTGCTCGCGGGGTCCATGGCGAGCGTGGTGGCCGCTGCGCTCGGCCTGGGCCTGACGGCGTGCGGCGACGAGGACGAGTTCGAGAGGTACTGCGGGGTCGTGAGGGACGTGCAGGGCGACCTCGCCCGGGCCCTCGACGCCGACGAGGGCTCGGCCGGGCTCCTGCCCGCGCTGCCCTACTTCCGCACGCTCGAGGACGCCGCTCCCGACGACATCGCCGACGACTGGTCGATCCTCGTCGAGCGGCTCGGCACGCTCGCCGACGCGCTCGAGGACGCCGGGGTCGACCCGGCCGACTACGACCCGGTCGACCCGCCCGACGGGGTCACGCCGGAGCAGCAGGAGCAGATCGCGGCCGGTGCCAGCAGCGTCGCGACCGAGGCCGTGCGCGAGGCGCTGCAGAACGTGACCAGCAGGCCCGAGACGTGTGTGGGACCGAACTGGTGCAAGCCGGAACCTGATGGCTAGATTGACCCGCAGCGTCCTCCCGGCCCACCCGCTCCCGACCTGACCGAAGGACCGCATCACGTGGCCTTGCCCCCGTTGACTCCCGAACAGCGCCAGGCGGCGCTCGACAAGGCCGCCGCGTCGCGCCGCGAGCGGGCCGCGGTCAAGAACCGGCTCAAGAACTCCGGTGCCTCGATCATCGACGTGGTCGCCGAGGGCCAGTCCAACGAGGTGATCGGCAAGATGCGGGTCGTCGACCTGCTGCAGTCGATGCCCGGCCTGGGCAAGGTCCGCGCCCGTCAGGTGATGGAGCGGCTGGGCATCGCCGAGTCACGTCGCGTCCGCGGCCTCGGCACCAAGCAGATCGCGGCGCTCGAGCGCGAGTTCGCTCCCGACGCCTCGTGACCTCGACGAGCTCGTCACGCCCGTCGGGGCCGTCCCGGTTGGTGGTGCTCGCCGGCCCCACCGCGGTGGGCAAGGGCACCGTGGCCGCCGCGGTGCGCGAGCGGCACCCCGACGTCTGGATCTCGGTCTCGGCGACCACCCGCAAGCCGCGGCCGGGCGAGGTCGACGGCGTCCACTACCACTTCGTCGACGACGCCGAGTTCGACCGCCTCGTCGCCGACGGCCAGCTGCTCGAGTGGGCCGTCGTCCACTCCGCCGCCCGCTACGGCACCCCGCGGGGGCCCGTCGAGGAGTCGCTGGCCTCGGGCCGGCCCTCGATGCTCGAGATCGACCTGCAGGGGGCGCGGCAGGTCCGCGAGACGATGCCCGACGCGGTGTTCGTCTTCCTCAAGCCGCCCTCGTGGGACGAGCTCGTGCGCCGCCTGGTCGGTCGCGGCACCGAGACCGAGGAGGAGCGCGAGCGCCGCCTGGCCACCGCCCGCCTCGAGCTGGCGGCCGAGGCCGAGTTCGACGTCACCATCGTCAACCACGAAATACACGCTGCGGCCGACGAGTTGGTAGCCTTGATGGTGCTCGACTCCGAGCGCTCGAACCCCTGAGTCCCGAATGAGGCAACTGCTTTGTCTGCGCCCAACATCGATGCCGTCGGTGTCACCAACCCGTCGATCGACGACCTGCTGACCAAGACCGACAGCAAGTACAAGCTGGTGCTCTACAGCGCCAAGCGTGCTCGCCAGATCAACGCCTACTACTCCCAGCTGGGCGAGGGCCTCCTCGAGTACGTCGGCCCGCTGGTCGACACCCACGTGCAGGAGAAGCCCCTCTCGATCGCGCTCCGCGAGATCGCCGACGACAAGCTGACCTGCGAGGACGTCGACCCCGCCGAGCTCGCTGCCGAGGAGGCCGCTGCCGCCCAGGCGAAGGTCGACGCCGGCTTCAGCGAGTGACCAGCTGAGCACCAGCGACACCACCATGACTGCTGCCGCGGCCCCGACGGGGCCGCGGCACCATGTCGTTCTGGGGGTCGGCGGCGGGATCGCCGCCTACAAGGCCTGTGAGCTGCTGCGGCGGCTCACCGAGTCGGGCCACGACGTCACCGTCGTGCCGACCGCGGCCGCCCTCGAGTTCGTCGGGGCGCCCACCTGGGCGGCCCTGTCGGGCAAGCCCGTCGCGAGCGACGTCTGGAGCGGCGTGCACGAGGTGCCCCACGTGCGGATCGGCCAGACCGCCGACCTCGTGATCGTGGCGCCCTGCACGGCCGACCTGATGGCCAAGGCGGCGCACGGCCTGGCCGACGACCTCCTCACCAACACGTTGCTGACCGCCCGCTGCCCGGTGGTGCTCGCCCCGGCGATGCACACCGAGATGTGGGAGCACGCCGCGACGCAGGCCAACGTGGCCACGCTCCGCGAGCGCGGGGTCCTCGTCGTCGAGCCCGCCGAGGGACGCCTCACCGGCGCCGACACCGGCAAGGGCCGGCTGCCCGATCCTGTCGAGCTGTTCGAGATCGCCGTCGAGGTGCTGGCCCGCCCGGTGTCCGCGGGTGCCCGCGACCTCGCCGGCCGTCACGTCGTGGTCTCCGCGGGCGGCACCCGCGAGCCGCTCGACCCGGTGCGGTTCCTCGGCAACCGCTCCTCGGGGCTCCAGGGCTACGCCCTGGCCCGGGCTGCGGTCGCCCGTGGCGCCGAGGTGACCCTGGTCGCCGCCAACGTCACCCTGGCCGACCCGGCCGGGGTCAAGGTGGTGCGCGTCGTCGACGACGGCCGAGCTGCGCGACGCCGTCGTCGGGGCCGCGGTCACCGCCGACTCCGTGGTCATGGCCGCGGCGCCCGCCGACTTCAGGCCCACCTCGGTCGCCGGGTCGAAGATCAAGAAGTCCGACGACGGCTCGGCCCCGGTCATCGAGCTGGTGCAGAACCCCGACATCCTGGCCGAGGTCGCCGCGCCACCGTGCCCGCGACCGGCAGGTGGTCGTCGGGTTCGCCGCCGAGACCGGCGACGAGCACGGCTCCGTGCTCGACCACGCCCGCGCCAAGCTCGCCCGCAAGGGCTGCGACCTGCTCGTGGTCAACGACGTCAGCGGGGGAGCGGTGTTCGGCAGCCCCGACAACCAGGCCGTCATCCTCGGCGCCGACGGCGACGGCGGTCGACGTCCCCCGCGGGTCGAAGACCGAGGTGGCGCACGCGATCTGGGACCAGGTCGCCCGCCGATTCGCACCGTGAGACGTGCCGTATCGCATGCTGGTCCTTCTCTAGTCTTTCCCGTGTCAGTCAACGCCAACGAGAGCGAGCAACAACCGTGGCTGGACGCCTCTTCACCTCGGAGTCCGTGACCGAGGGTCACCCCGACAAGATCGCTGACCGCATCAGCGACACGGTGCTCGACCACCTGATGGCGCACGACACCGACAAGGCCAACCTGCGCGTCGCCGTCGAGACGCTGCTCACCACCGGCCTCGTCGTCGTGGCGGGCGAGGTGCGCACCAACGTGTACGCGCCCGTCGCCGACCTCGTGCGCGCGGCCATCCTCGACATCGGCTACGACTCCTCCGAGAAGGGCTTCGACGGCACCACGTGCGGCGTCCAGGTCGCCATCGGGAGCCAGTCGGCCGACATCGCGCAGGGCGTCGACCAGGGCATCGAGGCGCGCGTCGGGTCCTCCGAGGACGAGCTCGACCAGCGCGGCGCCGGCGACCAGGGCCTCATGTTCGGCTACGCCTGCGACGACACCGACGTGCTCATGCCGCTGCCGATCGTCATCGCCCAGCGCCTGGCCGAGAAGCTCACCGAGGTGCGCAAGAACGGCACCATGAGCAACCTGCGCCCCGACGGCAAGACGCAGGTCACCATCGAGTACGACGAGGACGACCGCCCGGTGCGCATCGACACCGTCGTCCTCTCCACCCAGCACAGCGAGGACACCGACCTCGCCAAGCTCGAGGCCGAGATCCAGCAGAACGTCATCGACCCGGTGCTCGCCACCTTCGACCTGCCGTCCGAGGGCTACCGCCTGCTGGTCAACCCGACCGGCCGCTTCGTCGTCGGCGGGCCCATGGGCGACGCCGGCCTCACCGGCCGCAAGATCATCGTCGACACCTACGGCGGCATGGCCCGCCACGGCGGCGGCGCCTTCTCGGGCAAGGACCCGTCGAAGGTCGACCGCTCCGCCGCCTACGCCATGCGCTGGGTCGCCAAGAACGTCGTCGCCGCGGGCCTGGCCCGCCGCTGCGAGGTCCAGGTGGCCTACGCCATCGGCAAGGCCCAGCCCGTCGGCGTCTTCGTGCAGACCTTCGGCACCGGCGTCATCCCCGACGAGGAGATCCAGGCCGCCGTGCTCGCGGTCTTCGACCTGCGCCCCGCCGCGATCCTGCGCGACCTCGACCTGCTCCGCCCGATCTACGCCAAGACCTCGGCGTACGGCCACTTCGGCCGCGAGCTGCCCGAGTTCACCTGGGAGCGCACCGACCGCGCCGACGCGCTGAAGGCTGCGGCCGGCGTCTGAGGTCCCTTGCTGCATGAATCCCCGGTCGACCGGGTGTTCATGCGCTTGACGGGTGTTGCAACCCCCGTCCAGTGACCGGAATCCCCGGTCGACCGGGGATTCATGCACTCGTGCCGGACCGTCGTCCACAGCCCCCGAGCGGCACGTCGGCGGGCGCTGGTAGACAAAGGCCATGACCGAGCGCCAGCGCACCGAGGAGCAGCCCGAGCTGCTGCCCGGGCTGGTGCGTGCCACGGTCAAGGAGGCGCAGGCGAAGGCGCGGGCCACCAAGGAGCGCAAGAAGGCCGAGGCCGAGATCACCGACGTGCTCCCGGTGGCGCGGGTGCTGGTCGACGTGCGCTGGCCCACCTCGACCGGCCCTTCGACTACGCGGTGCCGACCGCGATGGCCGAGGCCGCCGTGCCGGGGGCGCGGGTGAAGGTGCGCTTCGCCGGGCAGGACGTCGACGGCTTCGTCCTCGAGCGCGCCGACGCACACCGAGCACACCGGCCGGCTGGCGCCGCTGCGGCGGGTCGTCAGCGCCGAGCCGGTGCTGACCCCGGAGGTCGCCGGCCTGGCCGGCGAGGTCGCCGCGCGCTACGCCGGGGTGCGGTCCGACGTGCTGCGGCTGGCCGTGCCGCCGCGGCACGCCACCACCGAGAAGCAGCCGTCGGTCGCCGCCGACCGAGCCCGCCGGGAGGCGCCGGGCGACGGGCTGGGCCGGCTACACCCACGGCGAGGCCTTCCTCGGCCACCTCGCCGACGGCGGGAGCTCCGCGCGCGGTGTGGTCGACGACGCCCGGCGACGACTGGCCGACCCTGCTCGCCGACGCCGCCGCGGCCACGCTGGCCTCCGGGCGGGGGTCGATCATCTGCGTGCCCGACGGCAAGGACGTCGTCCGTGTCGACGCCGCCCTCACCGCCGTGCTCGGCGCGGGTCACCACGTCGCGCTCACGGCCGAGTCCGGCCCGGCCGCCCGGTACCGCGACTTCCTCCGGGTCGTGCGCGGCGCGTGCCGGGTGGTGGTCGGCACGCGGGCGTGCCGCCTTCGCCCCGGTCCGCGACCTCGGCCTGGTGGCGGTCTGGGACGACGGCGACGACCTCCTCGCCGAGCCGCGGGCGCCCTACCCGCACGCCCGCGAGGTGCTGCTGCTGCGCTCCGAGCGCGAGCAGGCGGCCGCGCTCGTCGGCGGCTTCTCGCGCAGCGTCGAGGCCGCCTACCTGACGCGCGGCGGGTGGGCCCGCGAGCTGGCGGCGCCTCGCGAGCGGCTCCGGTCGGCCGTCACGGTGGCCATCGCCGGCGCCAGCGACTTCGACCTGCAGCGCGACCCGCACGCCGCGAGCGCCCGCATCCCGAAGCAGGTCCACGACCTCGTGAAGGCGGCGCTGCTCGAGGGCCCGGTGCTCGTCCAGACCCCGCGCGCCGGCTACGCCCTCGCGCTCGCCTGCGAGCGCTGCCGGACGCCGGCGCGGTGCGGCACCTGCGCCGGGCCGCTCGGGCTCACCGGCCCGACCACCCCGCCGGCCTGCCGCTGGTGCTCGACCCCGGCCGCCGGCTGGACCTGCCGCGAGTGCGGTGCCGCCGGGCTCCGCGCGCCGGTGCTCGGCGAGGCCCGCACCGGCGAGGAGCTCGGCCGGTCGTTCCCCCAGGTGCCGGTGCGCACCTCGGCGGGCGACCACGTGCTCGCCACCGTGGCCGCCGCGCCGGCGATCGTCGTGGCCACCCCCGGCGCCGAGCCGGTCGCCGAGGGTGGCTACGCGGCCGTCGTCCTGCTCGACACCTGGCAGCTGCTGGCGCGCGACGACCTGCGCGCGGCCGAGGAGGCGTTGCGTCGCTGGAGCGGGGCTGTCGGGCTGGTCCGGCCGGGCGGCCGGGCGATCGCCGTCGGCGACCCCTCCCACCCCGCACTGCAGGCCCTCGTGCGCGGGCGACCAGGCCGGGTTCGCCCGTCGCGAGGCCTCCGAGCGGCACGAGGCGCGGCTGCCTCCGACCACCCGCCTGGCCGTCGTCACCGGTGGGCCCGGCGCGGTCGACGACGCGCTGACCCTGCTCGCGCCCCCGGAGCACGTCGAGGTGCTCGGTCCGGTGCCCGCCGGCCGCGACGAGGAACGCCTCGTGCTGCGCACGCCGCGGGCGCACGGCAACGACCTCTCGCGCGCCCTCGCCGACCTGCAGCGGATACGGTCGAGCCGCAAGCTCGACCCCGTCCGGGTGCAGGTCGACCCGGTCACCCTCTGAGCGGAGGAACCCGTGAGCCGTCCCGGCCGTCGCACCACCATGAGGACCCCCAGGTTCCGCCGCGCCCTCCCCGCCGTCGTCGCCCTGCTGCTCCCACTGTCGGTGGCCGGCTGCGGTGACGACCCCGGGACCGAGGCGACCGACGCCTCGCCCACGAGCACGCCGGACCCCTCCACCAGCACCCCGGACGACCCGAGCGACGACCCGACCGACCCGACGACCGCCCCGACGACCGAGCGGCGCCGGGCGACCACGAGCACCCCACGGGCGCGGACGACGTCGTGCTCCGGGTCGCGACGGGCGGCGGGCTCGTGCCGCGCGACTTCCTGGTCACCGCCCAGCCCGACCTCCTCCTGCTCGGCGACGGGACCGTGCTCACGCCTGCGCCCGGTGCCGGCGGCGGGCAGTTCGTCCCGATGCTCCAGGGCCGGCTCGAGGAGGACGACGTGCAGCAGCTGCTGGCCGCGGCCGACGGCGCCGGCCTGCTCGGCAAGCCGCAGAGCTACGACCCGGCCGGCGACATCACCATCGCCGACGCGCCGACCACCTCGGTCAGCGTGACCGCGGACGGCGAGACCCACGACGTCAGCGCGTACGCGCTGGGCATCGGCGCCCCCGAGGGCGACACGCCCGAGCGGGAGCGGCTGGCCGACTTCGTCGCGCTGGCCCAGACCGCCGCCGCCGACGCGGCCACCGAGCCGGCCGACGTCGACCAGGTGCGGGTCCAGGTGACACCGCACGTGGGTCAGGGCACCATCGTCGACTGGCCGGTCGCCGACCTCGACCTCGCCACCCTCGGCGAGTGCGCGGTGCTCGAGGGCGAGGCGGCCGACCAGGTGGCCGCGGTGCTCGGCGGCCTCGACGGCCCCACCTGGTTCAGCCAGGACGGCCGGCCCTGGCAGGTGATCGGCTCGCTCGTGCTTCCCGGCAGCGACGCGCCCTGCGGCACCACCTCCTGAGGCCAGGAGCCGGCGTCCGTCGCCGGCTCCCGGGAGCTCAGGAGACCTTGCCGGCGCTGACCGTGACCGTGACGGGCTTGAACCCCAGAGCTGGCGTAGGACGCCGTCACGCGGAACGCGATCTTCTTGCCCTTGAGCGCCGCGGTGAGCTTGAGCTTCGTGCCCTTCGCACCCTTGACGACCTTGCCGTTGGCGAGCCAGGCGGTCTTCAGGGTGACGTCCGGTGGGTTCCACGAGCCGGTCGTCGCGGTCAGCGTCTTGCCGACCTTGACGGTGCCCTTGACCTTCGGCGCTCACCGTCGACGTGATCCTGGTCGGCTTCGGCCCCCAGCCGAGCAGCACGGGTCCGGTGTTCCCCGGTGCGAGGCCGTACGTCGCCAGCGCGACGTAGTAGGTCTTGCCGCCCTGGGCGGCGAGGTCCAGCAGCGCGCGGAGGTCGCCCGGGCTCCTCGGGCGTGCCCGCGTCGTCGGCGGCAGCCACGCAACTCCCAGCTCGTGTCGAAGACGGCGAGGAAGGTGTCGCGCCCCACCGTCGCGTTGCGCGTGGAGAACCGGAACTTCCCCGCCTTCGGCGCCTTCCACTTGTAGTAGGCGGTGTAGGCGAAGCCCGGCAGAAGCACGTCCGACGTCGCGAGCTGCATCGCGACGGTCTTCTTCCCGGTCGCGGGGATGGTCAGCGGGACGGTGTCACCGGGGAGCGCCTTCGACGCCACGAACAGCGCCTTGAACTGGAGCGCCTTCTTGCCGCCGGCCGCGAACCTGATCAGGTAGTTCGCCCCAGCCGTGACCCGCAGCCTGAGGCCTGAGCCGAGCGCCGGCGTGATGGAGCCGTTCTGCGTGGAGCACACCAGGGCGTCAGCTGCTCCCGGCGTCGTGAAGGCCGCGACGGGCAGGCTGCCCTCGCCGAAGGGTTGCTGGTCGCCGATCGTGAGGACACCGCTGGAGGTCGCGTGGAAGGAGTACCACGTCGTCGCGACGGCCGGACAGTCGCTCGACGGCCCGTCGACGGCGCTCTCCTCCGAGGCGTACTCGGTGTCCACCTCGAAGGAGCTGTTGAGGGGGAGCGGCTCCGCACCGGCGACGTCGTCGTTGTCGGGTCGCAGGGCCGAGGCGTCGTAGGCCTCGAAGTGGAGCGTGCCCGTGGAGCTGCCGAAGAACGTCAGTCGCAGGTAGACGGTCTGGGCCTCGCTGGTGACGTAGCGCGCGCCGAAGCCCAGCACGTTCTCCGGCGACGGCAGGGGCGCGTAGTCGCAGGTGACCGTGCTGAACGCGCTGGCCGAGGTGCCGACGACGAAGTCGACCGAGACGCCGGCGTTCGCGTCGGCGTCGGTGTCGTAGGCGTCCAGCACGGTGTCGGCCGGTGCCACGAACTTGTACCAGGTCGTGCCACCGCTGCTGTCGGTCAGTGGGCAGCCCCCGTCGACCTCGCCCGCCTCCTGGGTGGCCTCGGACAGGTCGATGGCGGTGTTCGAGCCGGAGGTGAGGGTGATGGCGCTGGCGAAGTTGTCGTTCGCGGGCGCCGCCGCGGAGGCGGGTGGCGTCACGACGGCGACCGCCGCGACCACGAGGACTGAGGCGGAGCCGAGCACGACGGAGCGCGCCGACGGGAGGGAGGGAGGTCGCATCGGCTCACCCTAGGGGAGGAGTGCGGACGCAGACAGGGCCTGAACGGGCCATCTCCTCACGGGGTCCACGACCGCCGACGGACGTCGGGCGGGCGACTCTAGACTGGGCGGCGTGGCAATCCAGCCGATCCGGCTCTTCGGCGACCCGGTGCTGCGCCGTCCCGCGGTCGAGGTGGTCGACTTCGACAAGGAGCTGCGCACGCTGGTCGCCGACCTGACCGACACCATGCTCGAGGCGCCCGGCGCCGGTCTGGCCGCGCCGCAGATCGGGGTCGGGCTGCGCGTCTTCACCTGGAACGTCGACGGCGAGGTCGGCCACCTCGTCAACCCCGACCTGACGCTGTCCGAGGAGCAGTACAGGACGGCGCTCGAGGGCTGCCTGTCGCTGCCCGGGCTGCAGCTACGACTGCAGGCGCGCGCTGTCGGTGGTGGCCCGCGGGTTCGACATGCACGGCGAGCCGGTCACGATCGAGGGCTCCGAGCTGCTCGCCCGCGCCATCCAGCACGAGACCGACCACCTCGACGGCGTGCTGTTCCTCGACCGGCTCGACACCGAGCTGCGCAAGGCCGCGATGAAGGAGATCCGCGAGTCCGAGTGGTTCGGCCTCGAGCAGCCGCGGGTCAAGGTAGCCCGCACGCCACGTTCGGGCTGGGCCTCTGATGCGGCTGGTCTTCGCCGGCACCCCCGAGGTCGCCCTGCCCGTCGCTCGACGCGATCGCGGCCTCCGGGCCACGAGCTGGTCGGGGTCGTGACCCGTCCCGACGCGCCCGTCCGGCCGGGGCCGCAAGCTGGTCGCGAGCCCGGTGGCCCTGCGGGCCGAGGAGCTCGGCGTCCCGGTGCTCAAGCCCGACCACCCGCGCGACCCGGAGTTCCAGGCCGCGCTGCGCGGCGCTGCGACCCCGACTGCTGCCCGGTCGTCGCCTACGGCGCCCTGCTGCCGCAGTCGGCGCTCGACATCGCGCCGCACGGCTGGGTCAACCTGCACTTCTCCTGCCTGCCCGGCCTGGCGGGGCGCGGCGCCGGTGCAGCACGCGATCTGGGCCGGCGACGAGGTCACCGGCGCCACGACGTTCCGCATCGTCAAGGCGATGGACGCCGGCCCGACGTTCGGCGTGATGACCGAGCGGATCCGGCCCACCGACACCGCCGGCGACCTGCTCGGCCGGCTCGCCGAGGGCGGCGCCGGCCTGCTGGTCGAGCACCCTCGACCACCTCGAGGCCGGCGACATCGAGGCCCGCGAGCAGCCCGGCGGACGGCGTCAGCCTGGCCCCCAAGATCACCGTCGAGGACGCCGAGGTCGACTGGAGCGAGCCCGCCGTCGCCGTCGACCGCCGGATCCGCGCGTGCACGCCCGCGCCCGGGCGCCTGGACACTGCACGAGGGCGAGCGGCTCAAGCTCGGTCCCGTCGGCGCAGACCGACGAGACCGTGCTGCCGTCCGGCGACGCTGCGAGGTGCGCAAGCAGGAGGTCCTCGTCGGCACCGCCACGACCGCCGTGCGCCTCGGCGAGGTCAAGCCGTTCGGCAAGAAGCAGATGGCCGCGGCCGACTGGGCCCGCGGCGTCCGTCTCGAGTCGGGCGTGCGCTTCGGGGACGCCGGATGAGCGGCGCCGGCGAGCGGCCGGCCACCCCGGACGACGTCGACGAGATCTGCGCCTCCCTGCCCGAGACCGAGCTGGGCACCTCGTGGGGCGACATGCCCACCTGGAAGGTGCCGACCGGCCCGAAGGGCAAGGGCTTCGTGCATGTACCGGCAGCCCGCACGCGACCGCGGTCGACCCCGCGACCGGCGAGCCCTACGACGACCTGCTGATCATCCTGACGCCGACCGAGGCCGAGAAGGCGGCGCTGGTCGAGGACGAGAGCACGCCGTTCTTCACGATCCCGCACTTCGAGGGCTTCGACGCCGTCCTCGTCCAGCTGTCCCGTCTCGGCGAGGTCAGGCGCGACGAGCTCGCCGAGATCATCACCGACGCCTGGGCCAAGCGCGCCCCCAAGCGCGTCGCCGCGGCCTGGTTCGGGACCCTGGCGAGCCGGCCCGGCGTCCGGCCGTGGGCTGAGCGCCAGGCAGCGGCCGCGCGGTCCCGTCGACGTGCCCCGGCTGGCCGCCTGGGAGGTGCTCAAGACGGTGCGGGTCGACGACGCCTACGCCAACCTCGTGCTGCCGGCGGTGGTCGCCCACTTCGGCCTCGACACCCGCGACGCCGCCTTCACCACCGAGCTCGCGTCGGGCACGCTGCGCTGGCGGGGCATCTACGACGCCGTGCTCGCCGCCTGCGTCGACCGGCCGATCACCAAGGTCGAGGCCAAGGTGCTCGACGCGCTCCGGCTGGGCACCCACCAGCTGCTGCCGATGCGGGTGCCCGACGCACGCCGCGATCAGCACCACCGTCGACCTGGTGCGCGCCACGGGCAACGAGGGCGCGGCGGGCTTCGCCAACGCCGTGCTGCGCAAGGTCGCCGCGCACGACCTGCGACGGCTGGGTCGCCCGCGTCGCCGGCCCGCCCGGCGACCAGCGCTACGGCGAGTCGCGTTCAGCCACCCGTCGTGGATCGTCGACGAGCTGCGCAGGGCCGTGGGTGCCGACGAGCTGCTGGCCCTGCTCGCCGCCGACAACGAGCCGCCGCGCGGTCACCCTGGTGGCGCGACCGGGCCGCGCGACCCGCGAGGAGCTGCCCGGCGAGCCGACCCCCTACTCGCCCTACGGCGTGGTGCTGGACGGCGGCAGCCCCGGTGCGGTGGCCGCCGTGGCCGAGGGCCGCGCGGGCGTGCAGGACGAGGGGTCGCAGCTCGTCGCGGTCGCGCTCGCCCGGGCCGGCCTCGAGGGCCGCGACCGGCGCTGGCTCGACCTCTGCGCCGGTCCCGGCGGCAAGGCCGCCCTGCTGGCCGCCCTCGCCGCCGAGCGCGGCGCCGCGGTGCTCGCCAACGAGCGCGCACCCCACCGCGCCGGGCTGGTCGCGAGGGCGCTGGCCGGGGCGGACGGCGTCGCGCGGCATCGTGGTGGCCGACGGCACGCGCCCGCCGCTGCGCCCGGCGTCGTTCGACCGCGTGCTCGTCGACGCCCCCTGCACCGGGCTCGGCGCCCTGCGCCGGCGCCCGGAGGCGCGCTGGCGGCGCAAGCCCGACGACCTGCTCGAGCTGGTCCTCCTGCAGCGCGCCCTGCTCGGCAGCGCCCTCGACCTGGTGCGGCCCGGCGGCGTGGTCCTCTACGCGACCTGCTCGCCGGTGCTGTCCGAGACCCCGGCGTGGTCGCCAGCGTGGTCGACGCGCGCGCCGACGTCGTCCTCGAGGACGCCGCCGCGCTGCTGCCCGAGGTGCCCGACTGCGCGGGTCCGCTGCCCGGCACGGTGCAGCTGTGGCCGCACCGCCACGGCACCGACGCGATGTTCCTCGCGCTGCTGCGCCGCACCGGCTGAGCTCAGTCGAGCACGTGCCGCAGGTAGCGCTGCGGTGCGTCGAGGTAGGCCTTCCAGTGCTGCACCAGCTCGAGCTCGCTCCCACGTCGTGCGGCCGGTAGCCCCAGTCGCCGACCTCGAGGATCGTCGCGCCGGGCAGCGAGGCGAGCACGGGGGAGTGCGTGGCGCAGAGCACCTGCGCGCCCGCGCGAGCGCAGGTCGTGCAGGGCGGCCATGAGCGCCAGGGTCGAGGAGAACGACAGCGCGGCCTCGGGCTCGTCGAGGCAGTAGAACGCCGGCTGCGTCGAACGTGCGTGCGCAGCACCGCGAGGAACGACTCGCCGTGGCTCATCGCGTGGTAGTCCGGGTCGCGGCTGCGCCGGCTGTGGGTCGTCCATGTAGGTGTACCAGCCGTGCATCGTCTCGGCGCGCAGGAAGAACCCCCAGCGCGAGGCGCCGAGGCCGCGCTGCAGCCGCAGGGCGCCGCCGAGCGGCGACTCGGTGGCGCGGGTGGCGTGGTCGGCTGTGGGTCGAGCCGCCCTCGGGCGAGAGCCCGAACGCCACCGCGACGGCCTCGACCAGCGTCGACTTGCCCGACCCGTTCTCGCCGACCAGGAAGGTGACGCCCTTCGGCAGGTCGAGCCCCTCGCGCGCCAGCTGGGCGACCGCCGGGACCGTCATCGGCCACGCCCCGGCGTCGAGGCTCGCCCCGTCGCGCAGCACGACGCGCACCACCGGAGGTTGGTCGACGTCCACGGGGGAGACGCTAACTTGAGGGGCGTGGCGTCGAAGTCCCCGTCGGTCGAGATCGAGGTCGACGACCGCGTCGTCCGGGTGAGCAACCCCGACCGGGTCTACTTCCCCGAGAGCGGGGCCACCAAGCTCGACCTGGTCGAGTACTACCTCGCCGTCGGGCCGGGCATCGTCAACGCCCTGTTCGAGCGCCCATGCATGCTGCACCGGTTCCCGAAGGGCCTGGCCGGCGACAAGGTCCACCAGAAGCGGCTCCCCGCGGGAGCCCCGCCCTGGGTCGAGACGGTGCAGCTGTTCTTCCCGCGGTGGTCGAGCACCGCCGACGAGCTCTGCGTCACCGAGCTGGCGTCGGTGATCTGGGCGGTGCAGATGTCGACGGTCGAGTTCCACCCCTGGAACAGCCGGCGCGAGGACCCGGAGAAGCCCGACGAGTGGCGCATCGACCTCGACCCGGGGCCGCTCTCGGACTGGGACCAGGTCCGCCGCGTCACGAGGGTGACCCACGAGGTGCTCGACGAGCTCGGCGCCGTCGGCTACCCGAAGACCAGCGGCGGCAAGGGGCTCCACGTCTACGTCCGGATCCGCCCCGACCACGGCCACAAGGTCGTGCGGCGGGCCGCGCTCGCGTTCGCCCGCGAGGTCGAGCGGCGGATGCCGGACGACGTCACCACGACCTGGTGGCGCAAGGACCGCGACCCGCACCACCTCTTCGTCGACTACAACCAGAACGCCCGTGACCACACCATCGCGGCGGCGTACTCGGTGCGGGGCTTCGCCGACGCCCGCGTCTCGGCACCGGTGCGCTGGGACGAGATCGACGACGCCGACCCGCACGACTTCACGATCTTCACGATGCCCGGCCGCTTCGCCGAGCTCGGCGACCTGCACGCCGACATCGACGACCCGGCCAAGACCTTCGACATCGCGCCGCTGCTCGAGTGGGCCGACCGCGACGAGGCCGAGGGGCGCGAGACCCCGGAGGAGCCGAGAGGCCGACGCGTGAGGGGCACCTGGGACGACCTCAACCGCCGGCTCACCGGCGCGATCCTCGCCCTCGACCTCGACGACGCGCTCGTCATCGGCGACCGGGTCGAGACAGCCGAGGCGCCGTCTCGGCGAGAAGGCCGCCCCCGGTGCCGCGCCGGTACGTGCAGGTCACCGCGGCGCGCGACGTCCTGATCGGTGAGTGCGTCGGGTCGACGTCGTTCGGCGGGGACTGGCCGATGACCGACGAGACCGAGGCCAGGCTGCTCAAGCAGGGATGGGCCAAGCCGTGGTCGCCGGAGTACCGGACGTTCCAGCGCGAGGCGCCGCTGGCGGGCGCGCCGCGGCTCGCGCTGGCGGCCGTGCTGGCGTTGCAGGCGCTGGGCTGCAGCATGGAGGATCTCGAGGTCGAGCTCGTGCACGAGGAACCAGGAGGGTGAATGACTGACCGGCCGCGCCTGAGGCTGGACGCCATCGACGTCCCGATGCTCGCCGAGGCGCTCAACGACAGCAGCTGGGAGCACAGCCACCACCTCGACCCGGCCACCGGCGAGCAGTTCTTCGGGGCGATGGGCGAGGTCCTCGACGCGGAGGGCGAGTCGGTCGACCCGGAGGAGCGCGGCTGGATCGAGGTCGAGAACCCCGACTCCTCACGCGACGGGTACCGCGACATGGAGCACTTCGTGGCCTCGCTGGCCGACCGCCGGCTCGCCGACCGCCTCGAGCGGGCGCTGGAGGGCAAGGGGGCGTTCCGCCGGTTCCGCGACACCCTGTACCGCGAGGCGGAGGAGACGACGAGCCGCGCGTGGAGCAGCTACAGCGACGCCCGCGCCCACCTGCGCGCCCTCGACTGGATCGAGCGGGAGAAGCTCGTCGAGCCGGCGGAGCTCGACCGGGCCCGGGCGACGTGCGAGGCCACGGCGTCGGCCGCCCTCGCGGAGGTCGGGGTCGCGACGACCGGCGCCCGGTTGATCCTGCTCAACGGGATGCCCGGCGCCGGGAAGAGCACCCTCGCGCGCCGCTACCGCGACGAGCACGCCGGCGTGCTGTGCATCGACGCCGACGAGCTGCGTAGCTGGATCGGCGGCGAGGCGGACGACCACGCCGAGTCCGCGAGACACCTCGCCCTGGCCCTGGCCCGGGCGCACCTCGAGGCCGGCAACGACGTCGTCGTCCCGCAGCTGGTCGCGCGCGTCGACCAGGTCGAGCGGTTCGCCGCGGTGGCCGAGGAGGCCGGCGCCGGCTTCGTCGAGGTCATGCTGCACGGCAGCGTGGTCGAGGCCCGGGTGCCGGACGACGCGGTCGAGAACCTCGTCGAGTACGCCAACGGGCTCGCCGACGTCGTCGCCGACCGCCCGGACACGCACCGGCTCGCCACCCGGCACGGCGACGTCGACAGCGCCTACCTGCAGCTGCTCGACGTCCTCGACCCCGACGTCCCCGCCTGACCCCCTCGAGCGACACGCGCCCCCCAGCACGCCGACCTGTCCCAAGAACGGGACAGGTCACCCTCGCAGCACGCTGACCTGTCCCAAGAACGGGACAGGTCACCCGCCAGCACGCTGACCTGTCCCAAGAACGGGACAGGTCAGCCCGCCAGCACGCTGACCTGTCCCGAGAACGGGACAGGTCACCCGCCAGCACGCTGACCTGTCCCAAGAACGGGACAGGTCAGCCGTCCAGCTGCCAGTACCGGCCGTTGCCGGAGGCCCAGCCGTCGCCGATGGCGCCGATGGCGGTGAGGTCGCCGCGGGAGCGGACCCCCGCGCCGCCGTAGCGCACGGGGTCGTAGACGTCGTCGTCCTCGAGAGCCTCCACGTGCCCGTCGTCGAGCCGCACGCGGTAGGCGAGGTCGAGGTCGTAGGCCCAGCCGTCGCGGAGCACCAGGCGCTCGCTGTACAGGGGCACGCGCCACCGGACCTCGTCGGACCCAGGCGTGCGAGCGGTCAGCGTGCCCACGCCCGGCTCGCCCGGACCCCGCTCGATCACGGTGCCCGCGTCGCCGGCCACCATCGGCCGGCCGAGCCGCCCCTCGTCGAGGACGCGACCGGTCGCGACGTCGACCAGCAGGTCGCCCAGCCCGTCGCTCGCCCGGCGCCGCACGACCAGGGCCTCGCCGATCTCGCCGTCGAGCTTGTCCTTGCACGCCACACCGCCGGGCGTGACCTCGACCTGGAAGGTACGGGTCCACCGTTCGCGGCCGTCGTCACCGAGCCCGGTGAACGTGGCCCGGCAGCCGTCGTCGGTGTCGTCGTCGACAGGACCGCGGACGACGAACCCGGAGCGGGTGCGGAACGGCCGGTTCTCGTACCGCTCCCCGAGGTCGCGCCCGGTCGCGAGGTCGACGACGGTGTAGGAGTCCGGACCGACGACGTCCGCCCCCAGCACGGCGACGGACTCCTCGACGGCGGGCGAGTCGTAGAGGCGATCTAGGTCGACGACGGCGAAGCCCCCGGTCTCGCGGGTCCACAGCCGCCGGCCGCTGCGGGCGTCGTAGCCGGTGACCACGCACCCGCTGGCGTCGATCGCGTCGAAGTACTCGGTGCCGGGGGCGTAGCTCGTGCAGCGCGTGAGGAACACCCGCGTCCCGACGACGGTCGCGGCGTCGCCGTCGAGGCTCCACAGCTGCTCGCCGGTGGCCGCGTCGAGGGCGCGCGCCACGCGGGGGGCGCCCGGACCGGACCTCGGCTCGGGTCCGACGACGACCAGGGCGAGGTCGTCGAGCACGTGCAGCGTGAGCTGGTGACCGCGTTCCTGGACCCCCCAGACCGGCGTCCGGTCCGCGTCGTAGAGACCGAGGAGCGTGCCGCGTTGGACGCGGCGGTTGACGAGGTAGCCGTCGCCCACCGGGAACACCTCGCCGGGGTCGACCGGCACCGGGTCGAGCAACGTGGCCGTCGGCGGCACGACGAGCAGGTCGTCGGGGCGCGGGCCCTCCGGCGGGGTGCTCACGCCGGCCGAGGGTGCGGGGGCGCCGGTCGTCGCGCCGGGTGTCGCCCCTGCCCTCGACGGGGCCGTGCCCGGCTCGAGGGGAGCGTCGTCGCTGCAGGCCGCCAGGGCGAGGGGGAGGACGAGGGCTGCGACGGCCACCCGGGGTCGGGGCACCCTAGGATCCTAGGTCGTGGGCCTCCAGATCACGCCGAGCATCCTCAACGCCGACTTCGCCGCCCTCGGCGCCGAGGTGGCGCGCATCCCGGACGCCGACATGATCCACGTCGACGTCATGGACAACCACTTCGTGCCGAACCTGACGTTCGGCCCGGCGATGGTCGAGGCGCTCGCCCGCTCGACGAGCATCCCGCTCGACGCCCACCTGATGATCGCGGACGCCGACCGCCACGCCCCGGCGTACGTCGAGGCGGGCTGCGCGTCGGTGACGTTCCACGTCGAGGCGGCGCAGGCACCGGTGCGGCTCGCGCGGGAGATCCGGGCCAAGGGCGCGCGGGCGAGCATGGCACTCAAGCCGGCGACGCCGGTCGACCCCTACGAGGACCTGCTGCCCGAGCTCGACATGCTGCTGCTGATGACCGTCGAGCCCGGGTTCGGCGGGCAGAAGTTCCTCGACCTGGTGCTGCCGAAGCTCCGCCGGGCGCGTGAGCTCGTCGCCAGGCACGGCCTCGAGACCTGGCTCCAGGTCGACGGCGGCGTCTCGCTCGAGACCATCGAGCGGTGCGCCGAGGCCGGCGCCGACGTGTTCGTCGCCGGGAGCGCCGTGTTCTCCGCCGACGACCCCGACGCGATGGTCACGGCCCTGCGCGACAAGGCCCAGGGCGCCTCGCGGCTCTGAGGTGACGCCACCCGTCACGCTCCGCCGCCACCAGCGCGAGGCCCTGGACGCCCTCGCGCGGGTGCGGGGCACGCGCGACCGCTCGTGGGTGGTGCTGCCGCCGGGCGCCGGCAAGACGCTGGTCGGCATCGAGACCGTGCGCGAGCACCTCGCCGCCGTGCCGGCCCGGCGGGCGCTCGTGCTGTGCCCCAACACCGCGATCCAGGGCCAGTGGATCCGCGGCTGGCAGGCCTTCGGCAGCAGTGAGGTCGTGGCCGACGACCGCAGCATCACCACGCCGGTCACCGTGCTGACCTACCAGTCGATCGCCGTCTTCGACGCCGAGGACGACGGGGACGACGGGGACGACGGGGCGCGTGAGACACCGCCCACCACCCTCGACCGGCTGCACCCCCACGGTCGCGCCGTCGTCGAGGCGCTGCGCGCGGCGGGTCCGCTGCTCGCTGGTGCTCGACGAGTGCCACCACCTGCTCGAGGTCTGGGGGCGGCTGCTGGCCGAGCTGCTCGACGTCCTGCCGGACGCGGTGGTGCTCGGCCTGACCGCCACCCCGCCCGAGACGCTCACCCCGCCGCAGCAGGTGCTGGTCGACGAGCTGTTCGGCCCCATCGTCTACTCGACCTCGATCCCGGCCGTGGTGCGCGAGGGCCACCTCGCGCCGTTCGCCGACCTCGTGTGGCTCACCACGCCCGACCCCGCCGAGGCTGCGTGGCTGGACGCCGGTGCCGAGCGGTTCGCCGAGCTCACCACCGACCTGCTCGACCCGACCTTCGGCTCCACGCCCTTCCTGACCTGGCTCGACCAGCGGTTCACGGCCCTGCCGTGGCGCGACCTGGTGGTCGCGGAGCGCGAGCTGTGCGACGCGGCGCTGCGGATGCAGCACGCCGGCCTCCTGCGGCTCCCGGCCGACGCGCGGGGCGGCGAGCAGCACGAGCGCCCGCCGGACGCCGACGACTGGGTGCGGCTGGTCGACGACTGGTACCGCTTCAGCATCGCCCCCGGCGCCGTCGACCCGGGCGGTGGCGGCGAGCCGCGGGCGCGGGACGAGCGCGCCGCGGCCGCCCTGCGCCGGGCGCTCCCGTCGGTCGGCTACCGCCTCACCAAGAACGGCATCCGCCGGCACCGCACGTCGGTCGACCGGGTGCTCGCCCGCAGCGCGTCGAAGTCCCACGCGCTGGTGCAGATCGTCGCCGCGGAGCACCGCGCGCTCGGTGACCGGCTCGCGATGCTCGTCGTGTGCGACCACGAGCAGGCCGCCGCGACCCTGTCGGCCGACCTCGACGGCGTCCTGGTCGAGGCGGCGGGGTCGGCGCGGCTGGCGCTGGCGACCCTGCTGGCCGACCCGGGGACCCGGCCCCTCGGGCCGATCCTGGTGACCGGTCGCACCGTCGCCGGGGCGCCCGAGGCGCTCGAGGCGCTGCTGCTCCGGGTCGCCGCGACCGATCCCGCGCTGGCCGAGCGCATCGACGTCGGCCCGCCCGACGGCGACGGCATCGCCGAGCTCGCGGGCGCGTGGACCAGCCGCCAGTGGGTGCGTGCCGTCACCGAGCACTTCGGCGCCGGCGACTGTCGCGTCCTGGTCGGCACCCGGGCGCTGCTCGGCGAGGGGTGGGACGCGCCGCGGGCCTCGGGCCTGGTCGACCTGTCCACCGCGACGACGAGCACCGCGGTCGTGCAGACCCGCGGCCGGACGCTCCGCCTGGACCCCGCGGACCCGGCCAAGGTGGCGGTGAACTGGACGGTCTGCTGCGTCAGCGACGCCCACCCGCGCGGGGACAACGACTGGCAGCGCGTCGTCCGCAAGCACGAGGGCTACTTCGGCGTCGACGCCGCCGGCGAGGTGGTCGACGGCGTGGCCCACCTGCACCCGTCGTTCTCGCCGTTCCGCCCGCCGCCGACCGACTCGTTCGACGCGGTCAACGCGGCGATGCTCGTCCGCGCCGAGCGGCGCGACGACGTCCGCGAGGCGTGGCGGGTCGGCGAGCCGTACGACGACGTCGTCCGCCAGGCCGTGTGGCTGCGGCCCGTGGGGGGACGGCGCGTCGCGGAGGCCGCGGAGGACGTCGCCGTGCCGCGTCCGCAGCCGCCCGCGGTGCGCCTGACGGCGGGCGGGCTCCGGAGCACCGGGCGGATCCCGGTGTGGGACCGGCTCGCGCTCTGGGGGAGCGGTGGCCTCGCCGCCGGCGGGCTCGGCGTGCTTCCCCTCGTGCCGCCCGTCGGCATCGTCGCGCTGGCGGTCGCGGTGGGAGCGGCCCTGCTCAGCACGGGCCGCGCGGCCCGGAGGCGACGCGCCCTGCTCGCCACTCTCGACGACCCGCCCGACCTGCTGCGCGTGGCGGGCGCCGTCGCCGACGGGCTCGCCGCGGCGGGGTTGACGAGCGTCGGGTCGGGGGCGGTGACCTGGCTCCCCACCCCCGACGGGCGGCTGCGGATCGTGCTCCAGGCCCCGACCCGCGCCGAGTCCGAGGTCTTCGCGACGGCACTCGCCGACGCCGTCGGTCCCGTCGCCGAACCCCGCTACCTCGTGCCCCGGCACGTGCCGGGCAGCCGCTCGGCCTGGAGACCGCTGGCCGGGGTGCGGCCGGCCTCGGCCGTCTGGCACGCGGTGCCGACGCTGCTGGGAGCCAACGCCGACCGGGCGCGAGCGTTCGCCGGTGCCTGGGAGCGGTGGGTGGGCGGCTCGCCGGCGGTGTACACCGGCAACCCCGAGGGCGCCGGGCTGCTCGCCGCGTCCCGTGACTCCTCGCCCCTCGCCTCCGACGCCGTGCTGCGCCTCGACTGGTCGTGACGCACAGGTCGAGCGAGACACGTAAGTACGGCGAGTTAGTTGCCTTTTGGCGTCGTCCTGGACAGGATCTGGAGGTGCTCACTCGACCGGCTCCTCCGCGACCCGTGGCTGCAGGGACTGGTCGTGGCGGGTGCGCTGCTCCTCGGCGTCCAGGCCATCGGGGGCCTGCCGTGGGTGCTGTGGGTCGCGTGGGCGTACCTGGTGATGCTCTCCGTGGTCGAGGTCTGGCGGGACGTGCGGGCGGCCTCGGCCGGCACCTGACCGGCTCGCCACCCGGCCGCGACGTGCGAGGGCGGCGGTCCGCCACGTGACACGACCCACACGCGCCCCCGGCCGGTCCTGTGGCAAACTCCGTCCGACGAGTGAACATTGCTCGCGTGCTCTGGGGTCGGTGCAATTCCGAGCCGGCGGTGAAAGTCCGCGACCCGGTCACCGCCAGTGACCGGTTGACCAGGTGGGATTCCTGGACCGACGGTCAAAGTCCGGATGGGAAGCGCACGCAGGTGACGTCGATGCACGCAGCGCGTGCCCGACGTCCCGTCACCCCGGAGTCCGTGAGCCCGACCGGACCGGAGGGGTGATGACCGGCACCAGCACAGGGTCCCGCGCGGCCGAGCGCGGCGCGATGCAGCGCGCCATCGAGCTCGCCGCGACGCCCGGTGTCCCGCTGGGGCCGAACCCCCGCGTCGGCTGCGTGCTCCTCGACGACGACGGTCAGGTGGTCGCCGAGGGCTACCACCGAGGCGCCGGGACGCCGCACGCCGAGGTGGACGCCCTGACGCGTGCGGGCGGGGCGGCACGCGGCACCACCGCGGTGGTGACCCTCGAGCCCTGCAACCACACCGGGCGCACGGGACCCTGCGCGGCTGCCCTCGTCGAGGCCGGCGTGCGTCGCGTGGTCGTCGCCCAGCTCGACCCCAACCCGGTGGCCGCCGGCGGCAGCCAGACCCTCCGCGCCGCCGGCGTCGAGGTCGAGGACGGCCTGCTCGCCGAGGAGTCCCGCGCGCTCAACCGGGTCTGGACGTTCGCCGTCGAGCACGGCCGCCCGTTCGTCACCTGGAAGTTCGCCACCACCCTCGACGGTCGCAGCGCGGCCGCCGACGGGACGTCGCGCTGGGTGTCGGGCACCGCGGCCCGGCGCGACACCCACCGCCTCCGCGCCCTGTGCGACACGATGCTCGTCGGCACCGGCACGGTCGCGGTCGACGACCCGCTCCTCACGGTCCGCGACGAGCACGACCGGCCGCTCGCCGCGCAGCCGCTGCGGGCCGTCATGGGGGAGCGCGACCTCGACCCGTCGGCCCGCGTGCTCGGCGCGGACGCCGAGACCGTCCACCTGCGCACCCGCGACCCGCACGAGGCGCTCGCCGAGCTCTACGCCCGCGGCCGGCAGCACGTCTTCCTCGAGGGCGGCCCCACCCTCGCCGCGGCCTTCCTGCGCGCCGGCCTCGTCGACGAGATCGTCGCCTACGTCGCCCCGGTGCTGCTCGGGGCCGGCACCTCCGCCGTCGCCGACCTCGGAATCACCACCATGGCCGGGGCGTTCCGTCCCACGGTCACCGACGTGACCGTGCTCGACGGCGTCGACGGGGAGCAGCCCGACGTGCGGTTCACGATGCAGAAGGAGACCTGACATGTTCACCGGGATCGTGGAGGAGCTCGGCACCGTCGAGGCCGTGGAGGACCAGGGCGACGCCATCCGCCTCACCGTCCGTGCCGCCACCGTGCTCGAGGACGCCGGGCTCGGCGACTCGATCGCCGTCAACGGCTGCTGCCTCACGGTGGTCTCCCACGACGGCGTGCAGTGGACCGCCGACGTGATGCAGGAGACGCTCGACAAGACCAGCCTCGCGGGCGTGCAGCCGGGCGACCGCGTCAACCTCGAGCGCGCCGTCACCGCCACCAAGCGGCTCGGCGGCCACATCGTGCAGGGCCACGTCGACGGCGTCGGCCACGTCGTCTCCCGCACCCCCAGCGAGCACTGGGAGGTGGTCGAGGTGTCGATGCCCCCGGAGCTCGGCCGGTACCTCGTCGACAAGGGCTCGATCACGGTCGACGGCGTGAGCCTCACCGTCGTCGAGGCCCACGCCGACCGCTTCACGGTGAGCCTCATCCCCGAGACCCTCGCCCGCACCACGCTCGGCCTCCGCCGACCCGGCGACCGCGTCAACCTCGAGGTCGACGTGCTCGCCAAGCACGTCGAGAAGCTCCTCGAGGCACGTCTCGCCCAGCAGCCTGCACCGACCACGGAAGGAACCCCGCGATGAGCCTCCCCGGCATCTCCGACCAGCACGGCGGCGTCCGGCTCGACAGCATCGAGCGTGCGATCGCCGACATCGCAGCCGGCAAGGCGGTCGTCGTCGTCGACGACGAGGGCCGCGAGAACGAGGGCGACATCATCTTCGCCGCCAGCAAGGCGACGCCGGAGCTGATGGCGTTCACGATCCGCCACTCCAGCGGCGTGATCTGCGTGCCGATGCCGGGCTACATGCTCGACCGGCTCGAGATCCCGCTGATGACGCCGCACAACAAGGACAAGCTGCGCACGGCGTACACGATCTCGGTCGACGCCCGCGACGGCGTCTCCACCGGGATCAGCGCGGCCGACCGGGCACACACCGCACGGGTGCTGGCCGACAGCGCCACCGAGCCCTGGGAGATCACCCGCCCGGGTCACGTCTTCCCGCTGCGCTACCGCGAGGGCGGGGTGCTGGCCCGCCGCGGCCACACCGAGGCGGCCGTCGACCTCGCCACCATGGCGGGGCTCACGCCGGCCGGCGTGCTCGTCGAGGTGGTCAACGACGACGGCACCATGAAGCGGGCCGCCGAGCTGCGGGAGTTCGCCGACGAGCACGGCCTGGCGATGATCTCGATCGAGGACCTCGTGCGCTACCGCCGCCGCAACGAGAACCTCGTCGAGCGGGTCGCCGAGACCCGGCTGCCCACCAAGCACGGCGACTTCACCGCGTACGGCTACCGGATCACCGTCGACGGCTCCGAGCACATCGCGCTGGTCCACGGCGACGTCACCGGCCCCGAGCCGGTGCTCACCCGCGTGCACTCCGAGTGCCTCACCGGCGACGTGTTCGGCAGCGCGCGCTGCGACTGCGGGCCGCAGCTCGAGGAGGCCATGGAGCGCATCGTCGCCGAGGGCCGGGGGGTCGTGGTCTACCTGCGCGGGCACGAGGGCCGCGGGATCGGCCTGGTCGCCAAGCTGCAGGCCTACCAGCTGCAGGACGGCGGCCGCGACACCGTCGACGCGAACCTCGACCTCGGGCTGCCGGCCGACGCCCGTCACTACGGCACGGCCACCCAGGTGCTCAAGGACCTCAAGGTCGAGAGCGTCCGGCTGCTCACCAACAACCCCGACAAGGTCGAGAACCTCGAGCTGTACGGCGTGCCCGTGGCCGAGCGGGTCGGACTGACGCCGCACCCCAACGACCACAACATCGCCTACCTGCTCACCAAGCGCGACCGCATGGGCCACGACCTGCCCGACCTGGAAGGACCCCGCTGATGGCCGGACACGGAGCGCCCACGACCGAGCCGGTCGACTGCCACGAGCTGCGGGTCGCGGTCGTCGCGGCGAGCTGGCACACCGTCGTCATGGACGGGCTGATCGCGGGCGCCCAGCGCGCCCTGGCCGACTACCGCGTCGAGGCTCCCGTCGTGGTGCGCGTGCCCGGGACCTTCGAGCTGCCCGTCGTCGCCGCCGCGCTCGCCCAGCAGGGCTACGACGCCGTGGTCGCCCTCGGCGTCGTGATCCGCGGTGGCACCCCCCACTTCGACTACGTGTGCACGGCCGCCACCGACGGCCTGAACCGCGTCGCCCTCGACCACCAGACCGCCGTCGGGTTCGGCGTCCTGACCTGCGACACCGAGCAGCAGGCCCTCGACCGCGCGGGGCTGGAGGGCTCGGTCGAGGACAAGGGCTACGAGGCGACGTCCGCGGCCCTGGTCACCGCCCAGGTGCTGCGCAGGGTCAAGCGCGGCTACGACGCGTGATCCGCGCACGGCGAGCAGGTCGCCCCGGCGACCGTCTCGGACCACCCGCTGAGTGCGGTCTTCTCGGCCCCGCGCCCTAGGCTGACCCCGTGAAGACGTTCGACGCGCTGTGGGCAGAGCTGTCCGAGAAGGCGCTCACCCGTCCCGCGGGCTCGGGCACGGTGGCGGCGCTCGACGCCGGCGTCCATGCGATCGGCAAGAAGCTGCTCGAGGAGGCCGCCGAGTCCTGGATGGCGGCCGAGCACGAGGGCAAGGAGCGCACCGCCGAGGAGATCAGCCAGCTGCTGTACCACGCGCAGGTGCTGATGCTCGCCTCCGGCATCGAGCTCGACGACGTCTACGCCCACCTCTGACTCCTCGCGAGGACACCACCGCCATGTCGACCCTGAAGATCGCGATCCCCAACAAGGGCGCGCTGTCGGCCGCGGCCGCCGACATCCTCCGCGAGTCCGGCTACCGCCAGCGCGAGGACTCCAAGCAGCTCACCGCTCTCCGACCCCGAGAACGGCGTCGAGTTCTTCTACCTGCGTCCGCGCGACATCGCGCTCTACGTCGGCGAGGGCACCCTCGACATCGGCATCACCGGGCGCGACCTGCTGCTCGACTCGGCCGCCAAGGCCGAGGAGGTGCTGGCCCTCGGGTTCGGCGGCAGCACGTTCCGGTTCGCCGGGCCGCAGGGGCGCTACTCCGACGTCGCCGACGTCGCCGGCGCGCGCGTCGCGACCTCGTACACCGGCATCGTGCGGGCCTACCTCGAGGAGCGGGGGATCGACGCCACGGTGACCCGTCTCGACGGGGCGGTGGAGACGAGCATCCAGCTCGGGGTCGCCGACGTCATCGCCGACGTGGTCGAGACCGGCTCCACCCTGCGCCAGGCCGGGCTGGAGGTGTTCGGCGACCCGATCCTGCGGTCCGAGGCCGTGCTGATCACCCGCGCCGGCGCCGGCCTGCCCGACGGGTTCGAGGTCTTCCGGCGCCGCATCGAGGGCGTGCTCGTGGCCCGCGGCTACGTGATGATGGACTACGACATCGCCGAGGTGAACGTGGCGGCGGCGGTCGCCCTCACCCCCGGCCTCGAGGGCCCGACCATGTCGCCGCTGCGCCGCGAGGGGTGGGTCGCCGTCCGGGCGATGGTGCCGCGCGACGGGTCCCAGAAGCTGATGGACGAGCTCTACGACCTCGGCGCCAGGGCCATCCTGCTGACCGACATCCATGCCTGCCGCCTCTGAGGTCCCGGACCTCCCGCGCACCTGGCGTCCGCTGGGCCCGCGCATCGCGGGGATCGTCGCCGGGGGAGCCCTCGTGGCGGTCACGTCGGTGCTGTGGTTCGGCTTCGACCAGGAGGTCCGCGACGCCGTGACCCCGTTCCAGCGCGGCACCGTGGCGGCGATGGGCCTGCTCGGCTTCGCCTGCCTGTACGCGCTGGTGCGCTCCCGGGTCGAGGCCCACGACGACCGGCTCGTCGTGGTCAACGGCTACCGGCGGCACGAGTTCGCCTGGGCCGAGATCGTCGCCGTCCGGCTGCCTCCCGGGGCGCCGTGGGTCACGCTCGACCTGGCCGACGGCGAGACGTGCTCGGCGATGGGCATCCAGGGGTCCGACGGGAGCCGGGCCAGGTCGGCCGTGCGCGACCTACGAGTCCTGCTGGACCGCGCGTATCCCCCAGCTGACTGACACCTCGTCGCCCTCGTGCCCGGCGGGCGCGAGGGTGCGGAGGTCCTCGCCCGTCCGGAACGCGTCGGCGTTGGCGGTCATCGGCTCGACCGCCAGCGACCGCCGGGCGAACGCCGGCTGGTCGTCGGCGGTGTAGAGCTGCAGCCAGCGGACGCCGGCGTCGCCCCACAGCGCGACGCCGCGCCCGGAGGCCGGGTCGCGCAGCTCGAGGGTGGTGAGACCGGCGTCGTCGCGCGCCAGGTCGGTGAAGGCGTGGTTGAGCTCGACGTCGCCGATCGGCCGCGCGGTGCGGAAGTCGTAGGGCGTGCCCGTGACGTCCTCGCGCCCGACCGGGATCAGCACGCTCGTCGACGACCGAGCGCGTGGCCGCCGGCAGCGTGAGCTCCCACGTGTCCACGGGGCCGGGGCCCACGGTGAGGTACGGGTGCGCGCCGCTGGCGTACGGCGCCGGGCTCGGCGCGAGGTTGGTGGCGGTCTGGGTCACGGTGAGGCCGTCGGCGGAGAGGTCGTAGAGGACGTGCAGGTCGACCGCCCACGGGTAGCCCGACTGCGCCATCAGCCGGTACTGCAGCGACACCGACGCTGCCGCGTGCTCCTCCAGGGTCCACGCCGGCCCAGCGGGCGAGCCCGTGGGAGGCGTGGTGCCGCTTCGGCTCGGTGTGGGCGAGCTGGAGGTCCTGGCCCTCGAACGTGTAGCGGCCGTCGCGGATCCGGTTGGGCCACGGCACCAGCAGCTGGCCGCGGCCGCCGTAGGACATCTCGTCCTCGCGCGAACCCGTCGACCACCGGCCGCCCGTCGTGGGTCAGCTCGCGCAGCGCGGCGCCGCTCTCGGTGACCACCGCGGCGTACCCGCCTGCCGTGATCCGGAACTGCTCCCCGCTCGGCGCGACCATGCGCGTCAGGCTAGAGGACGAGCGCCGTCGACCAGCAGGTCGGCGCGGGCCCTGGTGTCGTGGAGCCGGTGGTGACGGTCCTCGTCGTCCTGCCAGAGCAGCCACCGGTCGCGCACCGCCTCGCCGTCGCGGTCGAGCCCTCGCCGCAGCCGCAGGTCGCGGCCGACCTCGACCCACACCAGCACGGTGGCGAGCGCGGCGAACGACGACCACCCCGACCCGACGCCCTCGAGCACCAGCACCGGTGACGGCGCCACCACCACGGTCTCGGCGAACCGGCCGGCGTGCCAGTCGTAGCGCCGGTAGCTCCCGGGCCTCCCCGACGCGAGCGGGGCCAGCAGCGACCCGAGCTGGGCGTCGACCCGGTCGAGCCCGTCCCATCCCTCGTACAGGTCGTCGAGGTGGACGACGTGCGCGCCGGTCGCCGCGGCGACGGCCGCCGCGAGCGTGGTCTTGCCCGACCCGGCGGGCCCGTCGATGCAGACCAGCCGGCCGTCGTGCAGGGTCGGCTGCCGCTGCTCGAGCAGCGCCACGACGTCCGCCACGGCGCCCGGTGCGAGGCGCGAGGGCATGCTCAGGTGATGCCGCGGTTGCGCAGCATCGCCTCGATGTCGGCCATCTCGTCGTCGACCGGCGCGGCCGGGCGCGACCGCGGCGGGCGCGGTCGACCTGCTTCGGCGTCGGTCGCGGTCGCGTCCGGGCTGCGGCTCGCGAGCGACCCGTGAGGCGCCGAACAGCACGCGCGGCGATGCCGGCCACGACGATGCCGAGCCAGACGACCGGGCTGAACACGAGCGCTCGCGCCCAGTCGCCGACGGCGTCGGCGATGCGGCCGAACATCCGCAGCGTCTTGGTGAGGTACGCCGCGACGGCAACAGCGTGAAGGCGGCTCCGCTGGAGCCCGGCGGCGAGGCCCTTCCTGCGGTAGGCGAACCAGGTGTACAGCCCGCTGACCAGGCACGAGCGCCTGCTGCCAGCGCGCCGTAGCCCACGTCGTCCATGCCCCGAGCCTCCCACGTCACGCCAACCGGCGCCGGTGGAGGATGGGCCCGCGTGACCGACCGCGTGACCGACCGCGTGACCGAGCGCGACCGACCGTGAGCTGCTCGCGCCGGCCTACCCCGACGACACCGGCGAGGCCGACCCGGCCCTGGCCGCCGCGCTGGCGGCGTACGCCGCCGACCCGGCCGACCCCGCCGGCCTTCCGGCCGCCCTGGCCGCGCTGCAGGCCGCGCGCGTGCTCGTGCCGGTGGTCGCGGTCGCCGGCGAGGTCGAGGTCGACGAGCGCGGCCTGGCCCACGACAAGACCAGCGACATGGCCGCCGTGCTGCTGCGAGGGCCGCGGCGGACGCCGCGGCCTGCTCGCCTTCTCCGGCACCGACGCCCTCGCCGCGCTGGGACCCCGCCGCGCGCCCGGTGCCCGTCCCCGCCGGCCAGGCGGCGCTGGCCGCGCTGCAGGACGGCGCCGACGCGCTGCTGGTCGACCTCGCCGGCCCGGCCCGGCTCGTGGTCGAGGGCGACCACCTGCGCGCGCTCGCCGCCGGCTGGCGGCTGGCCCGCGTCGGCGACGACCTCGCGCTGGCTGGACCCCGCCGACCCGACCGACTCGACCCGCCAGCGATTCGCACCGCCGGGAATGCTGGGCCTAGCATTCAGCGTTGACCGATCTGTGCGCCACACCCGTGGCCGCGCAGATCTACAAGCGGAGACCAGGCTCGATCGTCTCCCACCCGCATCGACCGCCGCTCCAGCAGCACCGGCACAGGTCGTCGGGTCCGGTCCAAGGCTCCGGCCTGGCGGCTCGTGCACACCATGCACGACGACGCAGGGTCAGGTGGTCGTGACTGGCTTCCGCTTGTGTCACCAGCGGAAGCCCTTCCTGTTTTTCCGAGCGCGTCGCTGGTGACCGACCCATCGCCTGACCTCACTGGAGGACACATCAGCACCGAGCTCCGCATCAACGACCGGATCCGCGTCAGCGAGGTCCGGCTCGTCGGACCCAGTCCGGCGAGACCGTCGGCATCGTGCCCACCGCCGACGCGCTGCGCCTTGCCCAGGAAGCCGACCTCGACCTCGTCGAGATCGCCCCGATGGCCCGTCCGCCCGTCTGCAAGCTCATGGACTACGGGAAGTTCAAGTACGAGAACGCCCAGAAGGCCCGTGAGGCGCGTCGCAACCAGACGAACGTGATCATCAAGGAGATGAAGCTTCGTCCCAAGATCGACGCCCACGACTACGAGACGAAGAAGGGCCACGTCGTCCGGTTCCTCAAGGCCGGCGACAAGGTCAAGATCACGATCATGTTCCGCGGTCGCGAGCAGCACCGCCCCGAGCTGGGCTTCCGCCTGCTGCAGAAGCTCGCCGAGGACGTCACCGAGCTGGGCTTCGTCGAGTCGTCGCCCAAGCAGGACGGCCGCAACATGATCATGGTCCTGGGCCCGCACAAGAAGAAGGCCGAGGCCAAGGCCGACCACCTCGTGCGTCAAGGCCGAGAAGGAGGCCGAGCGCGCCGCCCACGAGGCCGAGGAGCAGGCCGAGCGCGACGCCGCGCACGCCGCCGGCCCCGTCGCCCAGAAGAAGGAGCGCGGCCGCTCCGAGAACCTCGATCCCGAGATCGAGGCCTGAGACCCGACGGTCGCCGGCACCGGTCGACCGCCGAGGCCGACGCCCCGACCGACTGCACGTACGACGCCCGAGGAGAGAACAGCATGCCCAAGAACAAGACCCACTCCGGCGCCGAGCAAGCGCTTCAAGGTGACCGGCTCCGGCAAGATCCTGCGCCTGCAGGCCGGCCGCAAGTCGGGCGCACGCCTCGGCGCCCACGACGGCAGCCGCAAGAAGCACCGCCGCAACGCCGGCACCGTCGAGCTCGCGAAGGCCGACAACAAGCGCGCCAAGAAGATGCTCGGCATCTGACCTCTCGTACCCCAGCACCTTCCTCACCAGCACCAAGGAGCACACCCATGGCACGCGTCAAGCGCGCAGTAAACGCCCACAAGAAGCGCAAGGTCACCCTCGAGCGCGCCGCCGGCTACCGCGGCCAGCGCTCGCGGCTCTACCGCAAGGCCAAGGAGCAGGTCACCCACTCCCTGGTCTACAGCTACAACGACCGCAAGAAGAACAAGGGCAACTTCCGTCGCCTCTGGATCCAGCGCATCAACGCCGCCGCGCGTGCGCAGGGCCTGACCTACAACCGCTTCATCCAGGGCCTCAACCTGGCCGGCGTCGAGGTCGACCGCAAGATCCTCGCCGACCTCGCCGTCAACGACATCGCCGCGTTCAACGCGCTCGTCGCAGACCGCCAAGGCCGCGCTGCCCGACGACGTCAACGCGCCGCGCGAGGCCGAGGCCACGGCCTGAGCGTCGGCGTCCCCTCGACGGCGGGCAACGGCCGCCTGAAGGAGATCCGCAAGCTCAGCCGCCGCTCGGAACGCTCCGAGCGGCGGCTCTTCCTCGCCGACGGCCCGAAGGCCGTCGCGGGGGCGCTCGGCGTCCCCGGCTGCGTGGTCGAGGTGTTCGCCACGGTCGCGGCACGCGACCTGGTCCCGACGACGTCCCGGACGACGTCGCGGTCACCCTGGTCGACGACCGCGCGCTGGCCTCGCTCAGCGACTCGGTCAACCCGGCCGGCGTCGTCGCGCTGTGCCGCTTCGTCGACCGGCCCGCTGGGCCACCTGCTCGACGGCGCTCCGCGACTGGTCGCCGTCTGCGCCGACGTCCGCGACCCCGGCAACGCCGGCACGATCATCCGCACCGCCGACGCCGCCGGCGCCGACGCGGTCGTGCTCGCCGGGCACTCCGTCGACCTCTACAACCCCAAGACGCTGCGCGCCAGCGTCGGCAGCGCCTTCCACCTGCCCGGTCGCCGTCGAGCCCGACGTCGTCGCCGCGGTCACGCGCCGCCCAGGCGCGCCGGCCTCACCGTGCTGGCCACCGACGGCGACGGCGAGGTGTCGCTGCACGAGGCCGGCGACCTGCTCGACGCGCCCGGTCGCCTGGCTGTTCGGCAACGAGGCCCACGGGCCTGCCCGACGACCTCGCCGCGCTCGCCGACCACCGCGTCGCCATCCCCATCCACGGCCGCGCCGAGAGCCTCAACCTCGCCACCGCCGCCGCGCTCTGCCTCTACGAGTCGGCCCGCCGGCGCGGATAGTCCCGGCCTTCGAGTCGCCGAAGGGCCGGATCTGCAACCAAAGTCCCGGGACTATCCCTGCTGCCGCCCTAGGGTGTGGCCCGTGGCCGACTCCACCGCGCAGGCCCTGGCCGACGCGCTGCCCGACGG
Organism: uncultured Actinomycetota bacterium; assembly: GCA_963830575.1. Classification (GTDB taxonomy): domain Bacteria; phylum Actinomycetota; class Actinomycetes; order Propionibacteriales; family Nocardioidaceae; genus Nocardioides. The sequence goes on from CAWHNR010000031.1 coordinate 113,866, forward strand.
GGTCGTGGTGGCGGGGGCCGACGGGGCCGTCGTCCTGGTGTCGTCGGTGGCGGCCCGCATGCTCGGCCGCGACGCCGTCGCGGACGTCGGCCGGCCGCTGGCCGAGGTGCTGCGGCTCCAGGACCAGGACGCCCAGGACTGGACCGTCGTACAACCGCCCCTACGACGGGCTGCGCACCCGCAGCGGCGTGCCCGAGCAGCCGTGGCTGCTGCCCGACGGCACCGAGGTGCTCGTCGCCGCGCGACTGCACCGCGCCGAGCGGCTCGGTCCGGTGACCCAGGTCGCGATCACCCTCCGCTCGGGGCGCGGCCGGGCCCGCCTCGACCGCGAGCGCTCCGACCTCGTCGCCACGGTGGCCCACGAGCTGCGCTCGCCGCTGACCGGCGTCAAGGGGTTCGTGCAGGCGCTGCTCAACCGGTGGGACAAGCTCAACGACGACCAGAAGAAGCTGATGCTCACCACGGTCGGCCGCCGACTCCGACCGGCTCAGCCGGCTGATCGCCGAGCTGCTCGACGTCGCCCGCATCGACACCGGCCGGCTGCAGCTCTACCCGCGACCCGCGGACGCCGCCGTGCTCGTCAGCCGCATCGTCGAGTCGGTCGGCGCCGGCACCCACCGCGAGATCGTGCTGGACGTCGACGACGACCTGCCCCAGGTGCTCATCGACCCCGACAAGTTCACCCAGGTCGCCACCAACCTCGTCGAGAACGCCGTGCGCCACGGGGACGGCGTGGTGCGCGGTCGAGCTGGTCGAGCGCGAGGCGCACGCCGACGCTCCCGACGGCGTCCGGGTCACGGTGAGCGACGAGGGCGAGGGCATCCCGCCCGAGCTGCGGCGCCGGATCTTCACCAAGTTCTGGACCGGCGGCGTGAGCGGTGGCTCCGGCCTCGGCCTCTACATCGTCAACGGCCTCGTGCGGGCCCACGGCGGCACCGTCTCGGTCGACGACGACCCGACGGCGGGAGCGGTGCTGTCGTGCACCTGGCCCGGCGTGCCCGAGGAGCTCGCCGACTTCCGCTGAGGCGGGGCCACGGAGGAACCCCGTCGCGGCCACCGCGGCGGGGTTCCTAGACTCACGACCGTGTCCGGACCCAACACCGACTACGACCCCGTGGAGGTCGACGCCTTGAAGCCCGAGGAGGTCGACGCCGCGCGGGACGCCGCCATCGCCGCCATCGCCGGCGCCACCGACCTGGAGGCGCTCAAGCAGGTGCGTCTCGAGCACACCGGGGACCGGTCACCGCTGGCGCTGGCCAACCGCGAGATCGGCGCGCTGCCGCCCCAGGCCCGCAAGGAGGCCGGCCAGCGTGTCGGCCAGGCGCGCGGCGCCGTGGGCAAGGCGCTCGCCGAGCGGCAGACCGTGCTCGAGGCGGAGCACGAGGAGCGGATGCTCGCCGAGGAGACCGTCGACGTCACCCTGCCGATCGACCGGGTGCCGGTCGGCGCGCGGCACCCGCTCACCACCGGCTCGGAGCTGATCGCCGACATCTTCGTCGCGATGGGCTGGGAGGTCGCCGAGGGGCCGGTGATCGAGGCCGAGTGGCTCAACTTCGACGCGCTCAACCTCGGGCCGGACCACCCCGCTCGCACCATGCAGGACACGTTCTGGACCGACCCGGCCGACCACGGCCTCGTGCTGCGCACCCACACCTCGCCGGTGCAGGCGCGCACCATGCTGACCCGCACGCCGCCCATCTACGTCGTCTGCCCAGGCCGCGTCTTCCGCACCGACGAGTACGACGCCACGCACTCACCCGTCTTCCACCAGGTCGAGGGGCTCGCGATCGACGAGGGCATCACCATGGCCCACCTCAAGGGCACCCTCGACCACTTCGCCGGCGCCATGTTCGGCGAGGGCATCGTGACCCGCTTCCGGCCGTCCTACTTCCCCTTCACCGAGCCCAGCGCCGAGGTCGACCTGGTCTGCTTCGTCTGCCGCGGCGTCGACAGCGACGCCTGCCGTACCTGCCGCGGCGAGGGCTGGATCGAGTGGGGCGGCTGCGGCGTGGTCAACCCGCGGGTGCTGCGCGCCTGCGGCGTGGACGCCGACCGGTACACCGGCTTCGCCTTCGGCATGGGCATCGACCGCACCCTGATGTTCCGCCACGGCATCGAGGACCTGCGCGACCTCTTCGAGGGTGACGTCCGCTTCACCACCGCATTCGGAATCGAGCTCTGAGCACATGAAGGCCCCCGTCTCCTGGATCAGGGAGCACGTCGACCTGCCCGACGACGTCACGACCGAGCTGCTCGCCGCACGGCTGACCGCGCTCGGGCTGAAGCTCGAGGCCATCGACCGGCCCGCCGACCAGATCACCGGCCCCCTCGTCGTCGGGCGCGTCCTCACGCGGGACCCCGAGCCGCAGAAGAACGGCAAGACGATCAACTGGTGCACCGTCGACGTCGGCGACGCCAACGGCACGGGCGAGCCGCAGGGCATCGTCTGCGGCGCCCACAACTTCGAGCCCGGCGACCTCGTCGTGGTGGTGCTGCCGGGCGGTGTCCTCCCCGGCGGCTTCGAGATCTCCGCCCGCAAGACCTACGGCCATCTCTCCGCCGGCATGATCTGCAGCGCCCGCGAGCTGGGCCTGGGCGAGGACCACGACGGCATCATCGTGCTCCCGACCGACGCGGGCGCGCCGGGCGACGACGCGTTCGGCGTCCTGGGCCTCGACGACGACGTCATCGAGTTCGAGATCAACCCCGACCGCGCCTACGCGTTGAGCATCCGCGGGGTCGCCCGCGAGGCGGCGCTCGCCTACGGCGCGCCGTTCCACGACCCGGCCGAGCGCCACGTCCCGCCGGCCGACGACGACGGCTGGCCCGTGGTGGTCGACGACCCGCGGGGATGCCCGGTCTTCGTCGCCCGCCTCGTGGAGGACTTCGACCCGTCGGCCCCCACCCCGGACTGGATGGCGAAGCGCCTGACCCAGGCCGGCATGCGCCCGATCTCCCTCGCGGTCGACGTGACGAACTACGTGATGCTCGAGATCGGCCGCCCCATCCACGGTTACGACGCCGACAAGCTGCAGGGCACGGTCGGCGTGCGTCGCGCGGTGGAGGGCGAGACCCTCACCACGCTCGACGGCACCCGCCGCACGCTCTCGCCCGAGGACCTCGTGGTCACCGACGACTCCGGCATCATCGGCCTGGGCGGGGTGATGGGCGGGCAGGACACCGAGATCTCGGCGACCACCACCCGCGTGCTCGTCGAGGCCGCGCACTGGGACGCCACCTCGATGTTCCGCACCGGCAAGCGGCACAGGATCTCGAGCGAGGCGGGCAAGCGCAACGAGCGCGGGGTCGACCCCACGGTCACCGCCGCGGCGGCCGACCGCGTGGTCGAGCTGCTCACCACCCACGGCGGCGCGACGGCGTCCCCGGGGTCACCGTGGTGGGCACGCCGCCCGACCTGCCCGTCATCCAGGTCTCCGCCGACCTGCCCGAGCGCGTCAGCGGCATGGGCATCGCCCGCGCCACCACGGTCGAGCACCTGCGGGCGGTGGGCTGCGCCGTCGACGACGGCGAGCTGCTCCTCCACGTGGTGCCGCCGCCCTGGCGCCCCGACATCACCGACCCCTTCGACCTCGTCGAGGAGGTGGCGCGGGTCGTCGGGTACGACCAGGTGCCGTCGGTGCTCCCCACGGCGCCCGCCGGCCGCGGGCTCACGCGCTCGCAGCGGCTGCGACGCCGGGTCGGCCGGGTCCTGGCCGGTGCCGGCTGCGTCGAGGTCATCAGCTTCCCGTTCGTGGGCGAGGCGGCCCTTGACCTCCTCGGGCTGCCCGCGGACGACGTCCGGCGCCACACGGTCGCGCTCGCCAACCCGCTGTCCGCGGAGGAGCCGGGCTACACCACCACGCTCCTGCCCGGGCTGCTCAAGGCTGCGGCGCGCAACCTCGGCCGCGGCGCCCCCGGCGTCGCCCTCTTCGAGACCGGGACCGTCGCCTTCCCCGCAGACCGTGGCCCGGCCCCCATCTACGGGGTCGACCGGCGACCCGACGACGCCGAGCTCGAGAAGCTGCTCGAGGCGATCCCTGCCCAGCCGCTGCACCTCGGCGTGGTCCTCGCCGGGGAGCGCGAACGCGCCGGCTGGTGGGGCAGCGGCCGCGAGAGCAGCTGGTCCGACGCCGTCCTCCTGGTGCGTCGTCTGAGCGCCGAGCTCGGCGTCGAGCTCGAGGTCCGGGCCGCCACCTACGCCCCGTGGCACCCGGGCCGGTGCGCCGCGCTCGTGCTCGGTCGACACGGTGATCGGCCACGCCGGCGAGCTGCACCCCACCGTGTGCCGCGCCACGGGGCTGCCCGCCCGCAGTGCCGCCCTCGAGCTCGACCTCGACGCGCTGCTCGACGCCGCGCGCGACGTCGTCCCGGGCCCGGTGCTGTCGTCGTACCCGGTGGCCAAGGAGGACGTCGCCCTCGTGGTCGACGCCGCTGTGAGGGCCGCCGACCTCGAGGCCGCGCTCCGTGAGGGCGCCGGCGACCTCCTGGAGTCGATCCGGCTCTTCGACGTCTACACGGGCGAGCAGGTCGAGGCCGGCAAGAAGTCGCTCGCCTTCGCGCTGCGGTTCCGCGCTCCCGACCGCACCCTCACCGAGGACGAGACCAGCGCCGCCCGCGACGCCGCCGTCGCGACCGCGGCGGAGCGCTGTGGTGCCGTCCAACGCTGAGCGCCGGGCCTGACCGGTGCTGCGCCTGCTCGACGAGGTCTCCTACGCCGGTCGTCCGGTCGCGAGCGAGCGCAGCCAGGCCCTCCTCGCCGCCCTCGTGTCGACCGGCGGCCGGGCGGTGGGCGAGGCCACGCTGGTCGAGGCCGTGTGGGGCGCGGACGACGTCCCGGCCAACCCCGGCAAGGCCCTGCAGGTGGTCGTCTCCCGCACCCGGACCCAGACCGCTCCCGAGGTGGTGGCCCGCGTCGACGGCGGCTACCGGCTCGGGCTGCAGCCCGGCGACGTCGACCACGCGTGCCTGGCCACGTGGGTCCGCGAGGCCCGGAGCAGCGAGCGTCACGGCGACCACGTCGCGGCGCGCGGGCAGGCCCGGTCGGCCCTCGGCCTGGCCGTCGCGGCACCCGGCGAGCTCCCGGAGGCCCTCGAGGAGCTGCGCGCCGCCGCGCGCGTGCTCCGCGACGAGGCCGTCGCCGTGCTGGGCCGGGTGACGGCCGCGCTCGGCGACCACGACGAGGCGCTCGGGCTGCTGCGCGCCGTGACCGAGCCGGACGAGGCGACGCTCGTGGCGCTGCTGCGGTCCGAGGCCGCGGTGCACGGCGTCCCGGCCGCGCTGGACTCCTACGAGCGCCGCCGCGCCGCCCTCGCCGACCGGCTCGGCGTCGACCCCGGACCGGCGCTGCAGGCGCTGCACGCCGAGCTGTTGGCGGCCGACAACCCCGTGCGCGACGGCGTGCACTTCGACGCCACGACGCTGGTCGGCCGCGACGACGACGTCCGCCGGCTGCGGGCCCTGGTCCGCGAGTCGCGGGTGACCTCGATCCTCGGGCCGGGCGGCCTCGGCAAGACCCGCATCGCCCACGTGCTCGGGCGCGAGGCCGAGCAGCCGGTCGTGCACTTCGTCGAGCTCGTCGGCGTGGTGTCGCCCGACGACGTGGTCGGGGAGGTGGGTTCCGCGCTCGGCGTCCGCGACTCGGTCAGCGGACGACGGGTGCTCACGCCGGAGCAGCGCGCCGACGTCCGCACCCGGATCGCCCAGCAGCTCGACCAGGCGCCGACCCTGCTCATCCTCGACAACTGCGAGCACGTGGTCGAGGCCGTCGCCGACCTCGTCGCGACCCTCGTCGCCACGACCAGCCGGTTGCGGGTGGTCACCACCACGCGGGCGCCGCTCGCGATCGCGGCCGAGCAGGTGTTCGCGCTCCGCCAGCTCGACGACGACGCCGCGGCCGACCTGTTCAGGCAACGGGCGCTGGCCGCGCGCCCCGACGCCCGCCTCGACGACGACGCCGTGCGCCGGGTCGTCGCCCGCCTCGACGGCCTGCCGCTCGCCGTCGAGCTCGCGGCGGCCAAGGTGCGCGTGATGTCGGTCGACGACATCGACCGCCGTCTCGACGACCGGTTCGCGCTGCTCCGGGGGAGCGACCGCGGCAAGCCCGACCGGCACCAGACGCTCCTCGACGTCATCGACTGGTCGTGGAACCTGCTCGAGGAGCGCGACCGGCGCGCCTGGCGCCGGCTGGCGGTCATGCCCGACGGGTTCGCGCTCGACGGCGCCGAGGGCTTGGTCGGCCCGGACGCGCTGGAGGCGGTCGAGTCGCTCGTGGGCCAGTCGCTGCTGACCGTGCGCGACGTCGACGGGGCCGGCGAGGCGGGGGGCGGCGTCCGGTTCCGCATGCTCGAGACGGTGCGCGAGTTCGGCCTGCTGCGCCTCGACGCGGCCGGCGAGCGGGACGAGGCACGCGCCGCCCTGCGCGCGTGGGCGGTGGCGACGTCGCGGCAGGCGCTCGGCGGTCTGTACGGACCGGGCCAGGTGGCCGTCGTCCGCGCCCTCGCGCACGAGGAGAACAACCTCGCCGACGTGCTGCGCGAGGCGCTGGCCGACGACGACGCCCCGACCGTCGTGGTGGTGCTCGCCGCCCTGGGCGGCTTCTGGACGATCCGCGGCGACCACGCGCGGGTGGTCGTGCTGGCCACGGCGGTCGACAGCCTGCTCGCCGCCTGGGAACCGCCCGACGAGCTGGCCGACGCGACCGCCCGCGCCGCCGGCGTGGTCGTCATGAACACCACCGTCGCCGGGGTCGCGCCGGCCGAGCACGCCCGGCGGCAGCTCGGGCGTCTCGGCGCCCGCGCGAGCGACCCCTCCACGCGGGCGCTGGGCATCGTGGTCGAGGGCGTCGGGTCGCTCGGCGAGGACCTCTCGGCCTACGTCGACCACGAGGACCGGCACGTCGCGATGATCGCCCTGCAGTGGTGGAGCCACCACCAGGAGAACTCCGGCGAGCTCGACGGCGCCGTCGCCGCGTCCCGCCGCGCCCTCGCCCTCTGGGCCCCGGAGGACGGCCCGTGGATGCGGGCGCTGCACCAGACCCAGCTCGCCGGCCTCTACTCCCAGCTCGGCGAGCCCGAGCTGGCCAGCGAGCAGGCGGCGGGCGGCCTCGACACCCTCGACGCGCTCGAGGCCTCCGACGACGCCGTGCAGCTGCGCTCCGTGCTGGCCTCCAACGCCGTCGTCCGCGGCGACCTCGCCGAGGCCGAGCGCATCCTGGCCGAGATCGAGGCCCGCCCGCGCACCGGGCTCTGGGGCAACCTCAGCATCGCCTCGACCCGCGCCGAGCTCGACCTGGCCCGCGGCCGCACCGCCGCGGGGCTCGCGCACTACGACGAGTCGGTCGTCGCCGCGCGGCAGATGACGTTCCCCGGCATGCACGTCGACGAGGGCGTCGAGCCCTGGGTGCTCTTCGCCGAGAGCAGCGCGCTGACGGCGAACGCGCGCCACGGCACGGGGGAGCAGGGCGTCGAGCTGGTCACCCACATGCGTGCGAACGCCGCCCGCGTGGCGGCCGAGGGCTCACGGATCGACTTCCCCATGGTCGGGTGCCTGCTGTTCTCCCTCGGTGCCTGGGCGCTGCTGCGCGAGGGCCGCCCCGAGGAGGGCATCGACCTCGTCGCGCTCGCCGAGCGGTTCGCCTACAGCCGCTACGCGCCGTCGATGCGCTGGGAGCTCATCGAGGCCGAGGCCGAGGCCGCCCTGCCCGGGCGGCTCGCCGAGCAGATCGCCGTCCACGGCGGGCGGCGCGGCCCGGAGCTGCTGGAGGAGGCCCGGGCTGTGTTGTCTGGCGCGCTCCGCGCGGCGCCCTGAGCGATGCCCTTCCCTCGTCGCTTGCTCGCTGCGCTCGCTCCGCTCCTCAGTCCAGGCCATCGCGGGCGCCGCGCTGCGCGCGCTAGACCTTGCGGCTGTACGCCCGCACGGCGAGCGGCGCGAAGATCGCGATCACGACGCTCAGGCTGAGCACGGCCCAACCCACCTCGGCGGTGACGGCGCCGTCGTTCGCCAGGTCCCGCACGGCGGAGATCACGTGCGAGACCGGGTTCACGTCGGCGAACGCGCGCAGCCAGCCGGGCATGGTGTCGGTCGGCACGAACGCGTTGGAGAGGAACGTCAGCGGGAACATCACCATCAGCGAGATGCCCTGCACCCCGGCGGCGCTGCGCCCGACGATGCCGAACCACGTGAAGATCCAGGCCATCGACCAGCCGGCCAGCACCGCCAGCAGCACCGCGCCGAGGACGCCGAGCACGCCGCCGCCGGGCCGGTAGCCCATGGCGATGCCCGTGCCGAACGTGAGCACCGAGGCCAGCAGGTAGCGCACCAGGTCGGCGACCATGGGGCCGGCGAGCGGGGCGATGCGCGCCACGGGCAGCGACCGGAACCGGTCGAAGACCCCCTTGTCCATGTCCTCCCGCAGCTGGACGCCGGTCGCGACGCACGCGGTCAGGACCGTCTGCCCCACCAGGCCGGGGATGATGATCGGCAGGTAGCTGCCGACGTCCCCCGACACGGCACCGCCGAAGATGCCCGCGAACATCGCGGTGAACAGCAACGGCTGGATCGTCACGTCGAAGAGCTGCTCGAAGTTGCGCTGCATCTTCTTCACCGCCCGCCAGGCCATGGCGAGGGTCTGGCTGACGGTGTCGGCGAGCGAGACGTGCGGCTGGAGCTCGCGGTCCTCGGCCGCCCGCACGGGCTGGGACGCGATGAGGGTGCTCATCAGGAGGCCTCCTTCTGGGTGTCCTGCTGGTGGGTGTTTGGGTGCGTGGCCGGTGAGGGCGAGGAAGACCTCGTCGAGGGTGGGCTTGGCGACGCTCACCGAGGCGATCGACAGGTCGGCCTCGCGCAGCGCGATCAGCACGTCGGCGGCGCGGTCGGCGTCGGTCAGGGCCACGTTGAGGCCACCGGCCTCCGGGGTGAGCACGGGCTCCTCGCCCAGCAGCCGCCGGACGACGTCCGCGGCGGCGTGGGTGCGGTCGCGGTCGGAGAGGCGCAGCTGCAGCGTCGAGCTGCCCACCGAGGTCTTGAGCTCGTCGGGGGTGCCCTCGGCGACGGTCCGGCCACGGTCGATCACGGCGATCCGGTCGGCCAGCTGGTCGGCCTCGTCGAGGTACTGGGTCGTGAGCAGCACCGTGCAGCCGTCGTTGACCAGGGAGCGGATCGTGTCCCACATCTGGCCGCGGGTGCGCGGGTCGAGCCCGGTCGTCGGCTCGTCGAGGAAGATCAGCGGCGGCCTGGTGATGAGGCTGGCGGCGAGGTCGAGGCGACGGCGCATCCCGCCGGAGAAGTGGGCGATCGCGCGGTCGGCGGCCTCGGTGAGGCCGAAGCTGACCGAGCAGCTCCTCGGCGATCGCCTTGGCGCGCTTGGACGTGATGCCCTGGAGCCGCGCGAAGAGCCACAGGTTCTCGCGGGCGGTGAGGTTCTCGTCGACCGAGGCGTACTGGCCGGTGACCCCGACGAGCTGACGGACCTCGTGGCCGCGGGTGGCGACGTCGACGCCGAAGATGCTGGCGCTGCCCCGGTCGATCGGAAGCAGGGTCGCGAGCATGCGGAGCATCGTGGTCTTGCCGGCGCCGTTGGGGCCGAGCACGCCGAAGACCTCGCCGCGGCGTACCTCGAGGTCGATGCCGTCGACGGCGTTGACGCCGCCGAAGGTCTTGACGAGCCCGCTGCGCCTGGACGGCGTGGTCGGGGGAGTGGGTGATGGGTGTGGCGGTCATGGGGCGACTCTGGGGGTCGCCGGTTTCACGCCGCCTTCACGTGGGTTTCACCATGGCCGGCCACCGTCAGTCGAGCGGCGGGCTGACCGCCTCCAGCAGCGCTGCGAACGCCGCCTCGTCGCCGCTGACCTCGATGCCGTCGCGCTCGCGACGCTTCCAGAGCCAGGCGTCGAGGTCGGCGGCGGCGCCCGCGACGACGGCGTCCGCGGTAGGCCGGACCCGTCGACGACCAGGAGGTGCGGCCCGTCGTAGTTCTTCCCCGAACCGGGGTCGGTGCCGAAGAACGTGCAGGGCTGGACCCAGAGGCTGTGGCCGGTGTCGGTGAGGTCGACGCGCACGTGCTGCTCGCCCGGCTCGATGCGGCCCCACTCGGGCGCCGCGCCGCCGTACATCACCTCGAGGGCCTCGGCGACGCCGTCCGCGGCGAGGGCAGGGTCGAGGGGCGTCACGCCCCCGGCCGTCTGCTCGGCGTCCAGCCGGTGGATCAGCGCCTCGTGGGCCTGGCGGCGGTAGGTGAAGCCGACCGTCTGGCCGTCGGCGACGTTGTCGGCCCACGAGTAGGCGGGCTCGTCCGGCTCGGCCGCCCTCGAGCTCGCCGACGAGACCCGCCGAGCACTCGTCGTAGACCGCCGAGCAGCTCGGCGTAGCCCTCGGGCCGCTCCGGCCCTGCGGCCTCGCGGTCGGGACCGGCCGGCCGCGTGCGGATCGATCGTCGACCAGAACCACTGCACCTCGGCGAGGTGCCACACCAGGTCGGCGGCGTCCCAGTCGGGGCACGCGGGCACGCGTGCGGTCGGGTCGCAGCCCGCGAGCGCCTCGCGGAACCGCGCCGACTCGCGCCGGATCGCCTCGAGGTAGTCGGGGAACAGAGCGGGTGGAGGCCGTGGACGTCATGTCCGGCACGGTAGGCCGTCGCGGACGTGCGGCATCCGATTTCCATCGACCCGTCGCATGTGCGACAGGTCGCGCCCGGTGGCCCGGTGATGCGTGAGTATTCGGAGGTCTGTATAGTCATGCAGATGACGACGAGGTCAGCGCGTGGCCGGCGCCAGCGGGTACGCCGGCGGCGAGGTGCTGCGCCTGCTCCTCGGTCATCCGGGGGTCGAGATCGGCGCCCTCACCGGGGGCAGCAACGCGGGCGAGGCGCTCGGGCTCGCTGCAGCCGCACCTGGTGCCGCTGGCCGACCGCGTGCTCGAGCCCACCGACCCCGACGACCCTCGCCGGCCACGACGTCGTCTTCCTCGGCCTGCCCCACGGGCAGTCGGGGGCGATCGCCGAGGCGCTGGGCGAGGACGTCGTCGTCGTCGACTGCGGCGCCGACTTCCGGCTCGCCGACAGCGCCGTCTGGGAGCAGTTCTACGGCGGCGAGCCACGCCGGCACCTGGCCGTACGGGCTGCCCGAGCTGCTGCACGCCGACGGCACCCGGCAGCGCGACCTGCTGCGCGGCGCCAACCGGGTCGCGGTCCCGGGCTGCTACCCGACCGTCTCGACCCTCAGCCTCGCTCCGGCGCTGGCGGCCGGGCTGGTCGAGCCCGACCTCGTCGTCGTCGCCGCGTCGGGCACCAGCGGCGCGGGCAAGGCGGCCAAGCCCCACCTGCTGGGCAGCGAGGTGATGGGCAACGCCAGCGCCTACGGCGTCGGCGGCGGCCACCGGCACACCCCGGAGATCACCCAGAACCTGGCACCGCTCGCGCCGGGCGGGCTGCGCGGTGAGCTTCACGCCGCTGCTGGTCCCGATGTCGCGGGGCATCCTCGCCACCTGCTCGGCGCCGCTGGCCGGCGACGTCACCGCCGACGACGCGTACGCGGCCTACGCCAAGGCCTACGCCGACGAGCCCTTCGTGCACGTGCTGCCGCCGGGGCAGTGGCCGCAGACCCAGTCGGTGCTCGGCTCCAACGCCGTGCACGTGCAGGTGACCGTCGACGCCGCCGCCCGCCGGCTGGTCGCCGTCGGCGCCGTCGACAACCTCGCCAAGGGCACCGGCGGCGCCGCCGTGCAGTGCATGAACCTCGCCCTCGGCCTCGACGAGGGCCTGGGCCTCACCAACGTAGGGATCGCGCCATGACCGACGAGCAGACCACGGGGCTCACGCTCCACCAGTTCCCCGAGAAGCTCGCCGTGCTGCGGCTGGCGGCCGGTGCCGACGTGCCGACGTGGGCCGAGTCGTCCTCGATCTTCTCGATCACCGCCACCGCCACCGAGACCTCGGTGCTGTGCGCCGGCCGGTCGGTGCCGACCAAGGTGCCCGGCGACCGCGGGCTGACCGGGTTCGCCCTCGCCGGCGCGGGCTCGTCGACCGACGCGGGCGTCCTCGCCTCGCTGCTCGCACCGCTGGCCGAGGAGCAGGTGCCGGTGCAGGTGCTCACGACGACGACCACCGTGTGGGTGCTGGTGCCCGCGACCGCTGCCGACAGGGCCGCCGAGGCGTGGCGACGACAGGGGCACACCGTCGCCCCCGCACCCGTTGCCTAGTCACTCCGCACACCAGAAGGAACGAACCATGAGCATCACCACCCCCGCCGGCTTCTCCGCCGCGGGTGTCGCCGCCGGGCTGAAGAGCACCGGCGCGCAAGGACCTCGCCCTCGTCGTCAACCACGGCCCCACCTTCGACTCCGCCTCGGTGTTCACCACCAACCGGTGCCTGGCGAACCCGGTGCTGTGGAGCCAGGAGGCCGTCAAGGACGGCGTCGTCCGTGCCGTCGTCCTCAACTCCGGCGGCGCCAACTGCTACACCGGTCCCGACGGCTTCCTCACCACCCACGCCGTCGCCGAGCGGGTCGCGGCGAACGCCGGGATCGGCGCCGTCGACGTCGTCGTGTGCTCGACCGGACTCATCGGCCTGGCCAACTCGCGGGAGGCGCTGCTCGCGGGTGCGGACGCCGCCCACGCGGCGCTCTCGCCCGAGGGGGGCGACGACGCCGCGCAGGCGATCATGACGACCGACTCGGTGAGCAAGCAGGCGGTCGTCGAGGGCTCGGGGTGGACCGTCGGCGGCATGGCCAAGGGCGCCGGGATGCTCGCGCCGCAGCTGGCCACGATGCTCGTGGTCATCACCACGGACGCCGTCGTGCCCGCCGCCGACCTCGACACCGGCGCTCCGCGCCGCGACGCGGGTCAGCTTCGACCGGCTCGACTCCGACGGCTGCATGTCGACCAACGACACGGTGACGGTGATGGCCAGCGGCGCCAGCGGCATCACCCCGTCGCTGCCCGACTTCACCGACGCCCTCACCCAGCTGTGCACCGACCTCGCGATGCAGCTGCTGCGCGACGCCGAGGGCGCCGACCACGAGATCGCCATCACCACGCTCAACGCCGCCACCGAGGACGACGCCGTCGAGGTCGGCCGCAGCGTCGCCCGCAGCAACCTGTTCAAGGCGGCGGTGTTCGGCAACGACCCGAACTGGGGCCGGGTGCTCGCCTCGATCGGCACCACCCGGGCGGCCTTCGACCCCGCCGACCTCGACGTCGCCATGAACGGGGTCTGGGTCTGCCGGCGCTCGGCGCCGGGGGAGGACCCCGGCCTCGTCGACCTGAAGGCCCGGGAGGTGAGCGTGACGATCGACCTCAAGGCCGGGACCGAGCGCGCCACCGTCTGGACCAACGACCTGACCCATGCCTACGTCCACGAGAACAGCGCGTACTCCTCATGACCGACATCACGAACGACACACGAACGACACCGCTGACGTCACCGCGGGCAACGAGGCACCGAGCGACCCGGGCCGGCCGGACCGGGCGAAGGCCCGCACCCTGGCCGGCGCCCTGCCGTGGCTGAAGCAGTACCACGGCAAGGTCGTGGTGGTGAAGTACGGCGGCAACGCCATGACCGACGACGTCCTCAAGCGTGCGTTCGCCGAGGACATCGTGTTCCTGCGGCTGGCCGGCTTCAAGCCGGTCGTCGTCCACGGCGGCGGCCCGCAGATCTCCTCGATGCTCGACCAGCTCGGCATCGAGTCCGAGTTCCGCGGCGGGCTGCGGGTCACCACGCCGGAGGCGATGGAGGTCGTGCGGATGGTGCTGGTCGGCAAGGTGCAGCGCGAGCTGGTCGGCCTGCTCAACAGCCACGGGCCCTACGCCGTGGGGCTGTCGGGCGAGGACGCGCACCTCTTCACCGCAACCCAGACCAACACCGTCGTCGACGGCGAGGAGGTCGACCTGGGCCTCGTCGGCGAGGTCACGGCGGTGCGGCCCGAGGCGGTGCTCGACATCATCGAGGCCGGCCGGATCCCGGTCGTCTCCAGCGTCGCGCCCGACGTCGACGGCGTCGTCCACAACGTCAACGCCGACTCCGCGGCCGCGGCGCTGGCGATCGCGCTGGGGGCCGAGAAGCTGCTGGTGCTCACCGACGTCGAGGGGCTGTTCCTCGACTGGCCCAGCTCGGAGGACGTGATCGGCGAGATCAGCCCCGAGGCGCTGGAGGAGATCCTGCCGACGCTCGCGAGCGGCATGGTGCCCAAGATGGGCGCCTGCCTGCAGGCGGTGCAGAACGGCGTGCCGCGGGCCACCGTGGTCGACGGCCGCGAGCCGCACGCCGTCCTGCTCGAGCTGTTCACCAAGGAGGGCGTCGGCACGCAGGTGCTGCCCGGCGTCGAGACCAAGACCCGGAAGGCGCGGGACTCGTGACGACGACCAGCCACCAGGAGCGGTACGCCGCCTCGATCATGAACACCTTCGGCCCGCCGAAGCTCACGCTCGCGCGCGGCGAGGGCGCCCACGTGTGGGACACCGAGGGCAGGGAGTACGTCGACCTGCTCGGCGGCATCGCCGTCAACGCCCTCGGCCACGCCCACCCGGCGCTGGTCGCCGCGGTCACCGAGCAGCTGGGCACGCTCGGCCACATCTCCAACTTCTTCGCCAGCGAGCCGCAGATCGCCCTGGCCGAGAAGCTGCTGGCGCTGCTGGGCCACGGCGACGGTCGGGTGTTCTTCACCAACTCCGGCACCGAGGCGGTCGAGGCGGCGTTCAAGCTCAGCCGCCGCACGGGGCGCACCCACGTGGTGGCCGCCGAGGGCGGGTTCCACGGCCGCTCGATGGGCGCCCTCGCGCTGACGTCCAAGGAGGCCTACCGGACGCCGTTCGAGCCGCTCCCGGGCCACGTCACCTTCGTGCCCTACGGCGACGTCGACGCCCTCGCGGCCGCCGTCACCGACGAGACGGCCGCCGTGCTGCTCGAGCCCGTCCAGGGCGAGGCCGGCGTCGTGGTGCCGCCCGACGGCTACCTGGCGGCCGCCCGGCGGCTCACCACCGAGCACGGTGCGCTCCTGTGGCTCGACGAGATCCAGACCGGCGCCGGTCGCACCGGCCTCTGGTTCGAGCACCACCGTGCGGGCGTCGTCCCCGACGTCGTGACGCTCGCCAAGGGTCTCGCGGGCGGCTTCCCGATCGGCGCGTGCGTCGCGCTCGGCGCGGCCGGCGAGCTGCTGCAGCCGGGCAACCACGGCTCGACCTTCGGCGGCAACCCGGTGGCCTGCGCGGCCGCGCTCGCCGTGCTCCGCACGATCGAGGACGACGACCTGCTCACCCACGTCACGGTGCTCGGCCAGAAGCTGCGCGACGGGCTGGCCGCCGACCCGCGCGTCACCGAGGTGCGGGGCGAGGGCCTGCTCATCGGCCTCGACCTCGCAGCCGAGGTCTCCGCCGAGGTCGCGGCCGCCGCGCTCGCGCACGGCTACATCGTCAACAACCCGACCCCGTCGCGGATCCGCCTCGCGCCGCCGCTCGTGCTCACCGACGACGACGTCGCCGCGTTCCTGCAGGCGTGGCCCGCCATCCTGGACGACGCGATGGGGGACGGCTCGTGACAGGTCAGCTGCGGCACTTCCTCCGCGACGACGACGTCACCCCCGACGAGCAGCGCGCCGTCCTCGACCTGGCCGCCGCCCTCAAGGCCGAGCCGTACTCGCGGCGTCCGCTCGAGGGCCCGCAGTCGGTGGCGATGATCTTCGACAAGCCCACGCTGCGCACCCAGGTCTCCTTCGGCGCCGGCATCGCCGAGCTCGGCGGCAACCCGATGCTCGTCGAGGGCAGGCTCGCCGGCATCGGCGTCCGCGAGTCCGTCGAGGACGTCGCCCGCGTGCTCGCGCGCCAGGTCTCCGTCGTCGTCTGGCGCACCTTCCTCCAGCGCGACCTCGACACGATGGCCGCCCACGCCGGCGTCCCGGTGGTGAACGCCCTGACCGACGACTTCCACCCCTGCCAGCTGATCGCCGACCTGCTCACGGTGCGCGAGCACCTCGGCCGCCTCGCCGGCCTCACCGTCACGTTCGTCGGCGACGGAGCGTGCAACATGGGCAACTCCTGGTTGCTCGCCGGCACCACCGCCGGCATGCACGTGCGCATCGCGGCACCCGCGGGGTACCAGCCCTCGCCGGAGATGTTCGAGCGCGCCAACGAGATCGGCGCCGGGACGGGTGGCTCCGCCACCGCGTTCGACAGTGCCGAGAAGGCGGTCGCCGGCGCCGACGTGGTCGTCACCGACACCTGGGTGTCCATGGGCAAGGAGGACGAGGAGGCGGCCCGTGCCGCCGTCCTCGCGCCGTACAGCCTCACCACCGAGCTGATGGCCCTGGCGCACCCGCACGCCATCGCACTGCACTGCCTGCCCGCCTACCGCGGCAAGGAGATCGCCGCCGAGGTGATCGACGGTCCGCAGAGCGTCGTGTGGGACGAGGCCGAGAACCGGCGCCACGCCCAGAAGGCCGTGATGGCGTTCCTGCTCGAGGCGGGGCGGTGACCGTGACGGCACAGCGCCACCAGGGCGGTCAGCAGGGCAACGGGCGGGTCCCCGCCACCAAGAGCGCCCGCCACCAGCGGATCATCGAGCTCGTCACCCACCAGGAGGTGCACTCGCAGTCCGAGCTGGCCGACCTCCTCGCCGGCGAGGGGCTGCGGGTCACCCAGGCCACGCTGTCGCGCGACCTCGTCGAGCTCGACGCCCTCAAGGTCCGCTCCGCGAGCGGCACCATGGTCTACGCGGTGCCGGGGGAGGGCGGCGACCGCCGCCTGCGCTCGCCCGGCGAGACCAACGCAGCGGCCCAGCGGCTCGGTCGTCTCTGCGGCGAGCTGCTGGTCAGCGCCGACGCCAGCGCCAACCTGGTGGTGCTCCGCACGCCGCCCGGTGCGGCCCAGTTCCTCGCCTCGGCCGTCGACAAGGCCGAGCTGCCCGAGATCCTCGGCAGCATCGCGGGCGACGACACCGTCCTCGTCATCGGCCGCGACCCCGTCGGGGGCGGCGCCCTCGCGAGCCGGTTCCTGTCCCTCGCCTCCTCCCACTCTTCCCCCGCATCACTCAAGGAGCTCAGTTGAGCAAGGTCCTCACGTCCCTTCCAGTCGGCCAGCGCGTCGGCATCGCGTTCTCCGGGGGGCTCGACACGTCCGTCGCCGTCGCCTGGATGCGCGACAAGGGCGCCGTCCCGTGCACCTACACCGCCGACATCGGCCAGTACGACGAGCCCGACATCGGCAGCGTCCCCGACCGCGCGCTGCAGTACGGCGCCGAGCTGGCCCGCCACGTCGACATCAAGCCGCAGCTGGTCGAGGAGGGCCTGGCCGCCCTCGCGTGCGGCGCCTTCCACGTCCGCTCGGGCGGCCGCACCTACTTCAACACCACGCCGCTCGGCCGCGCCGTCACCGGCACGATCCTGGTGCGCGCGATGCACGACGACGGCGTCGACATCTGGGGCGACGGGTCGACCTTCAAGGGCAACGACATCGAGCGGTTCTACCGCTACGGGCTGCTCGCCAACCCCAACCTGCGCATCTACAAGCCCTGGCTGGACGCCGACTTCGTCGCCGAGCTCGGAGGCCGGGCCGAGATGAGCCAGTGGCTCGTCGACCACGGCCTGCCCTACCGCGACAGCCAGGAGAAGGCGTACTCGACCGACGCCAACATCTGGGGGGCCACCCACGAGGCCAAGACGCTGGAGCACCTCGACGTCTCCCTCGAGACCGTCGAGCCGATCATGGGCGTGAAGTTCTGGGACCCCTCGGTCGCCATCGACTCCGAGGACGTCACCATCTCCTTCGACCGCGGCCGCCCGGTCGCGATCGACGGCAAGCGCTACGACGACGCCGTCGAGCTGGTCCACCAGGCCAACTCGATCGGCGGCCGCCACGGCCTCGGCATGTGCGACCAGATCGAGAACCGGATCATCGAGGCCAAGTCGCGCGGCATCTACGAGGCGCCCGGCATGGCGCTGCTCTGGATCGCCTACGAGCGGCTGCTCAACGCGATCCACAACGAGGACACCATCGCCAGCTACCACGCCGAGGGACGCCGGCTCGGCCGGCTGCTCTACGAGGGCCGCTGGCTCGACCCGCAGGCGCTGATGATCCGCGAGTCGATCCAGCGGTGGATCGCCTCCGTGGTCACCGGCGAGGTCACCATCCGGCTGCGCCGGGGCGAGGACTACACGGTCCTGCGCACCGACGGTCCGGCCTTCTCCTACCACCCCGACAAGCTCTCGATGGAGCGCACCGAGAGCGCCGCGTTCGGGCCGCTCGACCGGATCGGGCAGCTGACCATGCGCAACCTCGACATCGCCGACTCCCGCGCCAAGCTCGAGCTCTACGCCGACCAGCCCATCGAGCAGGGCACGGTCCTCGTCGAGAACGGCACGCTCTTCGGCGAGCTGCCGGCCGGCGGCGCCGAGCGGATCGCGTCGAACCCCGCGGTCGACCCCGACGCCGACGACGCCCTGGACGCCGCCGCGATGGAGCTGGGCACCGACTGATGGTCGACGGTTCCCACGACGGCACGACCAACGAGGGCAAGCTCTGGGGCGGCCGCTTCGCCTCCGGCCCGTCGCCCGAGCTCGACGCGCTGTCGCGCTCGACCCACTTCGACTGGCGGCTCGCCCTCTACGACATCGCGGGCTCGCACGCGCACGCCATCGCGCTCGGTGCGGCGGGCTACCTGACGCCCGAGCACGAGGCCGAGATCCACCGCGGGCTCGACGTCCTCACCCGGCGGTACACCGACGGCGAGCTGCACCCCGACCCGTCCGACGAGGACGTGCACGGCGCGCTCGAGCGGCTGCTGCTCGAGGAGGTCGGCGCCGACGTCGGGGGCCGGCTCCGCGCGGGGCGGAGCCGCAACGACCAGGTCGCGACGCTGTTCAGGATGTACCTGCGCGACCACATGCGGCCGGTCGCGCGTGCCGTGCTCGACCTGGTCGACGCGCTCGTCGGCGCAGGCCGAGGCCCACCCCGACGCCGTGATGCCCGGTCGGACCCACCTCCAGCACGCCCAGCCGGTGCTGCTGGCCCACCACCTGCTGGCCCACGCCTGGCCGCTGCTGCGCGACGTCGGCCGGTTCCTCGACTGGGACGCCCGCGTCGCCAGCGACTCGCCCTACGGCTCGGGAGCCCTCGCCGGGCAGACCCTCGGCCTCGACCCCGTCCTGGTGGCCGCCGAGCTGGGGTTCAGCGGGTCGACCGCGAACTCGATCGACGGCACGTCCGCGCGTGACTTCGTCGCCGAGTTCGCCTTCGTCTGCGCCCAGGTGGGCGTCGACGTCAGCCGCATCGCGGAGGAGGTCATCCTCTGGACCACGCGCGAGTTCGGCTTCGCCCGCCTCCACGACTCCTGGTCGACGGGGTCGAGCATCATGCCGCAGAAGAAGAACCCCGACATCGCCGAGCTCGCGCGCGGCAAGGCGGGCCGGCTCATCGGCAACCTGACGGGACTGATGGCGACCCTCAAGGCCCTCCCGCTCGCCTACAACCGCGACCTGCAGGAGGACAAGGAGCCGGTCTTCGACTCCGTCGACACCCTGTCGGTGCTGCTGCCCGCCTTCACCGGCATGGTCGCCACCCTCGGCTTCGACACCGAGCGGATGGCCGAGCTCGCCCCCCAGGGCTTCTCGCTCGCCACCGACGTCGCCGAGTGGTTGGTGAAGGAAGGCGTCCCGTTCCGGGTCGCCCACGAGGTCGCCGGTGCCTGCGTGCAGCGGTGCGAGGAGCTCGGCCTCGGGCTCGACGAGCTCACCGACGCCCAGTACGCCGAGATCTCGCCCCACCTCACGCCCGGTGTCCGCGAGGTCCTGACCGTGGCGGGCTCGGTGGCCTCCCGCGACGGTCGCGGCGGGACGGCCCCGGTGCGGGTCGCCGAGCAGCTCCTCGAGGCGCGGCGCCCTGGCGGAGCAGCTGCGTGAACGCCTGGCCTGAGCTCCTCGGTCCGGCCGAGACCGTCGCCCCCCGCCTCCTCGGGGGCGTGGTGCGGCGCGGGGAGGTCGCGCTCCGGATCACCGAGGTCGAGGCCTACGCCGGCCACCGCGACCCGGGGTCGCACGCCTTCCGCGGGCCGACGCGGCGCAACGCCGTCATGTTCGGGCCGCCGGGCCACCTGTACTGCTACTTCACCTACGGCATGCACGTGTGCGCCAACGTCGTGGTCGGCCCGCCGGGGGAGGCGTCCGCCGTGCTGCTGCGTGCCGGCGAGGTCGTGGCCGGGCTGGACGTCGTCCGCGAGCGCCGGCCCGGAGTGCGCGACCGCGACCTCGCCCGCGGCCCGGCGCGGCTGTGCCGGGCCCTCGGCGTCGCCCTCACCGACGACGGCTGCGACCTCGCCGGGGGAGAGGTGAGGCTCGAGCTGCCGGCGCGTCCGGCGACCTCCTACGCCTCCGGCCCGCGCACCGGTCTGCGCCTGGCCGCCGACCGGCCGTGGCGGTTCTGGCTGCCGCGACGAACCGACCGTGTCGCCGTACCGGCGCCACCCGAAGGCGGTGCCGGACCCGCCGGGGGACCCCGATTTGTGAGCGGCCCGGGACGTGCCCTAGTGTTCTCTTCGCGGGCGCTACCTGGGGCCCACTACTCAGTGCGATGAGTACCTCGACTCTCGAGTTGACTCGCCTGATGTGCCCCGGTAATGTTTCGCAGGTTGCCCCGAGCAGGGCCCGAGAGGGCGCCCAC
>CAWHNR010000032.1:0-86196 GCA_963830575.1 uncultured Actinomycetota bacterium
GGACGGCGTCGGACCGCAAAAAAAGGTCGCCCGCCGCAAGTCCGACGGTCGCCTGGTGCTGCGCGAGACCGCGCAGACCCCGCCGGGGGCGACCCAGGGACGCGCTGGCCGACCTCGACCGCCACCGGTTCTGCTCGACCAACAACCTGTGGTTCGACCTGGGGCGCGATGAAGCAGGCCCTCGACGTCCGCCGCGGGATCCTCGGCCTCCCGCTGATCCGCAACGTCAAGAACGTCGACCCGGGCGACTCCTCCACGCCGGAGGTGGTCCAGATCGAGACGGCCATGGGTGCGGCCATCGAGGTCTTCGAGGGCGCCCAGCTCATCGAGGTGGGTCGTGACCGGTTCGTGCCGGTGAAGACCACCAACGACCTGCTGGTGCTGCGCTCCGACGTCTACGACATCGGCGGGGACTTCGTCCTCGACCAGCGCCGCCGAGGTGCCCTTCGTCGACCTCGACTCCGGCCACTACAAGCTGGTCGGCGAGTTCGACCACCGCTTCCCCGAGGGCGCCCCGTCGTTGGCGAAGGCGGCGTCGCTCAGGGTCGAGGGCGACTTGACCTTCGGGAAGGGCGTGAAGGTCAAGGGCGAGGTGGCCCTCGAGGCGCAAGGCCCAGCGCGTCGCCGGGATCCACGGTGCTGCAAGACGCCGACGCAGCCGGGCGCCGACGACGTGGGCCGACGCGCGGCCACCCGGGCCTGCGTCGGCGTCGAGGAGCACCTCGCGGCGTCCTGTCCGCCTCCCGCCGCCGCCCGGGTCCGGAGCCCCTGCTCGACGCGCTGGACCTGGCCGGCGCCGAGGACGTCGTCCGCCGCTGGCGCTGCCGCCCTTCGACAACTCCGCCATGGACGGGTACGCGGTCCGCATCGCCGATGTGCCGGCTCCGCCACGAGGAGTCGCCCGTCAAGCTGCCGGTCATCGGCGAGATCGGCGCCGGGCAGGCCGGCCGCCACGCTGGCGCCCGGCACGGTCGGCCAAGATCATGACCGGCGCCCCGTGCCCGCCGGAGCCGACACCGTCGTGCCCTACGAGTGGACCGACCGTGGCGCCGGCGAAGGTCCGGATCGCCCAGGCGCCCGAGGACGGCCAGCACGTGCGCCACGCCGGCGAGGACGTCGCCGAGGGCGACCTGCTCGTCGCCGCCGGCACCGCGCTCGGCCCGCGCCACCTCGGCCTGCTCGCCTCGGTCGGCCGCGCCATCGTGCGGGTCCGCCCGCGCCCGCGCGTGGTCATCATCTCGACCGGCACCGAGCTGCGCCAGCCGGGCGCGGCGCTCGACGGCCGACCGATCTACGACGGCAACTCCTTCCTGCTCGCCGCCGCGGCCGCCGGGCCGGGCGCCGTGCCCTTCCGCGTCGGGCTCGTCGCCGACCAGCCCGAGGCACTTCCTCGCCGCGCTCGACGACCAGCTGCCGCGCCGACGCCGTCGTCACCTCCGGCGGCGTCTCGCATGGGCGACTACGACGTCGTCAAGGCGGCCCTGAGCCCCGTCGGCCCGTGTGGTTCGGCGCGCTGGCGATGCAGCCGGGCAAGCCGCAGGGCTTCGGAGCGAGCGGCGACGGCGTCCCGTCTTCGCGCTGCCCGGCAACCCGGTCTCCTCCTACCTCTCCTTCGAGATGTTCGTGCGGCCCGCGCTGCGCCATGATGGGGCTGGAGCCCGAGTCGCGGCGCCGGTCCGGCGCGGCTGACCCACGGCGTGCGCTCGCCGGCCGGCCGCCGGCAGTTCCTCCGCGGCGGGTGACGATCGGTCCCGACGGCAGCCGTCACCGGGTCGCGCCCGGTCGGCGGCCCGGCTCGCACCTGGTCGGCGACCTCGCGCCGCCGACGCGCTGATCGTGGTGCCCGAGGACGTCACCTCGGTGGACGCCGGCGCAGACGGTGGCCGTGCTCCGCCTGGACCAGGACGTGAGCGCAGCCCCGGAGCCGATGAGCGACCGGCTGACCCACGTCGACGAGACGGGCGCGGCCCGCATGGTCGACGTCTCCGCCAAGGACGTCACCGCCCGGACGGCCGTCGCGACCGGTCGCGTGCGCGTCTCGGCCGGCGTCGTCGCGCTGCTGCGCGGCGAGGGCGTGCCCAAGGGCGACGCGCTCGCCGTCGCCCGGATCGCCGGCATCATGGGCGCGAAGCGGACCCCCGACGCTCATCCCGCTGTGCCACCCGCTCGCGCTCTCGGGGGTCGCGGTCGACCTGGCGGTCGGCGACGACGGCGGTCGAGATCACCGCCACGGTCCGCACCACCGACCGCACCGGCGTCGAGATGGAGGCGCTCACCGCGGTGTCGGTCGCCGCGCTCACCGTCGTCGACATGGTCAAGGCCGTCGACAAGGCGCGCGGTGATCACCGACGTCCGCATCGAGCGAAGACCGGCGGCAAGTCCGGCGACTGCGTGCGATGACCGCGGCCGGGGCGCACGGGCCTGAGCGGGCGCGCGGTCGTCGTGGCCTCGAACCGGGCCGCCGCCGGGGTGTACGCCGACGAGACCGGCCCGCTGATCGTCGAGGCCCTGCGCGAGCTGGGCTTCGAGGTCGACGACCCGGGCGTCGTCCCGGACGGCGACCCGGTGGGGCGGCGATCGCGCGCGGCGGTCGCCGGCGGGGCGCGGGTCGTGCTGACCACGGGCGGCACCGGCCTGACGCCCACCGACCGGACGCCGGAGGCCACCGGCGCGCTCCTCGACCGCGAGGTGCCGGGCATCGCCGAGGCGATCCGCGCGGCCGGCGCGGCCAAGGGCGTGCCGACGGCGGTGCTCTCGCGCGGGCTCGCGGGCGTGGTCGGCAGCTGCCTGGTCGTGAACCTGCCGGGCTCGCGCGGCGGCGTGAAGGACGGCCTCGACGTGCTGGGCCGTTCCTCGTGCACGCGGTCGAGCAGTCGTCGGGAGCGACCACTGAGCGCGCGGGGGTGGCCGGCCACGATCAGCTCGGGCACCTCGCCCGTCGTGACGCTGCGCCCGCTGCGCCGCTCCGACGTCGACGCCTGGCGCGACGCGCGCCGGCGCAACGCCGCCTGGCTGCTGCCCTGGGACGCCACCGCGCCGCCGGGGTCGCCCGCCCGCCCGGTGACCTTCCGCGTGCTGGTGGGGCGCCTCGCCCGGCAGGCACGCCAGGGCACCTGCCTGCCGTGGGCGATCGAGGTGGACCGCCGGTTCGCCGGGCAGCTCACGGTCAACAACATCGTCCGCGGCTCGGCGCAGTTCGCCTCGGTGGGCTACTGGCTCGACCGCGAGTTCGCCGGCCGCGGCGTGATGCCCCGCGCCGTCGCGATGGCCATCGACCACTGCTTCTTCGACGCCGGCCTGCACCGCATCGAGGTCGCCATCCGTCCCGAGAACTCCAACTCCCTGCGCGTGGTGGAGAAGCTCGGCATCGAGGAGGTCGGCTACGCACCGCGCTACCTGCACATCGACGGCGAGTGGCGCGACCACCGGCTCTACGGCATCACCAAGGAGGAGGTCCCCCTCGGCCTCCTCCGCCGCTGGGAAGCGGGCTGACGCGAGCCGGTGGTGGAGTCGAGCAGGTCGGCCGCCGTGGTGGTCGAGGAGGTCGGTCACGACCGTCACGAGACCCCTGTGGTGGTCGAGGAGGTCGGTCACGACCGTCTCGAGACCCCCGCAGCCGACACACCCAACCCACCCCACGGTGGTCGAGGAGGTCGGTCACGACCGTCTCGAGACCCCGCCGCCGACACACCCAACCCACCCCACGATGGTCGAGGAGGTCGGTCACGACCGTCTCGAGACCCCTGTGGTGGTCGAGGAGGTCGGTCACGACCGTCTCGAGACCCCCGCAGCCGACACACCCAACCCACCCCACGGTGGTCGAGGAGGTCGGTCACGACCGTCTCGAGACCCCGCAGCCGACACACCCAACCGACCCCACGGTGGTCGAGGAGGTCGGTCACGACCGTCTCGAGACCCCCGCAGCCACAAAACCCCTCCAGTCACACCAGCAATTCGCGACACACCTGGTGACATCCGTCCCGAGGCCGGTCGCTGCTCCTAGCCTCAGGTCGTGGACCTCAGCGCTCTGATCTTCGTCGCCCTGGCGATCGCCTGGGCCGTCTACCTGATCCCCAAGGCGCTGCGGCACCACGAGGACAGCACGGCCTCCCGCACAGTCGAGGGGTTCTCCGACCGGATGCGGGTGCTCGCGCACCGCGAGCCGGTCGACTCCCGCACCGCCAGG
The DNA here is from genome assembly GCA_963830575.1 of uncultured Actinomycetota bacterium. GTDB lineage: Bacteria > Actinomycetota > Actinomycetes > Propionibacteriales > Nocardioidaceae > Nocardioides. The sequence continues at coordinate 4,187 of CAWHNR010000032.1, forward strand.
CTGGTGATGAACGGCGCGAAGCCCGCTGCCACCGAGGCGTCTGACAAGCCCGAGAAGCCCGAGAAGGCTCCCAAGCCCGACAAGGTCGCGAAGCCCAGCGCAGGCCGAGCAGGCACCCCGCCCGCTCACCACCCGCGCCGCGGCCCGCCGGGCTGCCCAGCGGCGGCTGCGCGTCGTCCTCCTCATCCTGGCCGCGCTGGTCACCGTCACCGTCCTGGCCGCCACCGCCGTCGTCGGCTGGGTCTGGGTCGCCGCGCCGGGTGGCGTGCTGCTCGGCTGGCTCGTCGCGTGCCGGCTCATGGTCAAGCGCGAGCGCGCGGTCGGCGTCCCCACGCGCCGGCTGCCGGTCGTGACCGAGGAGGCCGACGAGGACGACGCCGACGGCCCGCTCACCGAGGACATCCCGGCGATCGTCCTCGACCTGCCCGAGGTGGCGGACGCCGCCGAGGACGCACCCGCGCCGACCGACCCCGGGGGCTGGGACCCGGTGCCCGTCACGCTGCCCACCTACGTCGACAAGGCTCCCGCCGTGCGTCGCTCGGTGCGCACGATCGACCTCGACTCCACCGGGGTGTGGACCTCCGGCCGCACCGCGGCCGACTCGGCCCTGGCCCGCGAGGCGGACGCCGCCCGCGAGCGTCCCGCGTCGTCCTCGGCCGCGGAGCAGCAGCGCCGGGCGTAGCCCTCTCGAGGCGTCGAGCAGCTCGCGCCGAACGGGTCTCGGTACCGCCGCAACGGACGGCGGGCGCATGCCAGCCGGGGGAGTGGGTACGAGTCCTTCGACAGTTACAAGCTGCTCTGCTCCGTGTCCGGATCCTCGGCTGCCCGGCCTGGTGGTCCGCGAACCCTTCTCAGACCGGAGCACGGCCATGCCGTCGATCCCCCTCTCCCCCTCCCGACGCCTGTTGATCCTCCCGGCTGTGGCCCTCGCAGGCTGGCTCGTCGTCTCCCCACTCGCGGGCGCCGCGCACGCCGAGGCGACGGTCGTGCCCCTCGGCGTCGTCAAGCAGTTCTCGGTGCTGGCGGGCTCGACGATCACCAACACCGGCACCACGGTGGTCGACCGCAGCATCGGCCTGCACCCCGGTAGCTCGATCACCGGCACCAGCACGATGGTGATCGGCGGCACGACCCATGTCGGCGACGCGCTCGCCCAGTCGGCCAAGGCCGACCTCACCACCGCCTACGACGACGCGGCCGGCCAGTCGCCGCGCACCGAGGCCGACGGCGAGCTGGCCGGCGAGACCCTGACCGGCGGCGTGTACCGGCGTCCGGCGGCCATGGCCCTCACCGGACTGCTCACCCTCGACGGCCAGAACGACCCCGACTCGGTGTGGGTCTTCCAGGCCGGGACGACCCTGACGACCGGCTCGGGCAGCTCGGTGGTGCTGATCAACGGCGCCAGCCCCTGCAACGTGTTCTGGCAGGTGGGTAGCTCCGCTACCATCGGCACCGGCACCAGCTTCGTCGGCAACATCCTCGCCGACCAGAGCATCACGATGCAGACCGACGCCCGGCTGCGCGGCCGGGCCCTCGCCCGGATCGGGGCGGTCACCCTCGACACGAACGTCATCTCCTCGCCCTTCTGCGCCTCCCCGGACGACGACGATGACGACGACAACGGGGGGCGGCGGTGGCGGTGGAACGACGACGACGACCACACCGGCATGGCGCCCTACGACGAGCCCGGCGGCGGCAGTGGCGACGGCGGCGACAACGGTGACGAGGGAGACGACGGCGGCAGCGGTCAGGACGACGTCGGCGACGGCGGTGGTGGCGGCCAGATCGACGTGCCGCCGACCGGTGGCGTCCCGACGGGGACGAGTGCCGGCGAGGCCTCCGGCGGCGACGCCCCTGCCTCCACGCTGCTCCTCCCCGCGTTGGCCCTCGCCGCGTTGGGCCTGGTCGGAGCGGTTGCCGTGCGCAGGCCGGTGACGGTGCGCGGCCGTCACCTGCGGTGAGCCCCCACGTGCTCCCGCCACGCCGGCGTCCGGCCTGCAGCGGGGCGTCGTCGCTGGCTCGTCGTGCTGGCGGTCGCAGCGACTCTGACCGTCCTGGCCGGGGGAGCGCTGATCGTGACGCACGACCGCGACCACGGCGTGGTGACCGGCGCCACGGAGACCGCGCCACGGCGCGCGCTCGTCCCGAGACAGGTCACGCCCGTCGCCACGCCGCCGGAGCAGGCACCGACGGCCGAGGCTCCCCAGCCTCGCAAGCGCGCCCCCGCGCAGGCGGGTGCCTCGCTCGACGCCACTGGCGGAGTCGCCACCCGCTCGGCTCGTCGTGCGGTCGATCGGGGTCGACGTCGACGTCATGGACCTCGGCCTGACCGACACCGGGTCCCTCGAGGTGCCGCCCGGCGCCTTCCCGGCCGGGTGGTACACCGGCTCGCCGACCCCGGGCGAGCTGGGCCCGTCCGTCCTCGCCGGCCACGTCAGCTGGAACGGGACGCCGGGCGTGTTCGAACGCCTCGGCGAGCTCGCGAGGGGCGACGAGGTCTCGGTCGTCCGCGACGACGGCAGCACGGCCGTGTTCACCGTCGAACGCACCCGTCAGTACGCCAAGGACGCCTTCCCCACCAGCACCGTCTACGGCGACCTCGACCACGCCGGACTGCGCCTCATCACCTGCGGCGGCCTCGACCCCGACACCGGCCTGTACGACGACAACGTCGTGGTCTTCGCCCGCCTGACCGGCACCGTGGACTGACCGAACCGCGCCCGGCAGAACCCGATTTAGAGCGGCGCCGCCCCGGTGCTAACGTTTCCCACCGCGTCCCCGGACGCACCGGGGCTGTGGCGCAGTTGGTAGCGCGTCTCGTTCGCAATGAGAAGGTCAGGGGTTCGAATCCCCTCAGCTCCACCAGATGCGGTTCAGAACCCCAGGTCGCCACTGACCTGGGGTTTTGTAACGTCACGAGCCCTCGTCGAGATCAGTCTGACGCCCGTGGGATTCGGGCTCTGATGCCTTGGAGGTGGCCCCCGCAACGTCACGTCGTGCGCGGCGAGTCGATGTTGAACCAGAAGCGCTCGGTTCACGCCACCAGGACGTTGTCCCGGGAGCGGAGCACGAGCGCATCGTCGCGGACAAGGCAGGGGAAAATCCGCCATCGACCCGGCGGGTTCGAACCGCAGCCCTTGCGGTCCACGTCGACCTACCCGCGGGTCACACCGTGCTGACTGGGAGGTTGACGGTAAACCTGCTCCCGCGTCCGGGCTCGCTCTCGACACCGACCCTCGCTCCGCAGAGCACAGCGAGCTCCTGCACGACGCTCAGCCCGAGACCAGCCCTGCTGCGTTGTGAGGCAGGCCCTGCTGGGCTGAGGCTGACGAAGGGTTCGAAGATGGCCGCGAGGCGATCCTTCGCGATCCCGACACCCGTGTCGCTGACGACGAATCGAATCGTGCTGACGTCGTCTCCGCGCGACAGGGTGGCGGTCATCTCGACACCACCGGCGTCGGTGAACTCGACCGCGTTCCTCAGCAGGTGCTGAAGGATCTGGGCGGTCCAATGGGGATGACCGCGGACAAACCGAGGAACACCATCGTCGACGGTTTGCTCGAACGCGATTCCCTTGCTCGATGCAGCGGCCGCGAACTGGGAGCCGACGGCCTCGATCAGTTCCACGAGATCGAATGTCTCGGAGCCGCGAGCCGTGTCAGCCCTCGCCGACCCGAAGTCGAGCACACCATCGACCAGTCTCAACAACCGTGTTCCGGCACGGTGCAGGGTGTTGAGCAGTGCCTGCTTCTCTTCTTCGGGTTCGTCCTCCGTCAGCAACTCCGTCGTGGCCAGGATGCTGGTCAGCGGGGTCCGGATCTCGTGGCTCATGCGCGCGACGAAGTCGGACTTCGCCTCGCTTGCCGTCGCCGCGAGCTGGCGTACCAGCTCCAGCTCGCGCTGCACCCTGTTGCGTTCGGTGACGTCCTCGCAGATGCCGAACACGCCGCGGACATCGTCGTCAACGACCCACGGCACGGCGGTAACGGCGACTTCGACCGGTCGCCCCGTGACGTGCTTGATGGTCAGCTCGAGCTGCTGTGGCTGCCGGTCAAGAACCCGCGAGAAGACATCCCGGGTGTGCGACAGGTCCTCCTCCATCACGAAGTCCCCGAGTCCCATCCCGAGGAGGTCAGGAAGTTGGCGCCCACTGATTCGTTCGGCTGCCGGATTGGCCTCGATCACCCGGCCGGAAGGGTCGAGAGCGAACACGCCATGCGGGTGCTCGCTGAAGAGAGAGCAGTAACGATCATCGTTCATTCCGGCCCCCGAATGGTCCGTCCCGGCGGCGACTTCCGTCGACTCACCACCGATGCGACGACCGTGAGACGCGAAAGTTCGCGGTTGTTCGGCTATCGCGGTGGTGACGCAGGAGGATGCTAGCGCTCTCGTGCGCATGCCTGATGCTCCCTGCGGCATGGCTCTGCCCGCGATTGAGCCTCGACACCGAGGAAGGAGACCTGCTCGCCCTCCCCCCTCGGGTGAAGATCTCGTCAGCCGACGCGGGTTAGGTTCGGCAGCGCATATCCGCTCCCTGAGACGTGCTCACTGGGACATCTCACATTCACACCGCAGGTGCCATGGGACTCATCGTTGTTGCCGAGGACGACGTCGACGTCCGCGACCTCGTGGCACTCGTGATGGAAAGCGGTGGGCACTCGGTCGTTGTCGCCGAGGACGGCCAGACTGCGATCGACCTCTGCGAACGACACACGCCCGATCTGGCGATCTTCGACGTCTCGATGCCGCGTGTGACCGGGATGGCAGCGCTCGCGGAGCTCCGGTCACGAGAGCACCCGGCGAGCTTGCCGATCATCTTGATGTCTGGTTACACGCGACAAGTCGACGTCGAAACCGCCGTGGCAGCCGGCGCCTCGGCATACGTGACGAAACCGTTCAGCCACACTGCTCTCGTTGAGCTCGCAGAACGGCTCATCGGTCCCAGCCGCTAGGTACTCAGCCGCCGACGTGGACAGATCCCAGTCATCGACGCCTTGGACTCGAACGCGGGGCGCCAGGCGCGGACCGTGACGAACGGTGGGAACCAGTGAACCAAGCCGATGGGCCCAGAGGCGAGGTCGACGCAGCGCTTGATGGTGAGGCCGACCGTCAGCTCGCGCGCGTCGCCTCTGTAGCGCCACGAAGCGGACGGAGCAGCAGTGGGTTAGCGTGAGGCATGGCTGGTGGACGGAACCGGGTCTTAGCACTTGCCCTGCTCGCGTCGCTCATGACCGGTGGATGGACAGCCTCGGCTCTTCCCTCGGGCGGCCACCGTGCGGAGAAGGCCGCGCATGATCTCCATGCCCGGTACGCCAATTTTGACGGGCCGCTGCAGGTCGCGGGGAGGGTGCCCACCCTTACGAATGGTCACGTCACGGTGCTTCGGCGCATCGACGACAGCCCTTTCAGGGTGCACCGGTCAGCAGCCACTGGACCGGGCGAAGGCCGCTTCAGAGTCACCGTGGAGCTGGCCGAGCGCGACCGGGCGTATCGGACGTGCTTCCGCGTCGTCGCGCCGGCGACCGGCAAGTACAGCCGCACCGTCAAGCGCCTGGGCTGCTTCTTTCGCGCCACCCCTGCGCGCTGATGCAGCGCCTGCACCGCAACAGGTCAGACGCTGTCCCGGTGATGGCCGTTCTACTCTGACCCCATGGCAGCCGAACACGAATCCCTGCTGAGATGAAGCGGGTGCGGTTGTTGCTTGCGATGGTCGGCGTGGTGGCCGGCGCTGGATGGATCGTCAGCTCCACCGGTCCAAATCCCGAGGAAGCCGTCGAGGAACCCAGCAGCGAGTACGAGTCCGGAGTCATTGAAGGCGTTCATCTAGGCATTCGGCACCTCAACGCCCGGCCCACGTACTACGCGAGCGGGGTAGGGACGCTGGAGCCCGCCTCCGTGTGTGACGAACTCACCACGAACCACGATGACTACCGTCGAGGGTGCCTCGAGGGCGTCAAGCTGGCAGTGCTCGAGTGGACCCAGTATCGGCGTGACCGAGGCCGATAGCGGCGTCAAGCGTCTTCTTCGTCCCTCTTGGTGCGCTCGGGGGCGATGTCGTCGGGACGGTCCGATCATCGGCATGGTCGTGTACCTGGACGAGTGGGAAGCAGCCGTAGACGCCCGCCGTGGCCGAGAGCCCGCCGCCTCAGCTCCACATGAGCAAAGACATTGGCCGGATTCGCGGTGCCGCGTTCCCGGCTCCAGCAGGTGGCCGCGAGGCTAGCTAGGCGTAGAAAGCGGACGCCACCGTGAGAGCCGCTATCTCCTCGGTGCTGAGGTAGATCGCCTCGGCGGCGACCAGTTCCGCCAGTTGCTCCGGTGTTGTCGCCGAGGCGAGAGGGGCCGCAACCGTGGGCTGCTGGATCAACCAGGCGAGCGCGACCGCAGAAGAGGAAACTTCGTGCTTGTCTGCGACGGCACGGACCACATCGACCAGGCCCAATCCCTCGGGCGTGAGGTACCCGCGGACGCCGGCACCTCGGGCTTTACCTTCCAGGTCGGGCTCGCTGCGGTACTTGCCGGTGAGGAACCCGCCTCCGAGGGCGCGGTATGGGTACACCTCGAGGCGGGCCTCTTCGGCGAGGGCGGCGTACTCGGTCTCGTAGGCGCGTCGATGGAGCAGGCTGTAGTGCGGCTGGAGCGCGATCGGGGCGGCGTAGGCACCCTCGCTGGCCACGCGGAGCCACTGTGCGATCGCATCCGGTGTGAAGTTCGAGAGGCCTATGCGCCTGATCTTCCCAGCGCGCAGCAGAGCATCGAAGGCTCGGACGCTCTCCTCGATCGGCGTCGAGTCGTCCTGGTAGTGGGCATAGTAGAGGTCGATCTGTTCAACGCCGAGCCGCCGCAGGGACGCCTCGGCGCCACCCGTCACGGCCTTGGTAGACAACCCCTCGTGCTCCGGGTTGTTGCCGACCTTGGTGGTGACCACGACCCGGTCGCGCCTGCTGCCTGCCGCCAGCCATCTGCCTAGGATCGCCTCTGACTCGCCATAGGTGTCTGCGGTATCGACGAGAGTTCCGCCTGCATCGACGAAGGCGTCCAGGACGGCGCGCGAGGCGGCCTCGTCGCTGGTACGACCGAAGGTGTTGGTCCCGAGCCCGATACGAACGGTCAGAGCACTCATGTCTTCGATGCAAGCACACGCCCCCGGCAGGTCTGCGCCGGCGAGGCGAGACCGCCAACTCTCGGGTTTGTCACTTCGGGCTTTGGTAACCGCTCATCGGCAGACCCGCTGGTCGCGGCAGAGGCGGGCGGGTGCTGGTCAGTCCAGAAACTGGTTGAGGTGCGTGACGAGCGTGTCGTACAGCTCAGGCTCGTCGTATCCACCGACGAGGAGACTGGCGAGTACCTGCAGGCGGCGCAGGTCTCTGCACTCGGCGAGCCGAGCCTGGTCGACAGGACCGGCATAGGCAGAGATTGCGTCGTCCGTGATCGTCATCGACGCCAAGTCCCATTCGACCGGCCCGACACACACGTCCTCGAAGTCGGTCCACAGCGGGCCGTTGTCCGTCACAAGCAAGTTCCCGGTGTGCGCATCGCCGTGAAGGGGACGGCGCGGCCACGACAACGCCAGCGGCATCAGCTGTGCGGCTGAGCGATGCAAAGTGGTGTCTGTCGAGACGGCGAGTGCAGCGCGAATGTCGGTGAGCGGGCCCACGAGTGGCGGCAGATCGCCCGGGTAGGACGCCAGCGCCTCGTGCAAGCGCGCCAACATCTCGCCGAACTCGGCAGGCTTTACCTGAGTAGCGTCGTGCGCTACGTACCGCCACAACGACACCTCGAGCCCCTCGGCAACGAACGGCCCCGGGTCCTCCCACGGGGCGACCACCCGAGCTGCTGACGCGACCAGGTGTTGGACGACTGACACCTCACGCTCGAGCCATGGCATGGGATCAGGTCGCAATGCCCTACCTGTGGTCACGACACGAGTGACAACGGGGGCAGGGCGCAGCCGAACCCGAACGCTGAAGCCCTCGGCAATGACTTCGGGATCGTGAGCAGGCAGACCTAGCGCCTTCGCGCAGGCGACAGAGGCCGAGACTGCTTGGGCGGTACCCGGAAGAGCGACTCGCCGGTGCTCTCGCGCCGGTCGTCGTGGCTGCTCCCCATCACCCCACACTGACACAGCAGGCACGCGAGCGTCCGGCGGACGCACGCCATTCGGATCGCGCGCTGTGCCACTGCAGCAGGAGGGTCGGGCGGATCAGAGCGGGATAGCCCAGCCGAGCGATGCACACCGGCGTCGCCTTCGCCGGGCGCGACAGTCTCGACTCAACGGGCGTCAGTGGGAGAGCCGACCTCGTTGCGCCCGCCGCGGGCGCTCCGACAGCGGTCTGAGACGAGGATCGCTCACCCCAGCGATGTCGAGGTCGCCGCGGCGCCGTGCCCTGCGCCGTCTCTCAGGGTGTCGCAGGCATCCTGCACCTTGGCAGGCTCTGGCCTGCTGTCCGGGGCTCTGTCGGCGCGGACCGAGCCCTCGTAGCGGGGCAGGTGCAGGCAGAACGTGGCGCCGCCCCCGGGGGTGGACTCGTAGGTGATGTCGCCGCCGTTGGCCGCGAGCAGGCTCCGGCAGATGTACAGACCGAGACCGGTTCCCTTCTGCGAGCCGTCGCGAGCCTCGTCTGATCGCGTGAACCGGTCGAATAGCTGAGGGACGAAGGCTGCGGGAACACCTGGACCGGTGTCGGCGATGCGCACCACGGCGCGGTTGCCCGTCGTGGTGGTCTCGATCGTGAGGTTCCCCCCGCCGTACTTGACGGCGTTGGTGAGCAGATTCGTCAGTACCTGACCCAGGTGGCCTTCATCGACCAGCGCGGTGACGACGTCCATGCGGCTCAGGTCCGCGTCCGGCGGTTGTGGCAGCGCAGCGATCGCGTCGCGTACCGCGTCGTCGAGGCGAACCGAGGTCGGTCTCGGGTCGACACCATCGCCGTCGAGCACAGAGACGGTGAGGCTGTCCTCGAGCATGGTCTTCAGGGTCTGCCCCGCGCGGTTGATCCTGTGCACGAACGCTTCCTGTTGCGCCGGGGTCATCTGTGGCCAGGAGTCCAGTGCCATCTCTGAGTATCCGATCAGGACCGCCAGCGGAACGCGGAGGTCGTGCGACAGCATTGCCACCAGGTCTGAGACGGCACTGTTCGCGGTCATCGAGCTTGTCGTTGGCCTGCTCCAGGGCCACTCGATTCGTCCGCTCCGCATCGAGTGCCTCCTCGGTGACCTTCCAGAACACGAGACAGGCTGCACTCTCCGCCAGGACGGCACCGCCGTGCACCAACGCGAACACCCACGGGCTGTGCATCGCCATGTGGTGGTTGTAGACCAACCCGGGCATCAAGGTGCCCAGGACCAGGTGGTGGGCGACCACGAAGCCCACCGCCAAGAGGTAGGGCCGCCAGGACTGGTAGAGGGAGACCACCGCGATGGTGATGAAGAAGTGGAAGTGGGCCTCGATCAGTCCGTCGTAGTAGCCGATCAGGATCGCCGAGCTCGCGAGCAGCCCCAATGTCGCCACCGAGGCTCGGGTGGTGGGACTGAACACCCCCTGCGTAGCAGCGACCGTGCAGACGGCGACGAGCCCTGCGGCCGACAGGGAGGTCAGGAAAGGCTTACCCAGGGCCACCCCGAGGGCCGCCAGCACCACGACGTGGGCCCACAGCAGCACGATGATGCCCTGATGTCGCGCTCGCCAGGCGTGCTCCGGCAGCGCGCCACCGCGCGGCAACGCTGTCAACAACTGCGCGATGCTCGCATGCTGCTGCTTCAAGGACACCCCCCCAGGTGCTCGCGCCCGACATCGGCGCAACGACTTATGGTAGAGACCCGGAGACAGCCTCGGCTCGGCTTTCACTCCATCGGTACCCGTTCGGCGGGCTCGGTCGCGGTCGCCGTTTGATCGGGACCGACGGGCAGGGGCCGGGATCAAGACCCCGTGTACTGCTGCCCGGGCGCAGTGCTTCCTGTCGTCCGCCGCTCGGCGGCTGGTCAGGAGGATTCCTCTCGGCGACCTGCCAGTGCGCACCCGCCTGGTGCCAAGCGCAGCGCGGGAGCCGGGCCCCCGGATCGAGCAACCCATTCGTGCCTAGGTCGACGACCCAGCCTCTGCGCGAGGGTTGTCCTTTCAGGGCCCTTGTCGTTGGCTCAGTTGCGGGTGAGCGCGTCGAGTTCCGGAGCGGGGCCGATGCCGTGGTGCATGGCCCAGATCACGGCCTGGGCACGGTTGGTGACGCCGATACGGCGGTAGGCGCTGCGGATGAACGTCTTGACCGAGTTGATGGTCAGGAACAGGGCCGCGGCGATCTCCTGGTTGGAGTGGCCGGCGGCGACCAGCTCGATCACGTCGCGCTCGCGTGGGGTCAGCACATCGAGTTCGGGATCGATGACGTCGGTCGGCTGGAGCTTCTGCGCCAGAGGTCTGGCAAGGGTCTGACGGACTGCAGCGACAAGCGACTCGGCTGGTGCGTGAACTGAGACTTGGCCGTGGACGCCGAGGTCAACGGCGATCCGAGTCAGGCCCGGACGGAGGTCTCGCGTCAGTGCCAGGACCCGGATGGCGTGTCGGCTCAGAGCAGCGCGTAGCTCGATGCGGTCGACGGCCAAGGCGAGCGTGTCGTAGATCATCAAGTCGTATGGCATGTGTGTCAGGCGCAGGTCGGTGAGATCGCCTTGTGCTGCGTCGAGGTCGGGCGCGGCTCGGATCAGCGCCGCTACGCCGCGGCTCACGATGGGCTCGGCACACACCACGAGCGCGCGCTTACCGCGCGGGGTCTGGCTCGCGGTAGAAATCGGGGCTCCTGCGGATCGAACCGGGACGGCACCTGTTGGTTGCGTTCGTCCCGACACGCCGGCGCTGTTTGCCGACAGCGCTAGTGATAGCAGGCTGACGGTGAGGAGTCCATCGAAGTCCACCAGACAGGCGGCCGCCTGGCGTTGGACGTCAGGACTCGGCGTCTGATCCCCGGTCGGGGTCGACCACTCTCGCTCATCGCTCAGAGCGAGCCTCGCTGCACGACACCGATCGTGAGGAACACGACCGGACGCGGACGCGCGCGGATCTCGTCACTGCAGGCACGACGTGGAGTGCGAGTGTCGCCCGTGTCTCAGAAGCAGGTGCGTAGCGCCCCCGCACCGACGTCCAGGGGGATGGGGCGGTGCGGGGGCGTCGCATGAGCGTGCGCCCTGTCGCGGCAGGGGGGCTCACCCCGTCGGGGGCGCACGCACCCGGTCGGGCCCTGCTGCCTCCACGTGGGCAAGGACTTCGGCGGCGTCCTGGCCGACGACCAGGAAGTTCGAGCGTGCTGAGCCGGTCCACCCGACGGGGACCGACAGCCGCGTCTGCCCGAGGAAGAATCTCGCGAGCACGGGGCGCGGACTTGGTAGGGGGCTTGAGCGCCCCGGCCCGGGTCGCGGTCAGACGGCCCTGGCCGGCGCGTCGTCAAGGATCTTGATGAAGTCCCAGGCGAAGAGGAGGCTCGCGGCGGACCGCGGCGAGCTGAGGACCGGCTTGGCCTCGTGCATCGGGATCTGGCCGAGGATCACGACCTCGTCCTCGCCGTCTGAGCGGCGGCAGACACGGTAGACGCCGGTGGAGTCGAGCCACATCGTCGTGCCGGTGGGCGGGTGGACCCAGCCGGTGCCGCGCTCTGGTTCGGTGAGGCTCATCAGTTGCTGGAATCCGCTCAGCTTGCCGCCGGCGATCCAAAGTCGTGCCACTGCTCTCACCCTTCACCTGTCGTTGGTGAGAACCATCGGTCAGCCGCGAACGGAACTTGAGAGCGCGGTCCACCCTGACGCGAGCGAAGAGCCCGGGCCACCGGTGAAAGCTCGGACGTCTCGGGTCGTCCGCCGCCCGCGGTGGTGTCCCGGGCTCTCGAGGCGAACGGTCATCCGAGCCGATTGCGGTTGTCCTGCGAATCGCTGAGGTAAAGACTTCTGGCGGCTCGGGCGCTACCAGCGACCCGGTTACCACTCAAGAAAGGCCGCCGCATCGTGGTCTCCCCGACGCCTCCGGACGGCCTGTCGCCGCGTGAGGTCGAGGTGCTCAGCCTGATCGGGGACGGGCTCAGCAACGTCGAGATCAGCGAACGGCTGTTCCTGACGGTGAACACCGTAAAGACCCACATCAAGGCGGCCTACCGCAAGATCGGGGCCGAGCGCCGGTCACAGGCGGTGATCTGGGCTTTCACCAATGGGCTCGTGGACCTCGAGGAACACGCCCGCCGAAACCGGAGGTCAGCCGGACGCTTCTCGGGTACGTCCTGGTCTGAATTCTACGGCGTGACGGATGCCGCGCCATGTGCGGAGCCATGGAGGGACGCGGTCGTCGACCAGGCGATCGGCGTGCTGGTGGCTGCTCATCTCATCGACCCTGTGGCGGCGAGGGAGAGGCTCGAGCAGATAGCGGCAGCCGAGGGGCGAACCCCCACCGAGTGTGCCCGGCAGATCATCGCGGCGCTGCTGTCGAGGACGCGGGCCGGTGGGGCAGGGACGCGACCGCTGGGGACGTGACGGTCGCATCGCCTGCGCCTCGACGTAGGGCCGGTTCGAGAACGGCGTCCTTGGATGAGACGGAGCGCTCCCGCACCGGGGCCTCAGGGGGGCGGGTCCGGTACGGGAGCGGGTGTTGGCCGGGGGAGGTCTCGCGACCCTGCGCGATCGCGGGACCTCACCTCCGGCCGAGCCCCGGACCTGCCCCCCACGGGCACGACCGGACCTCGAGGGCTGACGGTTGCAGGCCGGCGGCCACTTCGGCTCAAGCCGCGTGCAAGGTTGGCCTGCGATTCGGCGTGAACTCGGGCGCACCTCAAGTCGCGCGGATATCTGCGACGAGTCAGCAGCTTCCTACCATGACTCCAAGGCCGTCACATATCGGCAGGATGGCGCATCACTCGGTGGCAAGTGGTCACGGGCAAGTTTCGGCAATTCCTGCGCACGTGCGCGGCTGTCGAAAAACGACGCAGGGAATCGGCTAATTCATCCCAGCTGCGCCGCCGCAGCGCCGCGACTCATGCGTGTTCGGTAGACGCTGCCGGCAGTTCGACGGTCACCAGAGTCCCGACGCCTGGCGTGCTCTCAATCTCGACACGGCCCTTCTGGGCGGTCACCAGATCTCGAACGCTCGCGAGCCCGAGTCCCGTTCCGGCGTCATCGTTCTCAGCAAGTCGGCCGCGTTCGAATTCATCGAAGATGCGCGGCAGGTCGTGTGGGTCAATTCCTCGTCCTTGGTCTGATACAAGGAGCCGGACGCGGTCCCCTGCTGGCTCGGCCGTGACGGTCACTGCAGTCGGTGATGACGAATAGAGGAGGGCGTTCTGCAGCAGGTTGGTGAGGACCCTTTGCATTGCTTCGCGGTCTGCTTGGATCCGAAGCGGCGGAACGGCAGTGGCGACGCGTTCGACGTCGAGGACGCTCGACAGGCTCGCGATGGTGGCGTCGAGGAGATCGGCTACGTCGAGTTCCTCGATGGCGGGCTCCGAGTCGCCAGCTCGCATCCGAGTCAGTCCGATCAGGTTCTCGGTCATGGTCACCAGGCGCTTCGCGTTGGCCTCGATCTGGGTGATGAACCTCGTTCGTTCATCGTCAGTTCGAGCGGCGCCGAGCAGGTAGGCGAACCCGCTCATGGCACTGACCGGAGTGCGGAAGTCGTGGGCGAAGGTGTCGAAGAAGCGGCTCCGTGCCTCCTCGAAGCGCTTGCGGGCGGTGAGGTCGCGGGTCACCTTCGCGTAGCCGCGTAGACGACTGTCCTCGTCGTGGAGAGCGGTGATGATGACGTTGGCCCACATCGTGCTGCCATTACGACGAACTCGCCAGCCCGTGTGTTCCACGCTTCCGTTGACGCGAGCCGAGTGGAGGAGCTGCAGGGGCAGACCCTCTCGCCGATCTTCCGGGGTGTAGAAGATCGAGAAGTGGCGCCCGATGGCCTGGTCGCGGGTGTAGCCCTTCAGTCGCTCGGCGCCCGCATTCCAGCTCTCGATCGTGCCGCTCTGGTCCATCGCGATGATTGCGTAGTCGACAACTTGGTCAACGAGTAGTCGGAATCGCTCCTCGCTTCGCCGGAGGGACTGTTCGAGCTGGTGCTCGACGGTACGGTCACGTACCACCTTTCCGAATCCACTCACTGCTCCTGATTCATCCTTGATGGAGGTGATGACAACGTCTCCCCAGAACCTGCTTCCGTCCTTCCGTACGCGCCACCCGGTGTGTTGCACTCGGCCCTCGTCACGAGCCCGTCGCAGGAGCGACATCGGCAGCTGGTCGGCGCGATCTTCCGGCGTGTAGAACATGGAAAAGTTGCGGCCGAGCGCCTCCTCGGCTGAATAGCCCTTGAGCTGCTCGGCTCCCGCGTTCCACGACTCGATCGTGCCGCTGAGGTCGAGAGCAACGATCGCGTAGTCGGTGACTTGGTTGACAAGTCGCGCCACTGCGATGGCCTCGAGCTCCGGAACGTCCATGAGACGAAGATAGGGGTTCTCAGGGATCCCGCGGATGATTGCGCGGGCGCCGCCGAGCTCATGCGAGCTCTTCGCGCGACGGGCCTCGCCCCGCACACCTCATCGGCCGAGCCCGCGCCCTCCTCGAGCAGACGACGGTGCGGCGACGCGTCGACGAGAAAGCGCCCCGCGGCGTGTACCGCCGCAGGGCGCTCCTGCACGATCCAGGCCACGGCAGGCGGACCAGGCCGGTACCGTCCGTCCCGACCCAGGCAACGGCCGGCCGGGGATCGAGGAGCCCCGGCCGGCCGTCGTCGTGCGCGTCGCCGTCAGGGGAGCGGCGTGGGGTTCACCGGGTCGGGCGGGACCGGCAGCGACCCCTGGATCTGGTTCTGGGCCTGGCACCCGCTCGTGCAGCTGGTCGCGCCCTGCGACAGCTCGATGGCGTCCTCACCGAGGACGCCGCCCAGCCGCCCACCCGGGGCGACCGACCAGCGCGTCGTCCGGCCGTCCTGGTACAGCTTGGTCGCGACCTGCGGGCTGTCCTTGCCGAGCAGCATCTGGTGCGCGCCCGGACCGCCGGCCACGGCGTCGGTGCCGTCGCCGAAGTTGATCTTGCCGGTGTAGCTGTTGACGAAGTAGAAGAGGCCCGGGCCCAGGGTGTGCACCAGCTCGACGTTGCCGGCGAACTCCGGCTCCATCTGGAAGATGCCTCCCTGCGGGGCGTCCTTGGCCTGGATCTTCAGCTTGCCGGCGTCGGTGGCGAAGATCGCGACGAACGTCCCGTCGCGGACCTCGAGCTGGCGCAGCACCGGGTTGCGCAGCTGGGCGGCGTCAGCACCGGGACCTTCGAGGCGAAGACCACCGTGGGCGCGGTGACCATCCGCTCGGGCGACGGTGCGCCGGTCAGCGTGTAGTTGCGACGCCGAGCGTGGCGGGGTCGATCGTGAAGGCGCGTGTGGGTCCCGGTGACGCTGACCTTGCCGGCGACGGCGAGGTCCTTGAGCTTGACGTCCCTGCCGGGCGCGGGGTCGTAGGTCCGGCCGTTGACGGTGACGGCGTAGTTGCCGGCGGAGGCGGTGCACGCCGCCCCGTCGTCGCCGCCGCTGTCGTCGCCGCCCTTGGCGTGGGCGGCGCCCGTGGCGGGGGCGAGGAGTGCCGCCGCTGCGACGGCGGCGGTGACGAGGCGGATCTTGGTCATGTGGGGGTCCCTCCCGGGGATGTCGGTGTCGCGCCGCGTCGGCGGCGCGGTGCCAGTCAAGGTCGCGACGGGTACGGGTTCCCAGATGTCCGGTGGTACTACGACCATCGGGTGGTCCGCGTCGGACCGCGGCCGATAAGGTAGGTAAGCCTCACCGCAGTTAGGGAGGCCTGTCCTGCTCCTAGCACCCTGAGAGTCCGCCGTGAAGCGCCTTCCCCTGATCGCCGTCGCCGTCCTCGTGCCTGCTCTGCTCACCGCCGCCTGCGGTGGCGACGACGGGCCGAAGATCACGGTCTACAACGCCCAGCACGAACAGCTCCTCGACGAGCTGGCGCCGAAGTTCACGGAGGAGACCGGGATCGAGGTCGAGCTGCGCAACGGCAAGGACCTCGAGCTGTCGAACCAGATCGTCCAGGAGGGTGACGCGTCGCCGGCCGACGTCTTCCTCACCGAGAACTCGCCCGCGATGTCGCAGGTCGAGGCGGCGGGACTCTTCGAGCCGCTGCCCGACGACCTCGTCGCCCCCATCCCGGCCCAGTACCGCCCGACCAGCGGGATGTGGACCGGCTTTGTCGCGCGCTCGACCGTGCTCGTCTACAACACCGACCTCGTCGACGAGGCCGAGCTGCCCGACTCGATCCTCGACCTCGCCGACCCGGAGTGGGCCGGCCGGATCTCGTTCTCGCCGACCGGGGCCGACTTCCAGGCGATCGTCGCCGCCGTGCTCGACCTCGAGGGCGAGGACGCCACGCGCGCCTGGCTCGAGGGCATCAAGGCCAACGGCACCGTCTACGACGGCAACAACGTGGTGCTCGAGGCGGTCGACTCCGGCGAGTCCGAGGTCGGGATCATCTACCACTACTACTGGTACCGCGACCTCGCCGAGGGTGGCGACGTCAGCGACACCAGCGAGCTGTACTTCTTCGGCGACCGCGACCCCGGTGCCTTCGTGAGCGTCTCCGGTGCCGGCGTCCTCGCCTCCAGCGACCAGAAGTCCGAGGCGGAGCAGTTCGTCGAGTTCCTGGTCGGCGAGGTCGGACAGCAGGCCCTGGCCGACAGCTACGCCCTGGAGTACCCGCTCAACCCGGCGGTCGGGCTCGCCCCGCCGGTCAAGCCGCTGGCCGAGCTCGACCCGCCCCAGGTCAACGTGTCGGACCTCGACGCCGAGCGGGTCGTGGCCCTGCTGACCGAGGTCGGATTCCTCTGACCGCGACGGCGACCCGCGCGCCTGCCCGGGCCCGCCCGGGTGCTGCGGCACGCCCGGCTCCGCTGCCCCTGCTCGTCGTCGGCGTCCTGGTCGCCGCCGCCACCCTCGTGCCGCTCGGCTACGTGCTCTGGACCACCGCCGAGCTCGGCCCGGGTGAGGCGGTCGACTTCCTCGTCCGGCCGCGGATCGGCGAGCTGCTGTGGAACACCACGCGCCTGCTCGTCGCGGGGGTGCTGCTCAGCGCGGTCGTCGGCGTCGGCGCGGCCTGGGTCGTGGAGCGCACCGACCTCCCCGGCCGCGGCTGGTGGCACGGCGTGCTGTGCGCGCCGCTCGCCGTCCCCGCGTTCGTCAACGGCTACGGCTGGGTCGCCACCACCCACGCCGTGCAGAGCTACGCGGGCGCGGTGATGGTCGTGACGCTGTCGTACTACCCGCTCGTCTACCTGCCCACCGTGGCGGCCCTGCGCCGCCTCGACCCGGGGGTGGAGGAGGTGGCCGCCTCGCTGGGCCGGGGCGCGGCCGGAGTCTTCTGGCGGGTCACCCTGCCGGCGATCAGCCCGGCCGTGCTGGGCGGTTCGCTGCTCGTCGGCCTGCACCTGCTGGCCGAGTACGGCGCGCTGCAGCTGCTCAACTACCCCACCCTGACGACGGCGATCCTGCAGCAGTACGGCACCGTCTTCAACGGTCCCAACGCCACGCTCCTCGCCGCGGTGCTGGTGGTGTTCTGCCTCCTGCTGCTGGCGCTCGAGCTGACGCTGCGTGGCCGCCGCAGCCGGGCGCGGGTCGGCGCGGGGGCCAGCCGGCCGCCGCAGCCGATCGCGCTGGGACGCCGCACCGGCGCGGTGGTCGCGGCCCTCGGTGGCTTGGCGGTCCTGGCCCTGGCGGTGCCCCTCGGCAGCCTGGTGCGCTGGCTCGTCCGCGGCACGTCGGCCGGCGTCGACGTCGGCGAGCTCGCGGGTGCCGCCGGCACGACCCTCGGGCTGGCGGCCGCCGGTGGCGCGATCGCCACCGTGCTTGCCGTCCCGGTGGTCTGGCTGGCCGTGCGCCACCGCGGCACGGTCACCACCCTCGTCGAGCGCAGCACCTACGTCACCGGCGCGATGCCGGGGATCGTGGTCGCCCTGGCGCTCGTCACGGTCTCGATCCGGCTGGTGCCGACGCTCTACCAGACCCTCGCGGTGCTGCTGGTCGGGTACGCCGTGCTCTTCCTCCCGCGGGCCGTGGTGAGCGTCCGGTCGTCCCTCGAGCTGGTGCCGCCAGGTCTCGACGACGTCGCGCGCACCCTGGGCTGCACGGGACCAGCCGCGGCGGCGCGGGTGACCCTGCCCCTGGTGGCTCCCGGCCTAGCGGCGTCGGTGGCGCTGGTGTCGCTCGCCGTCTCCACCGAGCTGACCGCGACGCTCCTGCTCGCCCCGATCGGCACCGAGACCCTCTCCACCCGCTTCTGGTCCGACGCGTCGTCGGTGGCCTACGGCGCCGCCGCCCCGTACGCCCTGCTGCTCGTGCTGCTCTCGGTGCCGGCGACCTGGCTGCTCAGCCGGATCAGCCTGGCCAGGCCCGTGCGCGGGGGCCGGCCGTGACCGCCGCCCCGGCCCTCGAGGTGCGCGGCCTCGACGTGCGGTACGGCGACGTTGCCGTGCTGCACGAGCTCGACCTGACGGTGGCCGGCGGCGTGACCGCGATCCTCGGTCCGTCGGGCTGCGGGAAGACGACGCTGCTCCGGTCGGTGGCGGGCTTCGTGACGCCCCGCGCCGGCACGGTGACGGTCGCCGGGCGGGTCGTCGTCGGCAGTGGCAGGCCGGTGCCGCCCCGGAGCCGCGGCCTGGGCTACGTGCCGCAGGAGGGCGGGCTGTTCCCGCACCTCGACGTGGCGGCCAACGTCACCTTCGGCCTGCCGCGCGGGGAGCGCCGCCACGCCCGCACCCAGGTGAGCGAGCTCCTCGAGCTGGTCGAGCTGCCCGGGTCGGTGGCCGGGCGGTACCCGCACGAGCTGTCGGGTGGTCAGCAGCAGCGGGTCGCGCTGGCCCGGGCGCTCGCGCCGGCACCGGCCCTCGTGCTGCTCGACGAGCCGTTCTCCTCGCTCGACGCCGGCCTGCGCGAGGAGACGGGCCGTGCCGTCGTCCGGGCGCTGCGCGCCCGCGGCGCCGCCGCCCTGCTCGTGACCCACGACCAGGGCGAGGCGCTCTCGCTCGCCGACCAGGTCGCGGTGCTCCACGAGGGCCGGTTCCTCCAGGTGGCGGCCCCGTCGGCGGTCTACCTCGCACCCGCCGACGAGCGCGTCGCCGCGTTCGTCGGTCTCTCCGCGCTGCTCCCGGGAACGGTCGACGCGGGCACGCCCGGCGTCGCCCGGTGCGCGCTCGGCACGGTGACGGTGCGCGGCGGCACGGCTCCGGGTGCCGTGCGCCTCGCCGTGCGCGCCGAGCAGGTGCAGGTGATCGGCCAGGACGCCGGCACCCCCGCCGAGGTGCTCGACACCAGCTTCTTCGGGCACGACGCCACCGTGAGGGTGCGTCTGGTCACCGGCGAGCTCGTGGTCGCCCGGACGCCCGCCGGGGTCGTGCCGGTGCCCGGCGACCGGGTCGGGGTCCAGGTCGTGGGCGACGTCGTCGCCTTCGCCGAGGAGGCCCGGTCGTGACCGCGCTCGAGCAACTCGACCTCCGTGTCGAGCTGCTCGGCGGGTCGCCCGACGCGGTGGCGCTGCGCACCGCGAGCGGGACGACGACCTACGCCGAGCTGTCCGGCCTGGTGGCCGAGGAGGCGAGGCGGCTGGGGCCCGAGCGCCGCGTGGTGGTGCTCGAGGCGCGCAACGACCTCGCCACGGTCGTCTCGCTGCTCGGGGCCTGGGCCGGTCAGCACCCCGTCGTGCTGCTGGGGGCCGACGACGCGGAGCGGCACCACGAGATCGCGGCCACGTACGGCCAGGTCGGCTCCGACCGGCTCCACCCCGACCTCGCCCTCGTGCTGCCGACGTCGGGCTCCACGGGGTCGCCCAAGCTGGTCAGGCTCTCGCGCGAGAACGTGATCACCAACGCCCGCAGCATCGCGGGCTACCTCGACCTCAGCCCCGACGACCGCGCTGTCACGTCGCTGCCGCTGCACTACTGCTACGGCCTCTCGGTGCTCACCAGCCACCTCGTGGCCGGGGCAGGGGTGGTCCTCACCGACCTCTCCGTCGCCGACGAGTGCTTCTGGGATCTCGTGTCGCGCGAGCGCGTGACCACCCTCGCGGCCGTGCCGTACACGTTCGACCTGCTCGACGCCGGCGACTTCGCCGAGCGCGACCTGCCCGACCTCCGCGTCGTCACCCAGGCCGGCGGGCGGCTCGCACCGGAGAAGGTCCGCCGCTACGCCGAGCTCGGCGCCGGCCGGGGGTGGGAGCTCTTCGTGATGTACGGCGCCACGGAGGCGACGGCCCGCATGGCCTACCTCCCGCCGGCGCTGGCCGCGAGCAGGCCCACGGCCATCGGTGTGCCCGTGCCCGGCGGACGGCTGCGGCTCGAGCCCGTCGACGGTCTCGAGCTGGCCGAGGGGACGGGCGAGCTGGTCTACGAGGGGTCCAACGTGATGATGGGCTACGCCCACGGCGCCGACGACCTCGCGCTCGGCGCGGAGCTCCGCGAGCTGCGCACCGGCGACCTGGGACGCCGGGCGGCGGACGGGTTGTGGGAGGTCGAGGGTCGGCTCGACCGCCACGTCAAGGTCTTCGGACTGCGGCTCGACCTCGAGCGGCTCGAGTCCGTCTCGTCGGTGCCGACGACGCTCGTGGCGCACGGCGACCGGCTGCACGCCTTCGTCGTCGGGTCGCGTCGCGCCGGTCGGGTGCGCGACGACCTGGCGGCCGCGTCGGGTCTGCCGGCGTCCGCGGTCGTCGTCCACCGCCTCGACGCGCTCCCCACCACGGCCCGCGGCAAGGTCGACCACGCCGCGCTGCGGCGCCAGGCTGCGGCGTCCGACGAGGTGCGCGAGGGCGACGCGCGCCGTGGGTCCGGCCCGGTCACCGCCGCCGCCGTCCGTGACCTGTACGCCGTGCTGCTGGGCCGGCCCCGGGCGGGGACGCACGACAGCTTCGTCGCGCTCGGTGGCGACTCGCTCTCGTTCGTGGAGGTGTCGACTCGCCTCGGCCGGCTGCTCGGCGACCTCCCGGTGGGGTGGCAGCACCTCACGCCCGAGCAAATCGTTGCGTACGGAGGCCGCGCGCGCGGTTCACGGCCCCGGTCGAGGTGCCGACCGCGCTGCGGGCCGTCGCGATCATGCTGATCGTGCTGTCGCACACCGACCTCGTCTCCGTGATGGGCGGCGCCCACGTCCTCCTCGCCGTGGCCGGCTACAACCTGGCCCGCTTCGGGCTGGGCGTCGAGGGGCGTCCGGCCAGGGTGCGTCGCGTGCTGGCGGCCCTCGCCGCCTTCGCCGTGCCCGCCTCGCTGTGGATCCTCGTGGTCGGGCAGCTCACCGGCGACTACCGCCCGGCCACCGCGCTGTACCTCAACCAGGCCCTCGGCAGCGACACGTGGACGGGGGACTGGCAGTTCTGGTTCCTCGAGGCGCTCGTGTGGGGGTACGTCGCCCTGGCGGCGCTGCTCGCCGTGCCCTGGCTCGACCGCTGGCAGCGGTCCCACCGGTTCGGCACGGCGCTCCTGGCGGTCGCCGCGACGCTGACCCTCCGCTACGCGTCGGTCGGGCAGACGACGACCGGGCTGGAGGAGTACACGGTCGGTGCCGCACTCTTCTGCCTCGCCCTGGGGTGGGCGGCGGCCGAGGCCCGTACCGACGTCCACCGGCTCCTGGTCGTCGCCGTCACCGGGCTCGCCGTATGGGGCTTCTTCGACGACCCGCAGCGCGAGGCCGTGGTCGCGTTCGGCATCGGCGTGCTCGTGGTCGCCCGGCCCGTGCGACTGCCGAGCCTCGCCGTGCCGCTCGTGGTCGCGCTCGCCGACGCGTCGCTGTGGATCTACCTGACCCACTGGCAGGTCTACTGGCCGCTCGAGGAGGCGGGCCACCGGTGGCTGGCGGCCGTGGCCGGCATCGGCGTCGGGCTGGGCGCGGCGTGGTCGTACACCGCGGCACGCCGGTGCGTCGTGCCGGTGGCGTGGGCCCGCCCTAGGACGACTGCTCGGCGGGACGGCCCACGATCCCGGCGTGGACGCCCCAGAGCACGGCCTGCGAACGGCGGGTGACGCCGATGCGCCGGTAGGCACTGCGGATGTAGGTCTTCACCGAGTTGATGCTCAGGTAGAGCATGTCGGCGATCTCCATGTTGCTGTGGCCCGCGCAGATCAGCTCGAGCACCTCGAGCTCGCGCGACGTGAGCCCTCGGGGCGGAACCGCCGGGTCATCCGCGGGCGCAGGGGCGTCGGCAGCACACCGATCACGTACGGCGAGGCTGGCCCTCGTGGACCGCCCTCACCACCCGTCAGCCGCCCGGGCATGAGGTCCTTGGACAGCAGCGCCACCGCGCCCTGGCTGCGCGCCCGGGCCGCCATGTCGGAGCCGAGCGACCACGAGAAGGCGACCAGCAACGGGCGCGGCCGGCCCGGGCCGCGGTCGGGCCCGGTCGGGCAGGCCGATGGCCGGGTCGTAGAGCACGATGTCGACGTCGAGCGTCAGCCGCGGCCGGCCCCTCGGCGGGAGGTCGACGAGCTCGAAGCCGGGGCCGCGCGACCGCAGCAGCGCCGCGGTGCCGGCCATCACGACGGGAGCGTCGGGGGCCATGGCGACCCGCACCGTCGCGGGCCCGGTCCGTCCGCGCGCCGTCGGCGCCAGGTCAGGAGGCACGGTGGCGGATCCCGGCACGCTCGAGCTGCTGCTGGGGGCCCGACCCGGCGCGAGCTGCGGACGACGACCGTCCCGCTGGCGCCCGGCCGCTCGCCGACGAGGTCGGCGAGCACGCGCAGTCCGCCGGCCGAGATGCGCTCAGGTCGCGCAGGTCGACGGAGAGCGCCCGCGTCCGCCCGCGCGAGGCCACGGACAGCGCCGAGGCGATGCTCTCGACGTCGTCGTGGCCGAGCGCGCCGCGCGAGCCGCAGCGAGCCCCGGGCCGATGGTGCTGACGTCAGCGGCACGTGGCTGCCCGAGCGCCGGGCGCAGCGGCGTCGCGGTCGACCGCGACCGGTCGCACCAGCCGGTGCCGGATGCCGGGCCCGGGTGCCCGCGGCGTCGCTGCACGACGTCGAGCGAGTCGACGAGGCCCGAGGCCATCGCGAGCCCGCGACCGCGCTCGACCTCGTCGGACGGCGTCCGCCACCGGCCGTGGTCGGTGACGTCGATCAGCACCTCGCCGCTCGGCAGGTGGCCGTGGCCCGGACGCCGACGGTGCCCGAGTCGTCGCCGGCGGGTAGGCGTGCTGGAGGACGTTGGTCACGAGCTCGGCCGTGGCGTGGGTCACGGACAGCGTGTCGATCGAGGTGGCCCTGACCCCGGCCAGCCACTCCTCGAGCTCCAGGCGCATCCGGCGACCCACCATGGCGTCGCGGGGCGACTCGAGTCGAGGTCGGCCTGGGACTCGTCGTGGGCGTCGGCCACGACGACGGCGACCGCGCCGCTGGCCTGCGTCGCCGCGATGTGCTGGCGCCACGGCCGCCGCCGTGCTCGCGGCCCGGTGCCGCGAGCCGCGTGGCGAGCAGCAGGTCGTCGGCGTCGGGCTGGTCGAGCGCCGAGGTGAGCACCACGACGTCGCCGGCGGTGAACGGCTCGATCCCGACCTCGGCGTCGCCGGTCCACCCCAGCGACCGGTGGCCGGTGCGGCCGAGCCGGCGGCCGCCGCCCTCGCGGGTGCGCACGATCGGCGCCTCGTGGCCCGCGGTCACGTAGCTGAGCTCGGCGCGGTCGAGGTCGACGATCGCGAGCCCGACGCTGGTGCCGCGGGCGTCGGCGGAGTGCTGGGCGTGCAGGTCGGCCAGCTCGAGCGCGGTGACGACGTCCTCGTGGTGCAGTAGGCCCGCGCGGAGCACCGCGCCGACGGCGGCGGCCGCAGCCACTGTCTCCATGCCGCTGCCCGGTACCTGTCCCACGACCAGCGCGAGTCGGACCCGAGCGCAGCGGGAGCACGTCGAACCAGGCGCCGGTCGCCTCGCCCGGGGCCGCGGAGACGGCGAAGTGGGCGGAGACATCGAGGCGCGGCAGCACCGGCAGGCCGGCGGGGAGGATGTGGTCCTGCAGGGTTTCGATGAGCGCGTCGAGATCGTCGAGATCGTCGATGTCGAGGTCGTTGTTCACGAGACCTTCTTACCTGCACTTCCCTGGGTGGCTGGTGGGGGCGGGCACGGGGCCGGGCACGGATGGTTCACGATGACAGCGGTGGGACGAACGGAGGTTCACCCCCACGGAGTAAGTCCAGACCACTAGAATCGTGCTGTGCAACCCGCTTCGTTCTCCGTGGACTTCGACGAGACCTCTCAGACCCTCACCGTGGCCGGGGAGCTGGACGAGTCCACGTCCGGTGAGCTCCGTGACGCCATCCAGAAGCATTCCGGTGACTTCTCCCACTCCCTCGTCGTCGAGCTGTCCGCGGTCGAGTACCTGCCGAGCGTCGCGATCGGCGTCCTCGCCAAGGCGCAGCAGACGGCGACGGCCCGCGACCAGGCGGTCGAGCTGCTGGCAGCCGAGGGCACGATCGCCCAGCGCGTGCTGCAGGTGTGCGCGCTCCCGCACCGCACCACCTGACCGGCTCACGCGGCCCGACCTGCCGTCACGACCCGCCGTCACCACCCGGTGGCCGGGTCGAGCGCGCTGCCGGGTGCAGGGTCAGCACGGCGATGTCGTCACTCGTGTCGTCGTCCTGGTAGTCGAGGGCGGCCGCGAGCACGGCCTCGGTGACGCGTGCGGGGTCGGACGCCGTGCGCGCGACCAGGCCCATGAGGGCGTCGACGCCGAGCATGGTGTCGCCGTGCCGGGCCTCGGTGACGCCGTCGGTGTAGAGCGACGATGAACTCGTCGTCGACCAGCTCGTGCGTGAAGGTCGTGTACGACGGGCTCGTCGAGCACCCCCACCAGCGAGCCGGGCACGCCGAGCTCGGCCACGACGCCGTCGCGCCGGCCGAGCAGCGGGCAGCGGGTGGCCGCCGACGGCGCCGGTCACCTGCCAGGAGCCGTCGACGTCGCACAGGCGCAGCACCACGATCGTGCAGAAGCGGTCGGTCACCTCGGCCCGCAGCCCGTGGTCGAGGCCGCGCAGCAGGTCGGCCGGGTCGGCCACCTCCATCGCGAGGTCGCGCACGGTGTGCCGCACGTACGCCGTGACGGTCGCGGCCGGGATGCCCTTGCCGGCGACGTCGCCGATCACGACCATCCACTCGTGCTCGCCGACCTTGAAGACGTCGTAGAAGTCGCCGCCGACCTCGTCGCCGTCGCCGGCGGGTCGGTAGACCGCGGAGATCCCGAGGCGCGGGATGGCCGGCGGCACCGGCGGGATGAGCGTCTGCTGGAGGGTCTTCGAGCAGGGCGACGGCCTGCTGTCGCGCGTCCTCGGCCTCCCGGCTCGCCCGCAGCAGCTCGGTCTCGTAGCGGCGCCGGTCCTTGGCCTCGTAGAGCACCGCGCGCGTGAGCTCCCGGCCGTCGACCACCGCGACGTTGGCGCTGAGCAGCACCGGCACCCGTTCGCCGTCCGGGGTGACCACGTCGAGCGCGATCTCGTCGATGCGGCCGGTGAGGTCGAGCATCGGCCGCAGGTGGGTCGCCCCGTAGATGCGCCCGGCGGGCGGTCAGCATCGAGGTCAGGGTCGCGCCGAGCACCTGGTCGAGGGTGCGGCGGGTGAGCTCGAGGAACGCGAGGTTGGCTCGCACGATCGTGCCGCCGTCGCGCTCGATCACCACGTACCCCACGGGCGCGCGCTCGAAGAGCTCGGCGCCGCCGTCGCCCAGGTCGGCGGGCGCGTCGTCGCTCACGGCACGACGAAGTCGCGGATCGCGGCGATCGTCTCGGCCGGCGCGCTGAGGTGGGCGCAGTGGCCGCTCGTCTCGATGATCCGCAGCCGGGACCCCGCGATGTGCTCGTGCACGTACTCGCCCGCGGTGAGCGGCGCGATCGGGTCGTCGCGGTTCTGCAGCACCAGCGTCGGGGCCGAGACCCGCGCGAGGTCGTCGCGGTTGTCGCCGAGGAACGTGACGCCGGCGAACTGCCGGGCGATGTCGGGGCGCGTGCGGCAGAAGCTGTCGTCGAGCTCGTCGCGCTCCGGGGCCAGGGCGTCGCCCGGCATCACCATGCCGGCGAGCGGCTCCTGCCAGCCGAGGTGGTTGCTGTCCATGAGCTCGAGCAACTCGCCGATGTCGTCGGGGGAGAAGCCGCCGCGGTACGACCCGTCGTCGATGTAGCGGGCCGACGGCCCGACCAGGACCAGCCCCGTGATGAGCCCCGGCTCGGCGATCTGCGCCAGGACCGCGATCATCGACGAGACGGAGTGGCCGACGAGGACGACGTCGCGCAGGCCGAGCTCGTGGCACAGGTCGACGACGTCGCGCGCGTAGGTCTCCAGCGAGGCGTAGGCCTCGGCGTCCCAGGCGTCGAGGTCGCTGCGTCCGGAGCCGACGTGGTCGAAGAGCACCACGCGGAAGTCGTCCTCGAACGCTGGGGCGACGTGACGCCACATGGACTGGTCGCACCCGAAGCCGTGGGCGAACACCATCGGCCGGCCGTCGGGCGGTCCGGAGACGGAGACGTGGTGGCGCTCGAGCAGTGGCACGGCGCGACCCTATCGACGGCGACCGGCCGACGTCGACGTGCCGGCGCCCGGTCACACCTAGGGGTGACGAGCCTGGCGCGGCCGTGGCCGAGGAGGTACTAGGACCATCGGACATCTGGCTGCCGGGACCGGAGCCGACGTTGACTGGGTGCCCTCGGAGAACCCACCGCAACGAAGGGCACCACCATGAAGCACACCGCAGCAGCCGCGGCCGTCCTGGTCGCACTCACCACCGTCGGATCCCTCCCGGCAGCCGACGCGAGCGGCGGCGACGGCGACCGCGTGATCCGCACCGGAGCGTGCTCCGACGGCGCCCGCTGGAAGATCAAGGCCAAGGAGGACGACGGCCGGATCGAGGTCGAGGCCGAGATCGACAGCAACACCAGCGGCCAGTCCTGGGCCTGGGTGCTCAAGCACAACGGCGCCGTGTCGGGCCGCGGCACCTCGCGGACGGCGGGCCGCAGCGGCTCGTTCGACGTCGAGCGCCGCCTGGTCGACAACCCTGGCACGGACGCGTTCACCTTCCGCGCCACGCACGCCGGCGAGACCTGCGTCGCCAGGGTCAGCTACTGAGGAGGCAGGATCGGCGGGACATGACCCGTCGTTCCAGCACGTTGCGGAGCCCGGTGGCGCAGTTCCTCGCCGCCGGGCTCCTCGTGCTGGTGGTGCTGGTGGTCGTCACGAGCCTGCTCGGCACCCGCGCCGCGCGGGAGGAGGCGATCTCCGACGCCCGCGCCACCACCGAGCTGCTGGCCGTCTCGGTCGCGGGGCCGGCGATCCCGCGGGGCCTGGTCGAGGGCGACGCCGGCGCCGTCGACCGCTTCGACGCCCAGATGCGCGAGCGGCTCCTGGTGGGCGACGTCGAGCGCGTGAAGATCTGGGACCGCGACGGCACGATCGTCTGGTCCGACGAGGCCCGGCTCGTCTTCGACGACTTCAGCCTCGACGACGAGGAGCTCGCCGTGCTCGACCACGGCGGCACCGACGCCGAGGTCTCCGACCTCTCCGAGCCCGAGAACCAGTACGAGGCCGACGGCGGCGAGCTGGTCGAGGTGTACACCCGCATCGAGTCGCCCGAGGGCGAGCCGCTGCTCTTCGAGGCCTACTTCGACGCCGGGCGGATCGACGACCGCCAGGGCGAGCTCGTCGCCCCGTTCCGCGCGATCACGGTCGGTGCGCTGGTCGCGGTGCTCGTGGTGGCCACCCCGATGCTGTGGGTGCTGACCCGGCGGCTGACCCGGGCGGCCGTCGAGCGCGAACGTCTGCTGCGCGACGCCGCCGACGCCTCCGACGCCGAGCGCCGCCGGATCGCCCGCGACCTGCACGACGGCGTCGTCCAGGACCTCGCCGGGACGTCGTTCGCGCTCTCGGCGCTGGCGCGCTCGGCCGAGGGCGCCCAGCGGGACCAGCTCCGGGCCGCCGCCACCGCGGTGCGGACCTCCATGCGCAGCCTGCGCTCGCTGCTGGTCGAGATCCACCCGCCGGGGCTGCGGGCCGCCGACCTCGAGCCCGCGCTGCACGACCTCACGGCCGGCGCGGCCGACCTGGGGGTCGAGGCGACGGTGCGCGTCGGCGACCTCGACGGCGTGCCCGACGACACCGTCGCGCTCACCTGGCGGGTCGCCCAGGAGGCGATCCGCAACGCCCTGCGGCACGCCTGCGCCACCGCGCTCGACGTCGACGTGCGGCGTGAGGGCGACAGGGTCGTGCTCGTGGTGGTCGACGACGGCACGGGCTTCGACCCGGCGGCCGTGCGCGAGGACTCCTACGGGCTGCGCGGTCTCACCAGCCTCGCCCGCGACCACGGAGGCACGCTCACCGTCACCTCGCGCAGCGGCGCCGGCACGACCGTCCGGCTGGAGGTGGCGACGTGACCACGACCGGCAGCGTGCGGGTCGTGCTCGTCGACGACCACGCCATCGTGCGCGGCGGTCTCGTCCAGCTGCTCGACGCCGCCGAGGGCCTCGAGGTCGTCGGCGAGGCGGCCGACGGCGCCGAGGCGGTCGACGTCGTCCGCGCGACCCGCCCCGACGTCGTCCTCATGGACCTGCAGATGCCCGGCGTCGACGGCGTCACCGCGACGCGCCGGATCCTCGCCGACCACCCCGACACCCAGGTGCTCGTGCTCACCTCGTTCTCCGACGCCGAGCGCATCGTCGCCGCGCTCGACGCCGGCGCCGTCGGCTACCTGCTCAAGGACGCCGACCCCGACGACGTGATCGCCGGCGTGCGCGCCGTGAGCAGGGGCGAGTCGCCGCTGCACCCGCGGGCCGCGAGGTCGCTGCTCACCTCGCGCCGGGGCGCGGCGCCGACGTCGTCCTCGGAGCTGACCCCGCGGGAGACCGAGGTGCTCGGGCTCGTGCGCGCCGGCCTCGCCAACAAGCAGATCGCCCGTCGGCTCGACATCTCCGAACGCACCGTGAAGGCCCACCTCACCTCGGCGTTCGCCCGCATCGGTGTCGCCGACCGGACGCAGGCGGCGCTGTGGGCGGAGCGCAACGGCGTCGGCGACTGACGGCCGGCGTCGCGCTGCGTGCGGAGAGCGGTCAGGCGGGCTGGGGCGTCGCCACCGCTGCGGCCAGACGCTGCAGCCCGACCCGGATCCGGGTCTTGGTGGTGCCGAGGGGAGAGTGCATGAGGGCCGCGACCTCGCGGTAGGTGTGGCCGCCGAAGTACGCGAGCTCGATCGCCTGCCGCTGCGGCGGCGTGAGGTCACCCAGGGCCGCGCGGACGGACTGGGCCTCGAGCCGCGCCAGGGCCTGGGTCGCGGTGTCGTCGCCGCTCACGTCGGGGGCGTCGCGGACGAAGTCGGTGTCACGGCGCCGGCTCGACTCGCTGCTCCGGACGCGGTCGACCGCACGACGGTGAGCGAGGGTCATCACCCAGGCGCGCGCGGATCCGCGTGGCGCCTCGTACCGGGCGGCGCCCTGCCACACCTGGAGGAACACCTCCTGGACGACCTCCTCGGCCTGCCGGGGGTCACGGAGGACGCGGTGCGCCGTGCCGTGGACGCGTGCGGCGAGCCGGTCGTACAGCTCGGTGAAGGCACCGACGTCCTGGTGGCCCGTCCGCACGAGCAGGGCGTCGAGAGCGGCGTCGGCCTCGGAGCGGACGGCGGGAACGGCAGGTGTACGCATCGAGGTCCTCAGGGTCTTCCAGAAGCGATCCCCATCGCGCAGGTGCTGGTGTACCAGCAGTGGGAGAACCGTAGCGGTCGGCGCGCCACCCCTTTGGGTCACGCGGTCGAGGCCCTCGAGGGGTCAGATGGCCGGACGACGTGAGCGGGTCCGCGTGCCGCGGTCGGTCGGGGCCTGCCGCCGGTCGCGCCCGTGCCCCCGCAGCAGCGCGGTCGGGAACGGCTCGGGCCAGGTGCCGAACGGCCGCGGGGCGATGCGGGTGCGGACCAGGTCGCCCTGTGCGCCGTGGTAGCGCCACTCGAGGGCGCTCCGGTCGCGTCGTCGTCGGACGGGGTACCCGATGACCAGGGTGTCGAGGTCGACGCCGTGGTTGACGAGCCAGGTCGCGATGATCAGGCGGGTGCCGGGCTCGAGCTCGTCGAGCGGCACGTGCAGGGTGAGCTCGGTGTCGGTGCACTCGTAGGCCGGGTGGCCGGGAGGTACGTCGGTCATGGGGGTGACCTCGGGGTTCGAAGGGTGTCGGGGGGAGGAGGGCGGTGTGCGACCCCCGGGGAGATGCGCGTCGCGCACCTGGGAAACGAGCCCGGACGCGTCTCGTCACGGTGGTCCGCGGGATGCCAGGACTTGCCCGCTCAGCCCTGTCTAGACAAGGGTTTCCAGCCCACCCCGATGGGCGAACGAGCTACCAGGCGACCTCGTGGCAGCTGCGGTCCGGGTGCTGCTCCACCTGCACCGTGGCGTGCGCGATCCCGAACGTCGTGCGCAACAGGTGCTGGGACGCCCCCAGCACCTCCTGCGCCGAACCACCGTCGGCGAGCACGAGGTGGGCGGTGGCCACGTTCATGCCCGAGGTGAGCGTCCACGCGTGCAGGTCGTGGACGTCGGCGACACCCGGGAGCCCCGCGAGCGCGACGGTCACGGCCTCGAGGTCGAGGCCCTCGGGCACGTGCTGCCCGAGGACGGCGAGCACCTGGCGGCCCAGGGCCACGGCGCGCACGGCGACGAAGACGCCGATGGCCAGCGCGACGACGGTGTCCCAGACGCTGGTGCCCGTGGTCGCCACGAGCACCGCGGCGAGGATCACGCCGACGCTGCCGGCGGCGTCGGCGACCACCTCGAGGTAGGCGCCCCTGACGTTGAGCGACTCGCTCGCGCCCGAGCGCAGCAGCGCGATCGAGACGAGGTTGATCGCGAGGCCGAGGAGCCCGACGACCAGCACCGGGGTCGCTCGCACCTCGGCCCGGTCGCCGACGCGGGCGACCGCCTCGAGCACCACGTACACCGAGACGCCGAGCATGATCAGGACGGCCAGCCCCGAGGCGAAGATCTCGGCCCGGTAGGAGCCGTAGGTGCGGCGGCCGGTGGTGTCGGCGCGGGTGGCGATCCTGGTCGCGACGAGGGCGGCCCCGAGCGCCACCACGTCGGCGGCCATGTGACCGGCGTCGGAGAGGAGGGCCAGCGAGCCGCTCGCCAGGCCGACGACCAGCTCGACGACGAAGAACGCCGCCACCATGGCGAACGCGACGGCGAGCCGCCAGCGGTGGGACCCCGACGCGCTCGGGCCGTGCCCGTGACCGTGACCGGTGCCCATGGCTCTCCTCGTCGGCTCGGCTGCTCCCACATCGTAGGAGCCCCGCCTCAGCACCTCCGGGTGGACCGGCGCGGCCGGAGTGGCGTCAGGGTGGAGGCATGCCCGCGTCTCGCCACCGCTTCGCCTTCGCCCCTGCCTACCGCCTGCCCGCGCTGGCGTTCGGCGTGACGCCGGCGACGACGTCGGTCGTGGTCGGACCGGACGACCTGCAGGTGCGGTTCGGACCGTGGCGGCTCCGCACGCCGCTCGCCAACCTCGCCGGTGTCGAGCTGACCGGCGACTTCTCGTTCATCAGGACCGCCGGGCCCGCGCACCTCTCGCTCGCCGACCGCGGCGTCACGTTCGCCACCAACGGCGACCGCGCCGTGTGCGTCACCTTCCACGAGCCGGTGCGCGCGCTCGACCCGACCGGACGGCTCCGGCACCCGGGGGCGACGATCACGGTCGAGGACCCCGACCGGCTCGCCGAGGAGCTGAGGGTCGCCCTCGCCCGTGCCTGACGTGGCGCGCTGCGTCGCGCCGGGCCCCCGTTGTTCTTGATCGGTTCCAGAAACCTGGCTAGGTTCAGCACGTGACTCGGGGGGACCAGCAACACGACGCCGAGGCGGCGCTCCGCGCCGCGTCGCTGCGCGTGACCCGGCCCCGGCTGGCCGTGCTGGGCGCGGTGCGCGACCACCCGCACGCCGACACCGAGACCGTGATCCGCGAGGTGCGGGTGCCCCACCCGTCGATCTCGCACCAGGCGGTCTACGACGTGCTCCGGGTGCTCACCGACGCCGGGCTGGTGCGGCGCATCCAGCCCTCGGGCTCGGTGGCGCGCTACGAGGCCCGCGTCGGCGACAACCACCACCACGTGGTGTGCCGCCGGTGCGGCTCCATCGCCGACGTCGACTGCGCCGTCGGCGAGACCCCCTGCCTCACGGCCGCCGACGACCACGGCTTCGTGGTCGAGGAGGCCGAGGTCGTGTACTGGGGCACCTGTCCCGGCTGCGCGGCCGTCCCCACCCTGCAATGACCCACCACCCATCACCACCGATCGAGCGGAAAGGTTCCAGATGAGCGACCAGGACCAGGCGGGCTGTCCCGTGACCGGCGTGACCTCCCACGGGAGCGAGAGCGAGAACCCGGCCATCGACGCCCCGACCCCCTCGGGCACGGCGAAGCCGCGCACCAACAAGGACTGGTGGCCCAACCAGCTCGACCTGTCCCTGCTGCACCCGCACAACCCCAAGGCCAACCC
Source organism: uncultured Actinomycetota bacterium (assembly GCA_963830575.1). Classification (GTDB taxonomy): domain Bacteria; phylum Actinomycetota; class Actinomycetes; order Propionibacteriales; family Nocardioidaceae; genus Nocardioides. Next base: position 36,663 of record CAWHNR010000032.1, read on the forward strand.
GCTGGGCGACGACTTCAGCTACGCCGCGGAGTTCGCCAACCTCGACGTCGCGGGCCTCAAGCGCGACATCACCGACGTCCTCACCACCTCCCAGGACTGGTGGCCCGCCGACTTCGGGCACTACGGCGGCCTGATGATCCGCCTCAGCTGGCACGCGGCCGGGACCTACCGGATCCACGACGGCCGCGGGGGAGCGGGCGACGGGAACCAGCGGTTCGCGCCGCTCAACAGCTGGCCCGACAACGCCAACCTCGACAAGGCCCGCCGCCTGCTGTGGCCGGTCAAGCAGAAGTACGGCCAGCAGGTCTCGTGGGCCGACCTGCTCGTGCTCGCCGGCAACGTGGCGCTCGAGTCGATGGGGTTCGAGACCTTCGGCTTCGGCTTCGGCCGCGAGGACGTGTGGGAGCCCGAGGAGGTCATCTGGGGCGAGGAGCAGGAGTGGCTCAGCAGTGAGCGCTACCTGGGAGAGTCCGAGCTGGCACCCAACGTCGGTGCCGCCGAGATGGGTCTCATCTACGTCAACCCCGAGGGCCCGGGCGGCAACCCCGACCCCCTCGCGGCGGCGTTCTTCATCCGCGAGACCTTCGCCCGCATGGCGATGAACGACGAGGAGACCGTGGCGCTGATCGCCGGCGGCCACACCTTCGGCAAGACCCACGGCGCCGGCGACGCCGACGCCCACGTGGGCCCCGAGCCGGAGGGCGCGGCGCTGGAGAACCAGGGCCTCGGCTGGCTCAGCACCTACGGCAGCGGCAAGGGCGCCGACACGATCACCAGCGGCCTCGAGGTGACCTGGACCGACAAGCCGACGCAGTGGAGCAACCGGTTCTTCGAGATCCTGTTCGGCTACGAGTGGGAGCTGTCGAGCAGCCCCGCCGGCGCCAAGCAGTGGGTCGCCAAGACCGACGACGAGATCATCCCCGACGCCCACGACCCGCAGCGCAAGCACCGGCCGACGATGCTCACCACCGACCTCGCCCTGCGGATGGACCCCGAGTACGAGAAGATCTCGCGCCGCTTCCTCGAGAACCCCGACGAGTTCCGGCTGGCCTTCGCCAAGGCCTGGTACAAGCTGCTGCACCGCGACATGGGTCCGGTCAGCCGCTTCCTCGGCCCCGAGGTCGCCGAGCCGCAGCTGTGGCAGGACCCGGTCCCGGCCGTCGACCACGAGCTCGTCGGTGAGGCCGACGTCGCCGCGCTGAAGGCGAAGGTCCTCGACTCGGGCCTCACCGTCGCGCAGCTGGTCGCGACAGCCTGGGCCTCGGCCGGCAGCTTCCGGTTCACCGACAAACGGGGCGGTGCCAACGGCGCGCGCGTCGCGCTCGAGCCGCAGCGCAGCTGGGCGGTCAACGAGCCCGAGCAGCTGGCCGCGGTGCTGGGCACGCTCGAGGGCATCCGGTCGGAGTTCAACGCCGCCGGTGGCGCGAAGATCTCGCTCGCCGACCTCATCGTGCTCGCCGGCGCCGCTGCGGTGGAGAAGGCGGCCGCCGACGCGGGCGTCACGGTGACCGCGCCGTTCCGTCCCGGCCGCACCGACGCGACCCAGGAGCAGACCGACGTCGACTCGTTCGCCCCGCTCGAGCCCCGCGCCGACGGGTTCCGCAACTACCTGCGGGACGGCGAGAAGGGCCGTCCGGAGGAGCTGCTCCTCGAGCGCGCCTACCTGCTGGGCCTCACCGCCCCGCAGCTGACGGTCCTCGTCGGCGGGATGCGCGTCCTGGGCGGCAACGTCGACGGCCTCGCGCACGGCGTCCTCACCGACCGACCCGGCGTGCTGACCAACGACTTCTTCACCCACCTGCTCTCGCCCGGCACCCGCTGGGCGGTCTCGCGGGACCAGGAGAACGTCTACGAGATCCGCGACCTCGCCACCGACGAGGTCCGGTGGACGGCGACGGCGGTCGACCTGGTCTTCGGCTCGCACTCGCAGCTGCGGGCGCTCTCGGAGGTCTACGCGGGCGAGGCCGGGCAGGCCCGGTTCGTGAACGACTTCGTCGCGGCGTGGACCAAGGTCATGGAGAACGACCGCTTCGACCTCGCCTGAGCCCGAACCCGGCACGACGCCGGCGGCGATCGCCCCTGTGGGTGACGCCGCCGGCGTCGCCGTCTCCCTAGGTTGTGACCCGGACGGAGGGGTGATGGCGGAGGAGACCAAGGACGAGCGGCTGACCCGCAACTGGAACGAGCTGCTCCAGGAGCTGCGGGTGACGCAGACCGGTTCGCAGATCCTTGCGGGGTTCCTGCTGACGGTGCCGTTCTCGAGCAGGTACGAGACCCTCACCGACACCCAGGTGAGGATCTACCTGCTGGTGATCTGCGGCGCGGTGCTCAGCACCGGCTTCGTGGTGGCACCGGTCGCCTTCCACCGGCTGCTGTTCCGGCAGCGCGAGCGCGACTGGCTCGTCAGCGCTGCCAACCTGACGGCCCGGGTGGGCCTGCTGCTCCTCGCGGCGACGTCGTCCGGGGTGCTGTTCCTCATCTTCGACGTCACCGTCGGTGGCACCGCCGCCCTCGTGGCGCTGGTGGCGGCGCTGGTGTTCTTCGTGCTCCTCTGGGCCGTGCTGCCCCTGGCCGTGCACCCTCCCTCCGGGTGATCCGGCGGCGCGCGGGCGCGCCGTAACTTGGGGCCCTCGGCCCTGGGGACGGTGTGGCGCAAGAACCGGGTCGTCTCGAGGCCCCTCCGCGCTCCCCAAGTCGGAGGGGCCTCGATTCTGTTACCCGACTGTTCCTCCGTCGATGGAGACAGCGGTGGCGTGACAGCCCGCATCATGGATGCGGCTCGCCAGGGGAACGGATGATCTGTCATCAGGACCGCAGCGGTGGACCGAGATTCGTGCCCGCGGGACCCGAGACCCGCGGGCACGAGTCATTTTCCGGATGATTTCTCCCGGACCCGCGCTGCCGCGTCGTGGCCGGTCGTAAGACTCCCGACACCTCGGCTGCCCTCCCGTGAGGCCGTCGCGTGGCACGATCGCGGACATGTCGCCCCGTCGCTCCTCCCTCGCCGTCCTCGCCCTGCTGCTGGGTGCCCCGGTCGCCGGACTCCTGCCGGCCGCGTCCGCCCAGGCCGTCGTCCCGCGTGCCGCCGCCTCGGCGGCGCCCGACGCCGCTCACTCCGACCCGGACGTCGTGACACGACGGCTGGTGCGCAAGGTCAACCAGGGACGCCGCGTGCAGGCGCGGACCTGGGCGACCCGGCCCGTCGTCCGCAAGCTCTTCGGCCTGCGTGCCGACGGCTTCAGGCTCGCCTACCCCATCGACCAGTGCCAGTACTACGGGGCGGCCGACGGCTACGTGTGCGCGGTCAACCTGCGCCAGGACGGCGTCCTCGCCGGCACCGCGTACGTGACCGTGGCGGGCCCGGAGCACGACCTGCTGGCCAAGCGGGTCTCCGTCGCGATCGGGGAGTGATCCGGGCCGTTCGTCAAGAGCCCACGCGTGCCTGTTTCGTGACGGCCGGGACCACTACCGTCCCGGGCATGCGCCGCATCTCCAGGCTGTTGCTGCCTGCCGTCCTGTTCTCGCTCGTCCTCTCCACGCTGGCCCCGGCCCACGCCGCGCCGCCCGACTCGTGGTTCAAGTGGAACCTCGGCGACGTCTGGATCCGCTCGCTCGACTACGTCACGCCGACCCAGCTGGTCGCGGCCTCGGAGACCGACGGTGTGTTCACCGCCTCCAGCGCGGCCGGGCCCTGGACCAACATCACCGGCAACCTGCCCACCCTCGGGAAGCAGGTGCACCAGGCCGCCGGGAAGGGCGGCCAGATCTTCCTGGCCACCAGCCTGGCTCTGTACAAGGGCTCCGGCAACGGCACGTGGACCAAGCTCGGCGTCGACGACGCGACGGCGCAGGACAAGCGCCTCGACCAGGGCGGCGTCCAGTCGGTGTACTTCCCCGGCGGGGACACGACCAACATCGTCGTCGCGACGGCGGGCGCCGGCGACGACGGGGTGTTCTACTCCAGCGACTCCGGCAAGACGTGGACCAAGGCGACCGGGCTGACGTCCGCCGCCTTCTACCTCACGGGCGCCGGGCCCGTGATGTACGCCGCCGCGCCGACGGGCGTCTACATCTCCGGCAACGGCGGCAAGTCCTGGACGCTCAGCTCCGACGGCATCCCGCCGGGGGAGTCGGTCAAGCGGGTCGCGATCGTGGCCGGCAAGATGTTCGCCGCGACCACCGGCGGTGTGTACCGCTCCGACACCGGCGGTGCCACCTGGTACGAGGCCAACGGCACCGGCGACGGGGCGCTCCTCTCCGGTGAGGTCCGGGCCTTCCAGGTCGTGGGGGCCAACTTCTGGACCGACGGCGAGCCCAAGATGATCGTGGGCGGTGCCCACGGCGTGTGGGCGACAGCCGACGGCGGTGAGAGCTGGGCGCGGATGACGTCGTCGAAGCTCAACGAGCCCGGCGGCATCGCGATGGCCCAGGAGTCGGTGTACTCCCTCAACGTGGGCTTCGGCACTCCCGGCAGCCTCATGGCCGGCACCCAGGGCCACGGCATCTTCACCCTGCCGTTGTCGCCGGTCGAGCTGCCGGCGTCGATCCCGGCCCCGAACGGCTCCCCGGTGAGGAACCAGATCCTCACGGCCAACCCGGGCATCTGGGCCGGCACGGGACCGTTCGTGTACTCCTACCAGTGGAAGCGGTGCACGACGTCGAGCGCGGCCACGTGCAGCAACATCTCCGGGGAGACCGACCGGCCCTACCAGATCGTCCAGGCCGACGTCGGCAAGTACCTCCGCGTCGGCATCCGGGCCACCAACCTCGTCCAGCCCGGCTACTCGGCCGAGGTGCTCTCCGACGCCGTCGGCCCGATCGCGGCACCGGCCGGCTTCGAGCCGACGCCGCCGCCGAACTACCCGAAGCTGCTCAACGCTGCGTCGGCGCCGTGGGGCGTGACGATGACCATCGACCCCTCCGACGACGCGACGGAGCGGTGGCGGTCGAACGGCTTCCCCATGGAGACCACCTTCCAGTACTTCTGGTACCGGTGCGCCCTCAACCTCAGCACCTGCGACCTGATCCCGGACGCGACCGGGATCTCGTACACCACCACCGTCGAGGACGTCGACCACGTGGTCGAGGCGCGCGTGGTCGGCACCATCGCCGGGACCAAGTCGCCCTCGCGACTGGCCGGCGACTCCGGTGCCGTGTACGAGCGCAAACCCGTGAACACCGCGGCGCCGCGCGTCGTGGGCAAGCCGTACGTCGGGCGCGGTGCTGCAGTCGACCGCCGGCGTGTGGACCGGGACCAACCCGACCTACACCCGGCGCTGGCTGCGCTGCAGCGCCCAGGGCGACCAGTGCCAGCCCCTGAACCCGAGCGTGACCGCCTCGAGCTACAAGGTGAAGTCGACCGACAAGGGCTACACGTTCCGGATCGAGGTCACCGCCCGCGTCGAGGACCAGTTCCAGCCGCGCACCGACACCGCGGTCTCGGGCAAGACCGCCAAGGTCACCCCGCCGCCGCCCACGTGCGCGCAGCTGCGCACCGCGGTGAAGAACGCCAAGGCCGGGGTGGCGGCCGCGCAGAAGGCGCTCAAGAAGGCCAAGGCCACGGGCAACGCGGCGAAGATCAAGGCGGCGAAGAAGAAGCTCGCCGCTGCCCAGGCCAGGCTGAAGAAGGCCAAGGCGGCGCTGGCGAACCGCAAGGACTGCTAGCCGCCACCACGGTGGTCGGGCTCGACGGTGGTCGGGCTCGACGGTGGTCGAGCCGCCGGGCGAGCCGCCGGGAGCGGCCGGCGAGTCGAGACCTCTGTCAGCGGCCTCGGGAACCCTCCCGGGACCGGTGACGAGGTCTCGACTCGCCCGGCCACTCCGTGTCCGGGCGGCTCGACCACCGTCGGCAGTCAGCCCGTCGGCAGTCAGCCCGTCGGCAGTCAGCCCGTCGGCAGTCAGCCCATCGACTTCTGGCCGTCGATCGTCTCGCGGATGATGTCGGCGTGGCCGGCGTGCTGCGCGGTCTCGGCGACGACGTGGGCGAAGACCCGGCGCGCGCTCCACGACGCCCCCGGCGGGAACCACGGGGCGGTGGGCAGCGGCTGGCGGGCGTCGAGGTCGGTGGTGCGGACGAGCTCGTCGGTCGCGGCCGCGACCTCGGCGTAGTGGGCCAGCAGGCCCTCGAGGGTCTCGCCCTCGAGCATCCGGAACCCGTCGGCGTAGGCCTGCACCTCGGGCGGCGGGTTGCTCCAGTCGATGGCGGCCCAGTCGACGTCCGGGCTCTCGGCCGGGCCGTCGGTCACGAAGCTCGCCCAGGTCTGCTCGACGGCGGCGACGTGCTTGACCAGCCCGCCGAGGCTGAGCTCGCTGACGGTCGGGGTCGCGCGCGCCTGCTCGTCGGTGAGGCCGGCGACGGTGCTGCGGAACAGCCCGCGGTGCTTGCGGAGGACGTCGAGGATGTCGTCCCGCTCGTCCGCGATGGGAGGGGCGGTGGAGGTGGCGGTGGAGGCGGTGGTCGATTCAGGGGTGCTGGTGTCGGTGGTCATGTCCTGACCCTAGGAACAGTTCAGGTCAATTTCCGTCCGCAATCGCGACAGTCCTGGCGACGCGGCGAGGACCGTGGTCCGACGGGTCCGCGGGTTCCCGCGGTGGACCTGGATGGTCCGTGATACCAATACGGGGGCTACGATGGCGGCACGCCGACGTCACCACTCGGCGCCCGTCGCCGCAGCACCACCGCTTCGACGACAGCACCACCGCCTCGACGGCCGTCCGGTCGGATCGCCCGCGTCGCCAGCCCTGCAGCACGAGAAGCTCGGGGCTCCCGCCGCCGTTCCTCCCCGGACCGTCCTCGTCGTACCGCTGCGGCTGCGAAGCCCGGCACGCTCCGGAGGAGGAGTTCCTTGGCTCGAGGAGGCCAGCGCCAGCAAGGCGCAACGGCAGCCGCACGCCGTCGCACGCGCGAGCTCGACAACGAGGGGATCATCCCGATCCTCGCCCGCGCCGTGCGCGAGGTCGAGGGCGCCGCCCAGCGCGGCAAGGTCAAGCCGTCGAGCCGCACCAAGTTCCAGGTCGTGGCCCTGCTGGCCCGCGAGGAGCGCACCCGGGTCAAGGTCGACCCCGAGATCAGCGAGCGCGCAGCGCGCCGAGCAGCTCAAGCGGCTCGACGGCATCGGCACGATCCTCGCCAAGACCACCGCGCGCGACACCTCGCTGCTCTCCGCTGCTCGCCGAGGACGCCGTCGTCTCCGAGGCGGCCCGCGAGCTCAAGCGCGAGATGCTCCAGGCCGCCGGCGTCGAGGTGGCCGAGGAGGTCGAGGTCGTCGCCCGAGCCCGCCACCGCCACCTTCGACCCCGAGCGCCAGGTCGTGCCGCGGTCGGTGCTCTCCCACCAGCTCGCCAACCCGTTCCTGCGCCCCGACTTCACCGGCGCCGCCCGCCCGGCCCGCGCCCGCCGGCTCGCCGGCTGGGAGCTCATCGAGCCGCTGCTCGAGTCGTTCGAGCGCGCCGCCGGCGGGGCGGTGTCGTGCATGCGCGCTGCCCGAGCGACATCCTCGGTCAAGGCGCCCGCCGGCCTCGAGCTGATGCACCACCAGGCCGCAGGTCGTGGCCGCGGCCGCCGCCGGTCACCGCACCTTCCTGCTCGCCGACGAGCCGGGCCTCGGCAAGACCGCGCAGGCGCTGCTCGCCGCGCAGGCCGCCGACGCCTTCCCGCTGCTCGTCGTCGTGCCGAGCGTCGTCAAGACCAACTGGGCGCGCGAGGCCCGCCTGTGGACGCCGCACCGCACCGCCACCGTCGTCCACGGCAACGGCCACGACATCGACGGCTTCGCCGACATCGTCATCGTCAACTACGAGATCCTCGACCGCCACGTCGGCTGGATGCGCAACCACGGCTTCAAGGGCATGGTCGTCGACGAGGCCCACTTCATCAAGAACAAGACCTCGCAGCGCTCCCAGCACGTGCTGCAGATCGCCGACTCGATCCGGGCGCGCACGCCCGCGTCCGCTGATGACCGCCCTGACCGGCACCCCGCTGATCAACGACATCGACGACTTCCGCGCGATCTGGCAGTTCCTCGGCTGGATCGACGAGAAGAAGCCGCTGGCCGACGCTGATGGACCGGCTCGAGGAGACCGGCCTGACGCCGATCGACCCGCCGTTCTACCCCGCGGCCCGCGCCGCCGTCATCGACCTGGGCATCGTGCGCCGCCGCAAGGTCGACGTCGCCTCCGACATCCCCGCCCGCCGCATCGCCGACCTGCCCGTCGAGCTCGAGGGCGAGGTGGGCCGCTCGATCCGCGAGGCCGAGCGCGAGCTCGCGCGCCGCCTCGTCGAGCGCTACGACATGGCGCTGGCCACCCGCCGTACCGGCGTCACCACCGAGGGCATCGACCACGACCTCGTGCGCCGCGTGGCCACCTGGGAGCGCGAGGACACCACCACCAGCGGCGCCGGCAGCAGGGGCGACGGCGAGAACGTCTTCACGATGATGCGCCGCATCGGCCAGGCCAAGGGCGGCCTCGCCGCCGACTACGCCGCCCAGCTGGCGCGCAACGTCGGCAAGGTCGTGTTCTTCGCCAAGCACGTCGACGTCATGGACCAGCCGCCGAGGAGCTCTTCGCCAAGCGGGGCATCAAGTCCGCCTCGGTGCGCGGCGACCAGACGCCCAAGGTGCGCCAGCAGAACATCGACGCCTTCGTCAACGACCCCGAGGTCCAGGTCGCGGTCTGCTCGCTGACCGCCGCCGGCGTCGGCCTCAACCTGCAGGTCGTCCTCCAACGTCGTGCTCGCCGAGCTCTCGTGGACCGACGCCGAGCAGACCCAGGCCATCGACCGCGTCCACCGCATCGGCCAGGACCAGCCGGTCACCGCCTGGCGCGTCATCGCCGCCCAGACCGTCGACACCAAGGTCGCCGAGCTGATCGACAGCAAGGCCGGCCTCGCGGCCCGCGCGCTCGACGGGTCCGACGAGGAGGTCGGGTCCTCGGTCGACATCCAGACCGAGGCGCTGGTCGGCCTGCTCACCGACGCCCTGGTGGCGCGCGAGGGCTGAGTCCTGCGGGTCGGCGAGAAATCGGTCGTTGTCGGCCCTCACCTCTAGAATTCAGTCGTCCTCGTGAGGGTCCCCTCGTCCCCTCGCACCCGTCCGCTCCCGTCGCCCTGGAGGCAGCACCGATGCGCGCAACGCTGGTCGCACGAGCATCCCTGGTGCTCCGTGCCCTGGCCGTGGCCCTCGTCGCCGCCCTCCTGGTGACCGCCCTGCCGGGTGCCAGCGGCGAGCGCGCGGGCGCGCGTCGTCCGCACCGAGCTCGACGGGCAGGCCGCCCGGCTCACGATGCCGACCGGTGACGGCAAGCCACGCGGGCTGGTCGTCTACTTCCACGGCCAGGGCGGCAACGTCAACGACCGGATCGACGGCCCCTTCATGGGCGCCCTGCGTCGCGACGGCTGGGCGATCGCGTCCTCCGACCTTCCACGGCGAGTCCTGGGGCAACGCGGCCTCCACCGCCGACGCCGCCGCGCTGGTCGAGTGGGCCGAGGGCGAGTCGGGCGTCCCGACCACGCTGTGGGTCTCGGGCTCCATGGGCGGCACCACCTCGTTGAACGCGATGCTGCACGGCGTCAAGCCGCCGCCGTGCTGGTACGGCGTCAAGCCGGCCATCGCCCTGACGAGATGGACCGCGTGCCGGCGGCCAACCGCTTCATCGCCGAGGCCTACGCCGGCGGCGTCCCCGACGACCGCAACCCGGTCAAGAACATCGACGACCTGCCGAGCGACGTCCGCTACCGCGTCGTGGCCTCGCCCGACGACGAGCTCGTCGGGCTGCGCCTCAACGGCGGCGCGCTCGTCTACGAGCTCGACCAGCGCGGCGTCGACGTCACCTACCTGGCCTCGCACGGCAAGCACGAGGACCCGTCGAACTTCAACGGCGACGACCTCGTCATGTTCGCCAACGCCTGCCTCGAGGGCACCCCGGTCGTCACCGACGCCTCCGAGACCCCCGACTCACCCGGGTCACTGGCTCCCGAGTCGGACTGAGCTCACGAACCGGTCGACCTCGATCCGGATGGCGACGCGCTCGGGGTTGGGCTGCGGCTGCTTGTAGCGCCCCGCGTACCGCTCCACCGCCCGCGCCACCGACACGGGGTCGTGCACCACGACCCCGTGGCCCTCGAGCGTCGACCACCGCCCGCCGTCCACCTGGCAGGCCGCGACCAGGCCCCCGGTCTCGGGGCCGGCGGCCAGCAGGTTCTTCACCTTGCGCGAGTGCCCGCGGGTGATCACCCAGGCGCACCGCTGCTCCGGGTCGAGCGCGACCCCCACCGGCACCACGTGCGGCCGGCCGTCGGGACGGAGCGTCGTGAGCGAGCACAGGTGCCGCTCGGTCCAGAAGTCGAGCAGGGCCTGGGGGATCTCGTCCCAGCCGGGGGTCCATGAGGTCACCTCGCCAACGCTAGTCGGTGGGCGAGGGGCCGACACGGTGGTGGAGGTCGCGGGCACGGTGGTTGAGGAGGTCGCGCTGGCGACCGTCTCGAAACCCCCGCAGTCGGTGGTCGAGGCGCCGGACGCTGGTTGAGGAGGTCGCGCTGGCGACCGTCTCGAAACCCCCGCAGCGTCGGTGGTCGAGGTGCCGGCACGCTGGTTGAGGAGGTCGCGCTGGCGACCGTCTCGAAACCCCCGCAGCGTGGCGGGGACGGTGGTTGAGGAGGTCGCGCTAGCGACCGTCTCGAAACCCCCGAGCCGGGACGTGTCCTCGGCGAATCCACGGGACCTACGAGGTCTCGACGGCCGTGACCGGCCTCCTCGACCACCGTCGGGCTCAGATCCACCTGCAGAACCACATCCGGTGCAGCCAGGCGTCGCGGGGGATCACCTCGTAGCTGAGGATCGGGTAGAAGTAGGCGAAGTTGAGCACGACCAGCACGAAGAACGAGCCGGCGACGACGACGCCGGCGGTCCGCCGCGCCGAGTCGGCAGGCGCGAGGGCCCGATGAGGTGGCCGAGCACCAGCGTCGTCGCCGAGCACCATGAACGGCAGGCACGCGATCGCGTAGAAGAAGAAGATCGGGCGGTCGTCGTAGAGGAGCCACGGCAGCCAGGTCGAGAGCACGCCCACCACGGCGACGCCGAAGCGCCAGTCGCGGCGGCCCACCCAGAGCGGCCGCCGGCCGCGACGAGCGCGAGGCAGCCGCCCCACCACAGGACCGGCGTCCCGATGAGCAGCACCTGGCGGTAGCAGACCTTGCCGGCGTCGGCGGTGCAGCCCTGCTCGCCGGGCTGGATGTCGAGCTCGGTGGCGACGCCGACGGGGCGGTTGAGGAGCAGCCAGCCCGACGGCTGCGACTGGTAGGTGTGGCTGCTGCAGTTGAGGTAGTGGGTGTGGAAGATGTAGACGTCGTGGTGGTAGTACCACAGCGAGCGCAGCGACTGCACGACCTCGCCCGGTCCGCTGGCGTCCGGCTCCGTCGGCGGTCGGCCAGCGTGGCGTCGGGTCGTCGCTGTCGTTGTCGGCGGCGCTCGCCGTCGTCGCCCGTGACGCAGGCGTTCTCCTGCGTGAACCCGGTGTACTGCGTCGAGGAGAGGTGCTCCTCGTACTCGCCGGCGTGGGCGAGCCAGCCGGTCCACGAGCGCGACGTAGACGACGACGGCGACCAGCACGAGCTGCACGAAGGCGGGGACGCCGTCGACGAGCGCCGGCCTGCAGCGTCGCCCAGCGCACGCCGAAGGAGCGGCGCGCGCCGGCGCTCCACAGCCAGACGAGGACGCCGAACGCGGCGAGCGGGTAGAGCGCGGTCCACTTGGTGCCGATCGCCAGCCCGAAGCAGACGCCGGCGGTCAGCAGCCAGGGGCGGAACAGCAGCCCGCGCACGGGTCCCCAGCCGCCGCGTCGAGGCCGCTCGTCGTCGGCGCCGACGAGCGACGGCCAGTCCGGGCGCGGTGCCAGTCGCGGTCGTTGACCACGCAGGCGACGCCGCACAGCAGGAAGAACGCCAGGAAGATGTCGAGCAGCGCCAGCCGCGAGAGCACGAAGTGCAGGCCGTCGAAGGCCAGCAGCAGGCCGGCCAGGCAGCCGAGCGACGGTCGAGCCGGTGAGCCGGCGGGCCAGGCGGCACAGCACGAGCACCATCAGCGGCGCCGACGACGGCGGCGGAGATCCGCCAGCCGAACGGGTCCATCCCGAAGGCCTTCTCGCCGAGCGGCGATCATCCACTTGCCGACCTCGGGGTGCACCTCCATCGAGGGGCCGTCGCCCCAGATGCCCTGGGTGCGGCCGGCGAGGATGGCGTCGTTGATCTCCTTGCCGTCGACCTGTCCTGGTAGTCGCGGACGAAGCCGTGGTTGAGCAGGCCCCACGCGTCCTTGGCGTAGTAGGTCTCGTCGAAGGCGAACCGGTCGGGCGTGCCGAGGTGCCAGAGCCGCATCGCCGAGCGCCAGCAGCGGCGACGCCGACGGCGGCCGAGCCACGCGCAGCGGCCCTCGAGTCGTCGTCGGCGGCGTCAGCCGGCCCCGGGCCCGCTGCCACGCGGTCGGCACCGGGCGGCCGTCGGCGGTCGCCGACAGGCCGGTGACGCGGCTCGGCCGCGCGGCGGCTCGCTCGGGCCTGGGTCACGCGTGCCGTCGGGCTCCGCGTCGGCGTCCGGCACGAGGGGCCGGTCGCCGACGGAGGTCACGACGCGGCGAGCCTCGTGTCGTGCCCGGCGTCCTGGTGCTCGCCGCCACGCCGATCGGCCGGGTCGGCGACGCCCCGCCACGGCTCGCGGCCGAGCTGGCGGAGGCCGACGTCGTCGCCGCCGAGGACACCCGGCGGCTGCGGCGGCTGACCGCCGACCTCGGCGTCGACGCTGCAGCGGCCGGGTCGTCTCCTACTTCGAGGGCAACGAGCAGCAGCGGACGCCGTGCTCGCTCGAGGCGCTGCTCGCCGGCGAGCGGGTGCTGCTGGTGACCGACGCGGGCATGCCGAGCGGTCTCCGACCCGGGCTACCGGCTGGTGGCGGCCGCGGTCGAGGCGGGCGTGACCGTGACCGCCGTGCCCGGGCCGTCGCGCGGTGCTCACCGCGCTCGCCGTGTCGGGGCTGCCGGTCGACCGGTTCTGCTTCGAGGGGTTCCTGCCGCGCAAGGCGGGGGAGCGCGCGCGCCGGCTGGCCGAGCTCTGGCCGCGGAGCAGCGCACGATGGTGTTCTTCGAGGCGCCCCACCGCACCGAGGCCGACGCTGGCCGCGATGGCCGAGGCGTTGGGCGACGACCGGCCGGGCGCGGTGTGCCGCGAGCTGACCAAGACCCACGAGGAGGTACGCCGCGGCGGGCTCGCCGAGCTCGCCGCGTGGGCGGCGCGGGCGTGCGGGGCGAGGTCACGCTGGTGGTGTCGGGGCGCCGAGCCGGCGCCGGCCATCTCGACCGACGAGTCGGCGCTGCGGGCGGCGGTCGCCGAACGGGAGGATCGGGGGATGACCCGCAAGGAAGCCATCGTCGAGGTCGCCCGGCTCGCCGGCGTGCCCAAGCGCGACGTCTACAACCTGGTCCACCAGGCGATGACCGGCGGCGGATCACCAGCTACCGGCACGACGGGCTCACCTTCGACGTCCTCGACGAGGGCCCGATCGACGGGCTGGACAGACGGTCGTGCTGCTGCACGGCTTCCCCGAGCGCGCGACCTGCTGGCGCGAGGTGGCGCCGCTGCTGCACGCCCAGGGCTTCCGCACCCTCGCCCCCGACCAGCGGGGCTACTCACCGCGCGCCCGGCCGACACGGCGTCGCGACTACCGCATGGCCCACCGCGTCGAGGACGTCGCCGCCCTCATCGACCTCGTCGGCGGCCCGGTGCACCTCGTCGGTCACGACTGGGGGGCCGCCTGCGGCTGGTCGGTCACCGCCAAGCGACCCGACCTGGTGCGCACCTGGACCGCCGTCTCGGTGCCCCACCCGCGGGCGTTCGTGAAGTCGTGGCTCAGCTCGGGCCAGCGGCCGAAGTCGTACTACATGTTCCTGTTCAACCTGCCCCGCCTGCCCGAGCTGCTGGCCGAGAAGGCGCCGGGGCGGTTCGCGAAGCTGCTGCGCAGCGGCGGCATGACCGACGACGAGGTCGCCCGGTTCCGCACCGAGATCGTCGACTACGGCGCCCTCCCCGGCGGCCTGGGCTGGTACCGCTCGATGTTCCTGCCCGACCCGTCGCTGCAGCTGCCCAAGGTCACCGTGCCGACGACGATGGTGTGGAGCGACGGCGACGCCTTCGTCGGCCGCAAGGGCGTCGACCTCACGCCCGCGTGGGTCGAGGGGCCCTACGAGCTGGTCGTGCTCGAGGGCGTCACGCACTGGATCCCGACCCAGGCCGCCGAGCCGCTCGTCGAGGCCGTGCTGGCGCGCATCGCGTCGGTGGCGGCGTAGGTGGACGAGCGTCCGCCGGCCCCGGAGCCGCTGCCGCACCCGGTCGTCGACAACCACTGCCACCTCGACATCACGCGCGACCGCGTGACGGTGCGGGCGTCGACGCGACGCCGCGCTCGGGGCGGCCGCGGCGGTCGGCGTCCCGCGGATCGTGCAGATCGGGTGCGACCTGCCCGGCGCGCGGTGGGCGGTCGAGGCGGCCGCGACCCACGACCGCCTCGTCGCCGGCGTCGCGCTGCACCCCAACGAGGCGCCGCGGCTGGCCGCGCTCGGACAGCTCGAGGAGGCCCTCGCCGAGATCGAGGCCCTCGCCGCCGCCCACGACAAGGTGCGCGCGGTGGGGGAGACCGGCCTCGACCACTTCCGCACCGGCGAGGACGGCCGCGCCGCGCAGGTGGAGTCGTTCCGCCGCCACATCGACCTCGCCAAGCGGCTCGACAAGACCCTGGTCATCCACGACCGCGACGCCCACGACGAGGTGCTCGCGGTCCTCGACGAGGAGGGCGCGCCCGAGCGCTGGGTGATGCACTGCTTCTCCGGCGACGCCGACTTCGCGCGCGCGCTGCCTCGACCGCGGCGCCTACCTGTCCTTCGCCGGCACCGTCACCTTCAAGAACGCCGCACCGCTGCGCAACGCGCTGGTCGTCGACGCCCCTCGACCGGGTCCTGGTCGAGACCGACGCCCCGTACCTGACGCCCGACGCCGTACCGCGGCCGGCCCAACGCCTCCTACCTGGTGCCCGCTCACCGTCCGCGCGATGGCCGAGACCCGCGGCGACGACCTCGAGACCCTCTGCCGCGCCATCGACGCCAACACCGACGCCGCCTTCGGCGGCGGCTGGGGCGGCGACTGACGGCCCGTGCGGGTCGAGGAGGTCGCGGTGGGGGTCGAGGAGGTCGCGCTAGCGACCGTCACGAGACCACCCGCGCTTCAGGCCCCCGGCGACGGGGGCATTTTGGCTCGGTGGTCTCGTGACGGCCGTGGCCGGCCTCCTCGACCCCCACCGTGGAGGTCGAGGAGGTTGCGCTAGCAACCGTCACGAGACCACCCGCGCTTCAGGCCCCGGCGATGGGGGCTTTTCCGGCTCGGTGGTCTCGTGACGGCCGTGGCCGGCCTCCGACCCCCACAGGTGGACCTCCTCGACCCCCACCCGGGGCCACATCACGTGACTGCATGTGACGCAAGTGAACGAGAACCTGTGATCCGGCCCACTCGCCCCGCGGCGGAGCGGCGCGTGGAATTGCCTTGTCGCGGCACCGCTGTTGTTGTAGTGCGGTTGGCCGGGATCGGGAACGACCCGTCCGGAGCGGTCGGGTGAGCCCGACAGCCGCAGCGACGGGCCTCTCGGGGCACCGGAGCGGGGGGCGCGCCGGGCGCCCGAGGCCCGGGGAGCACGACGTTCGGAGCACGATGCATCACGACCAGCAGTCCACCGAGACCCTTCCCGCGATCGAGACCCCGCACGGCCTCGCCGGCCGCCTCGCTGCGCAGCCGCGCCGTGCTGGGCGGTCTCGTCGCCGGCGTCGTGCTGGCCGTGGCCGGTACGACGCTCGGCTACGCATCCCTCGACAAGGACGTCACCGTCTCCGTCGACGGCGAGCGCCGCGACGTCAGCGCGATGGGTGACACCGTCGGCGAGGTCCTCGAGGACGAGGGCATCGAGATGGGTGAGCACGACCTCGTCGCTCCCGGCCTCGACGAGTCCGTCGAGGACGGCAGCCTCATCAACGTGCGCTACGGCCGCCCGGTCGACCTCACCGTCGACGGCGAGACGACGACCCACTGGGTGACGGCGACCGACGTCGCCTCGGCGCTGGTCGAGATCGGCGTGCCTGCCGACGGCGCGCGCCTCTCGACGAGCCGCGGGCTCGGCATCGGCCGCGACGGCGTCGACCTCGAGCTGGTCACCTCCAAGCGCATCACCTTCAGCCTCGCCGGCAAGAAGCCCACGACCCAGTGGGTCTCCGCGCTGACCGTCGAGCAGGCGCTCGAGCGGGCCGGGGTGAAGCTCGACGCGCACGACCGCACCAAGCCCGCCCGCACGGCCGAGATCGAGAGCGGCGACAGGGTCGTCTTCACCGACGTCAGGCTGGCCCGCAAGGTCGTCAAGGGCGAGGGCGTCGACTTCTCCACGGTCACCCAGGACGACGACTCGGCCACGAGGGCGACGACACCGTCGTGCGCGCCGGCGGGGCCGGGCTGCGCGACGTCACCTACCGCCTGGTCGTCGTCAACGGCGAGGTCGAGAGCCGCAAGATCGTCTCGCAGAAGCTGGTGCGCGCGCCCGTCGACGCGATCGTCAAGGTCGGCACCAAGGAGCCCGCTCCCGAGCCCGCCCCCGACTACTCCGGCGGCGGCACCGTGTGGGACGCCCTCGCGCAGTGCGAGTCCGGCGGCAACTGGGCCATCAACACCGGCAACGGCTACTACGGCGGCCTGCAGTTCAACCTCGGCACCTGGCAGGCCTACGGCGGCTCGGGCTACCCGCACCAGAACTCGCGCGAGGCCCAGATCGCCGTCGCCGAGCGGGTCCGCGCGGCCACCGGCGGCTACGGCTCGTGGCCGGGCTGCGCCGCCAAGCTGGGCCTGCCCCGCTGACGCCGACGGGCGTCGATAGCCTCATCGCCATGACGTCCGCCGCTCCCAGGAGTCCTCGACTCCTCGGAGCGGCGGACGTTCGTCGTCTGGCCGACCGGCTCGACCTGCGCCCGACCAAGCAGAAGGGCCAGAACTTCGTCATCGACGGCAACACCGTGCGCCGCATCGTGCGCGAGTCCGGCGTCACGGGCGACGACGTCGTGCTCGAGGTCGGTCCCGGTCTCGGCTCGCTGACGCTGGCGCTGCTCGAGGTCGCGCAGCGGGTCGTGGCCATCGAGATCGACGACAGGCTCGCCTCGCTGCTCGGCCGAGACGATCGCCGAGCACGCGCCCGACCAGGCCGCGCGCTTCGAGCTGGTGCACGCCGACGCGCTGCGCGTCACCGAGGTGCCCGGCCCGCCGCCGACGGCGCTGGTGGCCAACCTGCCCTACAACGTCTCGGTGCCGGTGCTGCTGCACCTGATGGCGCTGCTGCCGCGCCTGCGGCGCGGGCTGGTGATGGTGCAGGCCGAGGTCGCCGACCGGCTGGCGGCGCCGCCGGGCCGCAGGACCTACGGCGTCCCGTCGGTCAAGGCCGCCTGGTACGCCGACGTCCGGCGCGCCGGGTCGATCGGCCGCAACGTCTTCTGGCCCGCGCCCAACGTCGACTCGGGCCTGGTCGCCTGGACCCACCGCGACCCGCCGACGACCACCGCCACGCGCGAGCAGGTGTTCGCCGTCGTCGACGCCGCGTTCGCCCACCGCCGCAAGGCGCTGCGCGGGTGCCCTGCGCTCGCTCGCCGAGGGCGACCGCGTCGACGCCGCCCTCGCCGCACGCCGGCGTCGACCCGCTCGCCCGTGGCGAGTCGCTCGACGTCGAGCCGTTCGCCCGCATCGCCGAAGGACTCCAGTGACCCGACGTTCCCTGCTGGCCGTTCCCGTCACGGTGCGGGCCGCCGCCAAGATCAACCTGCACCTCGGCGTGGGGGCGCCGCGCGCGCGACGGCTTCCACCCGCTCACCACCGTCTACCAGGCCGTCGGGCTGTGCGACGACGTCACCGCGATCCCGGACGACGAGCTGACCCTGATGGTCTCCGGCAGCGACTGGGTCGACGTCGGCGCCGTCCCGATCGACGCCGGCAACCTGGCCCACCGGGCCGCGGTGCTGCTCGGCGCGCCACCACGAGCGTCGAGCTGACCGGCCGGCTGGTGATCGAGAAGGCGATCCCGGTGGCCGGCGGCCTGGCCGGCGGCTCGGCCGACGCCGCCGCCGCGCTGGTCGCCCTCGACCGGCTCCACGACCTGCGCACCACCGACGACGACCTGCTGCGCATCGCCGCCGAGCTCGGCAGCGACGTCCCGTTCGCGCTGATCGGCGGCACCGCGCTCGGCACCGGCCGCGGCGAGCTCGTCGAGCCCGTGGCCGACGTCGGCACCTGGTGGTGGGTGGTCGTCCCCGACACGAGGGCATGTCGACGCCGGCGGTCTACCGCCACTTCGACAAGCTGCTTCCCGGACGCCGAGGCCGTGCCACCGCCCGACGCCGACGCGCTGCTCGCCGCGCTGCGCTCGGGCGAGCCGGTCAGCCTGGCCCGCACGCTGCACAACGACCTGCAGGACGCCGGCCGTCGACCTGCGCCCCGAGCTCGGCGACCTCATCGAGCACGGCGAGTCCGAGGGCGCGCTGCGCGGCATCGTCTCGGGCTCCGGCCCGACCGTGGTGTTCCTGTGCGAGTCGGCCGACCACGCCCGCGACCTCGCCGGGGCGCTGCTGCGCCAGGGCCACGCGGTCGTGCTCGTCGCCAACGGCGCCGTCGCCGGGGCCCACGTCGTCCGCGGGATGGCCTGACCTCATGGCTGAACCTCCTCAACCTCGAGAGCGTCTCGAAGTCCTACGGCGTCCGGCCGCTGCTCACCGAGGTCTCCCTCGGCATCGGCGCCGGCGACCGCATCGGCATCGTCGGCCGCAACGGCGACGGCAAGACCACGCTGCTCGAGGTGATGGCCGGCATCGAGGAGGCCGACACCGGCCGGGTCTCGCAGACCCGCGGGCTGCTGGTCGGCTACCTGCACCAGGGCGACGAGCTCGACGACACCCACACCGTGCGCGAGGCCGTGCTGGGCGGCCGCTCCGACCACGAGTGGGCGGCCGACGCGACCCTGCGCGGCATCGTCACCGAGCTGCTCGCCGGCGTCGAGCTCGACCGGGCCGTCGCCGGGCTGTCCGGTGGCGAGCGCCGCCGCTGCGCGCTGGCCGCGCTGCTCCTCGGCGACCACGAGCTGATCGTGCTCGACGAGCCGACCAACCACCTCGACGTCGAGGCCGTGGCCTGGCTGGCCGACCACCTCAAGCGGCGCTCCTCGGCGCTGGTCGTGGTCACCCACGACCGGTGGTTCCTCGACGAGGTCTGCCAGTACACGTGGGAGGTCCACGACGGCGCCGTCGACGTCTACGAGGGCGGCTACGCGGCGTTCGTGCTGGCCAAGGCCGAGCGCTCGCGCCAGGCCGACGCCACCGAGACCCGCCGCCAGAACCTCGCGCGCAAGGAGCTCGCCTGGCTGCGCCGCGGCGCCCCCGCCCGTACGGCGAAGCCGAAGTTCCGCATCGACGCCGCCAACCGGCTCATCGAGGACGTCCCGGCGCCGCGCGACCGGCTCGAGCTGCAGAAGTTCGCCACCCAGCGGCTCGGCAAGGACGTCATCGACGTCGAGGACGTCGACCTCGTCCGCGGCGAGCGGCGGCTGCTGTCGCGACGCCACCTGGCGGCTCGGCCCCGGCGACCGGGTCGGCATCGTCGGCGTCAACGGCGCCGGCAAGACCTCGGTGCTCACGCTGCTCTCGGGCGCGCTGGCCCCGACGGCCGGCCGGGTGAAGCTGGGCACGACCGTCGCGCTGCAGCACCTGACCCAGGACGTCGACCGCCGTCGACCCGATGGGCCGCGTGCTCGACACGATCGAGGCCATCCGGCGCGTCACCAAGACGGCCGACGGCGAGATCACCGCGACCTCGATGCTCGAGCGCTTCGGGTTCACCGGCGACAAGCTCACCGCCCGCCTCGGCGACCTGTCCGGCGGCGAGCGGCGCCGCTTCCAGCTGCTCAAGCTGCTGCTCACCGAGCCCAACGTGCTGCTGCTCGACGAGCCCACCAACGACCTCGACATCGAGACCCTCAACGTGCTCGAGGACTTCCTCGACGGCTGGCCCGGCACCCTCGTCGTGGTCTCCCACGACCGCTACTTCCTCGAGCGCGTCACCGACTCGGTCTGGGCGCTGCTCGGCGACGGCAAGATCTCGATGCTGCCGCGCGGCGTCGACGAGTACCTGGAGCGCCGTCGACTGACGTTGGTCGAGCCGCGCACGGTGGTGGTCGAGGAGGCCGGCCACGGCCGTCACGAGACCCCCGCAGGGACAGCACCGCCCAAGGCCAAGCCCGGCAGCGCCGAGGAACGCGCCGCCCGCAAGGCCGTCGCCCGCCTCGACAAGGCCCTCGCCCGCCTCACCGCCCGCGAGGCCGAGCTCAACGCCGCCGTCATCGCCGCCGGCTCCGACTACGAGCGCCTCGCCGAGGCCTCCGCCGAGCTCCAGGCCGTCCTCGCCGAGAAGGACGACGTCGAGCTCGAGTGGCTCGAGGCCGCCGAGGCCCTCGAGTAGCGGGGGCCGGCGGGGATAGTCCCGGGACTTTGGGTTGCCGATCGGCCCGATCGGCAACCCGAACGTCCGGGACTATCCCTCAGCCGGCTCGCCGAAGGGGGCGAGGAGCGTGCGGAGGAGGGCGGCGAGGCGGGCCTGGTCGCGGGACGGGCAGACCGGCGAGGAGCGTGCGCTCGGCGTCGAGCAGGGCCTCGAAGGCCCCGTCGACGGCGGCCTTGCCCTCGGGCGTGAGCCGCACGATCACGCCGCGGCGGTCCTCGGGGTCGGGGTAGCGCTCGACGAGCCCGCGCGACGGCGAGCCGGTCGACGCGGTTGGTCATGGTGCCGCTGGTCACGAGGGTCTCGCGCAGCAGCCGGCCCGGGGAGAGCTCGTACGGCGCCCCGGCACGCCGCAGCGCCGCCAGGACGTCGAACTCCCACGACTCGATGTCGTGGGCGCTGAACGCCTCGCGGCGGGCGAGGTCGAGGTGGCGGGCCAGGCGGGAGATGCGGGAGAACACCGCGACGGGGTCGAGGTCGAGGTCGGAGCGCTCCCGCGCCCACGCCTCGACCAGCTCGTCGACCTCGTCCCTCATGGCGCCGGAGTCTAGCCACAGGTCAAGAATCTTGATATCAAGAGATCCATGGCGCACTCCTGGGACCCCGACCGCTACCTCACCTACGCCGACGAGCGCGGCCGGCCGTTCGTCGAGCTGGTCGCCCGGATCGGCGCCACGAACCCTGCCTCGGTGGTCGACCTCGGCTGCGGTCCGGGCAACCTCACCGGCCTGCTCGACGCAGCGCTGGCCCGACGCCGCCGTCACCGGCATCGACAGCAGCCCGGAGATGATCGAGGCGGCCGCGGTCCGCGGCGACGGCGTCGACTATCGCGTCGGCGACCTCCGGGAGTGGCGGGGGACCGCCGACGTCGTCGTGTCGAACGCGACCCTGCAGTGGCTGCCCGACCACCTCGAGGTGCTCCCGCGCCTCCTCGACTCGCTGGCGCCGGGTGGCTGGCTCGCGTTCCAGGTGCCCGGCAACTTCGCCGAGCCGAGCCACACGATCCGCCGCGACCTCGCCGCCGAGCCCGGCTACGCCGCGCTACACCGCGGACGCCGACCACCCCGGCAGCCACGACCCGGCGACCTACCTCGACGTGCTCTCCGCGGCGCGGCTGCGAGGTCGACGTGTGGGAGACGACCTACCTGCACCTGCTCACCGGACCCGACCCGGTCTTCACCTGGGTCAGCGGCACCGGGGCCCGGCCGACGCTGCAGGCCCTGCCCGACGACCTGCGCCCGTCGTTCGAGGCCGAGTTCCGCCGCAGGCTCGCGGAGGCCTACCCGGCCCGGCCCGACGGGACCGTGGTGCTGCCGTTCCGGCGCGTGTTCGCGGTGGCGCACCACACCGGCTGACCCCGTGGCTCGGGATTCCGGGTACCCGACCCCGTCGGGCGTAACCCGGCCTCGCGTCGGCCGTTGTCAGAGCGAACCCGGACTTACCTGTCCGGGTCAGGCTCCTCTCGGCCGCACCGGTGCCGAGGCCGCGGGAAGTGGATGCACGGAATGAGTGGTGGCACGGATCGCAACGCGGTCGTCAACCGGGTCAAGCGGGCCCAGGGTCAGCTGGCCGGCGTCCTGCGCATGATCGAGGAGGACCGTGACCTCACGGCGGTCCTGAACCAGATCAAGGCCGTCTCGAGCGCGCTCGACCGCGCCGGGTTCGCCATGGTCGCCTCGGAGTGGAGCACAGCGTCAACGGCGACGGCACGGTCACCCCCGAGCAGCTCGAGCACCTCGAGAAGCTGTTCCTCTCGCTCTCCTGAGCGACCACTCCTCGGACCGGCTCTCGCCCGGCTAAGTTACTCTGCGGTAACGTGGCCGCATGAGCCAGGTCCTCTCCCTGTGGCGCTCGGCCAGCGGAGTCCCCGTCGTGGGCAGCACCGTGGGCAAGCGCGTCTTCTCCCTCCTCTTCAGCCAGAAGGCGCCGTACTTCGCGACGATCCGCCCGCGGTTCGTCGAGATCCGGGCCGACTACGCCGAGCTGGTGATCCCCAAGCGGCGCGGCGTCCACAACCACCTCGGCACCGTGCACGCGATCGCCCTGTGCAACGGGCTCGAGGCGGCGATGGGCGCCCTGGCCGAGGCGACGATCCCCGCCGACAAGCGCTGGATCCCGCAGGGCATGGAGGTCGCCTACACGGCGAAGGCCACCAGCGACATCACCTGCATCGCCGAGACCGACCCCGAGCAGTGGACGAGCGACGACCCCGAGCTGCCGGTCCGGGTCCGGGGCGTGCGGGACGACGGCACCGTCGTGGTCGAGGGCGTCATCAGGCTCTACGTCACGAAGAAGCCGAGCCGCTAGTCGAACGGCCCGGCGCCGCGACCGGCTCACCCGGTCACGAAGACCGGGTTGGTCATCGCGACCATCGGCAGCCCCGGCACGCCCGCGAGCGGGTCGACGACCGGCGCCTCGTCGAGCCGCCGCACCTCGGCGCGCACGAACGGTGCGGCCCCGGCCGGCACCGAGGCCGTCACCACCGCGGTGCCGGACTCCGGCACCACGGCCCCGGCGAGCGGTCCGGCCGGACCGATCACCTGCGCCAGGCACGTCGGCACGCCGCTCACCTCGAGCCGGACGTCGACCACGTCGTCGGCCGCGGCCTCGAGGTGGTCGCCGCACGACGCCGTCCGGCCGCCGAGCGACGCCGTGAACGCGAGCCCCACGGACGACGACTCGGCCAGCCAGCCGTGCCCGCGCCGCACCGCCCGGACGACGGCGGCCGACGACAGCTGCGGCAGTCGCAGCACCGACTGCGCGAGGCCGACGGGCTGGTCCTCGGAGTGGGAGTCGGACGTGCCGACGGCGGGGACGAAGCGCCCCTCGACCAGCATCGCGTGCCACGCCGCGACGGCGGTCTGGTCGTCGAGGGTCCACGGCCCGTTCCACAGCTCGACGGCGTCCATGCCGGCGAAGTCGTAGCCGAAGTCCCACCTGGTGCCCGGGATCGGGACGTAGGGGTGGCACGCGACCGCCATCCCGCCGAGCGCGCGCACCCGGTCGGTGACGTGCGAGAGCCGGTCGCCGTCCCGGTAGCGCCAGTCGACCCAGGTGCCCGCGGGGAGACCCATCGCGAGCCAGTGGCCCGCGCGCGTGGTCACCTCCTCGCCGCACACGACGAGCAGGTCGTCGGGTGCGTGGCGGCCCCAGGTGCGGGTGGCCGAGCTGGTGTTGTGCTCGGAGGAGCCGACGAAGTCGAGGCCCGCGCGCCGGGCGACCGCTGCGAGCGACTGCTGGCTGTGCCGGCCGTCGGAGTGCACGGTGTGGGTGTGCAGGTCGCCGCGGTACCAGCCGGGGCCGGTGCCGGGCACCCGGCGCGGGGGCGGGTCGCCGCGGAACCGGTGGCGCGGCGGTGGCCCGAACACCAGCGTCACGCGGACGTCGTACGCGACACCCGGCGGCACCACCAGGAACGGCCCGAGCGCGACGCGCCACACGCCGGCCGGCATCGGCCCCGCCAGGTAGCCCGGCGTCGCCCGGTCCGACGAGACGCGGAACCTCGTGCGGGCCCCGCCCGACCAGCCACGGAAGCCGTCGGGGTCGAAGAGGCCGATGTCGACGACGTTCGTGCTGAAGCCGGCTCCGGTGTCGGTCTTGTCGTAGCGGTAGGACACCTCGATCGCGCGGACGCCGTGCGGCACCCGCACGGGGAGGTAGTGCCAGTCGGGGGTGGCGACGCCGCTGAAGCGCCCGCGGAACCGCACCGTGCGGCGCGTGCCGGCGGCCGCGGGCCCCACGGTCGCGAGCGACGCGGTGGTGACGACGCCCGCCCCTGCCGCCAGCAGCGCGCGGCGGTCGACGTGCGTGCCGCAGCACCGGTGCCCCATGCGGGACATCATGCCTGCCTCCCGCCGCCTAGGGTTCGGGATGATGGACCACTGGGAGGACGAGACCGACGACCGCGACCAGCCCCGCTCGGGCCTGCGGCGGATCCCGGTGCTCACCTGGCCCGGCCTGCTCCTCGTGCTGCTGGCCTTCGCCACCCGCGACGTGCGCTCGCTGTACGTCGGCGGCGCGTGCCTGGTGATCGCCTCGATCCAGTGGTCGTTCGACCTCTGACCACGCCCGCCCCCGCGCTCGATGCGGGACGCCTCCGCGCCGCGCCGTACCCTTGACGACTGACATGGCACCCCACGACGACCCCACCTCCTCCCGCGCCGACGCGGCCGCCCCCGCGCGCACCTACCAGGTCCGCACCTACGGCTGCCAGATGAACGTCCACGACTCCGAGCGCCTCAGCGGGCTGCTCGAGGGCGCGGGCTACACGGCCTTCGACACCGAGGCCGCAGCGGGCGGGCACGCCGACGTCGTCGTCTTCAACACCTGCGCGGTGCGCGAGAACGCCGACAACAAGCTGTACGGCAACCTGTCCCACCTGGCGCCGGTGAAGGCGCTCAACCCGTCGATGCAGATCGCCGTGGGCGGTTGCCTGGCCCAGAAGGACCGCGACACGATCACGACGAGGGCGCCCTACGTCGACGTCGTCTTCGGCACCCACAACATCGGCTCGCTGCCGGCGCTGCTCGACCGGGCGCGGGTGCAGGAGGAGGCGCAGGTCGAGATCCTCGAGTCGCTCGAGGTGTTCCCGTCGACGCTCCCCACGAAGCGCGACAGCGCCTACGCCGCGTGGGTGTCGGTCTCGGTCGGGTGCAACAACACCTGCACGTTCTGCATCGTGCCGGCGCTGCGCGGCAAGGAGAAGGACCGGCGTCCCGGCGAGATCCTGGCCGAGGTCGAGGCGCTCGTCGCCGACGGCGTCTCGGAGGTCACGCTGCTGGGCCAGAACGTCAACGCCTACGGCGTCGAGTTCGGCGACCGGCAGGCGTTCTCGAAGCTGCTCCGCGCCTGCGGGTCGGTCGACGGGCTCGAGCGGGTGCGCTTCACCTCGCCGCACCCGGCGGAGTTCACCGACGACGTCATCGAGGCGATGGCCGAGACCCCGAACGTGATGCCGCAGCTGCACATGCCGCTGCAGTCCGGCTCCGACCGGCTGCTGCGGGTGATGCGCCGCTCCTACCGCCGCGAGAAGTACCTCGGCATCATCGAGCGGGTCCGCGCGGCCATGCCCGACGCCGCCATCACCACCGACATCATCGTGGGCTTCCCCGGCGAGACCGACGAGGACCACGAGCACACGATGGACGTCGTCCGGGAGGCCCGGTTCGCCGGCGCGTTCACCTTCCAGTACTCCAAGCGCCCCGGCACCCCGGCCGCGACGATGCCCGACCAGGTGCCGGCCGACGTCCTCAAGGAGCGCTACGACCGGCTCGTCACGCTCGTGAACGAGGTCGCCTGGGCCGAGAACAAGGCCCTCGTCGGCAGCACCGTCGAGCTCATGGTCGCCGAGGGCGAGGGTCGCAAGGACGCCGCGACCCACCGCCTCTCCGGCCGCGGGCCCGACAACCGTCTCGTCCACTTCGCCGCGCCGGTGGACGTGCCTCGACCGGGCGACATGGCGGCCGTCGAGATCACCTACGCCGCCCCGCACCACCTCGTGGCCGACCGCGTGCTGTCGGTGCGCCGCACCCGCTCGGGCGACGCGTGGGAGGCGCGCACCGCGGCCCCCGCTGCCCCGGCCGGTGTCAGCCTCGGCATGCCGGTCGTCGGCCTGCCGGCGCCCCTCCCCGCCGCGCCCGCCTGCGGCTGAGGGACTAGCCTCGCGGCCATGGCCGCTGACGCTCCCACGATCCTGGCCACCTCGGGCGGCATCGTCTGGGGTGACCGGACCCGCTGGATGCCCGGACCGCTGACCCACCACGCCGTCGAGCTCGCCGGCGTCACCGGACGCGCCCCGCGGGTCTGCTACCTCGGCACCGCCGGCGGCGACTCCGCCGAGGGCATCCGCAACTTCTACGACATGGCGCAGCTCGTGGGCTGGCAGGGTCACCACCTGCAGCTCTTCACGATGCCGAACGTCGAGGACGTCACCGAGCACCTGCTGTCGATGGACGTGGTCTGGGTCTTCGGCGGCAGCGTCGCCGGCCTCCTGGCCATGTGGGAGCTCCACGGCGTCGGCGACGCCGTGCGGGCCGCCTGGCAGGCAGGGGTGGTGCTCACCGGCGTCTCGGCCGGGTCGCTGTGCTGGCACGTCGGTGGCACCACCGACTCCTTCGGGCCGAGGCTGCGCCCCGTGACCAACGGCCTCGCCCTCGTGCCGTACTCGAACGGCGTCCACTACGACTCCGAGGCGGAGCGCCGGCCGCTGTACCACTCGCTGGTCGCCGACGGCACGCTCCCGCCCGGCTACGCGACCGACGACGGCGCCGGACTGCTCTACCGCGGCACCGAGCTCGTCGAGGCCCTGTCGGAGAAGGACGGCGCCGGCGCCTACTTCGTCGAGCGCGGACCCGACGGCGGCGCCGTCGAGACCGCCCTCGACACCCGCCTGCTGTCGTAGCCCGCGGGCCCTGTGGATGACGGACGACGGCGTCCTCGCGTCCGGGCCATGCTCGTCCCATGCTGGTCCTGGAGGCGCTCGCGCTGCACGGCGGCGTCGCGACGCGGGAGGCGCTGATCGGGCTCACGTCGCGGGCCGAGGTCGACAGGGCCGTCGACGCGGGTGAGATCGAGCGCACGGCCCGGGGACGTCTCACCTCGCTCGGCGTCGGCGACGCCCGTCGTGCCGCGCACCGCATCACGGGCACGGTGTGCCTGCTGAGCGCCGCCCTCCACCACGAGTGGCCCGTCAAGCTCGAGCCGGAGAAGCCCCAGGTCGCCGTTCCGCGCAACCGCAAGGTGCCGACCGGCTACCGCGACGGGGTCGAGCTGTTCCGGCTCGACCTCGACGCCGACGACGTCGTCGACGGCGTGACCAGCCAGGACCGGACCCTGGTGGACTGCGGTCGCCTGCTCCCCGAGGACGAGGGGCTCGCGGTGTTCGACTCCGCCCTGCGCTCGGGGTTCAGCCATCCTCGGCTGGTGGCCCTCGCGCGGGACGCGCGCGGTCCGCACGTGAAGCAGCTGCGGTCGCTCGCCGCCCGCGCCACCCACCTCGCGGCGAACCCGTTCGAGTCGTGCACCCGCTCCATCGCCGACGGCGTTCCGGGTCTCTCGGTGCGGCCGCAGGTCCCGCTCTACGGCAGCGAGTTCCTGGGGCGGCCGGACCTCGTCGACGTCGACCTCCGACTGGTGATCGAGTCCGACTCCTTCGAGTTCCACGGCGAGCGCGCCGCGTTCACCGCGGACACCCGGCGGTACAACGCCTTCGTCGTCAACGGGTGGCTCGTCGTGCGCTTCGCGTGGGAGGACGTCATGTTCGACCCCGAGTACGTGCGGTCGGTGCTGGTCGCCCTCGTAGCCGAACGTACCAAGGTGTGCCGGCACTGCGGATCCGCGGCCTGACCGAGCGTGAGCCGTGGGGCCTGGTCCCGGTTCTGTACGTCCGACTACGCGTTACCCCGACCGAGGATCGGCGCTGGGGTAGCCGCCCTTCGGCGGCGTGGTGCCGGAGTTGGGCTCCACACCGCCGGGACGCTGCTCGGGCGGGACGTCGCCGGGCTCGGCCTCGTCGTCGGCCGGCCCGACGTCGCGGACGCCGGTGGTGCCCCACTGGCCCGGCCCGGTCGGTCCCTCGCGCTCGCTGCTGACACCCATGTCGCCGGCGGTGTCGAGGTCGGAGTCGGTGAGGTCGAGGTCGTCGGCGTCCCCGGGCTCCGGGGTCGAGGCGTGGGCCGTCATCTCCTCGCGCGAGCCGGTCATGCCGGCACCTCCTCGCTGGGGTCGGTGTCGTCGCCGCCGGTGCCGGGGTCCTCGTCGTCGGTGGCCTCGGTCGAGGTGTCCTCGCCCTCCTTCATCTCCAGCGGCACCTCGCCCGTGGCGGGGTTGTCGTCGGGGTGGAGGTCGCGGGTGACCGGGTTCGGCTCGGCGCGTCTCGCCGTCGACACCGTCGCCGTCGGGCACGGCGTCGACGCCGCCGGGGTTGGGCTCGCCGGGCTCGATCTCGGCGTCGGGCTTGGGGCCCAGGTCGCTCTCGCTCATGCGTTGCCTCCCGGCGCTGGTGCGAAGCCGAAGCTCGTGTACGGCTCGATCGTGCCGTCACGCAGTCCCTCGAGCACCACCCGTTCGTGCGGGACCACCGGGTCGGGCAGCTCGTCGAGCGGGAACCACCGCAGGTCGGCGGCCTTGGTCTCCTCGACGATCCGGGGCTCTCCGGTCCACGACCGGGCGGTGAAGAAGAAGTCGATGCGCTCGTCGATCGGGGCGTCGTGGCGGGTGCGCTGCATCGAGGTCACGAACTCGAGGTCGAGGTCGCTGACGCCGATCTCCTCCAGCGCCTCGCGGCGGGCCGCGTCGTAGGCCGTCTCGCCCGCCTCGACGTGGCCGGCCGCGGCGGCGGCCCAGTGGTCGTCCATGTAGCCCGTGTTCTGGCGCAGCTGCAGCAGCACCTTGAGCCGCCCGCACGTCGTCCCCACCCGCAGCAGGAACACGTAGGCCGCAGGCACCACCACGAACCGGCCGTGCTCGGCGGCGTACTCCTGGGTGTAGCCCTGGCCGCGCGGCGACGCTGCGGTCACGACGAGGGCTGGTCGAGCGAGGTCCCGGCGTTCTCCTCCTGCACGGCCTCGCCGGCCGCGGAGCCGTCGTCGCCGTCGGGAGCCTCGCTGGGGTGCTCGTCGTCGGGCGGGGTCTCGAGGTCGAAGGCCTCGTTGGTCTCCTCCGGGACGGGCTGGGTCACGAGATGTCGTCGTCCTTGCCGTCGAGGCCGTCGAGCGCGTCCTTGGCCTTGTCGGCACCGGTGTCGATCTTGTCGTCGAACTTGCCGCCGGTCTTGTCGTCGGCGAAGTCGGCGGCCTTGTCGAGGCCGTCGCCGATCTTGTCGCCGTGGTCGTCGACCGCGTCGCTCGAGCTTGTCCTTGGCGTCGTCCAGGAATCCCACGAGAGTCGCTCCTAGCTAGGTCGGCCTCGGGCGAGGCCTCGGTGCCCGCAACACTAGCCACATGCCCGGCACCCGCGACATGCCCCCGATCGTCGCGATCGTGGGCCCGACCGCCGCGGGCAAGACCGGCCTCTCGCTCGACCTCGCGGAGCGGCTCGGCGGCGAGATCGTCAACACCGACTCGATGCAGGTCTACCGCGGCATGGACATCGGCACCGCCAAGCTGCCGCTCGCCGAGCGCCGCGGCATCCCGCACCACCTGCTCGACCGGCTGTCGGTGCGCGAGACGGCCACGGTCGCGCAGTTCCAGCAGCTGGGCGCGCGCCGCCGCCGCCGACCTGCGGGTGCACGCCCGGACGCCGGTCCTGGTGGGCGGGTCCGCGCTCTACACCCGCGCGATCCTCGACCAGTTCGAGTTCCCCGGCACCGACGTCGCCGTCCGGGCGCGGTGGGAGGCCGAGCTCGCCGCCGTCGGGCCCGAGGCGCTGCACCGGCACCTCGCGGAGGTCGACCCCGCCGCGGCGGCCAGGATGCAGCCCGAGAACGGACGGCGCACGGTCCGGGCGCTCGAGGTCATCGAGCTCACCGGCCGCCCGTACTCGGCGTCGTTGCCCCGGGAGGAGTACCTCGACCCGTTCACGGTTCAGGTGGGCGTCGACATCGACCGCCCGAGCCTCGACGCCCGGATCGCGCAGCGCGTCGCCGACATGTTCGAGCAGGGCCTCGTCGCCGAGGTCGAGCGGCTGCTGGGGGAGGGACTGGCCGAGGGCCGCACCGCCCGCCGTGCCATCGGCTACCGCGAGGTGATGATGCACCTCGCCGGCGAGATCGGCCTCGACGAGGCGCGCGAGCGCACCGTCTTCGCCACCCGGAGGTTCGCCCGCCGCCAGATGGGCTGGTGGCGCAAGGACCCGCGCATCGTGTGGGTGCCGTACGACGCGCC
The DNA here is from genome assembly GCA_963830575.1 of uncultured Actinomycetota bacterium. GTDB lineage: Bacteria > Actinomycetota > Actinomycetes > Propionibacteriales > Nocardioidaceae > Nocardioides. The sequence continues at coordinate 67,085 of CAWHNR010000032.1, forward strand.
CGACCGCGTCGAGCGCGCTCTCGCCGCACTGCCCGCCCGGTGACCGTCCGGGGCAGGTGAGCAAGAACGGTCGGGCGCGACGACGGCGCGGGCCAGCAGACTGGGGTCATGACGCAGGGACCGCGCGGACGCGACCGGCTGCGCGAGCTGCTGGACGCCGTCCTCGACGAGGGCAGCACCACCCTCGGCGCCATGGCGGGCCGAGCGCACGCGTCGCCGTTCCACTTCAGCCGTGAGCTGAGCAAGGGGGCGGGCGAGCCGCCGGTGGCGATGCGGCGCCGGGTGATGCTCGAGCGGGCCGCCTGGCAGCTGGCCCGGGGCACCAGCGTGACCGAGGCCGCCTTCGCGGCCGGGTACGACTCGGTCGAGGGCTTCGCGCGCGCCTTCGCCCGTGGCTACGGCCACCCGCCCAGCGCTGCTCGCGAGGCACGACCGGGCAGCCACTGGCTGCCGGCGCCGAACGGCATCCACTTCCACCCGCCGATGTCGCTGTGGGTCGACGTCCACGAAGGAGCAGGCACCGTGAACCCCCTGGCCCAGCAGCTCGTCGAGCACGACCTCGACGACACCCGCGCCCTCCTCGAGGCCGCCAAGGCGCTGGACGACGACGCCTACCGGCGCGACCAGCTGCCCGGCCTCACCGTCACGGACTGGGACGGTGTCGAGGACTCGGTCGCCGCCGTCCTCGAGCGGCTCGTCGCGACCCTCGAGGTCTGGCTCGCGGCCATCGAGGGCGGCGACCTGCCCGACCGCGGGGCCGACGACCTGCCGACGCTCGTCACCCGCCACGAGGCCGTGGCGGGCCGCTGGCTCGCCGTCTGGCGGGACGTCGACCGCCGCGGTGCCTGGGAGGACCGGCTCGTCGACGCGCTCTGCGACCCGCCCGAGAGCTTCGTGCTGAGCAGCGTGCTGGCCCACGTCGTCACCTTCAACGCCCACCGCCGGCAGCTCGCCCGCATCATGCTGCGCGCGGCCGGCCAGGAGCCGGACCGGGGCGACCCGATCTCGTGGCTGCGCGCACGGACGGGGGAGGAGCGATGACGCGCACGGGTCCGCGCTACCGCTACTACACCGCCGCCAGCCTCGACGGGTTCCTCGCCGACGAGCACGACTCGCTCGCGTGGCTGTTCGTCCAGGAGCAGGACCCCGAGGGCGCGGGGCGTCCCCACGACTACGACACCTTCATGCAGGGCGTCGGTGCGATGGTGATGGGCGCGACCACCTACCAGTGGCTCGTCGACCACCTGGCGCGCAGCGGCGAGCCGTGGAGCTACACGATCCCGTGCTTCGTGTTCACCCACCGCACCTTCGAGCCGCTCGGCGACGGCATCCGGTTCGTCGAGGGCGAGCCGGCCGAGCACCGGGCAGCGATCGAGTCGGCGGCGGACGGCAGGGACGTGTGGATGGTCGGTGGCGGCGGCCTCGCGGCCGACTTCGCCGGGGCCGGGATGCTCGACGAGCTCCTGGTGTCGATCGCGCCCGTGACCCTGGGCGCCGGGCGGCCCCTGCTGCCGCGCCGGTTCGACCTGAGGCTGACCGACCTGGCCCGGAACGGGGCGTTCGTGGCCGCGACGTACGACGTGGTGGGGAATCCCACACGCTGGTGAGGACTTATCGAGGTGCCGATGAGTCCCGATCGCTGAGAGAGTCAGAACACCATGACGACGACACCTGAGGCGGTCACCCCGACCGCCGCCCATGCCGGCAGTCACGCGGAGAGCCCCGACTACGGGGTGCTGCGCTGGCTGGTCGCGGCCACCTTCATCGTGATCCTCAACGAGACGATCCTGGTCAACGCGATCCCGCGGCTGACGGTCGAGCTCGGGGTGGCGCCGTCCACGGCCCAGTGGCTCACCAGCGCCTTCATGCTCACGATGGCGGTCGTCATCCCCATCACCGGCTGGTTCCTGCAGCGCGTGACCACCCGTCAGGCCTTCGGCACCGCGATGGCGGTCTTCGCGACCGGCACGCTGCTCTGCGCCGTGGCGCCGGTGTTCGAGGTGCTGCTCGCGGGCCGCATCATCCAGGCCACCGGCACCGCGGTGATGATGCCGCTGCTGATGACGACGCTCATGACGATCGTCCGGGAGTCCGACCGCGGCCGCGTCATGGGCAACGTGACCCTCGCGATGTCGGTGGCGCCGGCGCTCGGCCCGACGGTGTCGGGGCTGATCCTGCACGTCGCCTCGTGGCGCTGGATGTTCCTCGCGGTGCTGCCCGTCTCGATCGCCATCGCGATCGTCGGCCTGCGCAAGCTGACCGACGTCGGCGAGACGCACCGGAGCAACGTCGACTGGACGAGCGTCGTCCTCTCCGCACTCGGCTTCGGCCCCCTCGTCTACGGCCTCAGCCAGCTCGGCAGCGAGACGGCCAACGCGGCCCTCACCTGGGGCGGCATCGCCGTCGGTGTCGCGGCGATCGCGGTGTTCGTGCTGCGCCAGCTCCGGCTCCAGCGCGACGGCGAGCCGCTGCTCGACCTGCGCACGCTGCAGCACCGCTCCTTCGCGATCGGCCTCGCGCTGATGTCGGTGGCGTTCATGGCGTTCCTCGGCGCGATGATCCTGCTGCCGTTCTACCTGCAGGAGGTGCACGGCCTCTCCGAGCTGCAGTCCGGCCTGATCGTGATGCCCGGCGGCCTGGCGATGGGCCTGCTCGGCCCGCAGGTCGGCAAGCTGTACGACCGCATCGGCGGCCGGCCGCTCGTCATCCCCGGCGGCGTCGGCATGCTGGTCGCGCTCGGCCTGCTGACCCAGGTCTCGGTCGAGCAGTCCGTGTGGCTGGTGCTGCCGGTGCACGTCCTGTTCATGGTGTCGCTGGCCGCGATCTTCACGCCGGTGTTCACCCTCAGCCTCGGCGCGCTGCCGCCGCACCTGTACTCCCACGGCAGCTCGACCTCGGCGCCCTGCAGCAGGTGGCGGCCGCCGCCGGCACCGCCGTCACGATCGCGGTCGCTCACCGCCCGGACCACGTCGAAGCCGAGCAGGGTGTCGACGCCGTGCACGCGCAGGTCAGCGGCATGCAGTGGGCCTTCGGCGTGGGCGCGACCCTCGCCGTCGTCGTCCTCGCGCTGGCCTTGCTGATGCCCGGCCGGCTGCCCGGCGTGCCGAGGGCCGGCTGCGGCGGCCGGCCGGTTCGTCGTCCCGCCGGCCACCCCACCCCCTACGCTCAGCGCCATGCCGCTCCCTCAGCCCGCCGCGGACCGCACCGCCGTCGTCACCGGCGCCTCGTCCGGGATCGGGGCCGAGATCGCCCGCCAGCTCGCCGCGCGCGGCCACGGCGTCACCCTCGTCGCCCGCTCGGTCGGCAAGCTGCGAGTCGCTGGCGAAGGAGCTGCGCGACCGGGGCGTGCGCGCCGAGGTGATCGCCGCCGACCTCACCGACCGCGGCGTCGCGGGCGGGGCTGCTCGGCGCCATCGAGGCCCGTGGCCTCAGCGCCGACATCCTCGTCAACAACGCCGGCGTACTCCACGCTCGGACCGGTCGCGACCAGCGACCCCGACGACGAGATGGCCATGGTCGAGCTCGACGTGATGGCGGTGGTCGACCTGTGCTCGCGGTTCGTGCCGGGGATGGCGACCCGCGCGCCGCGGCGCCGTGCTCAACGTCGCCTCGACCGCGGCGTTCCAGCCGCTGCCCGGCCAGGCCGGCTACGGCGCGGGCAAGGTGTTCGTGCTCAGCTACACCCAGAGCCTCGCGGCCGAGCTCAAGGGCACCGGCGTCACGGCGACGACGCTGTGCCCCGGCCCCGTCGAGACCGGCTTCGGCGCCCGCGCCGGGTTCTCCGACGAGGACGCCAAGAACGCCCTCCCGCCGGTCATGTGGGTCTCGGCCGAGGAGGTCGCGCGCCAGGCCGTCGCGGGCCTCGACAAGGGCAGGCTCGTCGTCATCCCCGGCCGGGCGAACGCCGTCGCCGCCGCGATCTCGCAGGTGACTCCGCGCACACTCCTGCTGCCGTACCTCCGCAAGAGCCACCCGGGCCTCAGGTAGACCTACGCTGGAGGGGTGGAGACCCCGATCGAGGACGTCGCGAGCGCTGGTCGCGCTGCTCGGCGAGCCGCAGCCCCGCGCGCGCGACAAGGGACGCCCGGCGCTGCTCGACGTCGACCGGGACTGGCTGGCCGCCTCCCCGTTCTGCGTGATGGCGACCGCCGACGCCGACGGCCGGTGCGACGCGTCGCCGAAGGGCGACCCGGCCGGCTCGCTCGTCCACGTGATCGACGACCACACCATCGCGCTGGCCGAGCGCCCGGGCAACAAGCGGGCCGACGGCTACAAGAACATCCTCGTCAACCCCTACGTCGGCCTCAACTTCCTGATCCCCGGTCGCGGCGACACCCTGCGCGTCAACGGCCGCGCCCGGCTGGTCTCCGACGCACCGTTCTTCGACCAGCTGGTCGTCAAGGGCCACCGCCCCCTGCTGGCCGTCGTGGTCGACGTCGAGGACGTCTTCTTCCACTGCGCCAAGGCGTTCATGCGCTCGCAGCTCTGGCAGCCCGAGACGTGGGCGCCGGACGCCGTCGTCCCGCGGCGCGCGGTCATCGCGGCGGCCGTGGAGCCGAGCGGCAAGAGCGTCGAGGAGCTCGACGAGTACTACCGGCCCGAGAACTACGCGCGGGGGCTCTATGCCTGAGCAGCTACCCGTTCCTCAAGGGGCACGGCACCCGCAACGACTTCGTCCTGCTGCCCGACCACGACGGCACCGTCCACGGCGACCTCGACGCCGAGCGGGTGCGGGCGCTCTGCGACCGCCGCGGCGGCATCGGCGGCGACGGCGTCCTCCGCGTCGTCCGGCGGCCCGAGGCCGAGGGTGGGCGCTGGTTCATGGACTACCGCAACGCCGACGGCTCGGTCGCCGAGATGTGCGGCAACGGTATCCGGGTCTTCGCGCGTGCACCTGGTCGAGGAGGGACTGGTGCCGCCCGACCAGCCCCTCGAGGTCGACACCCGCGACGGCGTCAAGACGATCACCGTCGCCGGCCCACCCGACGGGCGGCTCGTCACGGTCGACATGGGCGTGCCCACGGTCCTCGGCGACACCAAGGTCTCGGTCGGCGACCGCATCGTGGGCGGCGGTGCACGTCGACGTCGGCAACCCGCACGCCGTCGCGTTCGTCGACGACCTCGCGGACGCCGGCCCGCTGCGGGAGGCGCCCGAGTTCGACGCGGCCGTCTACCCCCACGGCGTCAACGTCGAGTTCGTCGTCCGCCGCGGCCCGGCCCACGTCGCGTTCCGCGTGCACGAGCGCGGCTCGGGCGAGACCCAGGCCTGCGGGACCGGTGCGTGCGCGGTGATGCTGGCGGCGTCCGTGGCCGACGGCGCCGAGCCCGACGTCGACTACACGGTCGACCAGCCCGGCGGCAGCCTCACGATCCGGCGGACGGCCGACGGCCGGGTGCTGATGACCGGTCCTGCCGTCGTCGTGGCCCGCGGTCGCACGTCGCTCTGAACCACCGCGCCGACCCGACCGGCTCGGGGCACGTCGCCGGCCAGGAGCCGAGCCGCCGCGCGCACCGCACCCGTCGGTCGCTATCGTCCGGAGGCATGGACCTCACCGGATCTTCTGCCATCGTCACCGGCGGCGCCTCGGGCATCGGCGCCGCGGCCGCCCGCCAGCTCGCCGCGCTCGGCGTCACCGTCGTCATCGCCGACCTCCAGGCCGACAAGGGCGAGGCCCTGGCCGAGGAGATCAAGGGTGTCTTCGCCCAGGTCGACGTGACGAACACCGAGCAGATCGGTGCCGCGGTCAAGGCCGCCGCCGACATCGCCCCGCTGCGCGCGGTCGTCAACTCGGCCGGCATCGGCTGGGCCCAGCGCACCATCGGCCGCGACGGCCTGCTCGAGTCCGCGCACTCGCTCGAGGCCTTCACCAAGGTCGTGCACATCAACCTCATCGGCACCTTCGACATGGTGCGCCAGGCCGCCACCGTGATGAGCCAGAACGAGCCGGACGCCGACGGCTGCCGCGGTGCGATCGTCAACCTCGCCTCGGTCGCCGCCTTCGACGGCCAGATCGGCCAGGCCTCCTACTCGGCGTCCAAGGGCGGCGTGGTCGGCATGACCCTGCCGGTCGCGCGCGACCTGTCGGCCGCCGGCATCCGTCTCAACACCGTGGCCCCCGGCCTCATCGACACCCCGATCTACGGCGAGGGCGAGGCGGCCGAGGCGTTCAAGGCGAACCTCGGCCAGAACGTGCTCTTCCCGAAGCGCCTCGGCACCGGCGCCGAGCTGGCGTCGATGGTGGTGGAGTGCCTCACCAACTCCTACATGAACGGTGAGACGGTCCGCCTCGACGGCGGCATCCGGATGCCTCCTAAGTGAGCGAACAGCGGGGCCGCGAGGAACGAGCGGGCCCGCGTCGTTCGCGAAGGTCGAGCAGCGACCGCGGCTGAGGGACGAAGCCGCGTCGGAGCGGTCGAGACCACCGACGCGCCGGGTCGAGGCCGCCACCACGCTGGTCGAGGTGCCGCGACCGAGGGACGAGGGAGCGGCCTCGAGACCTGGTGACGTGCCGGGTCAGGCCGACGGATGCCGTGCAGCTGCGGGGGTCTCGAGGCGCAGCCCTCGTTCCTCGGGCCGCGCACCTCGACCACCGTAGGTGCGGAGGTCTCGAGGCGCAGCCCTCGTTCCTCGGGCCGCGCACCTCGACCACCGTCGGTGCGGGGGTCTCGAGGCGCAGCCCTCGTTCCTCGGGCCGCGCACCTCGACCACCGTCGGGCTACGTGGCGGGCTTCACCTGCCAGGTCCGCGCGACCCTGCTGACCCCGACCTTGCTCGGGTGCAGCAGCACGGGCAGCGACTGCACGACCACCTTGACGACGTGCTTCCTGCGGTTGCCCTTGAACGTGTAGGACACCTTGCCGGTCGCGACGGTGGCCTTCTTGACGACCTTGCCGTCGACGGTCCACGTCACCTTCGTGCCCTTGGCCGGCTCGGTGCTCAGCACCCGCACCGAGAACGTGCGGCTCTTGCCGGCCGCCAGCTTGACCGGCGCGCCCGTGGCCGGCTTGGTCGAGCCCGGGTCGACCAGGTCGATGCCGAAGCCGTTCTTCGAGGGTGCGGCGTGCAGCCGCAGCGGCATGGTCTCGTTGCCGACAGCCCCCATCGGCTGACCGAGGTTGCGCATCAGGCAGTTGTCGCAGGGCCGGTACCAGGTGGTCGGTGAGTAGTGGGCGCCCAGGAACAGGCCGACGGTGCTGGGCGGCTGCGGGCTGGCGGTCGGGACCGGGGTGCTGGGCTTGATCCAGCGCTTCCACTTGACCGAGCTGCGCTCGGTCTGGTCGGTGACGTTCGGAGCGCACTTGAGGGTGATGCCGTTGCGGCCGTAGTCGGAGCAGGGCGGGTAGCCCGGCGTGAGGAAGTCGTACTCGTCGTCGAGGGCGAGGAGCGAGTGCCCGAGCTCGTGCTGCAGCACCTGCGGCGCCAGCGCGTTGTCGGACGCCGTGGCGATCTCGCCGCCCGAGCCCCCGTACTCGGCGTCGTTGACGGCCATCATCACCTGGTCGTACTGCGGGTAGGCCGCAGCGTCGGCGTAGATGGTCCCGAGGTCGAGCGGCACGAGCAGCCGCTCGATGCCGTAGCTGCAGAAGGTGGAGTCGTAGCGGGTGTCGACGAAGGTGGCCGACGCCGTCGCGGTGTTGTCGGGGCAGCAGGTCGGCGCAGGGTCGAAGTTGCTGCAGCCGCCCGAGTACGCCGGGTGGTCGGCGCCGCTCTGCGTCGAGGGAACGAACAGCCCGACGACGTTCACGAAGTCGCGGTAGCTCGAGTACGGGTCGACCGAGAAGACCGAGTCGACGAGGGTCTTGGCGTCCGCGGCGAAGTCGGCCTGCTGGGCGGCGGTGTACCCGTCGCCGAGCACGACGATGTCGAGCCGGTTCGACGCGGGGCCCACCGGGTAGCCCGCGATCGGCACCTTGACGGGCGCGAGGCCCGCCGGCCGGGAGACCACCCGCGCGTCGGCGGCCCGGTAGGTGCGTGTCGGCGTCCGCACGGTGATCGAGGACGGCGTGGCCGCCGCCGGCACCACGACGTGCACCACGGGCGAGGGCGCCGGGACGCGGGTGTGGCTGAGCACCGTCGAGCCGGGGACGGCGGGGAGCTCGGAGCGGAGCAGGCCCGCCACGGCGACGTCCTGCTCGACGACCTGGCCCGAGGCGAACCGCACCGCGACGCTCGCGAGCTGCTGGTCGGGCAGCAGCGCCTGGCTGGGTGCCCGGTCGAGGCGCCGCTCCGCGACGACGCTGGCGCTGCCGTCGTCGTCGAGGACGACGTCGAGCACGCGGACGCCGGCACCCCCGACGGTCGCGACGGGCGAAACGGACGCCACGGCCGCGCGGGCGGGCGCCGGGACGGTGGCCGGAGCGGCGGGGGCCACCACGGCGAGAGCGGCGGGAGCAAGCAGCGCGAGGGCGGCGACGCGGACGGCGAGGAGCGGGCTCATGCCCGGACGGTACGTCAGCAGGGCAGGCGGAGGGAACGGGTCCCGCTCACGAGGTACCGGCGCACCGTGCCCGCACGGACCAGGGTGAGCCGCACGCGCCGGTCGGAGCGCACCCGCACGGTGCCGCAGCGCAGGCCCGCCCGCGCCAGGTCGACCGTGACCGCGGCGACGTTCTCGAGCCGGAGGTCGATCCGGTCGGTGGTCGGCAGCGCCGTCCCGAGCCGCCACGTGAGCTCCTGGCGGAGCGCCGGGAGGGGCGCCGCGACCGGGTCCGGGCCGGAGCGCCGGACGGCGACGCGGCGGCCGGGCAGGGCGTGCGACACCGCCCGCACCCGCGCGAGGCTGCCGGGCCGGGACGAGCCGGCTCGCAGCCCCGAGAGCCAGTACGCCGTCGTGGCACCGATGCCGAGTCCGGGTCGGGTGAGGTGCGCGCGCCAGGTGAAGTCGACGGTGCGCGGCCGACGGACGACGCGGGGGCGGCCGAGCCCGTCGACGACCGAGTCGAAGCGGTCCTGGGTGGCCCAGGCGAGGTGGTCCTCGCCGGGGTAGCGCACGAAGAGGTGGCGCAGGCCGAGGTCGTCGAACCGGCCGACCTGGACGTCGACCGACGGGAACGGCACCAGCTGGTCGGCGACCCCCTGGCCGATCCGGTAGGGGAGCCAGCGCGCGTTGCGGACGAGCTGCTCGGTCGAGCCGTCGGTGGTGCACGGGCCGCCGAACGCCGGGTTGCTGATCTGGTCGCCGTCGACCGACACCCCGCACACGGGCGGCCCCGCCAGGGTCACCGCGGCGGCGTAGAGGTCGGGGTGGGCGAGGCCGAGGTGGTAGGTCGCCCAGCCGCCCATCGAGTAGCCGGTGATGACGGTGCGCTCCGGGTCGAGGGTGTAGGCGTCCGCGACCTGACGCCACACCGACCAGTAGTCGACCTCGGCCTCGTCGTAGTACCAGCCGTCGGGTCCGTGACCCAGGGTGCTCGCGCAGATCGAGCCGCGCCGCTCGCAGAGCTGCTGGAGGAGCCGCGGGTCGAGGGCGGCGTACTGGTTGTGGTTGACGTCGAGCGAGTGGAGGGTCCAGGTGAGGGGCGCGGGACGGCTGCGGCGGTAGGTCCTCGGCACGTAGACGGCGTACGGCTGGATCCGGCCCAGCACGTTGGGCTGCCCGTCACCCGCGCTGACCCCGGGGTTGCTGACGACACCCTGCCCGAGCCGGAGCCGCGAGACGTACCAGCGGTTGCTGCTCCCGCGCACCAGCGGCTCCCGGGTGCTGCGGTGGCGGCGCAGGGCGCCCCAGTCGACCACCCGCGAGAACGCCGAGACGTCGCCGGTGAGGAGGGCATCGGCCTGCGCGTCCTCGGACCAGAAGTTGCCGGTCACGAACCGGGCCAGCCCGTCGACGCCGACGGTGTCGAACGGCGGCAGGCTCCCGGCGCCGGCCTGGAACGCCGCCACGAGGGCACTCGTGGTGCTGTCGGTGACGACCGGCGGCTCCTGGCGCACGCTGCGGAACGCGACGTTGTACGCGTGGGGCCGGGTCAGCTGCGGCACGCCCTCGATCTCGGGCGGGACCATGCGGCGTCCGGCCTTGTCGGAGAGCCCGGCCGCCAGCCTGACCCGCCAGCGGCCACCGACCGGCAGGACCCGGCGCGGGACGCGCGCGACGAAGCTGCGGGTGGCGCGGTCGACGGTGACGGTGGCCCCGCGCCTCACGGCGTTGGTGACCGTGCCGGTGCGCAGGTCGTGCAGCCAGGCGCCGCGGCTCGAGACGACGAGCGCCGTGTCGATGCCCGGCGAGGTGAGCGCCGCCTTGGCCGGCCAGTCGCTGACGCCGGTGCTCGCACGGCCGTCGGTGTCGAACGCCCAGACGGCGACCGGCACGTCGGGGTCGACGAGGGTGTTCCAGTCGACCCTCCAGTACGAGGCCTTGGCGTCGACGCCGGTCGCCGCGACGAAGACGTCGGCGCCGTTGCCGCGGGCCGGACCGTCGGGGTAGGTGTAGCTGCCCTGCGTCGGGGCGAGCTTGGCGATGCCGGGGACGGCGAACCCACCGGGCACCGCGCCGCCGTGGTCGTCGTAGACGAAGTCGGTCCAGTACGAGGCGCCCCCGTGCAGCCGGCCGGTGCCCGAGGTGCGTGAGAGGCGCTGCGCGAACGGCCACCCGTGCGGCGTCCTCAGTGTCGGCTCGGCCCGGGTGGCGGCCGCAGGGACGCCGGCGGGCAGGTCACCCGGGACGCGCGGCGGCGTCGGTGCGGGCTGGGCCGCGGCTCCCGGGGCGTGGAGCAGGCTCGAGACGAGCACGGCGAGGACGGTGAGCAGGACGCGCAGCATGGTGGTACCTCCGCTCACCCAACGCCAGGACGACCGCCACGTTACGTGGCGACGCCCTCAGGACGGCTCGAGGAGGGCGCGCTGGCGCTCGTTCAGCGGGAGCGTCATCGCGACGGCGTCGGCGTCCGCGGCCTCGGCGGACCGGTCCAGGCGCCGCAGCAGCACCGCCCGGGTCGCGTGCCACAGCGGGTAGAGGTCGAGCCCCTCGATCGCGTCGACGAGGTCGAGCGCCGCGCCGGCGCCGTCCCGCGCGGCCACGGCGCCGGCCCGGTTGAGGCGGACGACCGGGCCGTCGTCGAGGGTCAGCAGCACGTCGTACCAGGACACGACGGCGTCCCAGTCGGTCTGCTCCCAGGACGGGGCGAGGGCGTGGCAGGCGGCGATCGCGGCCTGGACCACGTAGCGGTCGGGCCGCCCGGGCGTGCGGCGCAGCCCCTCGCCGACGAGCGTGACCGCCTCGGCGATCGCGGCGGCGTCCCACCGGCTGCGGTCCTGGTCGGCGAGCAGCACGGGAGCCCCGGCGGCGTCCGTGCGGGCGGCCCGGCGGGAGTCCTGCAGCAGCATCAGCGCGAGCAGCCCGAGCGCGCCCGGGTCGTCGGGCTGGAGCCGCACCAGCAGGCGGGTCAGCCGCAGCGCCTCCTCGACCAGGTGCTCGCGCACCAGCTCGGCCCCCGCGGTGGCGGCGTAGCCCTCGTTGAAGAGCAGGTAGGCCGTCGCCAGGACGGCCGCCCAGCGGTCGGGCAGCTCGTGGTCGGGCGGGACGCGGTAGGGGATGGCCGCCTGCTTGATCTTCTGCCGGGCCCGGGTCAGGCGCTTGGCCATGGCGCTCTCGCCCACCAGCAGGGCGCGGGCGACCTCCTCGGTGCTCAGCCCGCAGAGCGTGCGGAGCGCGAGGGCGACCTGCGTCTCCAGCGCCAGGCTGGGGTGGCAGCAGGTGAAGACCAGGCGCAGCAGGTCGTCCTCGACCGCTGTCGGCTCCGGGTCGTCCTCCTCGCCGAGCCGGCCGATGACGTCGTCCATGGCCGCCCTCTCCTTCGGTCCGCGGGCGACCTCGCGGCGGACGAGGTCGATCGCGCGGCGCCTCGCGGTGAGCCGCAGCCACGCCACGGGGTTCGCCGGCACGCCCTCGCGGGGCCACACCTCGAGCGCGCGGATCGTGGCGTCCTGGACGGCGTCCTCCGCCAGGGACAGGTCGCCGGTCCACCGGGTGAGCGTGGCCAGCACGTCGCGCCCTGACGACCGCAGCAGGTCGTCGAGGGCGCGACGCGCGTGGTCGCTCAACTCCCGAAGTCGATGACCGGCCGGACCTCCACCGCGCCGTCCCAGGCCGCCGGGATGCGGGCTGCCCAGGCGATCGCCTCGTCGAGGTCGGCGCACTCCATGAGGTAGAAACCGGTGAGCGCCTCCTTGGTCTCGGCGTAGGGGCCGTCGCTGGTCATCACGTCGCCGCCCTTCTCGGAGGTGCGCACGGTCGTGGCCGTCGACGTCTGGTACAGCGCCGCGCCACCGCGGAGGATCGCCGCCGCGGCCTGGCCGAACTCGCCGTACCCCGCCATGTCGGCTGCGTGCTCGGGCAACGTCCAGTCGACGTCGCGGCTGTAGATGATCGCTGCGTACTGGGGCATCGTGTTCTCTCCTCGGTCCGGGGCAGCCGTGGTGCCGCCACTCAACCTAGAGACGAACGGCGGATCGCGGCGAGGACATCGCGGCCCGGACTTTCTCGCAGAGATCGCACCGACCCGTCGCACGGGTGCGACGGGTCGGCGTCCTGGAGGCCGGTGAGGCGCTCAGCGGTTGACCGCGCTGCGGCCGAAGGTGAGGCCGGTGAAGGTCACGACCAGCCACAGGCCGCTGCTCACGCCGGGGAAGCCCGGCAGCCCGAAGGCGGCGACGGTGATCGCCACGGGCAGGATCGTGACGATGCTGAAGATCCCGATCCAGCGCGAGACCAGTCGCTCCTTCAGCGCCATCCAGACCACGGCGCCGGCGGCGACCGTGACCCCGAGGAAGCCGATGTAGGCGCCGAAGTCGTTGATGACGAACAGCGTGTAGAGGCCGGCGCGGTCGAACGCGCCCTCCTCGCTGCCGCCGACGCCGTAGAGGCCGAGGGCACCGCGCCAGCCGTAGCCGAGCGACAGCGCCCCGGCGGCGGCGGTGAGGCCGAGCGGGACGACGCGGGCGGCGGTGCTCGTGAGGGCGCGCGGCTCCACGTGGCGGCGCCAGGCGGCGGCGAGCACGAGCAGCAGGGCGACGGTGACGTAGCCGACGATCACGCTGGCGTGGGCCTTGCCCGAGCTGACCTCGTCGACGACGGCCTCGGTGAAGGGCGCGTCGGGCGACAGGTTCGTCGGGTGGACGTCGAGGGCGAGGGTGGCAACGATGCTGCCGACGCCGGCGGCGACGCCGACGAGGGGCCAGCGGCCGCGGCCGACGGTCGCGCCCGGCGCGGTGGTGGTGGGCTGGGTCAGGGTGGTGCTCATGGCGGTTCCTTCGCTGTCCGTGGGTGGGAGGCCGGCCGAGGATGCTCTCGACGACGACCACCGGACGGTAGGGAGGGACCGGTCCCGGGTCCCAGGGACATCGACCCCCTCCTCGAGGGAGGTCTGCCCGGATTCGTTCCCGGATCCCCGGGACCGTGCCTAAGGTGCGGCCGTGACCAGGTCGAGCGGAGCGGTGGACGGTGCCCCGTCACGACCCCTCGCCGTCGTGGTGGCGGTCGTCGGCCTGGTGTCCGGTGCGGCAGCGCTCGCGCTGCACTCGGTGGGTGCCTCGCGGTCCGACGCGGTGCCCGGCTTCGCGTGGTCGAACCTGCTCTTCGCCGCCACCTGGCCGCTCGCCGGGTTGGTCGTCGTCCGGGCCGATCCCCGCAACCGGGTCGGCTGGCTGCTGCTGTCGTCGTCCTGGATCGGGGTCTACCAGCTCCTGGGCGAGTACAGCATCTGGAACGCCTACGTCTCGCCCGTGCCCGCCACCGCCCTCACCGACTGGACGTCGATGTGGGGCTTCGGCCTGTACCTGCTGGTGCTGCCCCTGGTGCCCATGCTCTTCCCCGACGGCCGGGCCGCGTCGCCGCGGTGGCGGGTGTTCGCCTGGTCGATCGTGGTGTCGGCGGCGACCCTGACGCTGGCGCGGATGTTCGTCCCGGGCGAGGCCGACATCGACCCGGCCATCACCAACCCGATCGACCTGCCTCACCTCGAGGCGCTCAACTACGTGGTGCTGGTCAACGCCGTCTACTGCACGAGCATCGGCATCACCGCGGCGGTCGTCGGGCTGGTGCTGAGGATGCGGCGCTCGGTCGGCGTCGAGCGGATCCAGCTGCAGTGGCTGATGCTCGGCGGGGTGGCCGTGATGGTCAGCCTGGCCCTCTCGCTCGTGCCGGGCACCCCGGAGGTGGTGTTCGCGCTCGGGCTGCTCGGCCCGCCCCTCGGCATCGGCGTGGCCGTGGTGCGCCACCGCCTCTTCGACGTCGACGTGGTGCTCAGCCGCTCGCTCGTCTTCATCGTGGTGCTCGCCGCGGTCGCTGCGGGCGGGACCGCGCTGCTGCTGCGGCTCGACCCGGGCGTCGCCGGCACCCGTCGCGGCGTGCTGCTCGTGGCCGCGCTCGCGGTCGCGGCGGTGCTGGCCCGGGCGCTGGTGCAGCACTGGATCGACCGGCTCTGGTTCCCTCAGCGCGAGGACGCTCGCCAGCTCGGGCGCAGGATCGCCGAGGCGGTCAGCGTGTCCGCCGAGCCGCGCGACGCGCTGCGCGAGCTGGTGGCCGCCGTCCGCACGACGCTGCGCCTGCCCTACGTCGGTTTCGCCCCCGACGGGGACGCCGCCGCGGCGGTGGCGACGGGGGAGCGGCCGCCGCACGTCGTGGCCATCGACGCGGTGGCGATGGGCCGGGCGTTCGGCCGGCTCGAAGTGGCGCCGCGGCGCGACGGCGAGGGCTTCACCCGCCAGGAGCGCAGCGTCCTCGAGGACTCCGCCGCCCGGGCCGCGATGCTCGCCTACGCCGGCCAGCTCGTCGCCGACGTGGCGCGGAGCCGGGAGTCGATCGTGCGCGCCCGCGAGGAGGAACGGCGTCGGCTCCGCAACGACCTGCACGACGGCGTCGGGCCGTCGCTCGCCGCCATTGCGCTCCAGGCCGACGTGCTGGCGTCCCGGCTGTCGTCCGGGGAGGCGGGGGTGCAGGCGGCGCTGATCCGCGACCGGCTGCGCGAGAGCGTGGCCGAGGTGCGGGCGGTCTCGCACGGGCTGCGGCCGCCGATCCTCGACCAGGTCGGCCTCAGCGACGCCTTGCGGCAGCTGGTCGCCCGCGTCGAGCCGATCACCGGGGAGGCCCAGGTCGACGAGCTCTCCGGCCTGGGCGCTGCCGCCGAGGTGGCGACCTACGCGATCGCCGCGGAGGCCGTGGCGAACGTCGTCCGGCACAGCGCGGCGTCCCGGGTGCGCCTCGACGCCCAGCGGGACGACGGCCACCTGCGGCTCGTCGTCAGCGACAACGGCCGCGGCCTCCCGGCGCACCCGAGGGCCGGCGTCGGCCTGACCAGCATGCGCGAGCGCGCCGCCGAGGTCGGCGGCACGCTGCTCCACCAGCCCGTCCCGGGCGGCGGCACCGCCGTCGTCCTCACCATCCCTCTCGAGGAGTCCCCATGACCTCCGTCCTGGTCGTCGACGACCACGCGCTGTTCCGCGCCGGCATGCTGACCGTGCTCGGGGCCATGCCCGACGTCGAGGTGGCGGGCGAGGCCGAGACCGGCGAGGACGCGGTCGCCGCCGTCGCGCGCCTGCGGCCCGACGTCGTCCTGATGGACCTCCGGATGCCCGGCATCGGCGGCCTCGCCGCGACCGCGCGGATCACCGAGAGGCACCCCGACGTCAAGGTCGTGGTGCTGACGATGAGCGAGGACCCCGACTCGGTGTTCGCGGCGCTGCGTGCCGGCGCCCGCGGCTACCTGCTCAAGGAGTCGGGCGCCGACGACGTGCGCCGGGTGATCGAGGGCGTGGCCCGCGGCGAGGCCGTGTTCGGGGCCAGGGTCGCCGAGCAGGTCGTCCGGTTCTTCTCGACCGCGGCGGTGGGCCAGGCCGCCGCCGAGGCCTTCCCCGACCTCACCGCCCGCGAGCGCGAGGTGCTCGACCTGATGGCCCGCGGCCTCGACAACGCCAGCATCGCCCGGCGGCTGTTCCTCTCCGAGAAGACCGTGCGCAACCGGGTCAGCGACATCCTGTCCAAGCTGCGCGCGCGCACCCGCGCCGAGGCCGTGTCCCGCGCCCGCGACGCCGGCATCGGCGAGGACTGAGCGCGACCTGTCCCAAGAACGGGACAGGTCACCGTGGACCCCGGCGAACGTACGCTGACCTGTCCCAAGAACGGGACAGGTCACCGAAAACCCCGGTCACAGCACGCTGACCTGTCCCGAGAACGGGACAGGTCAGCGTGAGCCGCGGCCGCAGCACGCTGACCTGTCCCAAGGACGGGACAGGTCAGCGTGTTCTACGCAGCGACGATCAGCGGATCCGGACCGGCTTCGGCTTGGTCGCTGCCTTTGCGACGGTGGCCGAGCCGGCGTAGGTGGCCCGGAGCCGGTGGACGCCGGGCGTGAGCGACTTGCTCGTGACGACCACGGTGCCGTTCCTCAGGACGCCGGTGCCCACCACCGTGGCGCCGTCGCGCACCACGACCTTGCCCACGGCCTTGGCGTCGAGCCCGGCGACGGTGACCGTCGCGACGACCTTGCGACCGGCCGCGCGGTAGGCGGCCCTGACCCTCGCCGGTGACAGCGCCGTGACGACGACCTTCGTGGACGACG
The DNA here is from genome assembly GCA_963830575.1 of uncultured Actinomycetota bacterium. Lineage (GTDB taxonomy): Bacteria > Actinomycetota > Actinomycetes > Propionibacteriales > Nocardioidaceae > Nocardioides. Next base: position 83,642 of record CAWHNR010000032.1, read on the forward strand.
GCGCGACGCGGTCGGTGCCGAGGTAGGTCGCGACCAGGCGGTGAGCGCCGGGGCGCAGCCGGGGGAGGCTGACGGCGAGCTCGGCGTACGCAGGCCGGGCAGAGCGCCTCACCACGGCCGGGACGTCGTAACGGCCGAGCTCGGTGCCGCCGTCGGTCACGACCACGACGCCACCCGACAGGCCGCCCTCGCCGAGGCGGAGGGTGACGGGCACGGTGGCCCGGCTGGACGTCGTCCGCGGCGCGACGACGTCGATGCTCGAGGCGGCGGGCGCCTCGGGGGCGACCACCTCGTAGGTCAGCTCGAGCTCGGTGCGGTTGCCGGCCGCGTCGACCGCGCGACCGCGCACGGTGTGGACGCCGAGCGTGTCGGTCACGAGGGTGCCGGCCGGCGTGAGGCCCTCGACGACGCCGCACTCGGCGAGGCCGGACGTCGCGTCGTGGCAGTCGAGCGAGAACGGCACGACCGCTCCCTTCTCGAGCGAGGTCGGCGACCCCGAGAACCACGCCTTCGGCGCGACGGTGTCGATCTTGAACGTGCGGACCACCTCGGGCGCGACGCCGTCGAGGCTGTCGGTGGCCGTCGCGGCGACGCGCACGGTGCCCTGGTCGGTCAGCTGGAACGTCTCGCGGTCGCCGGCGGTGGTGACGGTGCTGCCCTCGCCGACGCGGCGCGCCACGGAGGTGACCGGCGCCGAGCGGTGACCCGGTGCGGCTTCGACGACCACCGTCGGCAGCGCGGTCGACCAGCCAGCGGCGTTCATGGGCGTGGCGGTGGTGATGGCCACCGTCGGCCTGGCGTCGACCGGCACGACGGTGAAGGTGCGCGGCGTCGTCGTCCGGTGGCCGGCGTGGTCGACCGCGACCGCGGAGACGACGACCTCCCCGGGGAAGGAGGTGTCGAGCGTGTCGGCGATCCGTGCGCCCTCGAGCGTGCACGACGCCAGGCCCGAGCCGGCGTCGCCGCAGGACGCCTGCACGGGCAGGTAGTCCCACTGGCGCACGACCGAGCGCGTCGCCGCGACGACGGCGGTGGGCCCGGTGGTGTCGACCGCGACGGCGGTCGACCCGGTGCGCGTGTTGCCCTCGGTGTCGCTGACCGACCAGCTGACGGTGGTGCGGCCGTCGTTCGAGACCGTCACCTCGACGGCGCCGATGCCGACGGCGGTGGTTCCGATCTGGGCGCCGGCCAGGGTCAGCGACGAGGCCGACTCGTCGATACCCGACCGGTCGCTGGCGACCAGGCGCACGACGGCGGGCGTGAGGTGCCAGCCGTTGCTGCCGTCGACCGGGTCGACGGTGACGGTGACCGTGGGCGGCACGGTGTCCTCGGGCGCGGCGTGGGCCGGCGCCGCGGTGACGACGGAGACGAGGCCGGCGACGGTACCGGCCAGGGCTGCTGCGGGGGCGAGCTTCTTCGACATGACGGGGTCCTCTCGGTTGGTCCCGTCACCCTCGGAGGCCCGGCGTCCCGGGAGGCAGGGACGGCGGTCCCCACCTCCCGCCCGGATCGGCCCTACTCGGCGAGCTCCTCGCGCTCGGCCGCGGTGTAGGCCGGCATCGGCGCCGCGGCGTCGACCATGCGGGCGGCGCGCATGGCGCTGATCTTCTCGCTGTTCTTCGCCATCGCCTGGCGGCTCTTGCCGCGGCCGTAGGTGACCGACTGCGCGGCGGGGACGCCGAGCGCCGTGCCGACCTCGACGGCGTCCTGGTCGGCACCCATGTACATGAACTGCCAGCCGTAGCCGCGGGTCTGCTGCTCGACGAGTGCCTTGATGCTGGCGCCGGTCCACTCCTGGCTGGCGTTCTCGAGGCCGTCGGTCATGATCGCGACGATCACCGTGCCCGGCCGCTCGCCCTCGGGCAGCCGGGCGAGCTCGGCGCCGGCGTCGGTGACGAGCCGGCCCATGGCGTCGTGCAGGGCCGTCATGTTGCGCGGCTGGAGGTCGAGGGCGGGGACGTCGGCGACGTCGCGGTCGGCGTAGACCACCTCGTAGCGGTCGTCGAACTGGGCGAGGGTCACGCGGCACCGGCCGGGCGCGGCCTGCTGCTCGGCGATGAACGCCGCGAAGCCGCCCTCGATGTCGGACTTGATGGACTGCATCGAGCCGCTGCGGTCGAGCAGGAAGTACAGGTGGGTGAGCGTCTGGTCGGTCATGGGTCAGGTTCCCTTCGGGTTGGACCGACGCGGCTTGAAGCGCATCGGCGCGGGTGCGGCAGCGGGTGCCGCGGGTGGGGCGGTGCCGGTCTCGGCGTCGTAGCGGGCCCGCTCGACGGCGGCGGCGGTGACCCGCCCGTCGTCGTTGGCGTAGGCGCTCAGCGCCTGCGTCCGGGCCAGCCGCGGGCCGACGGCGTTCTCCGACAGCCCCGCCTTCGCCCCGGCCGAGCGCAGTGACGCCTTGCGGTGCACCACCGCCTCGGCCATCGACTCGTCGATCAGCTCGGCCAGCGTGTCGGCGGCCGCCCGCAGGTGGGGCAGCGCCTCGTCGGCCTCGAGCTGCTCGGCAGCGGCGAGGGCGTCACGGAGGGCCTGGATGAGCGCGGGGTCGATGGGCA
>CAWHNR010000033.1:0-63232 GCA_963830575.1 uncultured Actinomycetota bacterium
CGCGTACCGGCCCTCGAACATCGAGGCCGCGTGGTTAAGGTAGCCGAACAGCAGCGTGTCGGCGATGAACCCGGCCTTGTCGCCGCAGATCACGGGGCTCTTGCCGAGGGTGGCGAGCAGCGCCTGGACGTCGTCGAGCACCGACGGCTCGGTGACGACGGTCCGCACGACCTCCACGAGGTCCTGGACGGGTGCCGGGTTGAAGAAGTGGACGCCGACCACGCGGCCAGGGTTCGAGGTGACCGACGACACTCGGTGACCGAGAGCGAGGAGGTGTTGGTGGCGAGCACCGCGCTCGGGGCGACGATGCCGTCGAGCTCGGTGAAGATCGCCTTCTTGGTCGCCATCGACTCCACGACGGCCTCGACGACGAGGTCGGCGTCGGTGAGGTCCTTGAGGCTGGTCGAGAACGAGATCCGGCCCAGCAGCTCGGCCTGCTCGGCCTCGGTGAGCTTCTCGCGCTTCACGGCGCGGTCGGTCGAGTGCTGCAGGTGCTGACGACCGCGCTCGAGCGCCTCGTCGTTCTGCTCCACGCCGACGACGGAGTAGCCGTTGCGGGCGAAGACCTCGGCGATGCCGGCACCCATGGTGCCGAGACCGACCAGTCCGATCGTGGTGAAGGTGCGCGTGGTGGCGGCAGGCTCGGGGACTCGGTGGAATCGGGGGCAGTGCTCGTCATGGCGGGCATCATTCCACGCTCGCGTCGTGCCTCCGACCCATGTTCACTGGTCGGTAACTTAGGTCCCCGCAGGGCGCTCCAGCCGTCGCTCCATGACCACCCGGACGCCGGGCTCGTCGAGCCCCAGCGCCTGTTCGCGGGCGCGCAGGTCGGCCTGGAACGGCTCGGGATCGGCCACCTCGACGAACCCCAGCGAGGCGTAGAACGGCCCGTTCCACGGCACGTCGCGGTAGGTGGTGAGCGACATGACGTCGAACCCCGCCCAGCGCGCCTCCTCCATGGCCTCGGTGACGAGCCGTCGTCCGAGGCCCTGGCGGCCGTGGGACGGCAGCACCGACACCTGCTCGAGGTGGGAGTGCAGGCCGTACGGGACGACGTGGGCGAACCCGACCAGTCGGCGGTCCACGAGCGCGACCAGCAGGAAGCCGTGCCCGTCGCGGTCGGCACCGCTCGGCGCCCGCGAGGCCAGGGCCGGGACCATGGCCTCACCGAAGTACTCGGCGAACATCGGTGCGCCGGCGTCCTCGATGGCCGCGAGGCGGCGCAGGTCGGACGGCCGCGCGCGTCGGATGGTCGGCGTCATGGTGAGCACGACCCTATGCGCCCTGCGGCCAGGACGCCGTCATGACCCCGTAAGGGCCCCGACACCTGAAGATCTCCCAAATGGAGGCTGAGAGTTGCTAGGTTCCGGTCATGAACCTCCGACGCTCGCACGCCGCCGCCTTCGCCGCCATCGCCATCGCCCTCGGGTCGCTGACCGCCTGCAGCTCCGAGGCCAGCAAGACCACCTGTGGCGAGCTCAAGGCCATGAGCTTCGACGAGTACGTCCAGTTCCTCAAGGACACCATCGACGAGGAGGGCGACGACGCCAAGGAGGCCCTCGAGCCGCAGATCGAGCTGCCTCGAGTCGATCCCCGAGGGCGCCCAGCGCGACGAGGCCGTGAAGGGCGCCACCGAGGCGATCTGCGCGGGCAAGGACGACGACACCGAGCTGGGCGACATCAGCTGACCCCGCCCCCTCCAGTCCCTCGGGGCCGGCCTGCGACGCAGGCCGGCCCCGACGCACGTCCGGGCACCGGTACCCTCACCTCTCGTGAGACTGGTCGTGGCGCGGTGTCAGGTCGACTACGCCGGACGGCTCACCGCCCACCTGCCCATGGCGACCCGCGTGCTGATGATCAAGGCCGACGGGTCCGTCCTGGTCCACTCCGACGGTGGCTCCTACAAGCCGCTCAACTGGATGAGCCCGCCGTGCACGCTGCGGGAGGGCACCACCGACGACGGCGGCGTCGAGTGGACCGTCACCAGCCGGACGGACGACACCCTGCGCATCCTCATCGAGGAGGTCCTCCACGACTCCTCGCACGACCTCGGCGTCGACCCCGGCCTGCAGAAGGACGGCGTCGAGAAGCACCTCCAGGAGCTGCTGGCCGAGCACCCCGCGACCCTGGCCGACGGCCTCACGCTGGTGCGCCGCGAGTTCCCGACCGCGATCGGGCCGGTCGACCTGATGTGTCGTGACGCCTCCGGCCTCAGCGTCGCCGTCGAGATCAAGCGGCGCGGCGACATCGACGGCGTCGAGCAGCTCACGCGCTACCTCGACCTGCTCAACCGCGACCCGCTGCTCACCGGCAAGGGCGTCGTCCGGGGCATCTTCGCCGCCCAGGAGATCAAGCCGCAGGCGCGCGTGCTCGCCGAGGACCGCGGCATCGCGTGCGCCGTCGTCGACTACGACGCGCTGCGCGGCATCGACGACTCCGAGCACCGGCTCTTCTGATGGGTCGCCTCTTCCACATCGCCACGGTCGCCGACTGGGAGGAGGCGCGGGCGTCGGGTCGCTACACCACGTCCACCCGCGGCCGGACGCTGGCCGAGGAGGGCTACATCCACGCGAGCCGCGGCGACCAGTGGCAGGGCGTGCGCGAGCGCTGGTACGCCGACGTCACCGAGCCGCTCGTGCTGCTCGTGATCGACCCCGACCTGCTGGCCTCGCCGGTGGTCGAGGAGGAGGTGCCGGGCGGCGAGGTGTTCCCCCACGTGTACGGCCCGATCAACCCCGACGCCGTCGTGCAGACCATCGCGCTCGAGCCACCGGCGCCGACCGGCCCCGCCGTCGCCCCGCGGACGCCGGTCGCCGTGGCCCCGGCCCCGGGCCCGGCCCCGACCGAGGCGTCGTTCAGCCGCGTCTACCTGACCGAGGTCTTCCGCAGCACGCTGGTGGCGAGCTTCGTGCTGGCCGTCGTCGTGGCGGCGACCTTCGCCGGCATGGGCGTCCAGCGCGACTGGGGTCCGCTCGTCGGAGCGGTGCTCGGGCTGGTCGCCGGGGTCCTTGCGGCGCGGTGGTGGGGCCGGCGCTAGCGTCGGGCCGAGCGCACTCAGACCTGCTCGACCAGGGCGGCCACGTCGTCGGCACAGCCCCACGCGAGGGTGACGCCGGCGCCCCCGTGCCCGTAGCAGTGCACCACCCGGCCCACCCGCTCGAGGCGGACGGTCGGGCGCGCGGGCCGCAGGCCCACCTTGTGGCGCAGCACCCGGGCGTGCGCGACGCCCGGCACCATCACCGCGGCGCGGCGGAGGATGTCGGCGGCCGTCGCGGGGGACGGCGTCCGGCTCCACTCCCCCTCGTCGTCGGTGCCTCCGACGACCACGTCGTGCTCGCGGGGCACCAGGTAGGTGGGTCCGCGCGGGTCGAGCCACCAGCGGTCGAGCCCGAACTGCTCGACCACGACGACCTGGCCGGCGACCGGGACGACGCCGTGGTCGCCGCCGAGCAGGCGGGCGCCGAGACCGCTGCAGTTGACGACGACGTCGCCGTGGTCGGGCAGCGCGCCGAGGTTGAGCCGGGTGAGGGTCCCGCCGAGCGCCTCGATCCGGGCGGCGAGCCGCCGCAGGTGCACCGGGAGGTCGACGACCGGCGCCACCCGCTCGGCGCCGTCGGGCAGCTCCGTGCCGGCAACCAGCCGCACCCCCGAGGCGGGCTCGGCGGCCATGGCCTCGTACACCTCGATGGAGCGCCGGGTCCACGACTCGACCAGCTCGGGAGGACCGGCACGGTGCGGGTGGACCAGGCCGGCGGCGACGGCGGACGTCGTCTCGAGCGGGAGGTCGCGCGCGACGACGTCGACGCGGTGGCCTGCCTCGAGCAGGCGCACGGCGCAGCTCAGGCCGATGACGCCGGCCCCGACGACGACGACGCGGTGCACGACCTCAGTCTGTCAGGCGACCCGGTGCGGTCAGGCTCCCGCGATGCGCGGGGCCATCGGGTCGCCGCCCTCGCCACCGCTCTCGCGGGCGACGTACTCCTCGATGTCCTCGACGTCGTCGGCGTTGCGGGTGACGACCGCGAGCAGGTCGCTCATGGTCGCGACCTCCTCGACCTGCTCCTTGATGAACCACTGCATGAACTGCTCGGAGGCGAAGTCGCTCGCCTCGCGGGCGGTGCGCAGGAGGGAGTTGATCTGCTCGGTGACCCGGCGCTCCTGGGTGAGCGCGAGCTCGACCGGTGCGACGACGCCCGCGAAGCCGACGACGGGAGCCTCGACGCCGGGGATGACCACGTCGGCGTCCGTGTCGAGCAGGTACTGCACCATCATCATCGCGTGGGTGCGCTCCTCGAGCGCCTGCGCGTAGAAGAAGGCCGCCATCTGCGGCATCGTGAGCGCGTCGTAGTGGACCGCGACCGCGAGGTACTGGTTGTGGGCCGACAGCTCGTTGCCGATCTGGGCGTTGAGCTGGTCGACGAAGGCGGGTGCCGGCACGGCGTGGCTCCTGGGTGTGGGGACGGTGTCGTGGGAGGCCGCTCAGGCGGCCTTCGCCAGCTTCTTCTTGGTGACCTTCTTGCCGTCGAGACGCACCAGCTGGCGACGCTTGACCGTATACCCGCGCGGCAGCGTGCCTTCCTTCAGCATGCGCAGGGGGCAGCGGCCGCACTTCTTGCGCGACTCGCAGCACCTGGTCTTCGGCAGCTTCGCCACCGTGCCCTTGGACTTGCCCACCCGACGAGCGTAAGGCACCAAGGTCAGGCTTACCTACATGACGCTCGTCACGCCGACCCGGCGCCGGCGCCCACGAGCGACCAGCCGTCGGCACCGCGGTCGAGCACCAGGTGGCCTCCCCCGGCGAGCACGAGGTCGGACGCGGCCGCGCGCGGACGCCCCACCAGCGGCGGGACCGTGGTCATGACGGCGCCGCCGTGGGTCACCACGAGGGCCACCCCGTCGGGCCCCACGGCGTCCGCGACGTCGTCGAGGACGCGCGTCACCCGCTCGACGATCTGCTGCACCCGCTCGGCGCCGGGGATGACGGCGTCGTCGTCCCCGTCGCGCCAGGCCTCGAAGACGGGCATCAGCAGCGCGGCCTCGGAGGTCGCCGGCTCGCCCGCGTGGTCGCCCACGGGGTACTCGCGCAGGTCCTGGCGCACGGTCACGTCGTCGACGCCCGCCACGCCGGCGGCGATCTCCGCGGTCTGCACGGCACGCGAGAGCGGGCTGCACCAGACGGCGGTGACCCCGGCGGCGCGGGCGGCCTCACCCAGGGCGCGCGCCTGGGCGCGGCCCTCGGGCGTGAGGCTGCCGCCGTCGTCGGTCATGAGCTCGGTCTCGTAGCCGGCGAGGCCGTGGCGACCGAGCAGGATCCGGGTCATGCCGGCCTCACGACAGGTCGTGGGCCTTGCGGATGACGTCGACGATGCCGCCCATGATCTCCGTCAGCCCGAAGTCCTTGGGCGTGTAGACGGCGGCGACGCCCTGCTCGAGCAGCCTCCTGCCGTCGGAGTCGGGGATGATCCCGCCGACGATCACCGGGACGTCGTCCAGGCCGGCGTCCCTCAGGCCGTTCAGCACGTCGGGCACGAGCTCCATGTGGCTGCCCGAGAGGATCGAGAGCCCGACGCAGTGCACGTCCTCGGCCACGGCGGCGGCCACGATCTGCTCGGGCGTGAGGCGGATGCCCTGGTAGATGACCTCGAAGCCCGGCGTCGCGGGCGCGCACGGCCACCTGCTCGGCGCCGTTGGAGTGGCCGTCGAGGCCGGGCTTGCCGACGAGGAGGCGCAGCCGGCCGCCGAGCTCGTCGCCGGTGGCCTTGACCCGCTCACGCACCGCGGTCAGCTCGGCGCCGGCCTCGGCGACGACCGCACCGCTGACGCCGGTCGGGCCGCGGTACTCCCCGAACACCTCGCGGAGCGCTGCCGCCCACTCGCCCGTCGTGGCGCCCGCTCGTGCGGCCACCAGGGTCGGACCCATGAGGTTCTCGTCGGTCTTGGCCGCCGCGGCGAGCGCGGCCAGGGCCTCGTCGACCTCGGCCTGGTCGCGCTCCTGCTTCCACGCCGCGACCGAGTCGAGGGCGGACTGCTCGGCCGCCGGGTCGGCGGCCATGATCGCGCCGTCGAGGTCGGCGGTCAGGGGCGAGGGCTCGGTGGTCTCGTAGACGTTGACGCCCACGATCTTCTCCTCGCCCGACTCGATGCGCGCGCGGCGCTCGGCGTGCGAGGAGACGAGGGCGGACTTCATGTACTCCACGGCCGCGATCGCGCCGCCGAGGGCCTGGACCCGGTCGATCTCGGCCTTGGCCCCCTCCACCAGCTCGGCGACCTTGGCCTCGATGACGTGGGAGCCGTCGAAGATGTCGTCGTACTCGAGCAGGTCGGACTCGAAGGCCAGCACCTGCTGCAGCCGCAGCGACCACTGCTGGTCCCACGGGCGCGGGAGGCCGAGCGCCTCGTTCCACGCGGGCAGCTGGACGGCGCGGGCGCGGGCGTTCTTCGACAGCGTCACGCCGAGCATCTCCAGCACGATGCGCTGCACGTTGTTCTCGGGCTGCGCCTCGGTCAGGCCGAGCGAGTTGACCTGGACGCCGTACCGGAACCGGCGCATCTTGGGGTTCTCGACGCCGTACCGCTCCCGGGTGATCTCGTCCCAGAGCTGGTTGAAGGCCCGCATCTTGCAGGTCTCCTCGATGAAGCGCACCCCGGCGTTGACGAAGAACGAGATCCGCCCGACGACCTGCTCGAAGTCGTCGTCGGAGACCTGGCCGGCGTTCTTGACCTGGTCGAGCACGGCGATCGCCGTGCTGAGCGCGAACGCGAGCTCCTGCGTCGGCGTCGCCCCGGCCTCCTGCAGGTGGTAGCTGCAGATGTTGATCGGGTTCCACTTGGGGATCTGGTGGACCGTGTAGGCGATCATGTCGGCGATCAGCCGCATCGAGGCCTCGGGCGGGAACGCGTAGGTCCCGCGGGAGAGGTACTCCTTGATGATGTCGTTCTGCGTGGTCCCGGCGAGCTGAGCCGCGACCTCCTCCGGCGTCAGGTCGGGGTTCTGCTCCTCGGCCACGACCTGGTACATCGCCAGCATCCACATCGCGACGGCGTTGATCGTCATCGAGGTGTTCATGGTCGTCAGCGGGATCTCGGAGAACAGCTTGCGCATCTCCCCCAGGTGCGGCACCGGCACGCCCACCTTGCCGACCTCACCCCGCGCGAGCGGCGAGTCGGGGTCGTAGCCCGTCTGCGTCGGGAGGTCGAAGGCGACCGAGAGCCCGGTCTGCCCCTTGGCGAGGTTGGTCCGGTAGAGCGCGTTCGACGCGGCCGCCGTGGAGTGCCCGGCGTAGGTCCGCATCACCCAGGGCTTGTCCTTCTCGGTCATGCGCCCGAGCGTAAAGCGCGCGGTTAACGGTGGGTAACCACTCCGGGAGTGGGATATCCAACACCGGCTCCCGGTCACTCCTCCACAGGCGGTACCTCGCCTATGTCGCGCGACGGCAAAACTGAGTAACTTCTCCGCCAGGACGGGTCACTCGGGAAGGACCGCCATGGGACGACGACCGATCTCCGCGCTCACCGCGCTCACCGCCGTCCTGCTCTCCCTCAGCGCCTGCAACGGCGACCCCGAGCCCCAGGTCGCCGACCCGACCTCCGAGCCGCCCACGAGCGAGCCGACGACCAGCCCCACCGCGACCGAGTCGACGCCGACGGAGCCGCCGACGAGCGAGCCGCCCGAGAAGGAGACGGCGCAGGAGTTCTTGAGGCGGTGGCAGGAAGCGGCGAACGAGATGCAGGTGTCGGGCGTTAGCGACAAGTTTCGAGCGCTCAATGCGGACTGCGAATCTTGTGACGTCTTCGCAGGAAACGTCGATCGGATCTACGAGGCAGGCGGCTTCATCAGAACCGATGGCGGAACGATTTCGGGTATCGAACGCTGGGGGAAAGTCAACGAGTGGCCGACGTTCGATGTCCGGGTCGAGAGCGCGCCGATCTGAGTTCAAAGAATCCGCCGACGCCGCGATCGATCACTTCGCCGGGGGCGTCGAGACACTTCGGATTTCAATCTCGCGACTAGACGGCGAGTGGCTGGTACGTCGCTACTCGGAGGTCGCCTCATGAACCTGATCGCGCGGTTCGTGATTCTGCTGGCCGGAGTGCTCACGCTTCGTTTGCACGACCGCCGGCGCGGCTCATGCCGGGAGCGAGTGCGATGACTCAACCGATTGGTCGACCGTTGGTGTCGACTTGCGAGTCTCCAACGGCGCCGAGCCCGATGCGGGCCCCGCATCTACCCCTCAGACGACGAGCGAGCCTGTTTGCACGTCCGGTCCCGCGGGCGTGCTGCGTCGCTGCGACCTGCGAGGTCGTCGGTGAAACCGAACCCGGCGTCCTCATCGAGATCTTCATCAACGGCGTCAGCCAGGGCCAGCAGTGCGTCCTCCCGGACGACCCGGTCCTCGTCGTCACCCCGGCCATGGTCCTCACCGCGTTCCAGCGCCTGACCTGGCCGGCGAGCGGCCTGCGGATCCAGCCGCCCGACGGCCGCACGGCCGTCAACCTCGACACCTACTTCCGCACCGACGACACCGCACCCGTCACCCAGGCCGTGACGCTGCTCGGTCAGCGGGTCACGATCGAGGCGACGCCCGCCCGGTTCACGTGGCACTACGGCGACGGCGAGGTCGTCACCACCAGCAGCCCGGGAGGCCCCTACCCCCGCAGCCGCGGCGACGTCGTCCACCGGTACCGGCGCGAGGGCGACGTCCGGACCAGCCTCGACACCACCTACGCCGGTCGGTACCGGGTCGGCGCGGGGCCGTGGACCCCGATCCCGGGCACCCACACGGTCGCGGGCGCTCCGCAACGGCTCGAGGTCCGCGAGGTCCAGCCGACGCTGGTCAGCCACCACTGAGCGACATCACGCTGACCCGTCGCACATGTGCGACGGGTCAGCGGGGGGTCAGGCCGAGACGGCGTGGCGCTCGAGCTCGACGACGCGGATCAGGTGCGTCATGTGCAGCAGACGCCGGACGGCGCCGTTGCAGCCACGCAGCGTCAGCTGCTGGCCCACGCGGGCGGCATGACGCGAGGCGGCCGCCAGGACCCGGAGCGCGACGACGTCGACGGTCTCGACGTCGGTGAGGTCGACGACCACGTGGTCGTAGGCAGCCAGGTGGTCGTAGACGGCGGTGCGCACCTTCCAGGTGCTCCGCACGTCGAAGTCGCCGGAGAGCACGAGCGCCGATCCGTCGGTCGCGATGTCCACGTCAGCACTCCCTCCATCCGAAACGTGCCTTCACACCTATGACGCTCTGACCCTCTCGGAGGTTGCAGTGGAGCTCCAGCGAATTTCCTGGGAGTTCCAGGCGGCCACCCCGGTGGCCGCGCCGACGAGCGCCATGCCGATCACGCCGCTCGGGGCGAAGATGTGGTCGGTGTGCACCAGCCACGCGCCCGGCACGGCGGCGAGCACCGGTACTCCCGCCAGGCCGTAGGACCGGACCTGGTCGACGGTGAGGGCCAGGCCGCAGGCGATCAGGGCGAACGACCCGATCGATCCGAGGGCGTCGCCGATCTCGTAGAGCACGGGCACCACGTCGGGGCGCGGCACGCCGGGGCCGGCCTCACGAACCACGTAGGCGGCGCCGATGCCGCCGAGCACGTCGAGCGCCGAGTAGAAGACCGCGTACACGTAGGCCGCCAGCCGCACCAGCCACGAGAGCGTGTCGCCCCTCCCCCGCACCAGGACGACCAGGGCCACGCCCACGAGCGGGAACACCACGAGGCCCAGCAGGTGAAGCACGAGCCACCGTTGCGACGTCGGGTAGTGCAGCCCGTGCGGGTGGAAGAGCCCGGCCACCGCGAGCGACAGGCCTGGCAGGGCAAGGCCTACGGCGACCGCCGCGCGGGTTCTCATGCTCGCTACTGTGCCTGCATGGTCAACCTCACGCGCATCTACACCCGCACCGGCGACGGCGGCGAGACCCGGCTCGGCGACATGAGCGTGACCACCAAGAACGACCTGCGGCTGCACGCCTACGCCGACGTCGACGAGGCCAACGCCAACCTCGGGCTCGCGGTGGCGGCAGGAAACCTCGAGGACGACGTCGTCGCGGTGCTCGTGCACGTGCAGAACGACCTGTTCGACGTCGGCGCCGACTTCTGCACGCCCGTCGTCCCCGACCCCGAGTACCCGCCGCTACGGATCACCCAGGACTACGTCGACCGGCTCGAGGGCTGGTGCGACCACTACAACGAGCCGCTCGAGACGCTGCGCTCGTTCATCCTCAGCGGCGGCACGGTCGGCGCCGCCCACCTGCACGTGTGCCGCACGGTCGTCCGCCGGGCCGAGCGCTCGGCCTGGGCGGCCCACGAGGTGCACGCCGACACCATGAACCCGCTCGCGATCACCTACCTCAACCGGCTCAGCGACCTCGTGTTCATCCTCGCCCGCTACAGCAACCGCGAGCAGGGCGACGTGCTCTGGGTCCCGGGCGGCGAGCGCTGAGGCGGAGCCGAACCTGGGTACCTGTGCTCAGGGCAGACCGCCCGGGACGGATGAGGATCAGCCCATGACCTCCTCAGCCACGGCCCCACTGCGCCGCGTCGTCGTCGCCACCACGATCGGATCGTTCTCGATCGCCGCACTCCTGGGCGTCATCGCCCTCCTCGGCGCCGGCGACTTCGGCGAGACCGAGGCGCGCGTCCTGCTCACGACCGTGATCGTCGGGCTCACGAGCATGGCGATCCTCTGCCACCTCGGGACGTCCGGGACGCCGTACGCCGTCGTCGGCGCCACGGGCGGCCTGAGTGCCCTGGTGGCCGCCGGTGTCGCCCTGAAGATGACGTGGGTCGACGACGGCGGCGACGGGACCTGGCAGCTGCTCGGCGTGGCTGTCGTGGTCGCCCTCACGCTGGCGCAGGTCAGCCTCCTGCTCGGCGTGGCCGCCGAGCGCGACGAGGTGGTCGGGCTGATGTGGGCGACGATCCTCGCCGCCAGCGTCGCCGCCCTGATCGTCGTCGGCATGATCCTCGCCGAGGACGCCGGCGAGGGGAGCCTGCGCCTGCTGGGGGTCGTGCTCATCCTCGACGTCCTGGGCACGGTCGTGACCATCGCACTCGCCGCCTTCGGTTCCCACGGTCGCCGGAACCGCCCGAGCAGCGTTCCGCAGCCCGGGAACGTGGTCCACCTGCCCGGCGAGATGTACCGCGCGGTCGGCGTCCTCGCCCGACGCTCGGGCCTGACGACGGACCAGCTCGTCGCCGAGGCCGTCACCCAGTACCTCGGCACCGCGATCCAGGAGAGCCACGCTCGGGGTCGAGGATCAGCTGCCGGGGTCGGGAACCAGTCGTAGGTGGGGCGACGCGGTTCCGGGTGGTGCGTTGCCGACGGCGTGGGTCTGGCCTCGCTGTCGCACGTACCGGTGGCCGTAGGGGTCGGTCCACAGGAACGTGGTCTCGTCGATGCGGACGTAGCTCCACGGCGTGTGGGTCTTCAGCAGGTGGTGATGTCGACACAGCGGCGCGACGTTGCAGGAGCAGGTCCGCCCGTCGGCGCCCTCGGGCCCGTACGGGACGGTGTGGTCGCAGTCGCAGTCCTCGGCAGGCCGGCTGCACCAGGGGTAGACGCAGGTGTGGTGGAGGAGCACGGTCTGCTCGCGGAGCCGGTCGGGGACCTCGTAGGCCTCGACGTGGTGGTGGTCGGCGAGGTCGCGGACCGGGAGCACGGTGAGGTGGGTGTCGGTGCGACCGGCCCAGCGACGGATGAGCTCGGTGAGCTCGGCGCGGCCGGTGGTCGCGTTGCGGCCCACCGTGGCACCGGGGCCGTACCCGTGGACGGCGTCCTCGGACAGGTGGAACACGATCATCGCGTGCTTCCGCAGCCGCGTCCGGGGCGCCGCTGCCGTGTCGTCACCCTCGTCGCCGGTGAGCAGCGCCTGGGCTTGTGCGGGATCGGCGAGGATCCCGATCGCCATCGCGCGGCGCACGTCGAGCGAGGCCTCGCACCCCTGCAGGCGGAGCGCCTCGGCGACCGCAGCGACGGTGGTGTCGAAGTCGTGGAGGTCCTTCCACTCCGCGCGGATGTTCATCTCGGCGATGCCCGTGTGGTTGATCGAGCCGGGGTCGAGGCGCACGTACTGCTCGTCGAGCTTGGCCTCGGACTCCATCTCGCGCTCCTCGGCGTGCAGGCGCTGCATCTCCTCGTCGATCAGCCGGTCGAGGGTGCGGAGCCCGACGGCGTCCGCGATCGGAGCGACCCGGGTGTCGAGGGCGGCGACCACGTCGGCGGGTCGACCCAGGGTCACCGCGGCGATGCGGCGGGCCCGCCAGGCGGTGACCTGGCCGGCGAGGACCCGTGCCCACGTGTGCGGCATCCGGTGACGCAGGATCAGGGCGTCGCGGATCAGGGTCTTGCCGAGGTCTCGGGCATGTTGTTGGCGGCGGCGAACGCGGCCGGTGCGTCCCAGGCCACCGGTGGGAGCGCGAACCACTCGAACCCCTCCTCGGTGGTCTCGGCGACCGCGCGGGCGTCGAGCTCGGAGGCCTCGAACCCCGGCGACGTGGTGACCTGCCAGGTCCGGTCGGCCGGGTCGTGGGCGGGGAACATGTGCGCCCACTCCGCTGCCGCGACCAGGACGTGCCGCTCGGCGTCGTCGGCGGCCCTCCGGGAGTCGCGAACCACGTCGAGCAGCGCGGCCGGCGTCGGCGCGAGATCGGCGAGGTCGAGGATCACGTCACTGACGCTAGCGGCGACCACCGACAACCTGGTCGCGCCGGTCAGGGGCCTGTTGACAACTGATCCAACCGGCCCGGGGCCGTGCCACGATGGGCGCCTCATGAGGGTTCTCCAGCTGCTGGCTCGCCAGGTCGACGAGCACTTCCCGGCAGAGTCGCTGCGCCGAGCACGCTCCTACACCGATGCGCTCGAGGAGCGGGAGATCCACGACCTGAAGCCGGACCGTGTGGTGGCCTCCGCCGAGGTGTGGGGCAAGGCGCGACGCCCCTACCGCACCACCCTCCGCGCCGTTGCCTACGGCGGCTTCATCTCGCTGGAGACCACCTGCACCTGCCCGGTCCACGTCCAGTGCAAGCACGGAGCGGCGCTGGCGCTCGCGCTGGCGCGCGACCTCGGCGGGCCGGGGACCGCCGAGACCTGGCAGCGCCAGCTGGGGCGGTTGGTCGACGACCTGTCCTCCTTGGTCGCTCCGCTCACCGACCCCGTGCCGGTGGCGCTGCAGCTCTCGTGGGGCGAGGATCCCCGCCGCTACGGGTACTCCGAGGGAGTCCGGCTCAGGCTGCGACCCATGCGCCCCGGGAAGCGGCAGGGCTGGATCAAGTCCGGCATCGGCTGGGAGAAGGTGGCCGACGTCCAGCTGCAAGGGCAGCACGACCCACGGCACATGGAGGTGCTGGCGGCCCTCGCCACCGCGCTCGAGAGGCACGGCACCGGCTACTGGTACCCCGGGCGCGAGTCCGGCGTCGAGCGAGTTCGGACCCCAGGTCGTCCCGTTGCTGCGCGAGGCACGCGACGTCGGGGTCGAGCTCCTCCTCGACGGCTTCGGCTCGATCGAGCTGGCCGACGAGCCGGCCGCCCTCGCGGCCGACGCGACCTCGGGTCCCGACGGCACGAGGATCGTCGTGGGTGTCGACCTCCAGGGCGAGCTGTGGACCGGCGATCGGCTCCACCTGCTGGGCGAGCCGGCTCACAGTGTCCTGGTCGCCGACGGTCCGACGCTGACCCTGGCCCGGCTCGACCGCCGCCTCCCCCGGCGGGCGATCGCCGCGACGAGGCAGCCACCCCTGCTGATCCCCAGCAGTGCCGGCGACAAGGTCGCCGGCGAGCTGGTCCGGCTGCGCCGGGCCCTCCCGGTCGCCTCGCGCGACGGCTCGGTCACGCTCCCCGCGGCGATCGCGCCCCGGCTGCGCCTCACGGTCGCGTGGTCGACGGCTTCGAGCGCCACCCGGCTGTGGAGCTGGGTCTACGACGACGCGGTGGTCGGGCTGGACGACGACTCGCCCCTGCGGGACCTCGCGGCCGAGCGCGACCTGCTCGTGCGCCTCCCGGCACCCCTCGAGCCCGAGCGCCGCGAGGTGAGCGGGGCCGACGTCCTGCACCTCGCCCTGCTCGAGCTCCCGGCCTGGCGAGCCTGTGACGCGGTCGAGGTGGTGGAGGTCGGAGCGCCCGACTTCCGGGAGTCCGACGAAGGACCCGAGATCAGCTTCGACCTGGTGCCGGGCGAGCCGGGCGACGGCGAGCCCCACACCGACTGGCTCGACCTCGAGGTGACGATCACCGTCGAGGGCGAACGCGTGGCGCTCGCCCAGGTCCTCGCCGCGCTCACCCTGGAGCACGAGCACCTCGTGCTGCCGAGCGGGCTGTTCGTGCGCACCGACCGACCCGGAGTTCGCGCGGCTCGACGACCTCGTCCGGGCGGCGGCCGAGCTGCGCGACCCCGACAGCGACCGGGTCAGCGTCGGTCGCCACGACCTCGGTCTGTGGGCGCAGCTCGCCGAGCTGGGCATCGTCGACGAGCAGGCCGCCGAGTGGGTCCGCCGCGCGCAGGCGCTGCGCGACCTGGTCGAGCTGCCCCGGCCCGAGCCGACCGGGGTCGTCTCGACGCTGCGGCCCTACCAGCTCGACGGGTTCCACTGGCTGGCCTTCCTCTGGGAGCACGGGCTCGGCGGCGTCCTGGCCGACGACATGGGCCTCGGCAAGACCCTGCAGGTGCTCGCCCTGGTCGCCCACACCCGCGCCCAGGGCGACCGGGCGCCGTTCCTGGTGGTCGCCCCGACGAGCGTCGTCGGCGCCTGGGTCGCGGAGGCCGAGCGGCACACCCCCGGGCTGCGCGTGCGGACGGTCGACGCCACCGCCGTCCGGCGCGAGCAGACCGTCGCCGCCATCGCCGCCGAGGCCGACGTCGTCGTCACCAGCTACACGCTCCACCGGCTCGAGACCGAGGCCTACGAGGACGGTCGACTGGGGCGGCCTGGTGCTCGACGAGGCCCACGTCGTCAAGAACCACCAGAGCAAGGCCTACTCCTCGGTGCGACGGATGCGCGCGCCGTTCCGGCTCGCCGTCACCGGCACGCCGTTCGAGAACCGGCTGATGGAGTACTGGGCCCTGCTCGTCGATCGCCGCGCCCGGGCATCTACCCGCACCCGCGCTCGTTCACCGAGAACGTGGTGCGTCCCGTCGAGAAGCAGGGCGACGAGAGGGCGCTGCGCCGCTTCACCGGCCGGATCAAGCCGTTCGTCCTGCGCCGTACCAAGGAGCTCGTCGCCGACGACCTGCCACCCAAGGTCGAGCAGGTGCTCGAGGTCGAGCTCGCGCCCAAGCACCGCAAGCTCTACGACACCCACCTGGCCAAGGAGCGCCAGCGCATCCTGGGCCTCGTCGAGGACTTCGACCGCAACCGCGTCGCGATCCTGGCCGCCCTCACCAAGCTGCGCCAGCTCGCCCTCGACCCCGCCCTCGTCGACGACCGGCACGACGCGGTGGGCTCGGCCAAGGTCGACGTCCTCGTCGAGCACCTGCTCGAGGTCGCCGCCGAGGGTCACCGCGCCCTCGTCTTCAGCACCTTCACCGGGTTCCTGACCCGGGTCCGCCAGCGGCTCGACGCCGAGGGCATCGCGACCAGCTACCTCGACGGACGCACCACCAACCGCCCGGCCGTCATCGAGGCCTTCCGCTCCGGCGACCAGCCCGCGTTCCTGATCAGCCTGAAGGCCGGCGGGGTCGGGCTCACCCTCACCGAGGCCGACTACGTCTTCGTCCTCGACCCGTGGTGGAACCCCGCCGCCGAGGCGCAGGCGGTCGACCGCGCCCACCGCATCGGTCAGCACAAGACGGTGATGGTCTACCGGCTCGTCTCGGCCGACACCATCGAGGACAAGGTGATGGCGCTCAAGGCCCGCAAGGCCGAGCTGTTCCGCAAGGTGATCGACGGCGACGGGGCCGCGTCGCAGGCGATCTCGGCCGACGACATCAGGGCGCTGTTCGACTGACCGCGGCCGGTCGACGCGTCGCCAGCACCAGCACCGCGGCAGGCACCATCAGCACCGCCACGGCCTGCAGCGCCTCGAGCGTCCCGACACGGTCGCCCAGCGCCCCCAGCAGCGGAGGCCCGGCCAGGAACGCCGCGTAGCCGATCGTCGAGACCACGGAGACCCGTGCGGCCGAGCGCACGGGGTCGTCGGCGGCGGCGCTCATCCCGACCGGGAAGCCGAGGGAGGCACCGAGGCCCCAGAGCACGACGCCCAGGCCGACGAGCGGCCACGCTCCCCCGTGCACCACCAGCACGAGGCCGGACGCCGCCAGGGCGGCGCAGCCCCACAGCGTGGCCGGCGCGCCCCCAGCGGTCGAGCAGCGCCGGTGCCGGCCAGCCGGCCGGTGGTCATCGCCGTGACGAAGAGCGCGTAGCCCGCCGACGCCGACCCACTGCTCGACGTCGTAGCCCGTCGACGAGCGCCAGGGTGAGCCAGTCGTTGGCCGACCCCTCGGCGACGGCGAAGGCCAGCACCATCAGGCCGATAGCGAGGGTGCGCGGCTCGCGCCACGCCGCGCCACGGCCCGGCACCGCCCTCCTCGGGCTCGGCCGGCAGGAACGCCGCGCGTGGCCGCGACCAGGCGACCGCCACGGCCACAGCCGCGAGCACCGGCAGGTGGACGGCGAGCGGCACGTCGAGCGCGCACGACGAGCACGCCGAGCAGCGCGCCCGCGACGGTGCCGAGGCTGAACGCCGCGTGGAAGCGCGGCATGACCGTGCGGCCGAGCCGCCGCTCGACCTCGGCGCCCTCGACGTTCATCGCGACGTCCCAGGCCCCGACGCCCGCCGCCGTAGAGCGACCAGCCCGGCCGCGGCGAGCGGGACCGAGCCGTCGGGCACCGGCGCCCGACGCGCGGCCACGACGAGCCCGACGGCCGACGGCGAGCGCGCCGCCGCGGACCACGGCGGCCGGCGCCCCACCGGCGCGACCAGCGCGCCCGAGGTGGGCAGCGCGACCAGCGACCCGACGGCGATCGTCAGCAGCAGCAGGCCGAGCGCCGCCGTTGTCGAGGTCGAGGCCGGAGCGCAGGTCGGGGACCCGCGAGACCAGGCTCGCGAACAGCAGCCCGTTGAGCGCGAAGACCACGCCGACCGCGACCGTCGCCCGGGTCGGCGTCGGCTCGGGGTCACGGCTCGGTCACCGGTTCCAGTCGGTGCCGGGCGGCCTCGCCTCGAGCCAGGACTGGAAGCCGGTCAGGGAGCCGGTGCTCATCGCCAGCTCGACGTCGCCGGCGGCCGAGCTGGCACGCGATGACGAGGTGGTCGGGGTAGAGCGACATCTGCTCGGCGCCGAGCGGCTCGCGGCGCCCGTCGTAGCTGAGCGACGTCGCGCGCCCACGACCGCCTTGGGTCGCGGCGCGAGCGAGAACAGCCGGAACCACTCGAGCGCTCGCCGGAGTAGCGACCGACCCCGAGAACCCAACCGCGCCCGTCCCCGGAGGGACGGACGCGGTGGCTGAGCTCGAAGGTGCCGCCGTGGCGGGTGATCAGGCGACGGCGTACGACGAGGGCCAGGCCGTAGAGCAGGACGAGGAGCAGGAGCGACGCCGGCGGCGTCGAGCGTCCACTCCCACCACGCCATGTCGCATCTGGTCCTGCTGCGCTCGCTCGTCCGCGGGAGCGGTCAGACTAGCGGGCCTTCTCGGCCGCCCGGATGCGGGCCTCGGCCCGACGGATGCGGCGCTCGCCCTCGTCCTCGGCGAGGTCGCCGTCGGGCTCGCGCTCGAGCTCGGCGCGGGCCGGCGTCGACGTCGATCTCCTCGGCCAGCACGGCGCGCTCGGACAGGATCGAGACCCGGTCGGCCGCGACCGAGAGGAAGCCCCCGTCGACCGCGGCCACGACGACGTCGCCCTCCTCGGCGGTGATCTCGACGACCGCGTCGGTGAGCAGCGACAGCAGCGGCGCGTGCCCGCGCAGGATGCCGACGTCGCCCTCGACCGTGCGGGCGATGACCATCGTGGCCTGACCGGACCACACGGTCCGGTCGGCCGCGACCAGCTCGACCTGCAGGGTCCGGTCGGAGGCAGCCATGTCAGAGGTTCTTCTGGATCTCGGCCCACTTGGCCTCGACGTCGTCGAGACCGCCGCACATGAAGAACGCCTGCTCGGCGACGTGGTCGTACTCACCGTCGGCGATCTTGTTGAACGCCATCGATGGTGTCGGCCACGGGGACCGTCGAGCCCTCGATGCCGGTGAACTGCTTGGCGACGTAGGTGTTCTGCGACAGGAAGCGCTGGATGCGGCGCGCCCGGCTGACGATGACCTTGTCCTCCTCGGACAGCTCGTCGACACCGAGGATCGCGATGATGTCCTGGAGCTCCTTGTTGCGCTGCAGGATCTGCTTGATCCGGATCGCGCAGTCGTAGTGCTCCTGGCCGATGTACTCGGCCGAGAGGATCCGCGAGGTCGACGTCAGCGGGTCCACGGCCGGGTAGATGCCGAGCGAGGCGATCTCGCGCGACAGCTCGGTGGTGGCGTCGAGGTGGGCGAACGTCGTCGCCGGCGCCGGGTCGGTGTAGTCGTCGGCCGGCACGTAGATCGCCTGCAGCGAGGTGATCGAGTGACCGCGCGTCGAGGTGATCCGCTCCTGGAGCGTGCCCATCTCGTCGGCGAGGTTGGGCTGGTAGCCCACGGCGGACGGCATCCGGCCGAGCAGGGTCGAGACCTCGGACCCGGCCTGGGTGAACCGGAAGATGTTGTCGATGAAGAGCAGCACGTCCTGGCCCTGCACGTCGCGGAAGTACTCCGCCATCGTCAGCGCCGACAGGGCGACGCGCAGGCGCGTGCCCGGCGGCTCGTCCATCTGGCCGAAGACGAGGGCGGTCTGCCCGAGGACGCCGGCCTCCTCCATCTCGACGATGAGGTCGTTGCCCTCGCGGGTGCGCTCGCCGACACCGGCGAACACCGACACACCACCGTGGTCCTTGGCGACGCGGGCGATCATCTCCTGGATGAGCACGGTCTTGCCGACGCCGGCGCCACCGAACAGGCCGATCTTGCCGCCCTGCACGTAGGGCGTCAGCAGGTCGATGACCTTGATGCCGGTCTCGAACATCTGGGTCTTGGACTCGCAGCTGGTCGAACGCCGGCGCCTTGCGGTGGATGCCCCAGTAGCTCGGCGGGCTCGAAGCGTCTGGCCCTCCTCGAGGTTGAGGACGTCGCCGGTGGCGTTGAACACCTTGCCGAGGGTGGCGTCGCCCACCGGCACCGAGATCGGCTTGCCGGTGTCGGTCACCAGGCCGCCGCGGACCAGGCCGTCGGTCGGCTTGAGCGAGATGGCGCGGATCATGCCGTCACCGATGTGCTGGGCGACCTCGAGCGGCAGCGTGGTGGTCTCGCCGCTCGAGCGTGACGTCGACCGAGCAGCTTGTTGTAGATCTCGGGCATGTCGTCGACGGGGAACTCGACGTCCACCACCGGGCCGATGACGCGAGCGATCCGACCGGTGCCCGCGGCACCGGTCTCGTTGGTCTCTTCGACGGTTGCGGTCATTGGTCTACTCACTCCCTGCGTTCGCATCGGCGAGCGCGTTGACGCCACCGACGATCTCACTGATTTCCTGGGTGATACCGGCCTGGCGGGCCTGGTTGGCGATCCGGGTGTACTTCTTGATGAGCTCGGTGGCGTTGTCGGTGGCCGACTTCATCGCCCGCTGGCGCGCGGCCAGCTCGGAGGCCGAGGCCTGCAGCATCGCGAAGAAGATCCGGCTCTGGACGTACTGCGGGAGCAGCCCGTCGAGCACGGCCTCCGGCGAGGGCTCGAACTCGTAGAGCGGCAGGACGTCGCCCTACTCGGGCGCCTCGGTGCCCTCGACGACCTCGAGCGGCAGCAGCCGGATCGCGGTGGGCTCCTGGGTCAGCATCGAGCGGAACCGGGTGTAGACGACGTGGACCTCGTCGACGTCGCCGTCCTCGCCCTGCTCCTTGAGGAACGCCTCGATCAGCGCCTGGCCGACCTCGGCCGCGATGTCGTAGGACGGCTGGTCGGAGAAGCCGGTCCAGGACCGCACGATCGTGCGCTGGCGGAACCGGAAGTAGGCCTCGCCCTTGCGACCGGCGATGTACCAGTCGATCTCCTTGCCCTCGCCGCGCAGCTTCTCGGCGAGGCGCTCGGCCTCCTTGAGCACGCTCGAGGAGTAGGCGCCGGCGAGCCCGCGGTCGCTGGTGATGATCAGGACGGCGGCCCGCTTGGGGTTCTCCTGCTCGGTGGTCAGCGGGTGGTCGACGTTGGAGAACGTCGCCACCGCCGACACCGCGCGGGTCAGCTCGCGGGCGTAGGGAGCCGCGGCCTGGGCCCGCTGCTGCGCCTTGATGATGCGGGACGCAGCGATGAGCTCCATGGCGCGGGTGATCTTCTTGGTCGACTCGACCGACTTGATCCGGGCGCGGTACTCACGCAGCGAGAGGGCCATGTGCCGGTCAGCCCCGCTTCTGCTTGACGATGGTCTCCTGGTCCTCGTCCTCCAGCGCCTCGGCCGGCGGCCTCGTGGCCGGCCTTGATCGAGCCGCCCTCGGAGGTCTCGAACTGGTCGAGGAAGGAGTCGTAGGCGGCGTCGAGGCCGTCCTCGTCCTCGAACTTGTTGGACTCGCGGATCGCCGCGAGCAGACCGTCGTGCGAGCGGCGCAGGTAGTCGAGGAACTCCTGCTCGAAGCGGAGGACGTCGCCGATCGGGCACCTTGTCGAGGCGACCGGTGGTGCCGATCCACAGCGAGACCGTCATCTCCTCGAGCGGGTACGGCGAGTAGGCCGGCTGCTTGAGCAGGGCCATCAGGCGCTGGCCGCGGTCGAGCTGCTGGCGCGAGGCCGCGTCGAGGTCGGAGGCGAACATGGCGAACGCCTCCATGGCGCGGAACTGCGCCAGGTCGACCTTGAGCGAGCCGGTGACGGCCTTCATCGCCTTGGTCATGGCCGCGCCACCCACGCGCGAGACCGACACACCGACGTCGATGGCCGGGCGCTGGTTGGCCGCGAACAGGTCGGACTGCAGGAAGATCTGGCCGTCGGTGATCGAGATGACGTTGGTCGGGATGAACGCCGAGACGTCGTTGGCCTTGGTCTCGATGATCGGCAGACCGGTCATCGAGCCGTGACCCAGGTCGTCGGAGAGCTTCGCGCAGCGCTCGAGCAGCCGGCTGTGCAGGTAGAAGACGTCACCCGGGTAGGCCTCGCGGCCCGGCGGGCGACGCAGCAGCAGCGACACGGCGCGGTAGGCCTCGGCCTGCTTGGTCAGGTCGTCGAACACGATGAGGACGTGCTTGCCGTCGTACATCCAGTGCTGGCCGATGGCCGAGCCGGTGTAGGGGGCGAGGTACTTGAAGCCCGCGCTGTCGGACGCCGGCGAGGCGACGATGGTGGTGTACTCCAGGGCGCCGGCCTCCTCGAGGGCGCCGCGGACCGCGGCGATCGTCGAGCCCTTCTGGCCGATGGCGACGTAGATGCAGCGGACCTGCTTGTCGGGGTCGCCGGACTCCCAGTTCTGCTTCTGGTTGATGATCGTGTCGATCGCGATCGTCGACTTGCCGGTGGCGCGGTCGCCGATGATGAGCTGGCGCTGGCCGCGGCCGATCGGGGTCATCGAGTCGATGGCCTTGATGCCGGTCGCGAGCGGCTCGTGCACCGACTTGCGCTGCATCACCGAGGGCGCCTGCAGCTCGAGCGCACGGCGCGCCGAGGACTCGATGTCGCCGAGGCCGTCGATCGGGGTGCCGAGCGGGTCGACGACGCGGCCCAGGAACTTGTCACCCACGGGGACCGAGAGGATCTCGCCGGTGCGGCGGACGGCCTGGCCCTCCTCGATCTTGTCGAAGTCACCGAGGACGACGACGCCGATCTCGCGGGTGTCGAGGTTGAGCGCCAGGCCCAGGGTGCCGTCCTCGAACTCGAGCAGCTCGTTGGCCATGCACGACGGCAGGCCGCTGACGCGGGCGATGCCGTCGGCCGGTCTGGGCGACCGTGCCGACCTCTTCCTTGCGACGCCGCGTCGGGCTTGTAGTCGGCGACGTACTTCTGCAGCGCGTCCCGGATGTCGTCCGGACGGATGGAGAGCTCCGTCATCGTTTCCTTCTCTCTTGGTTCGTACGTCGTGGGCTGAGCGTGGGGTGGAGCGGGGTCGGTGCGGGTCAGCCGGCGATGCGGCGACGGGCGTCGTCGAGCCGGCTGACGACCGTGCCGTCGATGACGTCGTCACCGATCTCGACCCGGATGCCGCCGAGCACGCGTGGGGTCGACCAGCAGGTTGAGGTGGACCGGACGGCCGTACTGGGCCGACAGGACGTCGGCCAGCCGGCTGGGTCTCGGTCGTCGGTGAGCTCGCGGGCGACGCGGACGGTGGCCACGCCCTCGCCGTGCACCTCGGCGGCGGTCCGCTGGTAGGAGCGCCAGCGCCGCCGACACGGTGCGGTAGCTGCCCGAGAGCGCCTGGGTGGCCAGCGTGACCGTGGACGGCAGCGCCTTGCCGCCGAGCAGGCCGCGCGACCAGGCGCGGCCTTGTCGGCTGCGGCTGCGGGCGGGGTCGGAGAGCGCGTCGCGCAGCTCCGGGTTGTCCTTGACGGCCTGGGCCCAGGCGAACAGCTCGTCGGCCAGGCGGCCCGAGTCGGTGCCCGGCGGCCTTGACCAGGGCGACGACGCTGAGGTGCTCGAGGGTGTCGGCCAGGTCGCGGGTGGCGGTCCACGCGACGACCCACGGCCGCGGTGAGCACCGCGAGGGCGCCGTCGGCGACCTTGCCGCCGAAGACCTCGCCGACCAGGCCCTGCTTGGCCTCGGTCGGGATGCGAGGCGTCGGTGGCGAACCGGCGCAGCGCAGCCCTCGGCGCGCAGCGTCGTGGCGACCGAGAACAGGTCGTCGGCCAGGCGTGGCGGCCTCGTCGCCGGCCGCCCAGGTGGGCGTCGAGCTCGTCGGTCAGGGCGGCCAGGGCCTCGGCCGAGGCTCCGCGCAGGTCCATCAGTGCTCCCCTTACTAGTTCTGGCCCGGCGTGCCGGCCTCGAGGTCGGCGAGGAACCGCTCGACGACCCGGCTCTGGCGGTCGTCGTCGTCGAGGCTCTCCCCGACGATACGACCGGCCAGGGTGGTGGCGAGCGTGCCGACCTCGGCGCGCAGGGAGGTGACCGCCTGCTGGCGCTCGGCCTCGATCTGCGTCTTGCCGTGCTCGACGATGCGCGTGGCCTCGGTCTGCGCCTGCTCGCGCATCTCGGCGACGATCGACGGCGCCCTGCTCACGAGCCTCCTCGCGGATGCGGGCCGCCTCGTGCCGGGCGTCGGCGAGCTGCTTCTCGAGCTCGGCGAGCTTGGCGTCGGCCTCGGCCTGCTTGGTCTCGGCCGCGGCCAGACCGCCCTCGATCGCCTTGGTGCGCTCGGTCGAGCGTCGCCTCGAAGTTGGGGACGACGAACTTCTTGATGGCGAAGAAGAGGATGCGCGAAGACGACGAGCGAGAGGATGAGCTCGATCGAGGTGCGGCAGGAGGGGGTTGAGCTTCTCCTCGCCCCTCTTCGTGCAGCCCGCACCACGAGCGGATGCGATCAGTGACTGCATGGCAGGTCCTTCCCGGTCCTACGGCTGGCGGTGTGGCTAGGTCAGAGGACGAAGGCGAGGGCGATACCGATGATCGCGAGCGCCTCGGCGAGCGCGAAGCCCAGGATGGCGATCGACTGCAGGCGGCTCTGGGCCTCCGGCTGACGAGCGACACCGCTGATGTAGGCGGCGAAGATCAGGCCGATGCCGATACCCGGGCCGATGGCGGCCAGGCCGTAGCCGATCATGTTGAGGCTGAGCCCGTCGACCGTGCCATGGGGAGGAACATCAGATTTCCCTTTCGGTTGGTACTGCTGTGGTGACTGCGGTGGTCTGGAGGGTGGATGCTGGAGGTGGATCAGTGCTCGTCGGCGAGCGCGCCCTGGATGTACATGGCGTTCAGCAGGACGAAGACGTAGGCCTGCAGGAACTGGATCAGCACCTCGAGGATGGCGACGGCGATGAAGAGCACCCAGGCCAGGATGCCGACCGGGGCGTAGCCCAGCGGCTGGTTCTCGACCAGGATGTACTCGCCGCCGAGGGCGAAGAGGATCAGCAGCAGGTGGCCGGCGAACATGTTGGCGAACAGACGCAGGGCCAGCGTGACCGGGCGCACCAGGATGTTGGACATGAACTCGAGCGGGACCAGCAGGAGCAGGATCGGCCCGCCGACGCCCGACGGGCACCGACTGCAGCTTGAAGTAGCCGAGGAAGCCGTGCTTCTTGATGCCGACCGCGTTGTAGATGACCCAGCTCATGCAGCGCCAGGCGAGTAGACCATCCCCGAGCGCGAGAAGGTCGGGAACTGGATGAACGGGATCGTGGCCATGAAGTTGTTGAACAGCACGAAGAAGAACAGCGCGAACAGGTAGGGCACGAAGCGCTGGAAGTCGTGGCTGCCGATGATGTCGCGGCCCAGGGAGTTGCGGACGAAGCCGTAGGCCTCCTCGCCGACGAACTGGAGCTTGCCCGGCACCATCGCCCGCTTGCGCGAGGCGAGGTAGAAGACGGCGAAGACGAGGATCGCGGCGAGGACGATCTGCAGCATCGGCTTGGTGACGCCGATCGGCCCAGGTCTGGCCGAACAGGTCGAAGGAGCCGAAGTCGCCGCCGATGGGCGGGAGGTCGAAGTCGGCCGGGCCCGGCGGGGTGAACGGGGTCGTCTCCTCGATGCGGAAGCTCACCGTGTCTCATCGTCGTGCTCGCCGTGCGAATCGTCGTGCTGGTCGTCATGACTCGTGCGGCTCGTCGTCGTGCTCGAGCGCCCGGAAGCGGGCGAAGGTCTGGTAGAGCGCCAGGCCGGCGCCCAGCAGGATGCCGATCACGACCATGAAGCTGCGTGCCCCACCAGCGGTCGAGCAGCCATCCGACGAACCGTAGAGCAGGACGCCGGCCACGAGGTAGCCGAACGCGAGCCACGGGTCGCCCCGAGGAGTCCGCGTCTGTCGTCGGACTGGCTCATCGCGTGCCGGACGATAGCAGTCGTGCGCGGGTCATCGCTCACTCCACCTCCGGGCGCCGCGACACCGCGCCGCGCGGCCGGGGCCGCGTCGGGCAGGTCGTAGAGCGGGATCGCGGGCGTGCATCGCGTGCACCACCAGGCACACGGTCCACGCCAGGGCGACCGCGATGACGCCGCCGGCGAACCAGCGCGGGGTCGAGCGTCTGCTCGATGTCGTCGGCGCCGCGCGAGCACGACCAGCAGCAGCGGCGAGCAGCACGACCTGGAGGGTGTAGGTGAGCAGCGCGACGACCAGCGAGAGCGCCGGCATCAGCCCGGCGACGAGGTCGACGATGGCGAAGCCGGTGGCCAGCACGAGCAGCGTGACGCCGGCGCCGGCGAGGGCGCCGACGCAGGCCGGCCGAGCCGTCGAGAGCACCGCGACCAGCGACGCGACCACGACACCGGCGACCGAGCCCGGCGAGCACGGCCACACCCAGGGCGGCGACGCCGTAGGGGCGGGCCTTCCGCTGGTGCGGGGGAGTCTCGGTCGTCATCGTCGGCGGCCGTTTCTGTCGTCGTCGTCGGTGCGGACGGGGGCGGTCAGACGGGTGTTCAGGTGTCTTTCAGGTGCTTGTGAATGCTATCACAAAGTCTCGGGTCCTCCGACGGCCCCCACCTCGACCGCGTCGCGCAGGATCGCGGGCCGGTGGACGACCGGCAGGACGAAGGTCAGCAGCAGCGTCGCGGCGACACCGGCACCGATCGCGACCCACACGACGGTCCCGGTGCGCAGGCTGGCGAAGCACGGTGGAGAAGCGCGATCAGGCCGGCCCAGGTCCACATGATCGACGACCGCGCGGCGGTGGGAGTGGCCGATCTCGAGCAGCCGGTGGTGCAGGTGCTGCTTGTCGGGGGCGAACGGCGAGCGCCCGGCCCGCGTGCGGCGCACGACGGCCAGCACGAGGTCGGCGAGGGGCACGATGAGGATCAGGATCGGCAGCGCCACCGGCAGCAGCATCGGCAGGAAGCTGGCCCGGGCGCCGTCGCTGCCGAGCGCGATGTCCTCGGCGCTGAACTGGCGTGGTGACGGTGATCGCGGTGGCCGAGAGCACCAGGCCGATCAGCATCGAGCCGCTGTCGCCCATGAAGAGCCGCGCCGGGTGGAAGTTGTGCACCAGGAAGCCCGCGCACACCCCGGCCAGCGCGGCCGACAGCAGCGCGCCGGTGGTGGCCCGGGTGACCCCGTTGGCGGCGCTGAGCTGGTAGCAGTAGAGGAAGAAGGCCAGGGCGCCGATGCCGACGACGCCGGCGGCCAGCCCGTCGAGGCCGTCGACGAAGTTCACGGCGTTGACGGTCGCCACGACGATCACCGCCGTCAGGATGGCGCCCTGGCTCGGAGTCGAGGGAGAACTGCTCGTTGCCGTTGGGGGAGAAGAAGAAGTTGAACTGCACCCCGGAGTAGACGAGCAGCCCCACGGCCAGCACCTGGCCGCCGAACTTGGTGAGGGCGTCGAGGTCGAAGATGTCGTCGAGGACGCCGACGCCGCAGATGAGGGCTCCGGCCACGACGACCGCCCGGGCGTCGGGGAACGTGAACGGCCCGCCGTTGGAGGACAGGAACGGCAGCTCGCGGGCGACCAGGTAGGCCGCGACGAGGCCGCCGAGCATGGCCAGGCCGCCGAGGTAGGGGATCGGCTCGGCGTGCACGTCGCGGTCGCGCACCGCCGCCACCGCGCCCGTGCGCAGCGCGATCTCGCGCGCGACGACCGTCAGCAGGTAGGTGACCGAGGCGGCGACCAGGAAGACGACGAGGTACTCACGCACGCGCTAGGCCTTGTCCTTCTTGACCAGGTCGGGCGGCCCGGCGTCCGGGGCGTCGTCGCCGACGTCGGTGAGGGTCGCACCGAGGGGCTCGAGCACCGCGTTGAGCTGCTCGAGGCGACAGGGCGCCCCGGCGCAGCACCCGGCCCTGGGCGCCGGTGGCGTCGACGATCGTCGAGGCCTCCCCGACGGGCGACTCGCCGTCGTCGACGATGACGGCGACCCGGTCGCCGAGCATGTCCTCGGCCTGGTCGGCGTCGGTCGCGGCCGGCAGGCCGGTGACGTTGGCCGAGCTGACGGCCAGCGGGCCGGTGCGCTCGAGGATCTCGCGGGCCAGCTCGTGGTCGGGCATCCGGATCGCGACGGTGCCGCGGGTGTCGCCGAGGTCCCACATCAGCGAGGTCTGCTGGCGGCAGCACCAGCGTGAGCGGGCCGGGCCAGAACGCCTCGACGAGCGCCCGCGCGAAGGCGGGGACGTCGCGGGCGAGCGCGTCGAGGGTGGTGGCGTTGCTGACCAGCACCGGCGGCGGCATCTCGCGACCCCGGCCCTTGGCGTCGAGCAGGTCGGCGACCGCGTCGGCGTCGAACGCGTCGGCGGCGATGCCGTAGACGGTGTCGGTCGGGCAGCACCACGAGGTCGCCGCGCTGGATGGCCATCGCCGCCGCCTCGATCGCGGACTCGCGCTCCTCTCGGAGTCGGTGGGGAAGCGCTCGGCGGTCACCGCCTCATCCTGCCAGGGTCAGCTCGCGGGCCGTCAGGTAGCGCGGCCGGCCGGCGAGGTCGAGGTGGTCGCGGACGTCGGTCCAGCCGCCGGCCGCGGCGAACACCCCGGGCGCGGACTCGCCCTGGACGTCGGCGTGCTCGGCCCCGACCACTCCCCCGGGCCGCAGCAGCAGCCGGGCGCGGCGCTCGAGGACGCGCATCGCGTCGAGCCCGTCGTCGCCGGAGAACAGCGCCAGGTGCGGGTCGTGGTCGCGCGCCTCGGGCGCCACCGACTCCCACGCCTCGAGCGGGATGTAGGGCGGGTTGCAGACCACGACGTCGACGGTGCCGGCGAGGTCGTCGAACGCGTCGGCCATCGACCCGGCGCGCAGGTCGACCCCGGTGCCGGCGAGGTTGCGCGCCGCCCACGCCAGGGCGCCCTCGTCGAGCTCGACCGCGTGCACGACGGCGTGCGGCACCTCGTCGGCCACGGACCGGGCGATCGCGCCCGGAGCCGGTGCACAGGTCGACGACCACCGGCGCGGCGAGGGCGCTCGCCTGCTCGATCGCCCACCCGGCCAGCAGCTCGGTCTCGGGCCGCGGGCACGAACACGCCCGGGCCGACCGCCAGCTCGACGTGGCGGAACCCGGCCACCCCGGTGAGGTGCTGCAGCGGCTCGCGGGCCGCGCGGCGGGCCACCAGGGCGTCGTAGGCGCCGCGCACCGGGTCGGGACGTCGTCCGACCAGGGCCAGCGCCCCCGCGGGTCGTGCGAGGACGTGGGCCAGCAGCTCGGCGGCGTCGTGGTCGGGGCTGGCGACCCCGGCGTCCGCGCAGCCGGGCGCGGCCGCGCGCCACGAGCGCACGCCTCCCGGCCCGGCCTCACTGCTCGAGGGCCTCGAGGCGGGCGGCGAGGTCGGCCTCGACGCAGGAGTCGAGGACCGGCTGCGAGGTCGCCGTCGAGGACCTGGTCGAGGTTGTAGGACTTGTAGCCGGTGCGGTGGTCGGAGATCCGGTTCTCGGGGTAGTTGTAGGTGCGGATGCGCTCGGAGCGGTCGACGGTGCGCACCTGGCTGCGCCGGGCGTCGCCCGGCCTCGGCGTCGGCCTCCTCCTGGGCGGCGGCGAGCAGCCGGGCCCGCAGGATGCGCATGGCCGACTCCTTGTTCTGCAGCTGGCTCTTCTCGTTCTGGCAGCTGGCGACGATGCCGGTCGGCACGTGCGTGATGCGCACGGCGGAGTCGGTCGTGTTGACGCTCTGCCCGCCCGGGCCGCTGCTGCGGTAGACGTCGATGCGCAGGTCGTTGTCGTCGATCTCGACGTCGACCTGCTCGGCCTCGGGCATCACCAGGACGCCGGCCGCGCTGGTGTGGACCCGGCCCTGCGACTCGGTGACCGGCACCCGCTGGACGCGGTGCACCCCGCCCTCGAACTTGAGCAGGGCGAACGGGGCCTGGCCGGGCTCGGGCGTGCCCTTGGCCTTGACCGCGACGGTGACCGACTTGTAGCCGCCCAGGTCGGACTCGGTCGCGTCGATCATCTCGACCGACCAGCCGCGCTGCTCGGCGTAGCGGGTGTACATGCGCAGCAGGTCGCCGGCGAACAGGGCCGACTCCTCGCCGCCCTCGCCCGACTTCACCTCGAGCAGGGTGTCGTTGTCGTCGGCGGGGTCGCGCGGCACCAGCAGCCGGCGCAGCCGCTCCTCGGCGACCGGCAGCCGCGCGGCGATGGCCTCGGCCTCCTCGGCGAACGCCGGGTCCTCCGCGGCGAGCTCGCGCGCGGCCCCGAGGTCGTCGCCGAGCGCCGTCCAGTCGCGCCAGGCGCCGATGATCGCGCTCAGCTCGGCGTAGCGGCGGTTGAGCTGCTTGGCCAGGCGCGCGTCGGCGTGCGTCTCGGGCGCGGCGAGCCGCCCCTCGAGCTCGTGGTGCTCGGCGAGCATGCCCTCGACGGCTTCGAACACGGTGACTCTCCTCGATCGGTGACGCGTCGGCGGTGCGGACACGAAACGAGCGCCGGCCCCCGTGACAGGGACCGGCGCTCGATCGGGAGCTACTTGGACTCGGCCTCCGCGGGGGCCTCGGTCGCGGCGGGAGCAGCCTTCTTGTAGCGGGCCTCGAAGCGGGCGACGCGGCCGCCGGTGTCGAGGATCTTCTGCTTGCCGGTGTAGAACGGGTGGCACTGCGAGCAGACGTCGGACTTGATGCTGCCCGACGTGACGGTGCTGCGGGTGGTGAACGTCGCGCCGCAGGTGCAGGAGACCTGGGTGGCGACGTACTCGGGGTGCGTGTCCTTCTTCATGGTGTCCTCTCGAGGTGTCCCGGGTCGCCGCGCGGCGCGCGACGTGAACCGGAACCGGCTGACGATGGTAGTGAACGCGGACCGCTGCCTGTGAATTCCGACGCCGGTCCGCCCGGTGGTGTGACCCCGCTCGCGGGGGTCAGCCCTGGGTGCGGGCGAGGAGCGCCTCGACCCGCGAGGCCAGCTCGCGGGGGCTGAACGGCTTGGTGATGTAGTCGTCGGCGCCGGAGTCGAAGCCGGTCTCGACGTCGGACTCCTGGGCGCGCGCCGTGAGCAGCACGACGGGCAGGTCGACGCAGGTCGGCGTCGGCCCGGATGACGCGGATCGCGTCGAGGCCGGACACGCCGGGCATCATCACGTCGAGCACGCAGAGGTCGGGGCGCTGGGCGCGGAGGCCTCGAGGGCCGCGGCGCCGTCGCCCACGGCCACGATGTCGTGCCCCATGGTCGTGAGCTTGAACTCGACCAGCTCCCTGATGTCGACGTCGTCGTCGGCTACCACGATGCGAGCCATGTCAGCTCGTCCTTCTTCTGCACCTGCATGAGCAGCTCGATGTTGGTGTGGGACCGGCGCAGCCGCTCGAGCACGTGCTCGAGCGCCTTCGCCGGGTCGAGCGCCGAGAGTACGCGCCGGAGCTTCCCCACGATGGCGAGCTCCTCGCTGCTGAGCAGGAGGTCCTCGCGCCGGGTGCCCGAGGCCGTGACGTCGACGGCCGGGAACAGCTGCGCGCCGGCCAGCTCGTCGCGGAGCCGGATCTCGGCGTTGGCCGTGCCCGAGAGCTCCTCGAGGATCACGTCGTCGACGGTCGAGCCGCTGTCGACGGTGGCGGTCGCGATGATGGTGAGCGACCCGCCGTTCTCGATGTTGCGGGCCGCGCCGAAGAACTTCTTGGGCGGGTGGACCGCGGCGGCGTCGACGTTCCCCGCCAGCGTGCGTCCCGACGCCGGTGCCGACAGGTTGTAGGCCCGGGCGAGCCGCGTCAGGCCGTCGAGCAGCACGACGACGTCGTGCCCGAGCTCGACGAGCCGCTTGGCCCGCTCGATCGCGAGCTCGGCGACCACGGTGTGGTCGGCGGCCGGGCGGTCGAACGTCGAGGACACGACCTCGCCCTTCACCGACCGTTCGAAGTCGGTGACCTCCTCGGGTCGCTCGTCGACCAGCACGACCATCAGGTGGCACTCCGGGTTGTTGGTGGAGATCGAGGTGGCGATGGACTGCAGCACCATCGTCTTGCCCGCCTTGGCCGGCGAGACGACGAGCCCACGCTGACCCTTGCCGATCGGGGCGACGATGTCGATCACCCGGCCGGTCGTGTTGGCGGGGTCGGTCTCGAGACGGAGCCGCTCGGAGGGGTGCAGGGGCGTCAGCTTGTGGAACTCCGCGCGCGCCCGTGAGGTCTCGGGGTCGTTCCCGTTGACGCTGTCGATGCGCACCATCGGGTTGAACTTCTCGCGGCGCTCGCCCTCGCGGGGCTGCCGCACCTGCCCCACGATCGCGTCGCCGCGACGCAGGCCGAACTTCCGCACCATCGACAACGAGAGGTAGACGTCGTCCGGCCCCGGGAGGTACCCGCTGGTGCGGACGAAGGCGTAGTTGTCGAGCACGTCGAGGATGCCGGCCGCGGGCACCACGACGTCGTCCTCGAGGATCGTGGTGTCGGGCTCGTGCCGGTTGGCCTGGTGGCGCTGCTGCCCACCCTGCTGGCCTCCCTGGTGCCCACCCTGCTGGCCACCCTGCTGGCCGCCCTGCTGGCCACCGGAGCTCGGGCCGCCACCCTGCTGGCCGCCCTGGCCCTGCTGGCCGCCCCCGCCACCCTGCTGACCGCCCGCGGGAGCGCCGTCGACGCCCGTGCGGTTGCGGTCGCGTCCGCGGCGGCGCCGGTTGCGGCCGGTGCGCGGCTCGCCGTCGGGACCGAGCTGGTGGTTGCCCTGGCCGTCGTCCTGCTGCCCGCCCTGGGACGCCGGTCGCCCGGTCGCCCCGGTCGTCAGCGTCCGTGCGTGCGGGCTGGTCGGCCCTCTCGCCCCCGCCCTGGTCCGCGGCCTTGTCGGCTGGGCTTGTCGGTGGCCTTGCCGCCGCCCTTGTCGCCGCCCTTGCCGCCCGGCTTCTTGTCCTTCTTGTCCTTCTTGCCCTCGCCGTGGGGCGGCCGGTCGGGCTGGACGTCGCGGCGCTCGTCCTGGCTCGGCGCCTCTTGCTTCGGCGCCTCTTGCTTCGGGACGTCCTGCTGCGGGGCCTCCTGCCTCGGGGCCTCCTGCTGCGGGGCCTCCTGCTGCGGCTCTGCCGCGGCCACGCGCACCGGACTGGGCGGTCCTGATCGCCTCGACGAGGTCGGCCTTCTTCATCGACCCGGCGCCGCTGATGCCCATGCCGCCGGCCATCTGCTTGAGGTCGGCGAGGAGCATCGAGCTCAAACCCGCGGCACGCCTCTTCGGCGCGGTGGTGGGTTCGAAGGTGTCGGTCACGTGTGGTTCCTTCCCACGGATCCGTGCCGCGGCAGGGCCGCCAGGCAGGTGGGGTTCCCCGACAGGAACGGGGAGACGGGGCGCTGACAGCGCCGGCTGAACCGTAGCACCCGGGCGACCCCCCTACAGGAGGATGGCGCCGCGCGTCTCCACGGCGAGCTGGTGGGCCGTCCAGCCGGCCGGGCAGCGCGTCAGCACCGCCGTGGGCGGGGTGAGGTGGTGGGTGAACGCCAGCACGGTGGGGCCCGCCCCCGAGACGACCGCGGCGATGCCGTCGGCACGCAGCTCGCGGACGAGCGCGAGCGACTCCGGCATGGCCGGCTCGCGGTAGTCCTGGTGCAGCAGGTCGCGCGTCGCGGTGAGCAGCCACTGCGGCGCGCCCGCGAGGGCCGCGACGACCAGCGCGGCGCGACCGCTGTTGGCCGCCGCGTCGGCGTGGCTCACCGTCGCGGGCAGCAGCCCGCGGGCGGCCTCGGTCGAGACGCCGGTCGGCGGCACGAGGACGACCGCCCCGACCTGCGGGTGGACGGGGGCCGGTGCCGACCAGAAGCCGTCGTCGTCGCGCCCGGAGATGGTGAGGCCGCCGAAGCAGGCGGGGGCCACGTTGTCGGGGTGGCCCTCGATCTCGGCGGCGAGCCGGAACAGCGCCTCGCGCCCCATCAGGGCGTGGCCGCCGTCGACCAGCTCGCGCGCCAGGACGAGCCCGCCGACGATGGCCGCGGAGGAGGAGCCCAGGCCACGGGCGTGCGGCACGACGTTGCGGCAGCGCAGCCGCAGCCCGGGCTGCGCGGCGCCCAGCGCGTCGAAGGCCCGCGCGCAGCGAGCGGACCACCAGGTGGGACTCGTCGAGCGGGACGCCGCCGTCGGCGCCCTCGCCCTCGACGACGACCTCGAGGCCGGAGCCGACGACCTCGGCCTCGAGGCGGTCGCGCAGGTCGAGCGCGAGCCCGAGGGAGTCGAAGCCGGGGCCGAGGTTGGCCGAGGTGGCGGGGACGCTGATCCTGACCGGGCCGGCGACGAAGGCGGTCACGCAGCCCTCAGACCAGGCCGGCGGCGGCCGCGGCCTCGGCGACGTCGGCGTCCACGACGACGTCGACCAGGGCACCGACGCCCTCGAGCGCGGTGGCGGTGTCCTTGAGCCCGTGGCCGGTGACCGTCACGACGACCGTGCGGCCGGCGTAGGACTCCCCCTGCCCCAGCTCCTGCAGGAGTCCGGCGATGCCCGCGGCCGACGCGGGCTCCACGAAGACGCCGTCCTTCGAGGCCAGCTCGCGCTGGGCGGCGAGGATCTGCTCGTCGGTGACGGCGGCGAACCGGCCCTCGGACTCCTTGGCGGCCTGCTCCGCGAGGTGCCACGACGCCGGGTTGCCGATGCGGATCGCGGTCGCCTTGGTCTCCGGGTCGGGGAACGGCTCACCGGTCACGAGCGGTGCCGCCCCGGCCGCCTGGAAGCCCCGCATCACCGGGCGCCGCGTGGCCAGGCCGAGCTCGGCGTACTGGGTGTAGCCGAGCCAGTAGGCCGCGATGTTGCCCGCGTTGCCGACGGGGAGCAGGTGGTAGTCGGGGGCGTCGCCGAGGTAGTCGACGATCTCGAACGCGGCGGTCTTCTGACCCTGCAGCCGTACCGGGTTCACCGAGTTGACCAGCGCCACCGGGTAGTCGAGGGCCAGGCCGCGGGCCATGGCGAGGCAGTCGTCGAAGTTGCCGCGGACCATGATCACCTGCCCGCCGTGCAGGATCGCCTGGGCCATCTTGCCGGCGGCGATCTTGCCCTCGGGCACGAGGACGAGCGGCTTGAGCCCGGCCTTGGCCGCGTAGGCCGCCATCGAGGCCGAGGTGTTGCCGGTCGAGGCGCACACGACCGCCTCGGCGCCCTCGGCCTTGGCGACCGAGATCGCCGCGGTCATGCCGCGGTCCTTGAACGACCCGGTGGGGTTGTTGCCCTCGACCTTGAGGTGGACCTCGGCGCCCGTCAGGGACGAGAGCCACTCGGAGTGCACGAGCGGCGTCCCGCCCTCGCGGAGCGTGACGGCGGGCGTGCCGGCGGGGATGTCGAGCAGGTCGCGGTACTCGTCGATGACGCCGCGCCACTGGTGGGTGCGGGCCAGGGCCGGCGCGGGGACCGGGGCGCTCACTCCTCTCCCCCCTCGACGCGCATCACCGAGGTGACCTCGCGGACGATGTCCATGCCCCGCAGGTGCTCGACCGTCGCGCTCAGCTGCGCGTCGGTGGCGCTGTGGGTGACCACGACGAGCTGGGCGTCGTCGTCGCGTCCCTCCTGGCGCACGGTCTGGATCGAGACGTCGTGCTCGGCGAAGGCCAACGCCACCGTGGCGAGCACGCCCGCACGGTCGTCGACGTCGATCGCGACGTGGTACCGGGTGCGGGTCTCCCCCATCGGCAGCACGGCGCGGTCGGCGTACGCCGACTCGCCGACGCCGCGGGTGCCCGAGACGCGGTTGCGCCCCACCGTCACGAGGTCACCCATGACGGCGCTGGCCGTCGGTGAGCCGCCGGCCCCGGGGCCGTAGAACATCAGCTGGCCGGCGGCGTCCGACTCGACGAACACCGCGTTGTACGCCTCGCGCACGCTCGCGAGCGGGTGGCTCCTCGGGATCATCGCGGGGTGCACGCGGACCGCCACGGCCTCCTCGCCGCCCGGGCCGTCGGGGCTCCGCAGCTCGCAGATCGCGAGCAGCTTCACGACGCAGCCCATGTCGCGGGCCGACGCGATGTCGGCGGCGGTGACCTCGCTGATGCCCTCGCGGTGGACGTCGGCGGCGGTCACCCGCGAGTGGAAGGCGAGGGAGGCGAGGATCGCGGCCTTGGCGGCGGCGTCGAAGCCCTCGACGTCGGCGGTGGGGTCGGCCTCGGCGTAGCCGAGCTCCTGGGCCTCCTCGAGCGCCTCGGTGAAGCCGCTCCCCTGCGTGTCCATCTTGTCGAGGATGAAGTTGGTGGTGCCGTTGACGATGCCGAGGACACGGGTCACCCGGTCCCCCGCGAGCGACTCGCGCAGCGGGCGCAGGATCGGGATGGCACCCGCGACGGCTGCCTCGTAGTAGAGGTCGCGTCCGGCCTTCTCGGCGGCCTCGAACAGGGTCGGACCGTCCTCGGCCAGCAACGCCTTGTTGGCCGTGACGACGCTCGCGCCGTGCTCGAGGGCCGAGAGGATCAGCGTGCGGGCGGGCTCGATCCCGCCGATCACCTCGACGACCACGTCGACGTCGTCGCGCGCGACCAGGGCCGCGGCGTCCGTCGTGAGCAGGCCCTCGGGCAGGTCGACGTCGCGCGGGGCGTCGATGCGGCGGACCGCGACCCCGACGAGCTCGACCGGCCGGCCGACGCGCGCCGCCAGGTCGCCTGCCTGCTCGTGCAGCAGCCGCACGACCTGCGAGCCGACGACGCCGCAGCCGAGGATTGCCACCTTCAGGGGCTTCTCGCCCACCTTCATCACGTTCCCACGTCCGTTGCCAAGAGATCGTCCTCAGTCTCGCGCCTCAGGAGCACCTGCGCGACGCCGTCCCGCACCGCGATCACGGGCGGCCGGAGCGCGTGGTTGTAGTTGGAGGCCATCGAGCGACAGTAGGCCCCGGTGCCGGGCACCGCGACCAGGTCGCCGGGAGCGACGTCACCGGGCAGGAACTCGTCGCGCACGACGATGTCGCCGGCCTCGCAGTGCTTCCCGACCACGCGCGCCAGCACCGGGGGTGCCTCGGAGACCCGCGCCGCGAGCGTGCAGGAGTAGTCGGCGTCGTACAGCGCCGTGCGGATGTTGTCGCTCATGCCGCCGTCGACGCTCACGTAGGTGCGCACCGCGCCGCCGTCGAGGGTCACCGGCTTGACGGTGCCGACCGTGTAGACGGTGCACATGGAGGGGCCGACGATCGCGCGGCCCGGCTCGATCGAGAGCCGCGGCAGCCCGAGGCCCAGGGCGCGGCACTCGTGCTCGACGATGGCGGTCATCTCGGCGGCCAGCCGCGCGGGGTCCGACGGGTCGTCCTGGGTGGTGTAGGCGATGCCGAAGCCCCCGCCGAGGTCCATCTCGGGCATCGTGACACCCAGCTCGTCGGCCACCTGGGCGTGCAGCCGCAGCACCCGGCGTGCGGCGACCTCGAAGCCGGAGGAGTCGAAGATCTGGCTGCCGATGTGCGAGTGCAGGCCGAGCAGCTCGAGGCCGGGGGCCGCGAGGACGCGGCGGACCGCCTCGAGCGCGTCGCCGCTGGTGATGGAGAAGCCGAACTTCTGGTCCTCGTGCGCGGTGGCGATGTACTCGTGGGTGTGGGCCTCGACGCCTGCGGTCACGCGGACCATCACGCGCTGGGTCGCGCCCCACCTCGGCGGTGATCTGCGCCAGCCGCTCGACCTCGGCGAAGGAGTCGACGACGACCCGGCCGACCCCGGCGGCGACGGCTCGCCGCAGCTCGGCGTGGGTCTTGTTGTTGCCGTGGTAGCCGATGCGCGACGGCTCGAACCCGGCGCGGAGCGCGACCGTGAGCTCGCCGTTGCTGCACACGTCGAGGTGCAGTCCCTCCTCGGCCACCCAGCGCGCCACGGCGGTGCAGAGGAACGCCTTGCCGGCGTAGAAGACGTCGTAGTCGGCGAACGCGTCGCGGAACGCCCGGGCGCGGCCACGGAAGTCGGCCTCGTCGAGGACGTAGGCCGGGGTGTTGTGCTCGGCGACGAGGTCGGCCACCGCCATCCCGCCGACCACGAGGTCGCCGGAGGCGTCCTTGTGCGCGGTGCTCGACCAGAGCAGCGGCACGATCGCGTTCGCGTCGCCCGGCTCGCGCAGCCACGACGGGCCGCGGAGGGCGCCGGGCGCGTGGGCCCAGCCCGCCTCGTGGGTCACGGTCCGCTCACATCCGCTCGGGCGCCGAGACGCCGAGCAGGCCGAGCCCGTTGGCCGCCACGGTGCGGGCCGCGACGACGAGCACCAGGCGCGCGAGGTTCGCCGGCGAGACGGGCTCGTCTCCCTGCGGGAGCATCCGGCACTCCTTGGTGTCGTACCACCGGTTGAAGGTCGCGGTGGTGTCCTCGAGGTACCGCGCGACCCGGTGGGGCTCGCGCAGCTCGGCGGCGCTCGCGACCACGCGGGGGAACTCGGCCAGGGCCCGGAGGAGCTCCTTGTCCTTCTCGTGCGAGAGCAGGGTCGGGTCGAACGCGGCGAGGGCGGCGTCGGCGTCCATGCCGAGGTCGGCGGCGTTCGCCATCATCCGGCAGGTCCGGGCGTGGCCGTACTGCACGTAGTAGACGGGGTTGTCGTTCGAGGTCTTGGTGATCTCGGCGACGTCGAGCACGAGCGGCGAGTCGGCGGGGTACCGGGCCAGGGAGTAGCGCAGCGCGTCGACGCCGATCACGTCGACGAGCTCCTGCAGCGCCACGATGTTGCCGGCCCGCTTCGAGAGCCTCAGCTCCTCACCGCCCTGCATGATCTTGACGAGCTGGCCGATCAGGACCTCGATGTTGTTGTCGGGGTCGTCGCCCGCGCAGGCCGCCATCGCCCGGAGCCGGTTGACGTAGCCGTGGTGGTCGGCACCGAGCAGGTAGATGCAGCGGTCGAAGCCGCGCTGGCGCTTGTTCACGTAGTACGCGGTGTCGCTGGCGAAGTAGGTGAGCTCGCCGTTGGACCGGATCAGGACCCGGTCCTTGTCGTCGTCGAAGTCGGAGGTGCGCATCCAGAGCGCGCCGTCGGCGTCGTAGAGGTGACCCTGGGCGCGGAGCTTCTCGAGCTGGGCGACGACGTCGTCGGCCTCGTGGAGGCTGCGCTCGGAGAACCACACGTCGAAGTGGGTCTGGAAGCCGTCGAGCTGCTCCTGCTGCTCGGCGAGCTGCAGCGCGTAGCCGGCCTCGCGGAAGGCGACGAGCCGCTCCTCGCCCTCGAGCTCGAGGATCGCGGGGTCGGCGGCCACCACCTGCCGGGCGAGGTCGCCGATGTACTCGCCGTGGTAGCCGTCGGCGGGGGTCGGCAGCCCCAGGGCGGCCGCCTCGATCGAGGCCCCGAACAGGTTCATCTGGTTGCCGCGGTCGTTGACGTAGAACTCGCGGGTGACCTCGGCGCCGGCCGCGCTCAGGACGCGGCCGATGGCGTCGCCGAGCACCGCCCAGCGCGTGTGGCCGAGGTGGAGCGGCCCGGTGGGGTTGGCCGAGATGAACTCGACGTTGATCTTCTGGCCCGCCAGCGTGCGGGTGTGGCCGTAGGACGCGCCGGCCGCGGCGATGTCGGCGGCCACCTGCCCCTGGGCCCCGGCCTCGACGGTGATGTTGAGGAAGCCCGGACCGGCCAGGTCGACCGCCGCGACGCCGTCCGCCTCGCGCAGCCGCGCGGCCAGCAGCTCGCCGAGGGCGCGCGGGTTGGTGCCCGCCTTCTTCGCCAGCTGCAGCGCCACGTTGGTGGCGTAGTCGCCGTGGCTCTTGTCGCGCGGACGCTCCACCGTGACCTCCGCCGGGACACCGTCGGGCAGGGCGAGGGCGCCGTCGTCGACGAGCGCCTGGAGGGCGCCGACGATCGTCGCGGAGAGCTGGGCGGGATTCACCCGCCAAGCCTATCGGCGAGTACCGGTTCGCCTCGCCCCGGTTACGGCGGGTAGTGTCCGCTCCGCGCAAGCCTCCGTAGCTCAGGGGATAGAGCACTGGTTTCCGGTACCAGGTGTCGCAGGTTCGAATCCTGCCGGAGGCGCAAGACACGTAGTGGCTTGCGCCGGAGTCGCGGCGCAGCCGCGAATGCGCCGACCCGTCCGTCAGGTCACTGCCTCCCTGGCGCGCAGCGCCCCCTGGCTGTGACGTGAGGGACGTGTCGGCGCCGCCGTGAGGGCCCGCCCGGCCGCTCAGCACCCGCTGATGACGGCGTCCTTGCGGGCGTCGTCGCCGTAGCGCCGCGCCTTGTCGGTGTAGGGCAGGACGACGCTGGCGCCGCCGATCGTGGCGAAGGAGCCGGTGACCACGCAGCCGGTGATCTTCGTGGGGTCGACCTGGGCGACCACCTGGGCGAGGCGGAACAGCTGGCCCGGACCGAGGTCGGTGTGCATGTGCTTCAGCACCGACAGCACGCCCGCGTCGATGAACCCCGGCACCCCGGCGCGGTCCGCGACCCGGGCCTGGATGCCCCGCATGACGAGCTGCTGGTTGGCCGACCGGTCGAAGTCACCGCCGGGCAGGCTCTTGCGGATGCGCGAGAACGACAGGGCCGTCGCACCGACGAGGTGGACCTTGCCCTCCTTGAAGCCGAGCGGCTTGAGGTACGGGTCGGAGAAGTAGCGCGGGTTGCGGACGTCGATGCCGCCGATGTCGTCGACCATCGCCTCGAAGAACGGGAACTTGGTCACGAACACGTAGTCGGGCTCGATGCCGACGAGGTCGCCCACCGCCTCGCCCAGCAGCTGGGGACCGCCGTAGTAGAGCGCGGCGTTGATGCGGTCCGAGCCGACGCCGGGGATGGAGACGTAGGAGTCGCGCGGGATGCCGATCGACGTGGCGGCGCCGGTGCGGGTGTTCATCCCCACCAGCTGGAGCGCGTCGCCCCGGACCCGCAGCATGTCCTCGCCCTCCCGGGCGTCGGAGCCCACCGCGAGGATCCAGACCATGTCCTGCTCCAGGGCCACCCCCTCGGCGTGCTCGAACGCGAGCAGCTCGACCTGCGTCGAGGCGACGCCGGCGTCGGGGACGACGACGGCGAACACCCCGAGCATCGCCGTCAGTGCGGCGTAGCGACGCCAGCTCGTGCTCCTGCGCATCAGACCTCGCCCCGCTCGACGTCGTAGCCGAAGATCTTCCAGCCGCCGGCGGTGTAGGTGAGCAGCAGCCGGC
The DNA here is from genome assembly GCA_963830575.1 of uncultured Actinomycetota bacterium. GTDB lineage: Bacteria > Actinomycetota > Actinomycetes > Propionibacteriales > Nocardioidaceae > Nocardioides. The sequence continues at coordinate 40,023 of CAWHNR010000033.1, forward strand.
CCCGGACGCGGTCGACCCGGTCGACCTCGCCGCTCAGGCCGATGCCCAGCCGGAAGGTCGCGGTGACGGCGGCCGGGCGGCCCTCGTGGGCGAGGACGTCGAGCTTCACCTCGCGCAGCCGCGCCGTGACGGCCTCGACCCGCTCCCCCACGCCTGCGTTGGTCATCAGGTCGAGGTCGCCGCGGGCGCGGGCGCCCGCACCGGGGGTGAAGCTCGCGAAGGCGTCGTCGAAGTCGCTGCGGGGGTACTCGCCGCCGACGTAGGCGGCATCGATCCACGCGTCGACCGCCTCGGCCACGCGGTCGCGCACGTGCTCGCGCGCCTCCGGCGAGAGCGTCCCGGTCACCTTGCGCACCGTCACCGTCGTGGCCAGCCCGGGCGCGGCGTCCTCGGTCGCGGCGGAGCCCGCGGGGCTCGACGGCTCGTCGGGCGCGGGGTCGGCGTCGCTCGAGGAGCAGCCCGTCGCCACGAGGGCGATCAGGGCGGCGGGGACGACCAGCGCGGTGCGCGGTCGGCAGGCGTGGGCCATGGTGGGGAGGCTCCCTGGCGGGTCGATGGCGGTCGGTGGCGGGTCTTCGGTGTGGCGTCCACTACAGGGTGCACGAAAGACCACCCACCCACGCGCATTTGCTTCCCGGTGGGTCTAGCCTTGACGACGCAAGCACCACCCGAGACGCGTACCCGATCCATTCCCCGGAAGAGGCGAAACCAGCCGTGCCGCAGTCGTCAGGCCCCTCCACCAGCTCGACCGAACCCTCGGACTCGGACTTCGGGCCCAACGACTGGCTGGTCGAGGAGATGCGCGAGCAGTACGAGGCCGACCCGTCGAGCGTCGACGCCACCTGGGCCGCGTACTTCGGGAACGGTGCGAGCAACGGTGCCGGCAAGTCGGCCGGCAACGGCTCCGCTGCCGCCTCCGCCGAGGCCGCGAAGCCCGCCGAGGCGCCAAGCCCGCCGAGCCGGCCAAGCCCTCCGAGCCGGCCAAGCCCGAGCCGTCCAAGCCCGAGGCGAAGCCCGCCGAGCCGAAGCCGAGGCCGGCCAAGGCCGACGAGCCGGCGGCGCCGCCCGCGAAGGCGGAGCCCCGCCCGGTGACCAAGGCGGCCGAGCCCGCCAAGGCGACGTCGAGCCCGACGCCCAAGGAGGCCAAGGCCGCCGAGCCGCCCGCCGCCGAGGACGAGCCCACCTACACCGTGCTGCGCGGCGCCCCGGCGCGCACCGTCGCCAACATGGACGTCTCGCTGACCGTGCCGACCGCCACGTCGGTGCGCGCGGTGCCGGTGAAGCTGCTGTGGGACAACCGCATCGTCATCAACAGCCACCTCGCCCGCGCCCGCGGCGGCAAGGTCTCCTTCACCCACCTCATCGGCTACGCGATGGTCAAGGCCGTGCGGGCGATGCCCGAGATGAACAACGGCTTCGAGCGTCGTCGACGGCAAGCCCAACCTGATCACCCCGGCCCACATCAACCTGGGCCTCGCGATCGACGTCCCCAAGCCCGACGGCACGCGCACGCTCCTCGTGCCCTCGATCAAGGCCGCCGAGCGCATGGACTTCGCCGCGTTCTGGACCGCCTACGAGGACGTCGTCCGCAAGGCCCGCGACAACAAGCTGACCGTCGAGGACTTCCAGGGCACCTCGATCAGCCTGACCAACCCCGGCGGCATCGGCACCGTGCACTCGGTGCCGCGGCTGATGGCCGGCCAGGGCGCGATCATCGGCGTCGGCGCGATGGAGTACCCCGCCGAGTGGCAGGGCGCCTCGGAGGAGGCCATCGCCCGCAACGCGATCAGCAAGGTCATGACGCTGACCTCGACCTACGACCACCGCGTCATCCAGGGCGCGCAGTCGGGCGAGTTCCTCAAGCGCCTCCACCAGCTGCTGCTGGGCGAGGACGGCTTCTACGACGAGATCTTCCGCTCGCTGCGGATCCCCTACGAGCCGATCCGCTGGAACAACGACATCGCGACCTCGCACGACGACGAGATCGACAAGCAGGCGCGCATCCTCGAGCTGATCCACGCCTACCGCGTGCGCGGCCACATGATGGCCGACACCGACCCGCTCGAGTACCGCCAGCGCAGCCACCCCGACCTGCAGGTCGAGTCGCACGGCCTGACGCTGTGGGACCTCGACCGCGAGTTCCCCACCGGCTCGTTCGGCGGCGAGGGCCGGCGCTTCATGAAGCTGCGCCACATCCTCGGCATCCTGCGCGACTCCTACTGCCGCACCACCGGCATCGAGTACATGCACATCATGGATCCCGAGCAGCGCCGGTGGATCCAGGAGCGCGTCGAGCGGCCCCACACCAAGCCGCCGCGCGAGGAGCAGCTGCGGATCCTGCTCAAGCTCAACCAGGCCGAGGCGTTCGAGACGTTCCTGCAGACCAAGTTCGTCGGCCAGAAGCGGTTCAGCCTCGAGGGCGGCGAGACCACGATCCCCGTGCTCGACGAGATCTGCGAGGCGGCCGCCGAGGCCAGCCTCGACGAGGTCGTGATGGGCATGGCCCACCGCGGCCGGCTCAACGTGCTGGCCAACATCGTCGGCAAGAAGTACACCCAGATCTTCCGCGAGTTCGAGGGCAACATCGACCCGCGCACCGTGCAGGGCTCCGGCGACGTGAAGTACCACCTCGGCGCCGAGGGCGAGTTCGTCGCCGGCTCCGGCGACACCATCAAGGTGTCGGTGGCCGCCAACCCCTCGCACCTCGAGGCCGTCGACCCGGTGCTCGAGGGCATCGCGCGCGCCAAGCAGGACGTGCTCGACAAGGGCGCCGACTACCCCGTGCTGCCGCTGCTCGTGCACGGCGACGCGGCCTTCGCCGGCCAGGGCGTCGTGGCCGAGACGCTCAACCTCAGCCAGCTGCGCGGCTACCGCACCGGCGGCACGATCCACGTCGTCGTCAACAACCAGGTCGGCTTCACCACCTCGCCCGGCTCGTCGCGCTCCTCGCTCTACTGCACCGACGTCGCCCGGATGGTGCAGGCGCCGATCTTCCACGTCAACGGCGACGACCCCGAGGCCTGCATCCGCGTCGCCCGGCTCGCCTTCGAGTACCGCCAGGCGTTCAAGAAGGACGTCGTCATCGACCTCGTCTGCTACCGCCGCCGCGGTCACAACGAGGGCGACGACCCGTCGTACACCCAGCCGCTGATGTACGACCTGATCGAGCAGAAGCGCTCGGTCCGCAAGCTCTACACCGAGTCCCTCATCGGTCGTGGCGACATCACGATCGAGGAGGCCGAGCAGGTGCTGGCCGACTACCAGCAGCAGCTCGAGCGGGTCTTCACCGAGGTGAAGGAGGCCTCGACCCAGCCCTCGGAGTGGACGACCGTCCCCGACTACCCCGACAAGCCGGCCGCCGAGACCACGACGGCGATCCCGCTGGAGACGCTCAAGCGGATCGCCGACGCCTACGTCACGCCGCCCGACGGCTTCACCGTGCACCCCAAGGTGATGCCGCAGCTGCAGCGCCGCGCCACCGCGATCACCGACGGCCCGATCGACTGGGGCACCGGCGAGATCCTCGCGTTCGGCTCGCTGCTCATGGACGGCCGGCCCGTGCGCCTGGCCGGCCAGGACTCGCGCCGCGGCACGTTCGTGTCGCGCTTCGCCACGATCATCGACCGCAACAACGCCGACGAGTGGACGCCGCTGGCCTCGCTGACCGAGGACCAGGCCAAGTTCTACGTCTACGACTCGCTGCTCTCCGAGTACGCCGCCCTCGGCTTCGAGTACGGCTACTCCGTGGCCCGCCCCGAGGCGCTGACGCTGTGGGAGGCCCAGTTCGGCGACTTCGTCAACGGCGCCCAGACCGTCATCGACGAGTTCATCTCCTCCGGCGAGACCAAGTGGCGCCAGCAGTCCGGCGTCGTCCTGCTGCTCCCCCACGGCTACGAGGGCCAGGGCCCCGACCACTCCTCGGCCCGCATCGAGCGGTTCCTGCAGATGGCCGCCGACGACGCGTTCGTCGTGGCGCAGCCCTCGACCCCGGCGTCGTACTTCCACCTGCTGCGCCGCCAGGCGCTCGGCGAGGCCCACCGCCCGCTGATCGTCTTCACGCCGAAGTCGATGCTCAAGCGCAAGGAGGCGGCCTCGCAGCCGGCCGACTTCACCGAGGGCACGTTCCGCCCGTTCATCGGCGACGCGACGGCCGACCAGGCGAAGGTCGACACGCTGCTGGTCTGCTCGGGCCGCATCACCTGGGACCTCATGGTCGAGCGGGCGAAGCGCGAGGACGGCGAGCGGTTCGCGATCGCCCGCGTCGAGCAGCTGTACCCGCAGCCGATCGACGAGATCAGGGCCGAGATCGCCCGCTACCCCCACCTGAAGAAGGTGCGCTGGGTCCAGGACGAGCCGGCCAACATGGGCCCGTGGTCGCACTACGCGCTCAACGTCTGGAACGACGTCGACGCCCAGGTCGAGCAGATCACCCGGCTCGCGTCGTCCTCGCCGTCGGTCGGCACGGTCAAGCGGCACCTGGCCGAGCAGAAGGAGCTCCTCGAGCGGGCGTTCGCCTGAGTGGGGGTCGAGGAGGTCGCCCTGGCGACCGTCACGAGACCCGTGAGGGTCGAGGAGGTCGCCCTGGCGACCGTCACGAGACCCGTGAAGGTCGAGGAGGTCGCCCTGGCGACCGTCACGAGACCGGGTGAGTGACCCTGCCAGCCCGACCGGCTGGCAGGATCGGACCATGTACTTCACCGACCGCGGGATCGAGGAGCTCGACAAGCGCCGGGGTGACGAGGAGGTCACCCTGGCGTGGGTCGCCGAGCAGCTGCAGGGGTTCATCGACGCCCACCCCGAGTTCGAGACGGCGGTCGAGCGGTTCGCGACCTGGCTGGCCCGCCTCGACGACCCCGAGGACTGAGGGTGCCACCGGAGCCCGGGCTCGGCGCGATCCCGTACGCCGAGTGGGGCGAGCGGTTCTTCACCAGCGCGGTCACCGTCGAGCGGGTGCTCGCCGGGATCAACGTGCTGGCCGGTCAGCCCGTCGACGTCGGCCCGATGGGCGTCGGTCCGGGCCGGGTGGTGAAGGTGACCGCGCGGGGCGCCATCGGCGAGGCGTCGGGCGAGCGCACCGGCCTCGACCCGGTGCGGTTCGACGTGCGGCTGCCGGTCTCGCTCGAGTTCACCATCGACCTCGGTGTCGACAAGCAGCGGTTCACCGCCGACATCACGGTCCCGCTGGCGATCACCGCCCGGGCGCGCGAGGACCTGGCGATCCTGCTCGACGTCGCGCCGCCGACGTCGTCGCAGGTGACGGTGAGGCTCAAGGCCCAGGGGCTCCGGGCCTCGATCATGCAGCACGCCGCGAACGTCGAGGGCGAGCTGAGGCGCTTCGTCGCCACCTACGTCGCCCGCGAGGTCGACAAGCCCTACGTGATGGCGGCACGGGTCATCGACGTCTCGGGCGCCATCGACCGCGCCATGGACTCGCTCGCCCCGAGACCTCCCGCGGCCGAGGCGGTCGCGGCCGACTTCGACGAGGCGCTCGAGGCCGAGATCCTGCACTCCGAGCAGCTGTTCGTCGACCCCGACCTGCTCCCGGGCGCCCCCGGCGGGTCGTGACAGGATGACGCCCCGTGGCTGAACTGCACTTCTTCACCGGCACCATGGACTCCGGCAAGAGCACCCTGGCCCTGCAGACCAACCACAACCACGCCGCGCGCGGCCGCAGCGGACGGATCTTCACCGCCCACGACCGCGCCGGCGAGGCGATGCTGTCGAGCCGCCTCGGCCTCACCCACGAGGCCATCGAGGTGACCGACGGCTTCGACTTCTGGCGCTACGTCGTCGACTCGCTGACGCAGGGCGGCCGGATCGACTACCTGATCTGCGACGAGGCGCAGTTCTACACCGCCCACCAGATCGACCAGCTCGCGAAGGTCGTCGACGAGCTGCAGATCGACGTGTTCGCCTTCGGCATCCTCACCGACTTCCGCACCGACCTGTTCGCCGGCAGCCGCCGGCTGGTCGAGCTCGCCGACCGGATGCACATGCTGCAGGTCGAGGCGCTGTGCTGGTGCGGCAAGCGCGCCACCCACAACGCCCGCACCGAGGACGGCGTGATGGTCGTCGAGGGCGAGGTGATCGTCGTCGGCGACGTCGAGGAGCCGGGCGGCCCCCCGGCCGACGTCGCCTACGAGGTGCTGTGCCGCCAGCACCACCGCCGCCGGCTCACCGCCGCGCGTGCCCAGGCCGTGAGCCTGGCCCCGGAGCCGCTGCCGTTCGGCTGAGCCCTCGACGGTGGTCGAGGAGGTCGGTCCCACGGTGGTCGAGGAGGTCGGTCCCACGGTGGTCGAGGAGGTCGGTCCCACGGTGGTCGAGGAGGTCGGTCACGACCGTCTCGAGACCCGGTGAGGTCACCGCGAGCCCACGGTGGTCGAGGAGGTCGGTCACGACCGTCTCGAGACCCGGTGAGGTCACCGCCAGGGCTCGCGTGGCCATCTCCCTGCGGCGGTCTCGAGGCTCGTCGCTCGTACCTCGCTCCTCGCACCTCGACCACCTGGAAGGGGTCAGTCGACGATGACGGGGATGAGCATCTCGTCGGCCGTGAGGTGCCGTGCAGGCCGACGAGGGTCTTCTCGTAGGCGAAGCGCTCGGTCGAGAAGACGCCGAGGTCGCCGCGCGCGGCCACGAGGACGTCGCCGAGCCGCGGGGCGACGCGTCGCCGTCGACCGGCCCGAACCAGCCCCGGCTGCACGGCCTCGGCCCGGGAGAGCACGTCGGCCCGGTCGCCGAGGAACTCGCGCCAGGTGGCCAGCACGTCGTCGACGGCACCGCCGCGGCAGTACGAGGTGGCGGAACCGCGCCTCGCCGCCGAGGAGGGCGACGCCGTCGAGTCAGCTCGACGTGGTCGTCGACGTCGACCCGGCTCTCGTCGGGCGAGTCGACCATGCCGTGGTCGGCGACGACGACGAGCCGGCGGTCGGCGGGCAGCGCCTCGCGCAGCTGCTCGGCCTCGTGCGTCGACCATGGCGAGCTGCTGCAGCCACTGGCTGGAGGCGACGCCCGTAGCGGTGACCGGTCCAGTCGAGGTCGCTGTCGTAGAGGTAGGTGAGCGAGGGCCGTCTCGGCCGACGCCGTGACCGCTGCGGCGATGCGCTCCCCCACCTTGTCGGCGCCGACGTAGGTCCCGCCGCGGGACGACGCGACCGTGAGCCCGGAGCCGCGGAACTCGCGCTTGTTGACGACCGTGACGCTGACGCCGGCCGCGGCCAGGGTCGCGAACGCCGTCGGGTGGGGCTGCCACTCGAGGGGGTCGACGTCGGCGTCCCAGAAGAGGTGGTTGAGCAGGGTGTCGGTGCCGGGGATGCGGGCGGTGAAGCCGACCAGGCCGTGGGACCCGGGCGTGAGGCCGGTGCCGAGCGAGGTCAGGCTCGTGGCCGTCGTCGACGGGACGCCGGCGGTGCCGGGCGTCGAGGAGGCGAGCAGCCCGGCGAGGTAGGGCGCGGCGTGGGCGTAGCGCTCGAGGAGCCGGGCGCCGAGGCCGTCGACGAGGAACACCACGTAGGCGGACGCGTCGGGCAGCTCGAGGCCCGAGGCCGGCGCCGCGACGGGCGACCCGAGCGCCCGGGCGACGGCCGGGACGACGTCGGCGAGCGACCGGCGTCCGTAGGCCGGCTCGACGAAGTCGCACTCGGCGCATCAGTGCTGCGTGCGGGCCGAGAGCGAGGCGGCGAACGAGAGCAGCCCGCCGACCGCGTCACCGCCGTCGGCGGCGGTCGAGACGCGCAGCGAGAAGTCGTCGGAGGCCAGCACGCCGGTGTAGCCGTGGTCGGCGTCGCACTCGGGGTCGCTGCACCCGGCCGGCTCGAGGTCGAGCCGGCTGACCCCGCCCCAGCCGATGGTCATCACGGCCTCGGCGGGCGGCGTCGGGCCCTTGGTCGGGTTGGCCGTCATCCGGGTGACCACGACCGACTTCACCGCCGTGAGGCTGATCGCCTCGGTCGAGGTCGACGTGTAGGGCTCGGGCAGCAGGTCGTCGCCGGCGTGCTCGTCGGTGTGGGCCAGGATGAGCCGCGTCGGCGTGAGCACCACGACGCTCTGGTGGCGCCGCACCTCGTCGTTCTCGAACGTCGGCTCGTGGTGGACGTAGAAGGAGACGACCTGCTCCCCCGCCACGGCGTCCGTCGACGGCGTCGGCGACGACCTCCGGGTAGTAGCCGGTGCGGTCGATGGCCTTGCGGAGGTCGCGCGAGTGGTCGACGGTCGTCGGGAGCGGACGGGGATGCGTGGCACCGCGTCAGTGTGTCACGCGACTCAGCGGTTGGTGCTGGCGAGCCCCGCGCCGAGGGTGATCATCATCGCGCCACCGGCGACCCCCAGCTCGTCGAGCCGCTCGGGGCGTCGGGCGAACCACGAGCGGGCGGCGCCGGCGGCGAGCGCCCAGGCGCCGTCGGAGACCGACGGCCATGGCGCCGAACACCGCGCCGAGCACCAGCAGCTGGGGCGCAGCGGCCGATCCCTCGGCGGTGAACTGCGGCAGGAAGGCCACGAAGAAGACGATCGTCTTGGGGTTGGTCGACCCGACGAGGAAGCCCGTCACCACGGAGCGGTGGCCGCGCTCGGGCTCGGTCGGTGCGGTCTCGAGGAGCGCGCGCCGGGCGTCGCCGCGGTGCCGGATCGCCTGGACGCCGAGGTAGACGACGTAGGCGGCCCCGACGAGCTTGAGGGCCGTGTACGCCGACGCGCTCGCGGCGACCACGGCACCGAGGCCCAGCGCGACGAGCACGACCTGAGCGACGAGACCCAGCGCGTTGCCGAGCACCGACAGCAGCGCGTCGCGCCGTCCGACCGTCAGCGCCCGGCCGAGGGTGAAGAGCAGGCTCGGGCCGGGGACCTGGATGAAGAGGAACGACGCGACGAGGAACGCGATCCACTGGCTCGAGCTGGGCATGCGCTCATCATGACGTGGGCAAGCAGTCGGCGCAGGGGCTTATCCCCAGCGACGTTCAATTCGGCACCGTGTTTCCGGGGTGGTCGGGCAGCCGCCGGGCGAACAGGTCGGAGCGCGGCTCGATCACCGGCGCGACGCGGGCGGCCGCGGTGAGCACGGTGGCGCCGTCGGCGCCGGCCAGCACCAGGGACAGCTCGACCGAGCTGATCTGCGGCAGGTCGTTCTGCAGCTGGGCCACCCGGCTGACCAGGCGCTCGACCGCGGCGACGTCGACCGGCTCGGCGCCGCGGTAGCCGAACAGGAGGGGCGAGCTCTTCACCTCGCGCACCATGGCGCTCACGTCGCCCGCGCCGAGCGGCGGGATGCGGTAGGAGCGGTCGGCGAGCAGGTCGATGATCGGCCCGGAGATCCCGAACGAGACGACCGGGCCGAAGAGCGGGTCCTCGATGCTGCGGATCGAGACCGGGACGCCCGGCGGGGAGTTCTTCTGGACGACGAAGTCGGCGGCCTCCGGGTCGCGGATGGTGGTGCACAGCGACTCCCACGCCGTGCGCATCTCGGCGCTCGAGCCGATGCTGCGCCACACGTGGGCCAGGTCGGGGCGCTCGCGCAGGCCCTCGGCGGTGGCCTTGAGCACGACGTCCCACCCGAGCTTGCGGCCGGCGGCCTGGGCGGCCTTCAGGGTGCGCACCGGGACGGCGTCCCAGAGGTCGATGCCGTAGGCGGCCAGCAGGGTGGTCAGCTGGGTCGTGGTCAGGTCGGCGCCGGCGGGCTGGGTGGCGAGGGCACCGGTGACGACCTGGCGGGCGGTCGCGGTGTCGACCTCGCCCGGGTCGGGCGCGGGGCCGTCGGGGGTGCGCAGCCAGACGGCGTAGTCGACCACGTGCGCCAGGGCCCGGACGGCGGACTCGACGGCCGGGTAGGACGGCACCGAGCCGCGGCCGGCCGAGGCCCCGGCGACGTCGGGCACGCGCAACAGCTCGGGCACGCCCTCGGCACCGAGGAACGAGGAGACCAGGGGCTTGTCGGACTGCTCGCCCACGGCGGCGAGCACGTTGGCGACGTCCTCGCCGGTGACGTTGAGCGGCGGGATGTAGACCGCGACCACGGCGTCGACGTCGGGGTCGTCGATCACGTCGTCGAGCGCGTCCTCGAAGTCCTCGGCGCTCGGCTCGGCGCTCAGCGTCACCGACCGCGTCACCAGGAGGCCGATCGCGGCGGCGGCGTCGGCGGCGAGGAGCCCGAGGGCGTCGGAGTTGCCGACGACCGCCACGCGACGGCCGCGCGGGAGCGGCTGGTGGGCCAGCAGCTGGGCGACGTCGAACATCTCCTCGAGGTTGTCGACCTGGATGATCCCGGCCTGGCGGAACATCGCGTCGACGGCCTCGGGAGGCGCGGCGATCCGGCGCACCGCGTGGCCCATGGGCACGCCCTGCGTCGTGCGGCCCGACCGCACGGCGATGATCGGCTTGCGGAGCGAGACCCGCCGCGCGATGCGGGAGAACTTGCGCGGGTTGCCGATGGACTCGAGGTAGAGCAGCACGACCTCGGTGGCGTCGTCCTCCTCCCAGTACTGGAGGAGGTCGTTGCCGGAGACGTCGGCGCGGTTGCCGGCGGAGACGAACGTGGTGAGCCCGAGGCCCCGGTTCTGGACCTTCTCGAGGATCGCCGAGCCGAGCGCACCCGACTGGCAGAAGAACCCGGCGCGACCCCGCGGCGGCATCACCGGCGAGAGGCTGGCGTTGACCGAGACCGCGGGGTCGGTGTTGATGACGCCGAGGCAGTTGGGCCCGATCAGGCGCAGCCCGTAGGAGCGGGACAGCCCGACGAGGTGGCGCTGGCGCTGCCGCCCCTCCTCGCCCACCTCGGCGAAGCCGGAGGAGATCACGATCATGCCGTGCACGCCCTTGGCGGCGCAGTCGAGCACGACGTCGGTCACCGAGTCGGCCGGCACGGCCACGATGGCCACGTCGACGTCGTCCGGGATGTCGCCGACGGACTTGAAGGCCGGCAGGCCCGAGACGGCCATGGCGCTCGGGTTGACCGCGTACACGCGGCCCGTGAAGTCGGCGGTGACCAGGTTGCGCACGAGCACCTGGCCGATCGTGTCCTGGCGGCGGCTCGCGCCGATGATGGCGATCGAGCGGGGGTTGAAGAAGCGCTCGATCGAGGCGGCCTCGGCGCGGTGCTCGCGCCCGCGCATGACGCCGATCGAGGTGTCGGTCGGGTCGATCGGGAACTCGAGGGTGAGGACGCCGTCCTCGTAGCCGCTCGCCACGCGGTAGCCGGCGTCGCGGAAGGTGTGGATCATCCGGTTGTTGTCGGGCAGCACCTCGGCGGTGAACCGCTCGATGCCGCGCTCGCGCGCCGCCTGGGCGAGGTGCTCGAGCAGCAGCTGGGCGATGCCGCGGCCGTGGTGCTGGTCCTCGACGAGGAAGGCGACCTCGGCCTCGCCGTCCTCGATCACGTCGTAGCGGCCGACCGCGATCATCTGACCCTGCAGCAGGAGCACCAGCGCCACCCGCTTGTCGTGGTCGACCTGGGTGAACCGGGCGACGTCGCGGTCGGAGAGCGTCGGCATCGGGCTGAAGAAGCGGTAGTACTTCGACCGGTCGCTCACGCGGGAGTAGAACTCGACCATGAGCTCGGCGTCCTCGGGGCGGACGGGCCGGATGTGGGCCGTCCGGCCGTCGCGCAGCAGGACGTCGGCCTCCCAGTGGCGCGGAGCCCCGGGAGCCGCTGCCGGTTCCGGGTGGGGGTGCGCGCTCACGCCTCGATCGTAGTGGCCACCGGCGTGCCCCTCGTCCAACTGTCGCCGGCACCCGCGAGAATGGGGCCATGGCCAGGCGCCCCACCAAGCAGGACCTCCCCGACGACTTCGAGGAGCACATCCTCGACATCGACGTCGGCGAGGAGATGCGCAACTCGTTCCTCGAGTACGCCTACTCCGTCATCTACTCCCGGGCCCTGCCCGACGCCCGCGACGGGCTCAAGCCCGTGCACCGCCGCATCCTCTACACGATGAACGACATGGGGCTGCGGCCCGACCGCGGTCACGTGAAGAGCGCCCGCGTCGTCGGCGAGGTCATGGGCCGGCTGCACCCGCACGGCGACACCGCGATCTACGACGCCCTGGTGCGCATGGTGCAGTCGTGGTCGATGCGGGTCCCGATGGTCGACGGCCACGGCAACTTCGGCTCGCCCGACGCCGGGCCGGCGGCGATGCGGTACAGCGAGTGCCGGATGGCCCCGCCCGCGGTCGCGATGACGGCCGGCATCGACGAGGACACCGTCGACTTCAAGCCCAACTACGACGGCCGCGAGACCGAGCCGACGGTGCTGCCGGCGGCGATCCCCAACCTGCTGGTCAACGGCACCACCGGCATCGCGGTCGGCATGGCCACCAACTGCGCGCCGCACAACCTGGTCGAGGTGGTGCAGGCGCTGCGGCACCTGATCAAGCACCCGGGCGCCTCCCTCGACGACCTCATGCGCTTCGTCCCCGGCCCCGACCTGCCCACCGGCGGCAAGATCGTGGGGCTCGACGGCGTGCGCGACGCCTACGAGACCGGCCGCGGCACCTTCCGGATGAGGGCCTCGGCGCGCGTGGAGACCATCGGGCGCCGCAAGGGCATCGTCGTCACCGAGCTGCCCTACGGCGTGGGCATCGAGAAGGTGATGGAGCGCATCAAGACCCTCGTGCAGGCCAAGAAGCTCCAGGGCATCAGCGACATGAAGGACCTCTCCGACATGGAGAAGCCGACGCACCTGGTGATCGAGGTCAAGAACGGCTTCGTGCCCGAGGCGCTGCTCGAGCAGCTCTACCGGCAGACCCCCCTCGAGGACACCTTCGGCATCAACGCGGTCGCCCTGGTCGACGGCCAGCCGAAGACCTTGGGCCTCAAGGAGCTGCTCGAGGTCTTCCTCGGGCACCGCTACGACGTCGTCCGCCGGCGCACCGCCTTCCGCCGGGCCAAGGCCGCCGACCGGCTGCACCTGGTCGAGGGCCTGCTGATCGCGATCCTCGACATCGACGAGGTCATCCAGCTGATCCGCTCCTCCGACAACGCCTCCGAGGCCCGCGAGCGCCTCATGGGCGTCTTCGACCTCAGCGAGCTGCAGGCCGACTACATCCTCGACATGGCCCTGCGCCGGCTCACCAAGTTCTCCCGGATCGAGCTCGAGAAGGAGCAGACCGAGCTGCAGCGCGAGATCGAGCAGCTCGACGCCATCCTCGGCGACGAGGAGCTGCTCAAGAAGGTCGTCTCCGACGAGCTCGCCGAGGTCGCCAAGACCTTCGGCACCCCGCGCCGCACCATCCTGCTCGAGTCGGCCGGAACGGCCGTCACCAGCGCCGCCGCCTCGCTCGAGGTCGCCGACGACCCGTGCTACGCGCTGATGTCGAGCAGCGGCCTGCTCGCCCGCACCAGCACCGCCGACCCCGTGGGCTCGGGCGGCGACCGCAGCAACCACGACGTCGTGGTCTCGGCCGTCGCGACGACGGCGCGCGGCGAGGTCGGCGTGCTGACCAACCGCGGCCGGCTCCTGCGCATCGGGGTCCTCGACCTCCCGACGATCCCCGCCTCGGCGAACGAGCCGAGCCTGCGCGGGTCCCTCCCCCTCACCGAGCTCCTGTCCCTCGCCGCCGGCGAGCGCGCCCTGGCCCTGTGCACGCTGGCGACCGGCGGGCCCGGCCTCGCCCTCGGCACGCGCGACGGCGTCGTCAAGCGGGTCAACCCCGAGGTGCTCAGCCGCGACGAGTGGGACGTCATCGGCCTCAAGGACGACGACGAGGTGGTCGGCGCGGTCGAGCTCGCCACGGGCGAGGAGACGCTCTGCTTCATCAGCTCCGACGCCCAGCTGCTCCACTTCGGCGCCTCGCTCGTGCGGCCGCAGGGCCGCTCCGGCGGCGGCATGGCCGGCATCAAGCTCGCCGCCGGGCAGCGGGTGGTCTGGTTCGGCGCCCTCGACCCCGCCGCGCCCGACGGCGCGGTCGTGGTGACGGCGTCCGGCGCCTCGACGGCCCTCCCCGGCACCGAGCCGGGCGCGGTGAAGGTGAGCCCGTTCACCGAGTACCCGTCCAAGGGCCGGGCCACGGGCGGCGTCCGGTGCCACCGGTTCCTCAAGGGCGAGGACGTCCTGGTCTTCGCGTGGGCCGGTGCCGCACCGGCCCGGGCGGCCGCGAGCAGCGGTGCCCCGATCGACCTGCCCGCCGCCGACGGCCGCCGCGACGGGTCGGGCGTGCCCGGCAGCCAGCCGATCGCTGCGTGTGCGGGTCCGTTGGCGGCCCGGCTGCCGGCCGCTCCCGGTGTGACAGGCTGACGGCATGACGACCCGCCCACGTCGCGGCCGCTCCCTCGCGGCCGCGTCCCTCACGCTCCTCACCCTCCTCGGCACGGCGGCGTGCAGCGACGACCCGGAGGGCCCGGCCGAGAACAAGGCGGCCGACGCCGACGGCGACGGCGAGGTGACCACCGAGGAGGTGCTGACCTACGCCAAGGCCAAGCTCGACGAGACCTCCGGCGTCCGGCTGACCCTGGCCACCGACGACAAGCCCGACTCCGACGCCTACCTCTCGCGAGGCCACGGGCGTGATCACCGACGCGCCCGCCTTCGAGGGCAAGGCCTCCGGTGAGTTCGAGGGCTTCCCGGCGAGCGACGTCGAGATCATCTCGGTCGACGGCAAGACCTACGTCAACCTGCTCGGCACGTGGCAGGACTTCGACCCACAGGAGTTCTGCGCGCCCGACCCGGCCCTGCTGCTCGACCCCGACACGGGCGTCGCGAACGTCCTCAGCACGGCGACCGACATCACCGCCGGCGAGGGCGAGCGCGGCGGCGCCGACAACGACGAGATCGTCACGCGGTACACCGCGACCGTGCCGGGCGCGACCATCAAGGGCGGCGTCCTCCCCTGCGCCCCGGGCGACTCCTTCGAGGCGACGTTCACGATCGACGCGAAGGGCTTCCTGCAGACCGCCGTGCTCACCGGCGAGTTCTTCGAGGGCGGCGACGACCTCACCTACACGATCACCATCGACGAGTACGACGTGGAGCAGGAGATCACCGCCCCGTGAGCGCCCCGTGACCGCCGGGGCGCCCGTGCTCGACAGGCGGTCGCGGACGCTGCTGATCTTCTGCGGCGTCGCGGTGGCCTTCGCGGCGATCGACACCTACGTCGTCGTGCTCGCGCTGCCCGACATGATGGCCTCGGTCGGCATCAGCGTCGACCAGCTGCAGCAGGCGGCCCCGATCATCTCCGGCTTCCTCCTCGGCTACGTCGCGATGCTCCCGCTCATCGGCCGGATCGCCGACGTGCGCGGGCCGGTGCCGGTGCTCACGGCCTCGCTCGTGGCGTTCTCGATCGGGTCGGTCGTGACGGCAGCCTCCTACGACCTCCCGAGCATGGTGCTCGGCCGGTTCCTGCAGGGGGTCGGCGGCGGTGGGCTCGTGCCCGCCACCATGGCGCTGGTCGCCGCGCTCTACCCGGTCGAGCGGCGCGGGCTCCCGCTCGGGCTCGTCTCGGCGGTGCAGGAGTTCGGCAGCGTGCTCGGGCCGCTGTTCGGCGCCCTCGTCCTCTCCGTCACCACGTGGCGCGGCATCTTCGCCGTCAACTGCGCCGCCGGGCTGCTGCTGTGGGCCGTCGTGCGCACGCTGCGGACCGCCGAGCGCGACGTGCCGGCCCGCGGACGGCGAGAGGGGCTCCCCGACCTCCTCGGTGGGCTGGCCCTCGTGGTGGCGCTGGTCGGCGCGGCCCTCGTGGTGAACCCTCCCCGCTCGCTCTACACCGACCTGACCTACGGCGAGATCTTCGTCCCCGTGACCTCGGGCGGGGGCCGGTGGCTCTGGCCCGTGGGCCTCGTGACCATCGGCGCGTTCGCCGTCTTCTGCCTGCGGTGCGTCTTCGCGCGGCGTCCGCTGGTCGACGTCCGGTCGTGGGGCCGCACGTTGGCGGGCGTCGACGTCGTCGGCGCGGCCTACCTGGCCGTCGTCCTCGGTGGCGTGGTCCTGGCGTTCGCCACCGCCGACCCGGAGGTCTCGGTGTTCTCCGCGCAGGGTCCGTGGTTCCTGGTGGGGTCGCTGGTCGCGCTCGTCGCGCTCGTCGTCCACCTGCGACGACCGCCTGCCGACGGCGTCGAGCGGCTCGTGCCGGCGGGCACGCTGCGCGCCGTGCCGGCGTGGGGGTCGCTGGTGGTCAGCCTGCTCGTCGGCTGGTCGCTGATCGCCGCCCTGGTCGACATCCCGCTGTTCGCGCGCACCACCGTCTACCAGGACTCGCAGCTCGACGCCGCCCTGGTGCTGCTGCGCTTCCTGGTCGCGCTGCCGATCGGCGCGGTCGCGGGCGGTGTCCTCGTGCGGTACCTGCCGGCGGGCGTCATCACCGCCGCAGGCATGGTCGCGGCGTCGGCGTCCTTCTGGCTGATGGCCCAGTGGGACAAGACCTCGCTCGAGGGCTTCGGCTCCAACCTGCCGCTCGTGCTGGGCGGCCTCGGTTTCGGGCTGGCCCTGGCCCCGGTCAACGCCGCGATGCTCGCCACCACGCGCGACGACACCCACGGCGTCGCCAGCGCCCTCGTGGTGGTCGCCCGCATGGTCGGCATGCTCGTCGGCATCTCGGTGCTCACCACGTGGGGCCTGCGCCAGCTCTACGACGCCCGCGACGCCGACCCCTCGCTCGGCGTCCGCGCCCTCGGGGTGCTGCAGGAGCAGGCGGTCTTCGAGGGAGCGGCGGTGGTCGCGCTCGTCGCCGCCGGTGCGGCCCTGGCCCTGTTCCGCGGCGCCCCCACCCGTGGCGTCGGCGTGGGACAGCTCCTCCGACCCGGCGGCTGAGCCGCTAGCCTTCGGCGTCGTGAGCGACTTCGACGACATCCTGGCCGCCAACCGTGTCTTCGCCGCCGAGTTCGACTCGGCCGGCTTCGACGGCATCGCCCATGCGGGCGTCGCCGTCGTGACGTGCATGGACTCACGCATCAAGCCCCTCGAGATGGTCGGGCTCGAGCTCGGGGACGCGAAGATCCTGCGCAACCCCGGGGGCCGGGTCACGACGCCGACCCTCGAGGCCCTGGTGATCGCGGTGCACCTGCTCAACGTCGACCGGATCCTGATCGTGCCCCACACCCGCTGCGCCGTCGCCTCGAACACCGAGGACCAGATGCGCGCCGCCCTCGAGGAGCACGCCGGGCGGCCGGCCGGCGACATCGAGCTGCCCATCACCACCGACCAGATCGCCGGGCTGGAGGCCGACGTCCGGGCCGTGCGCGAGCACCCGCTCGTGCCCGCCGGCGTCCGGGTCGGCGGGTTCCTCTACGACGTCGACTCCGGCCTGCTCGACCAGAAGTTCTAGGCGTACTTCTAGGCGTATTTCTGGGCGTGGCCGCGCACCACGAGGCCCTCCAGGGTCGAGAACCGCAGCGCGACCATCTCGATCGTCGGCCCCATCAGGGTGAGCGGCGTCGTGACGTCGCCGCCGAGGAGCCCCTCCGGGCCGGCGTAGTGGTGCTGGGCGCCCAGCAGGTGCCCGATCTCGTGACCCATGGTGCGTGCGGTCGCCTGCGCCATGCCGGGGGCCGACACCGCGCCGACCTCGCCCACCGCGAACGCGTGCCGCGGGTAGCGGATGCCGCCGATGCAGTCGGCCAGGCCGACGAGGTTCCCGCCGGTGGCGGCGCCGTCGACGATGTCCTTGTCGGTCATCACGTACACGACGTCGGCGCCGGCCGGCCGCTTGCCGCCGTAGAGGTCCTTGGCCTGGGCCAGCAGGCCGGCGGCGTCGCGGCCGTGCAGCTCGGCGACGTCGAGCTCGGCGTCGACCTGGATGCCGAGCGGGTTGTAGGCCCTCCGCATGCCGGCGACCGCGGCGGTGGCCTCGGTCCGCGAGGCACCGTCGAGCACCACCCGGACGTCGAGCCGCACCGTCTTGTCCGTCACCGCCACCGCGTGCGGGGTCAGCTCGAGGCAGCCGCCCACCAGCACGTCGGTGTCGGGGAAGTCGATCGGGTCGCGCGCCGGGGCGTGGTGCCCCCCGGCCTGGGCTCCCGCTGCGGCCGACACGGCGAGGACCAGCCCCGCCGCGGTCCCGAGAAGACGACGTACGCGCATGCCCTGACAACGCACCAGCGGCCCCGAGGTTAGGCCCGCCGCGCGCCGCGACGGCTAGGCGTCGAGCGACTCGAGGTCGACCTCGTAGGCGCCCTGCACGATGAAGTCCTTGCGCGGGGCGACGTCGGAGCCCATGAGCAGCTCGAAGACCGACGCGGCGACCTCGGCGTCGTCGACGGTGAGGCGGCGCAGCGTGCGGTGGCGCGGGTCCATGGTGGTCTCGGCCAGCTGGTCGGCGTCCATCTCGCCGAGGCCCTTGTAGCGCTGCACCGGGTCCTTCCAGCGGACGTTCTTCTTCTTCAGCTCGGCCAGGCGCCGCTGCAGCTCGTCGTCGGAGTAGGTGTAGACGTACTTCTCCTGCCCCTTGCGCGGGTTGGAGATCTCGATGCGGTGCAGCGGCGGGACGGCGGTGTACACCCGGCCCGTGGTGATGAGGTCGGGCATGTACTTGAAGAAGAGCGTGGCCAGCAGGCAGCGGATGTGGGCGCCGTCGGAGTCGGCGTCCGCCATGAAGATGATGCGGCCGTAGCGGGCGGCGTCGATCTCGAAGGTGCGACCCGACCCCGCGCCGACGACCTGGATGATCGAGGCGCACTCGGTGTTCTTCAGCATGTCGCCGACCGAGGCCTTCTGGACGTTGAGGATCTTGCCGCGGATGGGCAGCAGCGCCTGGAACTCCGAGTTGCGCGCGAGCTTGGCGGTGCCCAGCGCGGAGTCACCCTCGACGATGAACAGCTCGGTGCGGTCGTTGTCGCTGGAGCGGCAGTCGGCCAGCTTCGAGGGCAGCGAGGAGGACTCGAGCGCGTTCTTGCGACGCTGGGTCTCCTTGTGCTGGCGGGCGGCGATCCGGGTCTTGGAGGCGCCGAGCACCTTGTCCATCAGCGGCCGCGACTGCCGCTTGTCGGCCGCCTTGGTGGAGGTGAGGAAGGCGCTCAGCTCGCGGGCGACGATCTTGCGCACCTCGGAGCGGACGGCCGGGGTGCCCAGGATCTCCTTGGTCTGGCCCTCGAACTGCGGCTCGGCCTGGCGCACGGTGACCACGCCGGTCATCCCCTCCAGGATGTCCTCCTTGAGGACGTCGGCGTCGTTGACCTTGAGCACCTTGGCGGCACGCATCGCGTCGTTGAACGGCTTCACGAGGGCGGCCTCGAAGCCCGAGACGTGCGTGCCTCCCTTGGGGGTGGCGATGACGTTCACGAACGACCGGACCTCGGTGTCGTAGCCGGTGCCCCAGCGGATCGCGATGTCGACGCCGAGCTCGCGGTCGACGTCCTGGGGGGTCATGTGGCCCTGGTCGTCGAGCATCGGCACGGTCTCGGTGAACGAGCCCGTGCCCTGGATGCGCAGGATCTCGGTGACCGGCGGGTCCTTGGCGAGGAACTCGGTGAACTCGGCGATGCCGCCGTCGTGGCGGAACTTCTCCTCGGTGGGGTGCTCGCCGCTCAGGTCGCGGATGACGAGCTCGAGGCCGGGCACGATGAACGACGTCTGGCGGGCGCGGCCGATGAGGCCCTCGAGCTCGAACCGGGCGTCCTTGGTGAAGATGCGGCGGTCGGGCCAGAACCGGATGCGGGTACCGGTAGCGCCCTTGGCCACGCGCTTGCCCTTGCGGGTCAGCCCGCTCTGCGGGGTGAACGCGGCGTCGGGACCCTCGCCGTCGAAGACCCCGGCCACCCCGTGCTGGAAGCTGATGCCCTGGGAGCTCGGGGAGCGGTCGACGTCGATGTCCATGCGCGAGGCCAGCGCGTTGACCACCGACAGGCCGACGCCGTGGAGGCCACCGGTGGCGACGTAGGAGCCGCCGCCGAACTTGCCGCCGGCGTGGAGCTTGGTGGCGACGACCTCGACGCCCGGGAGGCCCGTCTTGGGCTCCTTGTCGGTGGGGATGCCGCGGCCGTCGTCGTGCACCTCGGCCGACCCGTCGGGGTGCAGGGTGACCTCGACGCGGCGGGCGGCGCCGGCGAGGGCCTCGTCGACGCCGTTGTCGATGATCTCCCACAGGCAGTGCATGAGGCCGCGGGTGTCGGTCGAGCCGATGTACATGCCGGGGCGCTTGCGCACCGCCTCGAGTCCCTCCAGGACGAGGAGGTGGGCGGCGTTGTAGGTGTTGTCGGCGATCTCGGGACTCCCTGCAGGACGAGCACCGATCCGGAGGGACCGGCTGCCACGAATCTACTAGCGACACGCCGGACGCCGGTGCAGGCACGCCTGCCGCTGTGGAGTCACGATGTGGACACGCTCAGCCCGACAACTCAACCGAACCGCCCGCGTGACCGATACTCAACCCGAACGGACGATGTGGTCCGGTCACGAGAAATGGTCCACTCGAGCAAGACATCGCGTGATCTGATCGCGTGGCGTGCACCACGAAACCGCGGGAATCTTGGGAACCCTGGCTACGTTGGACACGGCACCGACTGAGATAGAGAAGAGGCCAGACATGACGACTGCAACTGCCCCCAGCGCCCCCCTGACTGCAGAGGACCGCTGCGACCGCTGCGGCGCCCAGGCCTACCTCCGTGTCGAGCTGCAGACCGGCGGCGAGCTGCTGTTCTGCGCGCACCACGCTCGCGAGCACGGCGACAAGCTGAAGGAGATCGCCGTCACGGTGATCGACGAGACGCACAAGCTCTCCACCACGCCGAACAGCGCCTCCCCCGAGGAGCGCTGACCGGCACCCTCCCCCACACAGCCTGACGACGGCCCCGGACCTCGGTCCGGGGCCGTTGCCGTGCCCCGGCACGACCCGGGGCAGGATCTCCCCGTGGCCGTCCTGCTCTCCCTCGGTGCCGCGCTGGCCTACGGGCTGTCGGACTTCGTCGGCGGCGTCGCCTCGCGGCGGGTGAGCCCGTGGGTCATCGCGTTCATGGCCCTGGCGGGCGGCGCGGCCTCGGCCCTCCTCCTCGGCCTGGTCGTCGACGGCGACCCCACCGGGGCCGACTGGCTCTGGGCTGCTCTCGCCGGGGTCGGCAACGGCACGGGCACCGTGTTCCTCTACCGCGGCCTCGCGGCGGGGCGGATGGGCGTGGTCGCCCCGGTCTCGGGCGTCGGTGCCGCACTGGTGCCCGTCGTGGTCGGCGTCGCGACGGGCGAGCGGCCGGCCGTGCTCGCCTGGCTGGGCATCGTGGCCGCGCTTCCCGCCATCTGGCTGGTCGCGCGCGAGCCGGCCAGCGGCCTCGAGGACGACGGCGCGGCCGGTGACACAGCCGGCGTCACGGCGTCCGGCCTGGTCGACGGGGTCCTCGCGGGCGCCGGGTTCGGCGTCCTGTTCGCGGCCCTGGGGCAGATTCCCGAGGAGTCCGGGTTCCTGCCCCTGGCCTTCAACCAGCTCGTGGGCGTCGCGGTCATCCTCGCCGTCGCCGTGGCGCTGCGCCACCCGTGGGCCCCGCGCGAGCCGGCGGCCTTCCTGGGCCTGGCCTGCGGGCTCCTGGGCGCGACGGCGACCGGGCTGTTCCTCGTCGCCACCCACACCGGCTACCTCACCGTGGCCGCCGTCATCACCTCGCTCTACCCGGCCTTCACCGTCCTGCTGGCCGCCGGCCTGCTCCGCGAGCGCGTCCACCCCGCCCAGGCCGTCGGACTGGGCCTGTGCGCCCTCGCCGTCGGCCTGATCGCGGCCTCCTGAGGCACAGTCCGACCGTTCCGTTCTTCGCCTCACTCAGGTGACACCTGCCTGACGAACAGCAGAAGACCTCGAACTCATGCGGTCGGGGCTTCTGTCGTCCGGTAGAGCCGGGCGCAGTCGAGGTAGTCGCGCACTCCTCGGGGCGGAGCACTGCCGTCCTCACAGCGTTAGGCGTGAAAGTTGGCTCGGAACTTACGGCGCCCTCAGTGCGGTACCTGCCACCCGACAATTGTGGTCGTATCCAGGTCCAAAGGCGTCGGCGATCACCGACAGTGTGATGGGACGCGCGCTGAGATCCTCGGCCAGCACAGAGGCCTGCAAGACGGCGAATTGGTCGCTGGGCCCGTCTTGCACCGATGCCGAGGCCGAGAGCAGCACGACGTCGGTGTCCGCTGCCAGGTCGAGGTCGACCGTGTCGGAGGATTCCTGGCCCGCCGAGTCGGTGCTCGTCACACCGACCACTTGGGTGTAAGGCGATGAGGCCGCACGTCGAATCACCAGTTGAGGGGTGACCCGGAAAGAGTTGTAGGACCCGTGCTCGACGAACTCTGTCTTGCATCGGCCGATGAAGGTGAGGCCGTTGAACGATCCCAGCTCCACGTCGGGGTCATCCGCGAAGTCCAGCGAGATCACTGTTCCGGGTCCGGGCGGCCCTGCTGGACCCTGAGGGCCGTCCATGCCGCGAAGGGAGGCCCTGGCGGCGCCCGTGAGGTCGATGGTCCGCAAGGTGCCGTCCTTCACGTCTACCGATGCGACGGTGTTGTCCTTGATCTGGTAGCTCGTCACCATGCCAGCAGCGACCGCTCCGCCCGACGAGCCGAGCACGAAGCATCCGGCTGCGATGAGCGCTGACGACCTGACGTGTCTAGTTCCTTTGGTCATGGCCAAAGGTAAAGGCCCATGTCAATGGCGCCACTGGCCCGACCGCCACTTGTCCCTCGAGCCCGCCTCGGCAAGCGATCCACGGCCCAGCCGGTGGTCGGGGAGTGGATCAGCAGAACGTCTGGGGGTGAGCTACTCGGGCGCTTGACCGTGAACGTGCGCGTGCCGCTGAACCCGTCCTGCCAGACGCCCTTGCCGGAGAAGCCGACCCGGACCTTCCAGGTGCCCTTGGTGAGGTTGCGGGTCAGCACGACACGACCACTGTCCGGGACGGCGCGGGTGGCGAACTGAGCGCCGCCGCCGACCTTCTTGAAGCGGAAGACGAACCGGCCCCGCGGCATGGCGGTCGAACCGTCGGACTTCACCGTGGCGGTGAACGTCCGGATCTGCGGGCCGTCACCCTTCGGCGAGACCGTCAGACCGACGGAGGTCGCCGGGCAGGCTGGGTAGTCCGGATTGCCGCAGACGGCAGCAGCCGGCGAGCTGGACGCGATCACGAGCACCCCTGTCGCCAGGAGCGCGGCCACCAGGCCGACGATCAGCTGCCTCATACAAGGACTCCCCTGGGCTGGCGTCGGGCCGCCGACGGGCGGGCGACCCGTCCGCGACTGCACGATAGCTCTGGATCGAGCAGCCGGCGCGGTACGCCGATCGCCCGCCAGATTAAGTAGGCGATCTGCGCCAACAGAGCGGGGAGGGTAGATGCTC
>CAWHNR010000034.1:0-37122 GCA_963830575.1 uncultured Actinomycetota bacterium
TCCCGGTCGACGACGCGCTCGCGCTGCTGCAGTTCGCGCCGCAGTCGGCGTCCGAGACCGTCTACAAGGTGCTCGAGAGCGCCATCGCCAACGCCGAGACCACCGAGGGCCTCAACGCCGCGGACCTCGTCGTGTCGGCGTGCCGCGTCGACGAGGGCCCCACGATGAAGCGCTGGCGCCCGCGTGCCCAGGGCCGGGCGACCCGCATCAACAAGCGGACCAGCCACATCACCATCGTCGTCACGCCGGCGGCCACCACGAACGGAAGGGGTGCCTGATGGGCCAGAAGATCAACCCCAACGGCTTCCGCCTCGGTATCTCCACCGACCACAAGTCGCGCTGGTACGCCGACAAGCTCTACAAGGCCTACGTGGGCGAGGACGTCGCCATCCGCAAGCTGCTCTCCAAGGGCATGGAGCGGGCCGGCATCTCCAAGGTCGAGATCGAGCGCACCCGTGACCGCGTGCGGGTCGACATCCACACCGCACGCCCCGGCATCGTCATCGGTCGCCGCGGCGCCGAGGCCGACCGGATCCGCGGCGAGCTCGAGAAGCTGACCGGCAAGCAGGTCCAGCTGAACATCCTCGAGGTCAAGGCGCCCGAGATGGACGCCCAGCTGGTCGCCCAGGGCGTCGCCGAGCAGCTCGCCGGCCGCGTGCAGTTCCGCCGCGCGATGCGCAAGGCCATGCAGACCACGATGCGCTCGGGTGCCAAGGGCATCCGGATCCAGTGCTCGGGCCGGCTCAACGGCGCGGAGATGTCGCGCACCGAGTTCTACCGCGAGGGTCGGGTCCCGCTGCACACGCTGCGTGCCGACATCGACTACGGCTTCTACGAGGCCAAGACCACCTTCGGCCGCATCGGCGTGAAGGTCTGGATCTACAAGGGCGAGGTCGCCGGCACCCGTGCCGAGCGTCAGGCCCAGGCCGCAGCGCGCGCCGGTGTCCCCGGCCGCGGCGGCAGCAACCGTCCCCCGCGCGGTGCCGAGCGTCCGAGCCGTGGCTCGCGCCCGACCCGCGCCGACCGTGAGGGTGGCGCCGAGGGCGCGGCTCCTGCGGAGACGACTTCCGGAACGGAGGGCTGAGGCATGTTGATGCCCCGGCGCGTCAAGCACCGCAAGCAGCACCACCCCAACCGCCGCGGCGCGGCGAAGGGCGGCACCACGCTGGCCTTCGGCGACTTCGGCATCCAGGCGATCGAGGGTCACTACGTGACCAACCGGCAGATCGAGTCGGCCCGTATCGCGATGACCCGTCACATCAAGCGTGGCGGCAAGGTCTGGATCAACATCTACCCGGACCGCCCGCTCACCAAGAAGCCCGCCGAGACCCGCATGGGCTCCGGCAAGGGCTCGCCCGAGTGGTGGATCGCCAACGTCAAGCCCGGCCGCGTCATGTTCGAGCTGTCCGGTGTCGACGAGGACGTCGCCCGCGAGGCGATGCGCCGCGCGATCCACAAGCTGCCCATGAAGTGCCGCTTCATCACCCGAGAGGCCGGTGAGTTCTGATGAGCCGCGACCTGAAGGCGCACGAGCTCGACGAGCTCAACGACATCGACCTCGAGTCGAAGCTGCGCGAGGCCAAGGAGGAGCTGTTCAACCTCCGCTTCCAGGCGGCCACCGGCCAGCTGGAGAGCCACGGCCGGCTCCGCACGGTCAAGAAGGACATCGCCCGGATCTACACCGTGGTGCGTGAGCGCGAGCTCGGCATCCGCGTGGCCCCGGGCTCGAGCAACGAGGCAACCGCATGAGCGAGACCACCGACAACAACGCCACCACCGAGCGCAACACGCGCAAGACCCGCGAGGGCCTCGTGGTCAGCGACAAGATGGACAAGACCGTCGTGGTCGAGGTCGAGGACCGCGTCAAGCACGCGCTCTACGGCAAGGTCATGCGTCGCACCAGCCGCCTGAAGGCGCACGACGAGAACAACGAGTGCGGCACCGGCGACCGGGTCCTGATCATGGAGACCCGTCCGCTGTCGGCCACCAAGCGCTGGCGCCTCGTCCAGATCCTCGAGAAGGCCAAGTGACCCCTCGCCCCACGGCGAGATCAACCGACACGGTTCGGCAAGGCTCAGCCCCCGCTGAGGGGCCGAGAACCAGCTCGACAAGGAGACAACAGTGATTCAGCAGGAGTCGCGACTCAAGGTCGCCGACAACACGGGTGCGAAGGAGATCCTCTGCATCCGCGTCCTCGGTGGCTCGGGTCGGCGCTACGCCGGCATCGGCGACGTCATCGTCGCCACGGTCAAGGACGCGATCCCCGGCGGCAACGTCAAGAAGGGTGACGTCGTCAAGGCCGTCATCGTGCGCACCGTCAAGGAGCGCCGGCGGGCCGACGGTTCGTACATCCGCTTCGACGAGAACGCCGCGGTGATCCTCAAGGCCGACGGCGAGCCGCGCGGCACGCGCATCTTCGGCCCCGTGGGCCGCGAGCTGCGCGAGAAGAAGTTCATGAAGATCATCTCGCTCGCCCCGGAGGTGCTGTGATGACCAAGAAGTCGGACAAGGTCCCCACCATCAACATCAAGAAGGGCGACACCGTCAAGGTGATCGCCGGCAAGGACAAGGGCGCCGAGGGCAAGGTCATCAAGGTGCTCCGCGAGGAGAACCGGCTGATCGTCGAGGGTGTCAACCGCGTCAAGCGGCACACCAAGGTCGTCAACCAGGGCGGCCGCGCCGGCAACACCGGCGGCATCATCACCGTCGAGGCCCCCATCCACGTGTCCAACGTGATGCTGGTCGAGGGCGGCGGCGTGACCCGCATCGGTTTCCGCCGCGAGGAGGTCACCAAGCGTCGTCCCGACGGTTCGACCTACCTCGGCACGCGCAGCGTGCGCATCTCGCGCAAGACCGGCAAGGAGATCTGAGATGAGCGAGACGACCATCGACGAGACCGTCGAGACGGCCGCGACCGAGGAGAAGGTCACCCCGCGCCTCAAGACCCGCTACCGCGAGGAGATCCTCCCCGCGCTGCGCAGCGAGTTCGAGATCGCCAACGTCATGCAGGTCCCCGGCCTGGTCAAGATCGTGGTCAACATGGGTGTCGGCGAGGCTGCTCGCGACTCCAAGCTGATCGAGGGCGCCATCAAGGACCTCACCGCGATCACCGGCCAGAAGCCGGCCGTGACCAAGGCCCGCAAGTCCATCGCCCAGTTCAAGCTGCGCGAGGGCATGCCGATCGGCTGCCACGTCACGCTCCGCGGCGACCGGATGTGGGAGTTCCTCGACCGCCTGCTGTCGCTCGCGCTGCCGCGCATCCGCGACTTCCGCGGGCTGAACCCCGGCCAGTTCGACGGCAACGGCAACTACACCTTCGGCCTGACCGAGCAGGTCATGTTCCACGAGATCGACCAGGACCGGGTCGACCGCCAGCGGGGCATGGACATCACCATCGTGACCACCGCGACGACCAACGACCAGGGACGCGCGCTGCTCAAGCAGCTCGGTTTCCCCTTCAAGGAGAACTGACATGGCGAAGACCGCGCTCAAGGTCAAGGCCGCCCGCAAGCCCAAGTTCGCCGTCCGCGGCTACACCCGCTGCCAGCGCTGCGGCCGCCCGAAGGCCGTCTACCGCAAGTTCGGCCTGTGCCGCATCTGCCTGCGCGAGATGGCCCACCGCGGCGAGCTGCCCGGCGTGACCAAGTCCTCCTGGTGAACTCCAGCATCCACAACCGCTGAAGGTCCGTCCCCCGGGGCGGAAACCACAGAAGAGAGAGAACAACCTTCATGACGATGACTGACCCGATCGCAGACATGCTGACGCGTCTGCGCAACGCCAACCAGGCGTACCACGACGAGGTCGCCATGCCCTACAGCAAGCTGAAGCAGGGCGTGGCCGAGATCCTCAAGCAGGAGGGCTACATCGCGGCCTTCGACGTGACCGACAACGAGGGCCCGGGCCAGACCCTGACCCTGACCCTGAAGTACGGCCGCAACCGTGAGCGCTCGCTCGCCGGCCTGCGCCGTATCAGCAAGCCCGGCCTGCGGGTCTACGCCAAGCACACCGGCCTGCCCAAGGTGCTCGGCGGCCTCGGCGTCGCGATCATCTCGACGAGCCAGGGCCTGCTCACCGACCGCCAGGCGAACCAGAAGGGCGTGGGCGGAGAAGTCCTCGCCTACGTCTGGTAACCGAGACCGAGACAAGGAGAACGAACAGCATGTCGCGTATTGGCAAGCTCCCCGTCGCGGTCCCGTCCGGTGTCGACGTGGCGATCGAGGGCCAGCTGGTGACGGTCAAGGGCCCCAAGGGCACCCTGAGCCACACCGTGGCCGAGCCGATCACGGTCGAGCGGAACGACGGCGTCCTCGACGTCAAGCGTCCCGACGAGCACCGCATCAGCAAGTCGCTGCACGGACTGAGCCGCACCCTCATCAACAACATGGTCGTCGGGGTCACCGACGGCTACGAGAAGAAGCTCGAGATCGTGGGCGTCGGGTACCGCGTCCTGTCCAAGGGCCCGACCCAGCTGGAGTTCCAGCTCGGGTACTCCCACTCCATCATCTTCGACGCGCCGGAGGGCATCACCTTCACCGTCGACGGCCCGACCAGGCTCGGCGTGGTCGGCATCGACAAGCAGCTCGTCGGTGAGACCGCCGCCAACATCCGCAAGCTGCGCAAGCCCGAGCCCTACAAGGGCAAGGGCGTCCGGTACGCCGGCGAGCAGGTCCGCCGCAAGGTCGGAAAGGCTGGTAAGTAGTCCATGGCTATCTCTCTGCAGCACAAGAAGCACGCGTCCGCGCGGCTCCGGTCGCGCCTGCGTCGCCAGATGCGCGGTCGCAAGAACATCTCGGGCACCGCTGAGCGGCCCCGTCTGGTCGTGACCCGCAGCAGCAAGCACATCTCCGTCCAGGTCGTCGACGACCTGGTCGGCAAGACCCTGGCGCACGCCTCCACGATGGAGGCGGACCTGCGGTCCCACGACGGCGACAAGACCTCCAAGGCGACCCGGGTCGGTGAGCTCGTGGCCGAGCGCGCCAAGGCCCAGGGCGTCGAGGCCGTGGTCTTCGACCGCGCCGGCAACAAGTACCACGGCCGGATCGCGGCCCTGGCTGACGGGGCCCGCTCCGGCGGGCTCTCGTTCTGACGCCAGCGACCCATCGATCGCATTGAATTTCCAAGGGAGCAATAACTCATGAGTGGACCGCAGCGCGGACAGCGCGGTGGCGGCGACCGTCAGGGCGGCCGTGGCCGCGACGGTCGTGGCCAGGGTGCCGAGAAGAGCCAGTACCTCGAGCGCGTCGTCGCGATCAACCGTGTCGCCAAGGTCGTCAAGGGTGGTCGTCGCTTCAGCTTCACCGCCCTCGTGATCGTCGGTGACGGTGACGGCATGGTCGGCGTCGGCTACGGCAAGGCCAAGGAGGTGCCCGCGGCGATCGCCAAGGGTGTCGAGGAGGCCAAGAAGGCGTTCTTCCGGGTCCCCCGCATCCAGGGCACGATCCCGCACCCGGTGCAGGGTGAGAAGGCCGCCGGCGTCGTGTTCCTGCGCCCGGCCTCGCCCGGTACCGGCGTCATCGCCGGTGGCCCGGTGCGCGCCGTGCTCGAGTGCGCCGGCATCCACGACGTCCTGAGCAAGTCGCTCGGCTCGTCGAACCAGATCAACATCGTGCACGCCACGGTCGAGGCCCTCCGCATGCTGGAGATGCCCGAGACCGTCGCGGCGCGCCGCGGCCTGCCGGTCGAGCACGTGGCCCCCGCGGCCCTGCTCAAGGCCCAGGCCGAGGGCAAGCGCGAGGCGGCCGAGGCCCTCGTCGCCGGAGCGGGTGCGTGATGGCCCAGCTCAAGATCCAGCAGCACAGGTCCACCATCGGGTGCAAGCAGAACCAGCGCGAGACCGTTCGCTCGCTGGGCCTCAAGCGCATCGGTGACGTGGTCGTCAAGGAGGACCGCCCGGAGATCCGCGGCATGGTCCACACCGTCCGTCACCTGGTGACGGTCGAGGAGGTCGAGTGACATGACGCTCAAGCTGCACCACCTGCACCCCGCGAAGGGCGCGAAGAAGGCCAAGACCCGCGTCGGTCGCGGTGAGGGCTCCAAGGGCAAGACCTCGGGCCGCGGTACCAAGGGCACCAAGGCCCGCTACCAGGTCCCGTCGGCGTTCGAGGGTGGCCAGATGCCCATCCACATGCGCCTGCCCAAGCTGAAGGGCTTCAAGAACCCCTTCAAGGTCGAGTTCCAGGTCGTCAACCTCGACAAGATCGGCAAGCTGTACCCCGAGGGCGGCGAGATCACCGTCGACTCCCTCGTCGAGCGTGGCGCGGTCCGCAAGGGCCAGCCGGTCAAGGTGCTCGGCCAGGGCGACCTCTCGGTCAAGGTCGCGGTCACCGCGAACGCCTTCTCGGCCTCGGCCAAGGAGAAGATCGAGGCCGCCGGCGGCTCGGTCACCGTGTCGTAGTCGAAGTTCTTACGGCTCGCGCAGGGGCGTCCCTCTCGTAGGGGCGCCCCTCGCGTGCCTGTTAGGCTCTCCGAGGCCTCAAGGCCTGTGAATTCCTGGTTGGAGAAAGAGGCACCGTGCTCACCGCGTTCGTGAACGCCTTCCGTACCCCGGACCTGCGCAAGAAGCTGCTGTTCGTCCTGATGATCATCGTGATCTTCCGGGCCGGGTCGCAGATCCCCGCCCCGGGCGTCAACGTGGCCAACGTCCAGCAGTGCCTCGGCGACCAGGCCAACAACGAGGGCATCTACAACCTGATCAACCTGTTCTCGG
This sequence comes from uncultured Actinomycetota bacterium, assembly GCA_963830575.1. GTDB lineage: Bacteria > Actinomycetota > Actinomycetes > Propionibacteriales > Nocardioidaceae > Nocardioides. The sequence goes on from CAWHNR010000034.1 coordinate 6,708, forward strand.
GTGGCGCGCTCCTGCAGCTGACCATCTTCGCGCTCGGGATCATGCCCTACATCACCGCCAGCATCATCCTGCAGCTGCTCGTCGTGGTCATCCCACGGCTCGAGGCGCTGAAGAAGGAGGGTCAGTCGGGGCAGACCAAGATCACGCAGTACACGCGCTACCTGACCCTGGGGCTCGCGGTGCTGCAGGCCACGGGCATCGTGGCGCTGGCCCGCTCGGGCAACCTGCTGACCAACTGCAGCGAGCCGCTGCTCCACAACAACAACCTCTCGACGTTCCTGGTCATGGTCGTCACCATGACCGCCGGCACCGCGGTGATCATGTGGCTCGGCGAGCAGATCACCGAGCGTGGCGTCGGCAACGGGATGTCCATCCTCATCTTCACCCAGGTCGTCGCGACGTTCCCGACGGCCCTGTGGCAGGTCGGCAAGACCCAGGGCTGGTGGACCTTCGCCATCGTGATCCTGGTCGGCATGGTCATCGTCGCGGCCGTCATCTTCATCGAGCAGGCCCAGCGCCGGATCCCGGTCCAGTACGCCCGACGGATGGTCGGTCGCAAGATGTTCGGCGGCAGCTCGACCTACATCCCGCTCAAGGTCAACCAGGCCGGCATCATCCCGGTCATCTTCGCCTCCTCGCTGCTCTACCTCCCGGCGATGGCGGTGCAGTTCAACCAGAACAACGCCAACCCCGCAGGCTGGGTCGGCTGGATCAGCGAGCACTTCGTGCGCGGTGACCACCCGCTGTACATGGCGACGTACTTCGGCCTCATCATCTTCTTCACCTACTTCTACGTCTCGATCACCTTCAACCCGCAAGAGGTGGCCGACAACATGAAGAAGTACGGCGGCTTCATCCCCGGGATCCGGGCGGGCAAGCCGACCGAGGACTACCTGTCCTACGTCCTGTCCCGCATCACGCTGCCCGGTGCCATCTACCTCGGCCTGATCTCGCTGATCCCGCTGATCGCCCTCGTGCTGATCAACGCGAACCAGAACTTCCCGTTCGGCGGCACCTCGATCCTCATCATGGTGGGCGTCGCACTCGACACGGTGAAGCAGATCGAGAGCCAGCTCCAGCAGCGCAACTACGAAGGATTCCTCCGTTAATGCGCCTCATTCTCATGGGACCCCCCGGCGCGGGCAAGGGGACCCAGGCATCCACGGTGGCCGAGCACTTCGGCATCCCGGCGATCTCGACCGGCGACATCTTCCGGGCGAACGTCTCGCAGGGCACCGAGCTCGGGCTCGAGGCGAAGCGGTACATGGATGCCGGTGACTACGTCCCCGACGAGATCACCAACAAGATGGTCCGCAACCGGATCGACGAGCCCGACGCGGCGCCCGGCTTCCTGCTCGACGGCTACCCGCGCACGCCGGCCCAGGTCGAGGAGCTCGACGGCATGGTCGACCTTCACCGGTCACAAGCTCGACGCGGCGGTCGTCCTCACCGTCGACGCCGACGTCCTCGTCGCCCGGCTGCTGCAGCGCGCGCAGACCGAGGGACGCGCCGACGACACCGAGGAGGTCATCCGGCGCCGGCAGGAGGTCTACGCGGAGCAGACCGAGCCGCTGATCGACCTCTACCGCGAGCGCGGGATCCTCGTCGAGGTCGACGGCATGGGCGCGGTCGACGAGGTCACCACGCGCATCTTCACCGCGCTCGACGTCTGGCCGCAGTCCTGATCGGTACCGGGCCCGCGAGGTCGTGCTGAACGTCGTGCCGGGGTCTCGGACGCCTCCTGCGGGAGCCGTGGGATGACCTGGCGTCACCCGGGGGTCGAGATCAAGACGCCCGAGCAGGTCGACGGCATGCGTCGCGCCGGCCTGGTGGTCGGCCGGACGCTCGAGCTGCTGCGCGACGCTGCCCGCCCCGGGACCACCACCGGTGAGCTCGACGCGGTGGCCGAGGCGCACATCCGCCAGCTCGGCGCCACGCCGTCGTTCCTCGGCTACCAGGGCTTCACGGGCTCGATCTGCGTGTCGGTCAACGACGAGGTCGTGCACGGCGTCCCCGGCGCGCGGGTGCTCGCCGAGGGAGACCTGGTCTCGATCGACTGCGGTGCCATCGTCGACGGCTGGCACGGCGACGCCGCGGTCTCGGTGGCCCTGGGCGAGGTCCCGGACGACGTCGCGGCCCTGATGGCGGTCACCGAGGGCTCGATGTGGGCCGGCATCGCCGCCGCCCGGCTCGGGGGCCGGGTCACCGACATCTCGCACGCGGTCGAGACCCACGTGCGGGCGCACGGCGAGTTCGGGATCGTCCCCGACTACACCGGGCACGGCATCGGCTCCGAGATGCACCAGCCGCCCGACGTGCCCAACCTGGGCGCGCCCGGCCGCGGGCCGAGGCTGGTGCGCGGGCTCGCCCTCGCCGTCGAGCCCATGATCACCCTCGGCACGGCGCGAGACCGACGTGCTCGAGGACGACTGGACGGTGGTGACCACCGACGGGTCGTGGGCGGCCCACTACGAGCACACCTTCACCCTGACGCCCGACGGCGCCTGGGTGCTGACCGCCCTCGACGGCGGCCGCGAGCGGCTCACGGCGCTCGGCGTGCCCTACGGCGGCGAGTGAGCCCCGCGCGCGGCCCGTCAGGCCTGGTACGGCACGGCGTCGATGACGTCGACCTGGAGCGTCTTGCCGTTCGGGGCCTCGAACGCCGACGGTGTCGCCCTTGGTCGCGCCGAGGAGCGCCTCGCCGAGCGGGGCCTGCGGCGAGTAGACGGTGACGTCGACGTAGTCCTCGTTCTCGCGGGCGCCGAGGAGGAACGTCTCGGTGTCGTCGTCGCCCTGGTACCGGATGGTGACGACCTTGCCGACGGTGACGACGCCGTCGTCCTCGGCGGGGTCGGAGACGGCCTTGAGCAGGGTGTCCTCGAGGAGGCGGATGTTGCCCTCGTTCTTGCCCTGCTCCTCGCGGGCGGCGTGGTAGCCGCCGTTCTCCTTGAGGTCGCCCTCGTCGCGCGCCTCGCTGATGCGGGCCACGATCTCCTCGCGCACGGGGCCCTTGAGGTTCTCGAGCTCGGCCTTCAGCTGCTCGTGGGCCGACGACGTCAGCCAGATGGTGCCGGACTCGGTCGACTGGGTCATGGGTACTCCTACAGGTTGAAGCGATGGTGGATCAGAGCGGGTCGGTGCGTCGCGAGCGGAAGGCCCAGCGTGACGACCGAAGGACCGAGCCTAGCAACACCGTGCGTCAGCGAGGCCGGTTCTGGCCCGGAGCGGTGCAACCGACGAGCTCGACGGACGTCGCGCGGCGCTCGGTGGCCACCGCCTGCTCCACGCGCGTGGCGCCCGGCTCGACGCCGAACGCGACGGTGCCGACCAGGGTGTGGTCCGCGGCGTAGGCCTTGAGCGTGCAGGTCGCCTCGACGTCGTCGGCACGCAGCTCGACCCGGAAGCGCGCGACGGCGGTGCCGTCGTCGACGACCTCGAAGGTGAGCTCGCCCGAGGCCACGAGGGGGCGGGACTGCTCCCAGACCGTCCAGGCCAGCCACGCCGCGAACAGCACGACCACCACGACGGAGGAGGCGACCAGGGCCCGGCGGCGCCAGGGCGCCGGGGCGCCGTAGCGCTCGGCGAGGTCGGTGGTCACCCCGGCCATCGTAGGCTCGTGGCTGATGGCTACCTGGAGCCGCCGGGTCGCCGGCTGGATCGAGCACCGCGGAGCGTTCGCCGCGGTGCGTCCGACCAATGCCGAACGCACGGTGCGGCTCCCGGGTGACGACGTCGTCGCCCGTCCCGACTCCGTCATGGACCGGGCCTTCACCCTGGCCGCGCCGCCGGACGTCGTGTGGCCCTGGCTGGTCCAGCTCGGGAAGTCCCGCGCCGGCTGGTACCTGCCGCGGCGGGTCGAGCGGTTCGTGCCGCGCGGGCGCCGGGCGACCCGACGGGTCGAGGCGCGCTGGCAGGGGCTCGCGGTCGGTGACGTGGTGCCCGACTGGGGCGGTGCCCGCGAGACCTTCGAGGTCGTGACCATCGAGCCGTTGCGCACGATCGTCTACTGGTCCCAGCGCGGGGCCACCCGGCTCACCTGGACCATCGCGCTCGCCGCCGTCGGCGACGACCGCACCCGGGTGCACCTGCGCCTCCGGCTCGCGCCGCTCAAGCGCCCGTGGGTGGCCGACACCCTCGGCGAGCTGTTCGACGCCCTCACGGTCGCAGGCATGGTGTCCGGCCTCCGCGAGCGACTCGACGCCTCCTAGACTCGGGGCATGCCAGACCCCCGGACGGGGCCCCGCGCGGGCTTCCGGCTCATGCACGTGCACGCCCACCCCGACGACGAGTCGAGCAAGGGGGCGGCCTCCACCGCGATGTACGCCAGCCAGGGCGTCGACGTCCACGTCGTCACCTGCACCGGCGGCGAGCGCGGGTCGATCCTCAACCCGAAGATGGACCGGCCCGACGTGCTCGAGAACATCACCGAGATCCGGCGCCAGGAGATGGAGCGGGCACGCGACATCCTGGGGGTCACCCAGGACTGGCTGGGGTTCGTCGACTCGGGGTGGCCCGAGGGCGACCCCAAGCCGCCGCTGCCGGAGGGGTGCTTCGCGCTGGTCCCGCTCGAGGAGTCGACCGAGCGGCTCGTGCGCCTGATCCGCTCGTTCCGTCCGCACGTGATGACGACCTACGACGAGCGCGGTGGCTACCCGCACCCCGACCACATGCGGTGCCACGAGGTGAGCGTCGCGGCGTTCGAGGCCGCCGCCGACCCCGAGCGGTTCCCCGACGCCGGCGAGCCGTGGCAGGTGCTCAAGCTCTACTACCACCACTCGTTCAACAAGGCGCGGATCCAGGCGATCCACGACGCGATGGTCGAGCACGGCCTCGAGTCGCCCTGGGCCGAGCGCCTGGCCGACTGGAAGGACGAGCCGGAGTGGGAGGCGCGCGTGACCACCAAGGTGCCGTGCTCGGACTTCTTCGGGGTGCGCGACCAGGCGCTGCTCGCCCACGCCACCCAGATCGACCCCGACGGGTTCTGGTTCGCCATCCCGCGTGAGCTGCAGGCGACGATCTGGCCGACCGAGGACTTCGAGCTCGTCACCAGCCACGTCGACAGCCACCCCACGCACGAGCACCCCGAGGACGACCTGTTCGCGGGCATCGACCAGCCCTGAGGGACACTGGACCCATGACCGCCCTGCTCTCCTCCCTGGCCGTGCTGGCGACGAAGGCACCCGCCGACGAGGACGTCGTCGCGGGCTGGACGGCGTTCGCGATCTTCGGGCTGCTGATCGCCGGCCGTCGTGGTGCTCGGCTTCAGCCTCACCAAGCGGCTCAAGAACGTCGAGAAGGCCGCCGAGCAGGGCCTCTACGACCCGTCGACCCCAAGCGCGACCAGCGGCCCGCTCGCGGCCTGGCGGCCGGCGCGCCAGCTGCGCGAGCAGGCGGCGTCGGAGGACCCGAAGCAGTAGCAGCCCGCGGACAGGCCCTGCCGGTGTTGCGTACCGCGGAGTAGGTTTCGCGTGTGAGCGAGGACACCTACGACTACGTCATCGTCGGAGCCGGGAGCGCGGGGGCGGTGCTGGCCGCGAGGCTCACCGAGGACCCGGCGACGACCGTGCTCCTGCTCGAGGCCGGCGGTGCGCCGGACATCGACGAGGTCAACATCCCGGCGGGGTTCGTCGGCCTGGTCAAGACCAAGTGGGACTGGGACTACACGACCACCGAGCAGAAGCAGCTGAGCGGGCGCCGGATGAGCTGGCCCCGCATGAAGGCGCTCGGCGGGTGCTCGGCGATGAACGCGATGATCTACATCCGCGGCAACGCCGTCGACTACGACGCCTGGCGCGACGTGTTCGGCGCCGACGGCTGGGGCTTCGACGACGTCCTGCCGTACTTCGTGAAGGCCGAGGCCAACACCCGGCTGTCCGGCCGCTACCACGGCACCGACGGCCCGCTGGTGGTCGAGGACCGCCGCTACACCCACGAGCTGTCGACCGCGTGGGTCGAGAGCGCCGTCGCCGCCGGGCCTCAAGCGCAGCGACGACTTCAACGGCGCCGAGCAGGAGGGCGCCGGCGTCGTACCAGGTGACGTGCAAGGGCGGCCAGCGCTGGTCGACCTACGAGGCCTACCTCAAGCCGGCGATGGGCCGGCCCAACCTGACCGTCGCCACCGGGGCGCTGGCCGCCCGCGTCGAGCTCGACGGCGACCGCGCGACCGGCGTGACCTTCCGTCAGGGCGGCCGCGAGCACACGGTCGCACGCGCGCCGCGAGGTGCTGCTCAGCGGCGGCGCCATCAACTCGCCCGCAGCTGCTGATGCTCATCGGCGTCGGCCCCGGCTCGCACCTGCGCCGAGCACGGCGTCAGCGCCAAGGTCGAGCTCGCCGGCGTCGGGCAGGGCATGCAGGACCACCCCTACACGCCGATGATGTGGCACACCAAGGGCACCACCGACCTCGCCGACCTCAACACCCTGCGGCAACTTCCTGCGCTGGAAGACCCGCAAGACAGGGCCCGCTGACCTCCAACGTCGCCGAGACCGGCGGCTTCTGGTCGACGCGCGAGGGCCTGCCCGCGCCCGACATGCAGGCGCACGTGCTGCCGACCGGGCTGTACGGCGACGGCATGGTCGAGCCGCACCAGCCGGATGGTCACGGTGCTCGCGACGCTCGTCGGCACGGCAGCCGCGGCTCGGTGCGGCTGCGCTCGGCCGACCCGACGTGGCACCCCGAGATCGAGGCCGCCTACTTCGACGACCAGACCGACCTCGACGCCAGCTCGCCGGGTGCCGGCGGATCATCGAGATCACCCAGCAGGGCCCGATGTCGGCGATGATCGACCGGCCGTTCGAGCTCGACGACGACGCCGTCCGACGACGACCTGGTCGAGCACATCCGCACGCTACACCCAGACCACGTTCCACCCGACCTCGACCTGCGCCATGGGCGGCCGGCCGAGGACGCCGTCGTCGACCCGAGCTGCGGGTGCGCGGCGTCGAGGGGCTGCGCGTCGTCGACGCCTCGGTCATGCCGGCCGTGCCGCGCGGCAACACCAACGCCCCGACCATCATGGTCGCCGAGAAGGCGGCCGACCTCATCAGGAGCGCACGATGACCATCTCCGACGCCACCGACCGGCTCCGCCGGCAGGCGCCAGGCAGACCTTCGACTCGCTGAGCCCGATCAACGGCGACGTCGTCGGCACCCACCCCGTGCACTCCGCCGAGGACGTCTCGGCCGCGGTGCTGCGGGCCAAGGAGGAGTCCGCCTGGTGGCGCGCGCTGTCGCTTCGACGAGCGCGCCGAGCACCTGCAGACGCTGGAAGGGCGTCATCACCCGCCGCCTCGCCCAGCTGGCCGAGGTGATGCACCAGGAGACCGGCAAGCCCCACGGCGACGCGCTGCTCGAGGCCGCGCTGGCCATCGACCACCTCGACTGGGCCGCCAAGAACGCCGAGAAGGTGCTCAAGCGCCGCAAGGTCCCCTCGGGCCTGCTGATGGCCAACCAGTCCGCGACGGTCGAGTACAAGCCGCTCGGCGTCGTCGGCGTCATCGGGCCCGTGGAACTACCCCGTGTTCACGCCGATGGGCTCGATCGCCTACGCGCTCGCCGCCGGCAACGCCGTCGTCTTCAAGCCGTCGGAGTACACCCCCGGCGTGGGGGAGTGGCTCGCCCGCACCTTCCTCGAGGCCGTCGGCCGCCCGGTGTTCTCGGTCGTGACCGGCCTCGGCGAGACCGGCGCCGCGCTGTGCCACGCCGGCGTCGACAAGGTCGCCTTCACCGGCTCGACCGCCACCGGCAAGCGCGTGATGGCCGCCTGCGCCGAGACCCTCACCCCGGTCGTGATCGAGGCCGGCGGCAAGGACGCCGTCATCGTCGACCACGACGCCGACCTCGAGGCCGCGGCCGACGCCGTCCTGTGGGGCGCCTGCGCCAACGCCGGCCAGACCTGCACCGGCGTCGAGCGCGTCTACGTCCACGAGAAGGTCTACGACGAGTTCGTCGCCGAGGTCGTCGAGCAGGCCGAGGACGCTGCGCGCCGACGACAGCCGCCGACAGCCCGCTGGGGCCGATCACGATGCCCAAGCAGATGGACGTCATCCGGTCCCACATCGACGACGCCCTGGCCCGCGGCGGCCGCGCGCTCGTCGGCGGCGCCGGCGCCGTCGGCGAGCGCTTCGTGCAGCCGACCATCCTGGTCGACGTGCCCGAGGACTCCCTCGCGGTGTGCGAGGAGACCTTCGGCCCGACCGTCACCATCGCCCGCGTCGGCACGGTCGAGGAGGCGATCCGCCGCACCAACGCCACGTCGTACGGCCTGGGCTCGACGGTGTTCTCGAAGGCGCGCGGCATGGAGATCGCCGACCAGATCCGCTCCGGCATGACCGCCATCAACGGCGTCATCACCTTCGCCGGCGTGCCGTCGCTGCCGTTCGGCGGCGTCGGCGACTCGGGCTTCGGTCGCATCCACGGCGAGGACGGGCTCAAGGAGTTCACCTACGCCAAGTCGATCGCGCGCCAGCGCTTCAAGCCGGCCATGCCGCTGACGTCGTTCAAGCGCACCGAGAAGCACGAGCAGCAGCTGGTCTCGATGATGACGATGCTGCACGGGCGCGGCACGACGCTGCCCAAGGTGGGACGCAAGGACCGGGAGAAGCGGGCCGCGCGCCCGAGTGCCCGGTAGGCCTGTCTCCCCGCTCGTCGACACGCCGCCCGACGGGTCAGCCCGCGTCCGGGGTCAAGCGCGGATGGACGGGTTACTGCGGGCGAGCCTCGAGCCTCGCCAGGTCGCGCTCCGCGTAGACCCGGTGCCACCACTCCTCGTTGAGGACGATCGACAGGCACTTCTGGACCGGGAACCGGCCGGGCGGCGGCCAGCTGTCGTCGTCCGGTGCGTTGCTCACGGCGGCCAGTCCGTCCTCGGTGAGTCCCTCGACCACGCGGCGGACGGCGGCCTGACGGCTGCGGCGGAGCTCGACGGCCTCGTCGAGGGAGGGGCGCGCCGAGCGGTCCCGCGGGAAGCCCTTGTCCTCCGGTGCGGTGTCCCACGGCAGGTCGAGCGGGTGCCAGGGAGCCGGCTCGCCCTCGATCGCACGGTGGACCCAGGCCGCGGTCGCGAACGAGAGGTGCCGCAGGGTCTCGATGAACGACCACTCGCCGTCCACCTGCTCGTGCAGCAGCTCCGGCGCGAGCCGGCGCGCGCGCTCGACGGTGTTCTGCCAGCGCGCCTCCAGGAGGTCCCAGGCCTCGCGGAAGCCGGCCGGTGAGTCGGGGTGCATCTTCGCCAGGTCAGGCTCGCGGCGTTCGAGCTCCTCCTGGACGTACGCCGTCACGTCGACGCCGTTGATCCGCAGGCCGTCGATCTGGCCGCTGATGTCGACGTCGACCAGCTCGACGCCGGTCATCCTCACGTGGTGCAGGTCGGTGGCGCGGATCGTCACGTTGCTCAGCGAGGCCGCGTTGAACGTCGAGCCGCTGAGGTCGGTCCAGTCGAACGTCGAGCCGCTCAGGTCCTCCTCGCCGAACTCAGCCACGGCGCACCGCCTGGTCGTCACGGACAGGGAGACTCGTCGGCAGCGTGGTCACGGAGCAGACCCTAGGACCCAACCCGGACGATCCGGTTCCTCGACCCGGGCGACGACGTCGCAGCCCTCACTCCTGGCCGAACGCCACCGTGCCGGTGAGGGAGGAGGTGTCGGTGCCGCCGGGGTCGGCGAGGGCGGTGAGGGTGGCCGCGAAGGTGCCGGACTCGGGATAGCCGAAGGTGACCTGCACCGTGCACGTCTCGTTGCGGTGGAGCGGTGTCTCGCAGCTGTTGCTTCCGAGGTCGTAGGCGAACGAGCCGTCGCCGCTCAGCCCCAGCCCGGGGACGCCGGACACGGTCCCACCCTTGTTGGTGACGGTGAAGGTGGCGGATGCGGTCTCGCGACGGGCGGTACGGGCTCCGCCGAGCTCGGGCGCGACGGTGCCGAAGTCGTGCTGGGCGGGTGTCAGCACGACCGCGGCGGGCGCGACCAGGACCTCGTCCGGGGCGAGCTCGCAGTTGCGGTAGAGCAGCCGCTCGATGCAGACGCGGACCTGGTAGCGGCCGGACGGCACCTTGTCGGGCAGGACCACCGCGGCGCGGACCGCCACGCTCGCGCCCGCCGCGAGCGCCTTCACCGGCTTGTCGACGACCTGGTACCGGCGCACGCCCGGGGCGCGGCGGCGCTGTTGCTGCTGCTCGGGGACCGAGCGCAGGTAGACCCGGAAGTTGCTCGCGGGCTGCTTGTTGTCGGTGGTGTTGGTGACCACGCCCCCGGCCGTCAGTCCGACGCCTGTCGCCACGAGCCTGACCTTCGCGGTGGGGTCGTCGACGACGAGGAGGCGCGCGTCCGAGTCGGCCGGCGCCGGCGACGGGGCGAGGACGGCGGTGGCGACCACGAGGGCCGCGGCAACGGTGAGGCGACGGCCGGGGGTGCGCATCTCCGCAGTCTGTCGGCGGGCGCCGCGCTCGGGAACCGTGGTCTAGCCGTCCTGCTGCAGCGCGGCTGCTTGGGCGTGGATCTCCGCCATCTCCAGCCCCCGGACGCCGTCGATCAGCTGGTCGAGCGCCGCGGGCGGGAGGGCGCCCGGCTGGGAGAAGACGAGCACCCCTTCGCGGAACACCATCAGCGTCGGGATCGAGCGGATGCCGGCGGCGGACGCCAGCTCCTGCTGCTCCTCGGTGTTCACCGACCCGAAGGTGATGTCGGGGTGGGCCTCGCTCGCCGCCTCGTAGGTGGGCGCGAACTGCTGGCAGGGGCCGCACCAGCCGGCCCAGAAGTCGACGAACAGGATGTCGTCGTCCTCGACGTGCGAGGCGAAGTTGTCACCGGTCAGCTCGATCGTGGCCACGACACCACGCTAGCCCGGTGCCCGGGCACGCAGAAGGTGGTCAGCGCAGCGCGTAGGTCGCCATCGACACGCCGACGTAGTGCGTGGTGAAGGCCAGGATCGGTGAAGGTGTGGAAGACCTCGTGGAAGCCGAAGTACTGCGGCCACGGGTTGGGGCGCTTGAAGCCGTAGACGATGCCGCCGAGGGTGTAGAGCGCGCCGCCGGCGGCCGATCAGCACGAGCACCGCGATCGCCGTGCGCGTGCCGAGCAGGCGTGGGCCCCGTCGATGAAGCCGGGGATGAAGAACACCGCCGCCCAGCCCATGCCGATGTAGATCGGGGTGTAGAGCCAGCGCGGGGCGTCGGTCCAGAAGACGCGGAACAGCACGCCGAGCATGGCGCACGTCCACACGCGTGGTGAGCAGCACGACGCGCTGGGTGCCCTCGAGCAGGATCAGCGTGAGCGGCGTGTAGGACCCGGCGATGAGGATGAAGATGTTGGCGTGGTCGAAGCGGCGCAGGAACGCCCACGTCCGGGGCGACCAGGTGCCGGTGTGGTAGATCGCCGAGACCCCGAAGAGCAGCAGCGCGCTCATGCGCGAAGACGGCCGAGCCCCAGCGGGTGGACGCCGTGGGGGAGAGGCAGATCAGCACGATCCCGCCGGCCAGGGCGAGCGGCGCGTGCCCAGGTGGAGCCAGCCGCGCAGCCGGGGCTTGACGGCGGCGAGCGTCTCCTGTGCCTGGTGTCGCCGAGGGACTCCAGGCCCGCGCGGACGGCCTCGTTGGCTGTGCGCGGCAGGAGACATGGTTCAATCGTATCGAGGGCTATACGGGCGAGACCTCCGCGCAGGTGAACCTCTTCACACAGACGGGCCGGTCGCGATGACCGACCGGCCCATCAAGCGGCGCGGGTGGCGGCCGCGGACGCGCGCTGCCGGCGTCACGAGACCGCCGGGTCGGGCCGGTGGTGGCCGGCGGTCAGGCGTGACCGGCAGCCGGCTGGAAGCCCTCGGAGGGCTGCACGATGACGAAGCCCTGGCCCGGGAAGGCCACCTGCACGGCCTCGCCGGAGCCGCGGCCGATCAGCGCGCCGGCGCTCATCGTCGACTTCAGCGTGGTGTCGAGGTGCGCCGACCAGGCCACGATCGCGTCGGTGTCGGCGAACGTCGGCGCCTCGGCCGCGTTGAGCACGACCGGCTCGCCGTCGGTGACGATCGCGAGCCAGCCGGTGCCGCGCAGCGTGGTGTTGAACAGGCCGCCGGCCAGCATGCTCGCGCCCTTGACCCGCTCGATGTTCCACTGCAGCGAGCGCCGAGAACGCCAGCACGTTCTTGCCGTTGGCCGAGATGCCGGAGTTGTTGAGGTGCAGCAGGTGCACGTTCTTGGCGGTGTCGGCGAGGAAGACGTCGCCCTGGCCCTCGACCCGCATCAGGGGCAGGCCCTCGCCGGTCAGCGCCTTCTTGATGACGCGTGCCGGCGCCGCCGGCGCCCTGGTAGGCGAAGGTCACGTTGCCCTGGTAGGCGACCATCGAGCCCTGGCGGGCCATGAACGGCTCGGTCACCCGCACCCGCAGCATCTTGCTGTTCTGCAGCTGCGGGCCGGTGCCGCTCGACCTCGGCGAACCGGCCGTCGATCAGGTCGCCGCTGATGCCGGCCGAACGCGTCGCCGCGTGAAGCCCTGCTGGCTGCCGCTGCTGGCTGCGGCTGTGACGGCTGGGCCTGCGACTGCTGCGCCTGCGGCTGGCTGGGCCTGGGCCTGGGCCGGCTGGGCCTGCGCCGGGGCGCCGCCGGCGTCCATCGGCGACGTGGACTGCACGCCCCCGTCGACGACGTGCTCGGTCCACTGCGAGCCGTCCCAGTAGCGCAGCTCGTGGCGGCCGGTCGGGTCGGGGTGCCAGTCAGCGTTCATCGGTACGTCGCTCCTTGCTTGGGTGCGTGAAGGTCGTGCGGAGGTCTGGTGCGTTCAGGGCACATCGTGGCACCACGGTGTCCTACCATCGACAGGGTGGCGGACTGGAAGCGGGGAGTGCGGCGGGTGCTCTACCCGGCCTACGAGGCGCGCGTGCTGCGCCGGATCGGCCGCTGTCCAAGCCTGCCCAAGCACGTCGGCGTCATGCTCGACGGCAACCGCCGCTGGGCGCGGGCGGTCGGCCGCGACACCGCCCACGGCCACCGCGCCGGTGCCGCCAACATCGAGCCGCTGCTCGGCTGGTGCGACGAGGTCGGCATCGAGGTCGTCACGCTGTGGCTGCTCAGCACCGACAACCTCAACCGGCCGGCCTCCGAGCTCGAGCCGCTGCTGGCGATCATCGTCGACGCCGTCGACTCGCTGGCCGACCAGCGCCGCTGGCGCCTGCACCCCGTCGGCGCGCTCGACCTGCTGCCCGGACGACGTCGCCCGCCGGCTCAAGGCCGCCGCCGAGGCCACGGCCGACGTCGACGGCATGCTCGTCAACGTCGCCGTCGCGCTACGGCGGGCCGCCGCGAGATCGCCGACGCCGTCCGCTCGCTGCTGCACGAGCACGCCGGCAAGGGCACCTCGCTCGAGGAGCTCGCCGACGGTCATCGACGTCGAGCACATCGCCGACCACCTCTACACCAAGGGCCAGCCCGACCCCGACCTGGTGATCCGCACCTCGGGGGAGCAGCGGCTCGGCGGGTTCCTGCTGTGGCAGAGCGCCAAGTCGGAGTTCTACTTCTGCGAGGCCTACTGGCCCGACTTCCGCCGCGTCGACTTCCTGCGCGCCATCCGCGCCTACGCCCTGCGCGAGCGCCGCTACGGCGCGTAGCCGACGCGACCTCGTCACCTTCCCGTCACCCCGCGTTCGGGCGTGTCGCCACCACGCGACCCCGACGCGGACGTACCGTCGTGCCAGTGGCGAGTGGGGAAGCTCGCCGCACCGGGAGGCCCGAGCGTGAGCGATCACGACCTACGCACCACAGACCTGAGCCGCTGCTGCGGTGAGGGCGACGTGGTCGGAGGACGCCGGCACTCCGGCGTTCGGGCTCCTCTCCGGTCCACTGTTGCTGAGTAACAGGACCGGGCGAGGAGTGCGCGCGCGGTCACCCGAAGGGGATCACCGTGAGCATCACCGCCTCTGACACCCAGGTCCGCACCTACGTGCTCGACACCAGCGTCCTGCTCGCCGATCCGGGCGCGATGCGTCGCTTCGCGGAGCACGAGGTGGTGCTCCCGGTCGTGGTGATCACCGAGCTGGAGGGCAAGCGCCACCACCCCGAGCTCGGCTACTTCGCACGCTCGGCCCTGCGCATGCTCGACGACCTGCGCGTCGTCCACGGCCGGCTCGACGAGCCCGTCGCGATCGGCGAGGACGGAGGGACGCTCCGCGTCGAGCTCAACCACACCGACCCGTCGGCCCTGCCGTCGGGCTTCAGGCTCGGCGACAACGACACCCGCATCCTGGCGGTGGCCCAGAACCTCGCCGAACGAGGGCTGCGAGGTCACGCTGGTCTCCAAGGACCTGCCGCTGCGCATCAAGTGCTCGGCCGTCGGCATCGACGCCGAGGAGTACCGCGCCGAGGCGATCAGCGACTCCGACACCGGCTACACCGGGATGATGGAGCTCGACGTCGCGGCCGGCGTCCTCGACGAGCTGTACGACGACGGCGTCGTCGACCTCGAGTCGGCCCGCGCGCTGCCGTGCCACCAGGGGCTGGTGCTGCTGTCCGACCGCGGGACGGCGCTCGCCCGCGTCGGTCCCGACAAGCACGTCCACCTCGTGCGGGGTGACCGGGAGGCCTTCGGCATCCACGGCCGCAGCGCCGAGCAGCGGATCGCGCTCGAGATGCTGCTCGACCCCGAGGTCGGCATCGTCTCGCTCGGTGGGCGTGCCGGCACCGGCAAGTCGGCGATGGCGCTGTGCGCCGGGCTCGAGGCGGTGATGGAGCGGCGCCAGCACCAGAAGGTCGTGGTGTTCCGGCCGCTGTTCGCCGTCGGCGGGCAGGAGCTCGGCTACCTGCCGGGCTCGGAGTCGGAGAAGATGTCGCCCTGGGGCCAGGCGGTCTTCGACACCCTCGGCGCCATGACGTCGAAGGACGTCATCGAGGAGATCCTCGACCGGGGGATGCTCGAGGTGCTGCCGCTGACCCACATCCGTGGCCGGTCGCTGCACGACGCGTTCGTGATCGTCGACGAGGCGCAGTCGCTCGAGCGCAACGTGCTGCTGACCGTGCTCTCGCGGATCGGGGCCAACTCCAAGGTGGTGCTCACCCACGACGTGGCCCAGCGCGACAACCTGCGGGTCGGGCGGCACGACGGCGTCGTCGCGGTGATCGAGAAGCTGAAGGGGCACCCGCTCTTCGCCCACGTCACCCTCACCCGCTCGGAGCGCTCGCCCATCGCGGCGCTCGTGACGGAGATGCTCGAGAACGTCACGCTGTGACAATGGCGTTCGCTCCGCTCACGCGTGCTCGGCGCCCCTGAGCGATGGTCCGGAGCACCACGCGCGCACGTCCTCCGCTCGTTCCTCGCTCCGGACGCACCCGCGCGGCACTCCGGACCATCGCGGGCGCCGAACCTCGTGGTTGCGTTGGGTCGATGGTTGGTGCTCGTGTGCCCTCTGGGACTCAGGGGACGCACGCGGTCGCGTGAAGCCTCAAGGTCTCCCCAGGAACGGCGCGTTCGGTTTGCCTCCCTGTCACGAACCAGGCATGGTTCTACGAGATATTCCGCGGTCCAGCGTCGGGCCTCGTCGTCCAGCTGCCGCCCATCTGTTGCCTAGCACCCAGGGTTCTCCTGTCTTGTCGAAGCACGTGAAGCACGTCCCGAAGCACCGTGGTGCGCCCTCGCGACCCGCCGTCCCCGACACCCTCGTCGAGGTCCCGCGCAAGGCGATCAGCACGACGCTGCTCCTCTCCTCGCTCGCCGTGGCCGCCACCGGCACCGCGGTCGTCGCCGGACTCGCCGGCGGGGGTGGTGCCACCGCCGCCGCGGTCGACACCGGCAACCCGACCGTCCCGGATGCCGTCACCGGCCCCGACGCCGCGGCGCTCGCGGCCGCCGAGCCCGTCGCCGTCGAGCAGCGGACGATCGAGCTGTCGCGCTCGGCCGACCGCCGCGAGGTCAGCGACCCCGCCAAGGAGGCGGCGCTCGAGGTCGAGCCGGTGGGTCCCTCCGACTCCGGCAGCGAGGACCTCGCCGACGCCGACCCGCGGACCATCGGGATGGCGCTGCTCGCCGAGTTCGGCTACTCCTCCGACCAGTTCGGCTGCCTCGACTCGCTGTACACGCGCGAGTCCGGCTGGAACATCTACGCCGACAACCCGACGTCCTCGGCCTACGGCATCCCGCAGGCCCTGCCCGGCTCGAAGATGTCGTCGGCCGGCGCCGACTGGGCCACCAACCCCGTCACCCAGATCCGCTGGGGTCTCGGCTACATCCGCGACCGCTACGGCAGCCCGTGCGGCGCCTGGGGCCACAGCCAGTCCTACGGCTGGTACTAGTCTCTCTGCGCTCGCTCCGCTCGCGCGGTTCGGCCGCCCCTGAGCGATCGCCGGGCGCCGAACCGGCCGCCCCGACCTCGTGACGGCCTGGCTTGCTCCTCAACGGTGGTCGAGGTGTGACGACCGAGGGACGAGGGAGGAACCTCGAGACCTCCGCAGCGTGGCGTCGCGGCCTGCTCCGGAGCAGGTGACCTCACCTGGTCTCGAGGCCGCTCCCTCGTGCCTCGGCCGCGGCACCTCGCCCACCCGCGCGCGGCTTCATGAGGACGTCGGCGAGCGCGGCGGCCATCAGGGCGAGCGTGGTGCCGAACATCAGCCCGCCGCCCGGGCCGAACGAGACGTCGTCCGCCCCGGTGCCCGGCTTGAGGACCAGCAGCAGCAACGCGACCGCGCCGATGCCCAGCACCGTGCTGGGCGCGCCGAAACCGTGCTCGGGGCGCGAACCGGCGACGACGGCGGTCGCGACCAGCGCGAGGATCAGCATGATGCCCAGCGGGGCGGCCCCGCCCTGGTCGACCGCCACCGCGGTCCAGAGGTTCATGGTGTCGTACACCTCGTCCGGCTCCTCGACGCTCCACAGCGGGGCGAACGAGGCGGCGAAGGCGAGCAGCGCACCGCTCACGTAGAGCTGCCGGATGACGGGGTGACGTTCGGTCATGGCCCCTCCCTACCCGCCCGGGCGTGCTTCAACCCCGGCGCGCGCTGACCTGTCCCGTTCGTTGGACAGGTCAGCGCGCGGTGAAGATGGTGACGTGGCCGGCGATCTCGCGGGGCCAGCCGTCGGCGGGCAGGGACCAGGCCACCGGCTCCTCGGAGGACTCCAGGTAGGCCGTCGCCGTGGCGAGGTCGGGGAAGAAGGCGCGGGTGCGCAGGTCGTCGCGCGTCACGTCCTCGAAGTGCGCGCGCAGCGCGGCCTCGCCGTTCTCGCTGCTGAACTGGGTGATGACGGGCTCACCGCCGCCCGCCAGCCGCAGCTCGGCGACGTGGTCGTCGCCGTTGGTGACCGCGACGAGGAGACCGCCGGGTCGCAGCACCCGCCGCAGCTCCGCGAGCGCACGGTGGAGGTCGGCCACGTGGTAGAGCATCCAGAGGGCGGCGACGGCGTCGAAGGAGTCGTCGGCGAAGGGCAGGTCCTCGGCGTCGGCCACCCGGGCCTCGACCTTGCGGCTGGCCGTCAGCTCGACCAAGCGGGCCGACTGGTCGACGGCCACGACCTCGGCGTCCGGCAGCTCGCCGACGAGGCGCGCGGCGAAGGCGCCGGTGCCGCAGCCGACCTCGAGCACCCGTCGGGGCCGCGCCGCGACGATCGCCGAGAGCGCCTCCGTGGCCGGCTCGCGGCCCTCGGCCGTGGGGTGCCACACCGAGCGCCGCGTGGCCAGGTGCTCCTCGGTGCGGTACTGCTGCGCGACCTGGTCGCGGTCGATCATGCTCATGGCCTGGTCATCCTCTCGACGTCGAGGGCGGCGTCGAGCTCGGCCTCGGTGAGGTCGCCACGCTCGACGTACCCCATGCCGATCACCGTCTCCCGGATCGTACGACCCTCGGCGAGCGCCTGCTTGGCGATCTTCGCGGCGGCCTCGTAGCCGAGGTGCTTGTTGAGCGGCGTGACCACCGAGGGCGAGGACTCGGCGTAGCGGCGCATGCGGTCGGCGTCCGCGGTGATGCCGTCGACGCAGCGACGCGCCAGCAGGGTGGTGGACGTCGAGAGCAGCCGTACCGACTCCAGCACGTTGCGCGCCATCACCGGCATCGCGACGTTGAGCTCGAAGCTGCCGCTGGCGCCCGCCGCGGTGACGGCGGCGTCGTTGCCGACGACCTGGAAGCACACCATGAGCGTGGCCTCCGGCAGCACCGGGTTCACCTTGCCGGGCATGATGCTCGACCCGGGCTGCAGGTCGGGCAGGTGGATCTCGGCCAGCCCCGTCGTGGGCCCCGACGACATCCAGCGCAGGTCGTTGCAGATCTTGGTCAGCCCGACGGCCACCGTGCGCAGGACGCCGCTCAGCTCGACGAGCGAGTCGCGGGTGCCCTGCGCCTCGAAGTGGTTGCGGGCCTCGGTGAACGGCTGGCCGGTGGCCTCCGACAGCACCTCGATGACGCGGCCGGCGAACCCGGGCGGCGTGTTGATGCCCGTCCCGACCGCGGTGCCGCCCAGGGGGAGCTCGCGCACCCGGGGCAGCACCGACTCCAGGCGCTCGGCGGCGTAGCGGACCGTGGCGGCGTACCCGCCGAGCTCCTGCCCGAGCATCACGGGCGTGGCGTCCATCAGGTGGGTGCGGCCCGACTTCACCAGCCCGGCGAACTCCTCGGCCTTGGCCTCGAGCGAGGTCGCCAGGACGTCGAGCGCGGGCAGCAGGTCGTCGACGACGGCCAGGCTCACGGCCACGTGGATGGCGGTCGGGAACGTGTCGTTGCTCGACTGGCTGGCGTTGACGTGGTCGTTGGGGTGCACCTCGGTGCCCGCGTGCGAGGCCACGGAGGCGATGACCTCGTTGGCGTTCATGTTGCTGCTGGTGCCGGACCCCGTCTGGAACACGTCGACCGGGAACTGGGCGTCGTGCTCACCGGCCGCGACCTCGCGCGCCGCCGCGGCGACCGCCTCGGCGCGCTCCGGCTCCAGCACGCCGAGCTCGCCGTTGACGACCGCGGCGGCTGCCTTGACGTGCCCGAGGGCGTGCACGAGCGCCGGCTCGATCGGCGTCCCGCTGATGGGGAAGTTCTCCACGGCTCGCTGGGTCTGGGCGCGCCACAGGGCGTCGACCGGGACCTCGACGTCGCCCATCGAGTCGTGCTCGGTGCGTGTCTTCGTCACCCCGCCACGGTACCCGCGGGGCGGGCTTGACTACCGGTAACCAAAAGGTTACCAATAGACGCATGGACGCGTTCGCCGCTCTCGCCGACCCGGTGCGCCGCGAGCTGCTGCGCTCGCTGGCGGCCGGACCGGCCCGGGTGGTCGACCTGGCCGCCGCGCACCCGATCAGCAGGCCGGCGGTGAGCAAGCACCTGCGGCTGCTCGTCGAGGCGGGGCTCGTCTCGGCCGAGTCCCGGGGCCGCGAGCGGCACTACCGGCTCGAGTCCGCGGGCCTGCAGGCGGTCACCGCCTTCGTCGCCGACGTGCTGCGGCCTCCCGTGCCCGAGCACGTGCTCGACGCCCTCGGCCTCGAGGTGCGCCGGACCGTCCGCGACCGCCGCGAGCGTGGGGAGACCGCCACCGACACCCACCCCACCCGCACCCACACCGAGGAGACCGCATGACCGCCGACCCCACCGGACGCCGCGAGCTGCGCGACGGCACGACCTGCCTGGTGCTCACCCGCGACTTCGCCGCGACGGTCGAGGACGTCTGGGCCGCCGTGACCGACCCCGGGCGGATGGAGCGGTGGATCGGCACCTGGTCGGGCGACCCGGCCACCGGGCGAGGTGCTGTTCCGGATGACCGCCGAGGGCGACGACGTCGCCGAGGAGCCGCAGGTGATCGAGGTCTGCGAGCCGCCGCACCGCCTGGTCGTGCGCAGCAAGGTGGCCCAGCCGACCGGGCCCGACGGGTCGCCCGCGATGGTGTGGCGCCTCGGCGTCGAGATCACCGCGACCGCCGGCGGGGCGCGGCTGACCTTCACCCAGGACCTCGCGGTGCCCGACGCCGCGGCCGTGGCCGAGAACGTCGGGCCCGGCTGGGAGTACTACCTCGACCGGCTCGACCGGGCGGTCTCGGGGGGTGACGTCGCCGGCGTCGACTGGGACGCCTACTACCCGTCGCAGTCAGCGCACTACGGGGCGCTCTTCGGCTGACGCGTGCCCTTCTGGCGCCGGGCTGGTGGCTCGGCCGGCGTGGCGAGGTGGGCGACGAGCAGGTCGGCCACGGCCTGCATGCCCGCGGCGTTGGGGTGGTAGGCGAGCGGCCGGCCCGGCACGGGCAGTGCGGCCCCGACGGTCCAGGGGTCACGGGACCAGGCGTGGTGGTCGTGGCTCGCCCGGGCGACCTGCAGCACCTCGCACCCGGTCTCGGCGGCCGCGGCCTGCGTCGCGGCCGCGAGCCGGTCGGCGAGGTGGCGGCCGAGGTCGACGTAGCGCTCGCGCAGCGGGAAGGCCTTGCCGCCGTGCGGGGGCAGGAGCGTCAGGTACTCCACGAAGACGACCCGGGCGTGCGGGGACCGGTCGCGGACGGCGCGCCCGACCTCGACGAGGGCGGGCGCGACCTCGGCCAGGGCCACCTCGCGCTCCGTGGCGTTGAGCAGCAGCCGCATCGGCGGCCCGACGAGCGGCAGCCAGCGCACGGGCGACGGCACGGTGGCCACCATCAGGGCGGGCACGTAACCGACGTCGTTGCCGCCGATCGTCACGGTCACGAGGGTCTCGGTGCCGTCGAGGGCGTCGACCTGGGGCGGAGCCCCGTTCTGGGTGTCGGTCAGCACGTGCGCGGTCGTGGCGCCGGAGTAGGTGACGTCCTCGAGATCGAGCCCGAGCGCGGCCGCCGCCAGGTGCGGGTAGTTCCGCGCCGAGCGCATGGCGAGCCGCGGGCTGCCCGGCGCGCGGGGCGTGATGCCGGGACCGGCGGCCATGGAGCTGCCGAGGGCGACGTACCTGCTCATGGGCGGAGGCTAGAGGTCACCTGCCTACGCTGCACGCATGTCCCAGTGGTTGGAGGACCTCAGCACGCTCCAGGTGCTGCTCCTCGTGGTCGGTGTGCTCGTGGGCGGGTCGATCCTCGCGGCCGCCGTGGGCGCGGTGCTGGTGCGGTTCGGCATGCGGCGGCCGTGGGTGGTGCGGCGGGCCAGCCGGCTCTCGATCCGGTTGCTCGAGCTCATCAAGCGTCCGCTGACGCTCGTGGTGCTCGACGAGGTCGCCTCGGTGATCCAGACGGGCCACTACACCCAGAACATCTCCGACGCGCTGCTCGAGAACCACGAGGAGCTCAAGGCGATGGTGGCCGAGAAGGTGCGAGCGGACCCCAACGCACGGATCGTCAGCAGGCTGCCCGGATACGACACGGTGGTCTCGGAGGTCTCCGAGACCGTGCTGCGGGTGCTGGTCGACATGCTGAGCGACCCGCGGATGGACGAGCTGGTCTCGGACCTGCTCCGCAACAACCTCGAGCAGATCAAGGTCGCCGTCCGCGAACGGGCCCACGAGGGCGTCGCAGGTCGCGCCGGCGGACCCGGTGCCGGCGAGCGCGCCGGTGGAGCAGGCCCGGCGGAGCTAGGCGCGCCCGCAGCGCCCGACGTAGAGCCAGTACTGCTCGTCCCGGTCGTTCAGCCGGACGTCGTGGGGCAGCGACTCGACGTCGTCGAAGACGGTCCCGACCGTCGCCTCGAGCTCGCGTGACTCGGCGGCCGACCAGATGGCGACGGCGCCCCCGGGGCGCAGCACCGCCCGGACCATGCCGAGGAAGGCCTGCTCGTACAGCGCGGCGTTGACGTCGTGGACGAGGTAGCCCGGCCCGTTGTCGACGTCGAGCAGGACCAGGTCGTAGGACGCCGGCGGCGCCTCGGCCACGGCGACCGCGATGTCGGCGACGACCACCTTGACCCTCTCGTCGGCCAGCAGCGCCGGGCCGTGCGGCACGGTGCCGTCGCGCATCCAGTCGACGAGGGCCTGCTCGACCTCGACGACCGCGCACGTCTCGACCCTGCTGTCGGCGAGCACCTCGTGCATCGTGAAGCCCAGGCCGAGACCGCCGACGACGACGGCGCTCGGGTGCTCGACCAGCGCGAGGGCGGCCGCAGCGAGGGCCCGCTCGGTGGCGACCTCGACGGTGTCCATCACGAAGACCCCGTTGGCGCGGAGCTCGAGCGAGGTGGGCGCACCCTCGGGACGACGCTCGCGCAGCACGAGCTCGCCGCGCTCGCTCTCGGCGCGGGCCAGCTCGACGTACTCCACTTCGCGCACGCAACACCTCCGGGTCCGGGTCAGGGTTTCACCCGATGTGGCACCCCTCGTCACCCGCCTACCGTTCGGACGTGGCCCTCACCCTCTCGCGCAGCGCCCGGCGCGTCGTGCTCTCGCTGCACCTCGTGTGCGCGGTGGGCTGGATGGGCCTCGACCTCGGCCTCTTCGCCCTGCTCCTCACCGGCTGGACGACCGACGACGGGCCGGTCGCCGCCGCGATGTACACCGCCGCGCGGGTCGCCGTCCCGCCCGTGGTGCCGGCACTCGCGATCGGCATGCTCCTGACCGGCGTCGTGCTCGGCCTGGCGACCCGGTGGGGCCTGGTGCAGTGGTGGTGGGTGTTCGTGAAGCTCGTGATCGGCGTGGTGCTGACGGTCCTGGTGCTCGTCCTGCTGCTCCCGGGCGCGCTGGGCCTGCCCACCGACCTGGCCGGCACCGCCGACGAGGTGCGGGACGCCGTGGGTCGCGAGGGCCGCCACCTGCTGTTCCCGCCGGTGGTCTCGTTCGTCGCGCTCGGGGTGGCGCTGTGGCTCTCCGTCCGCAAGCCGTGGGGGCGGACGCGGTGGGCCCGCGAGCCGGTCAGTCGAAGAGCTCGCTGAGCCAGCTCTCCTTGCGCTTCTTCGGGTACCGCGTGCCGCGGTCGTCGTACCCGGGCTGGTGCTGCGGCGCGCGCGGCTGCGGGGGAGCCGCGGCCGGCTGGGAGACCGAGCGCTCGATGATCTTGTCGAGCTCGCCTCGGTCGAGCCACACGCCGCGGCAGGTCGGGCAGTAGTCGATCTCGATGCCGCTGCGCTCGCTCATCACCAGGGTCGCGCCGTCGGTGGGGCACTGCATGGGATCCTCCTCAGGGTCTACCCGGTCGAACGGACCGGAGCCGGCGAGGGTTCCGCTCGCGGCCACCGATCGCCGGTCTCAGCCGACGATGGTGTCGGCGTGCTCGATCACCCAGGTCATGAGCGGCGCCATCGACTCGACCAGTCCCTCCCCGAGGGGCGTCAGGGAGTACTCGACCCGCGGCGGGACCTCGGGGTAGGCGACCCGGCGCACGAGGCCGTCCGCCTCGAAGGTGCGGAGCGTCGAGGCGAGCATCTTCTCGCTGATGCCCTCGACCTCACGGCGCAGCTCGCCCCAGCGCAGGGTGCCGTCGGCCAGGGCGTACAGCACCAGGACGCCCCACTTGCTGGTCACGTGGTCGAGGACCACCCGGCTGGGGCAGTCGGGCGTGTAGGCGCCGACGTACTGGGCGCGCAGGGCCTGGAGACTCACGTTCACGCCACTACCTTACCAAAAGGTGGGTACCTGCCGATCGGGAAGCATCAACCGGGCCACGTGGTTCGGCCTGGTGACCAGCCACGTGCGCACCGTCCGAAAGGGACCACCACCATGACCATCCTCGTCACCGCAGCCTCCGGCCAGCTCGGCCGCCTCGTCCTCGACTCCCTGCTCGAGCGCGGGCGTCGCACCCGCCGACCTGCGCGCCGGCGCCCGCACCCCTGCCTCCCTGGCGTCCTACGCCGACCGCGGCGTGGACGTCGTCCGCCTCGACTACGACGACGTCGCCTCGATCGAGAGCGCGGTCGAGGGCGTCGACCGGGTGCTGCTGATCTCGGGCAGCGAGGTCGGCAAGCGCGTCGCCCAGCACGGCGCGGTCGATCGACGCCGCGGCCAAGGCGGCGGTCGCCCACCTCGTCTACACCAGCGCCCCGCACGCCCGACGACGGCCGACTTCGTGCTCGCCCCCGAGCACAACGCCACCGAGGAGCTGATCGACGCGTCCGGCGTCCCGGCGACGATCCTGCGCAACAACTGGTACCACGAGAACTACGCCGGGCGACCTGGCCGGCGCGGCCGCGACCGGCGCCATCGTCAGCAGCGCCGGCGACGGCCGGGTGGCCAGCGCGGCCCGCGCGGACTACGCCGAGGCCGCCGCCGTCGTGCTCACCGAGCCGACGGTCACGAGGGCGCAGGTGCTCGAGCTCGCCGGCGACGTCGCCTGGGACTTCGAGACCTTCGCCGCCGCCGTCGGCGAGGTGCTCGGCCGCGACGTCGAGCTGCGGCGCGTCGACACCGCGGAGCACGCCGCCCACCTCGAGGCCTTCGGCCTCGACCCGGTCACCGTGCAGGTCGTCACGGGCATCGACGCCGGCATCCGCGACGGCGTCGCTCGGCGAGAGCGACGGCACGCTCGCCCGCCTCCTCGGCCGCCCGACGACGCCGCTGCTCGACGGCCTGCGCGCCCTCGTCTGAGGAGCCTGCGCCGGCAGGGTCGGCGGCGGGGCCGGCACCTCGGGCCCCTCGGGGTGGTGCCGCCGCGCCGTCCACCCTGCGAGCGTGGGCGCATGACGAGCAACGAGGACGAGTCCGCCGGCCAGGTCTCCGAGGTGAGCGGCATGGACCCGGGGGACACCGAGACCCCGATCTCCGACAGCCAGGGCGTCGCCGGCAACCCCGACGCCCCGGACTCCGACGACCTCGGCGAGGTCGGGCCGAACGCCAACCCGCACCGCACGAGGACACCCACTGACCTCACGCGGCCGGTAGCACGACCTCCAGCGGGCTCAGCTCGGCCGAGCGGACCCGAGATCCCGGTGATCGGGACGGTCACGGTGCCGCCGGGGTCGGTGAAGAAGTCGTTGCCCTTGTCGTCGACCACGATGAAGGCGGGGAAGTCCACGACCTCGATCTTCCAGACCGCCTCCATGCCGAGCTCGGGGTACTCGAGGACCTCCTGGCTCCTGATGCAGTCCTGGGCGAGCCGGGCGGCGGGGCCGCCGATGGAGCCGAGGTAGAACCCGCCGTGGCTGTGGCAGGCCTCGGTGACGACCTTGGTGCGGTTGCCCTTGGCGAGCATCACCATCGAGCCGCCCGCGGCCTGGAACGACTCGACGTAGGAGTCCATCCGGCCGGCGGTCGTGGGGCCGAACGAGCCGGACGCCATGCCCTCGGGCGTCTTCGCCGGCCCGGCGTAGTAGACGGGGTGGTTCCTGAGGTAGTCGGGCATCGGCTCGCCGGCGTCGAGACGCTCCTGGATCTTGGCGTGCGCGATGTCGCGGGCCACCACGAGCGGGCCGGTCAGGGAGAGCCGGGTCTTCACCGGGTGCTTGGCGAGCTCGGCCAGGATGTCGGCCATCGGCTGGTTGAGGTCGATCTGGACGACCTCGCCGCCGGAGATGTCCTCGGCCACGCCGGCGTCCGGCATGTACTGGGCGGGGTCGGTCTCGAGCTGCTCGAGGAACACGCCGTCCGCGGTGATCTTGCCCAGGGCCTGGCGGTCGGCCGAGCACGAGACGGCGATGGCGACGGGGCACGAGGCGCCGTGACGGGGGAGCCGGACGACCCGGACGTCGTGGCAGAAGTACTTGCCGCCGAACTGGGCGCCGATGCCGAAGGACTGGGTGAGCTTGAAGACCTCCTCCTCGAGCTCGAGGTCGCGGAAGCCGTGGGCCGACATGGAGCCCTCGGTGGGCAGGTGGTCGAGGTAGTGGGCCGAGGCGTACTTGGCGGTCTTGAGCGCGAACTCGGCCGAGGTGCCGCCGATGACGACCGCCAGGTGGTACGGCGGGCACGCGGCGGTGCCGAGCGAGCGGATCTTCTCGTCGAGGAAGCTCAGCATCCGCTTGGGGTTGAGCACGGCCTTGGTCTCCTGGAACAGGAACGACTTGTTCGCCGACCCGCCGCCCTTGGCCATGAAGAGGAACTTGTACTCGGGCTTGCCCCGACCGTCGGCGCCGACCGGCGTGGGCGTCGAGTACAGCTCGATCTGCGCCGGCAGGTTGGTGCCGGTGTTCTTCTCCTCGTACGTCGTCAGCGGTGCCAGCTGGGAGTAGCGCAGGTTGAGCCGGGTGTAGGCGTCGTAGACCCCGCGCGAGATCGCCTCGCCGTCGTCGGCGCCGGTGAGGACGCCCTCGGACTTCTTGCCCATCACGATCGCGGTGCCGGTGTCCTGGCACATCGGCAGCACGCCGCCGGCGGAGATGTTGACGTTCTTGAGCAGGTCGAGGGCGACGAAGCGGTCGTTGCCCGAGGCCTCGGGGTCGTCGATGATGCGCCGCAGCTGGGCGAGGTGCGCGGGCCGGAGGTAGTGGCTGATGTCGTGCATCGCCTCGGCGGTCAGGCGCTGGATCGCCCCGGGGTCGACCTTGAGGAAGGTCTGCCCGTCGACCTCGAACGTCGAGACGCCCTCGGCGGTGACCAGCCGGTAGGGCGTGTCGTCCTTGCCGAGGGGGAGGAGGTCGGAGTAGCGGAACTCGGGCTCAGCGGTCACCGCCGAAGGATATTCGCCACGTCCCGGCCCTGGCGCGGTGGACCCGTCGACCCCCGGTCGACCAGCTCCCAGGCGACCTCGACCTCGAGCTCGTCGAGGGCGTCGCCGCCCATCAGCCGCACCGCCATGTCGGCCGCGATCCGTCCCTGGGCCGCCACGTCCTGGGCGAGGGTGGTGATGCCGAACAGCGCGGCGGTCGGGTGGCCGTCGACCCCCAGCAGCGACACGTCGTCGGGCACCCGCACGCCGCGCCGCACGAGCTCGCTGAACGCCGCCACGGCGATCTCGTCGGAGTAGCAGAGCACCGCGGTCGGCGGGTCGAGGAGCTCGAGCAGCCTCGCGATCCCCCGCGCACCGGCCGCGACGTCGTAGGGCTCGCTGACGACGAGCTCGTCGACCGCGGGGACGCCTGCGCGGGCGAGCTCGTCGACGTACCCCTGCAGCCGTCGCACGTCGGAGGACCACACGGCTCCGTCGGTGTCGAGGGTGCGCACGAAGCCGATCCGGCGGTGACCGAGGTCGAGCAGGTGACGCGTCGCCGCCGTGGCGAGGGCGTGGTCGTCGACCTCGACGTGGGGGTAGTCGCGCAACCGGCCGCCGGCCACCACGACCTCGACGCCGAGAAGATCGAGTCGCTCCTCCTCCTCGGCCCGCAGCGGGAGGGCGACCAGGACGACGGCGTCGACCTTGCGACGCGACGGGAGGTGCTGGAAGAAGCGGCGTCGCTGCGTCTCGCCGTCGACCTGGTAGACGAGGATGTCGACGCCGTCGTCGCGGGCGCGCTCCTCGATGGCCGCCAGCATCGTCGCCTGGAACCAGGTGTCGAGGCGGGGCACGACCACGGCGATCCGGCCCGTCGAGCGCTGGGAGAGCCCGGAGGCGTCGGGGGAGACGACGTAGCTGAGCTGGTCGGCGACGGCCTGCACCCGGGCACGGGTCCGCTCGCTGACCCCCGGCAGTCCGCGCAGGGCGCGCGAGACCGTCGCGATCGACACCTCGGCCAGCCGGGCGACGTCGGCCATGTTCACGGGTTCGACCGTGCGCACCCGGGAGGTGCGTACGTCGTCGGGTGCTGAGGACCCGTCGGGCATCCTCCGAGACTGGCACGACTCGGACGCACGCGGTAGGGAATCGGACCGCAAACGTTTGCAGAAAGACGGCCGAGGTGATTTACAGCGGCCCGTCCGGGGGAGTAGACACGAGCCACGCTTGTGACGCGCACCACGGATCGGGGTCGGCGACAGCGAGGTCGCTCCTCGGGAGGGATGGACCATGACCGTACGGCCACTCAGGAGGCCCCGGGGTACCCGGCGCCGTGCGATCGGGGCCGTCGTCGCGGCCTCCGCCGCCGCGCTGACGCTCACCGGCTGCCTGCAGAACCCCAACGACAGCGCCGGTGGCGCCGCGGGGCTCAACGGCTACGTCGACAACGCCCAGGACGACGGTGACGGCACCGTCACCCTGCTCGGGGCGTTCGGCGGCGTCGAGCAGACGAACTTCGAGAACTCCGTCAAGGCGTTCGAGGAGGAGAGCGGCATCAACATCGACTACCAGGCCGACACCGACTTCACCACCACGATCCAGACGCGGGTCGCGGCCGACGACCCGCCCGACATCGCGTTCTTCCCCCAGCCGGGGGGCCTGCTCGACCTGGCGGGACAGGGCAAGGTCCAGCCGATCGACACCTTCCTCGACTACGACCAGCTCGACCCAGACGCTGGTGCCCGGCCTGCTCGACTACACCAACCTCAACGGCCGCTTCTACGGCGCCCCGGTGCGCCTGGCGAACAAGAGCGTGGTCTGGTACGAGAAGGCCGCCTGGGACGCCGCGGGCTACCAGGTGCCCAAGACGCTGGAGGAGCTCAACGAGCTCGCCGCACAGATCAAGGCCGACGGCACCGCGCCGTGGTGCATGGCGTGGAACGCCGACCAGGCGACCGGCTGGGTCGGCACCGACTGGATCGAGCAGCTGATGCTCTCGGTCAACGGGCCCGACGCCTACAACGACTGGATCTTCCACCGCATCCCGTTCGACGACCCGACGGTCGTCGCGGCGTTCGACGCCTTCGCCGACATCGCCAAGACCCAGGGCAACGTCTACGGCGGGGTCGACGGCATCGTGAACACCACCGTGCAGGAGGCGATGTTCCCGGCGTTCAACGAGAACCCGCCGCGCTGCCTCATCGAGCGGCAGGGCAGCTTCGCCGCGACGTTCTTCCCGACCGAGCCGGTCAACATCCAGACCGACCTCGACGGCAACGTGGGGGTCTTCACCTTCCCGTCCGTCGAGGCGCCGGCCGAGGGCCAGGGGCCCCCGGTGCTCGTGGGCGCCGACTACGCCGCCCTGTTCAACGGCAACGACGAGGAGGCGCAGGAGGTCATGAAGTTCCTGACCTCCGACAAGTTCGGCGCCGAGTGGGCGCAGGCCGGCGGCTGGCTCTCGCCCCACGCGACCTTCGACTCCTCCAACTACCCCGACCAGACCACCAAGGACATCGCCGCGATCGCCGCCGACGCCTCGGCCGCCGTGTTCGACGGCTCCGACGTGATGCCGGCCGAGGTGGGCTCCGACGCGTTCTGGACCGGCATGGTCGACTGGGTCGAGGGGGCCTCGTCCCAGGCCACGGCCTCGAAGATCGAGGGGGCCTGGCCCGAATGAGCGTCGTGATGGACAAGGACCAGGAGCTGGGTCCGGACGCCGGCGAGCCGCCGGGTCCGGACCAGCCGAGCCCGCCGACCCCGGACGACCCGGCCCGCGCCGCCGAGCGCGGCAACCTCGTCAAGGCGCTGCTCGGCCTGGTCGGCCTGGTGGGTGTCGTCTGGTTCGTCGGCAACGTCTTCCTGGCGTTCGCCTACTACCCGGAGTGGTTCCTCGACAGCAAGGTCGTCATCGGCGTCATCGCCCTGGTGGCGGGGGTGGGCGGCGCCTACGCGCTGTTCTACTTCCTCAACATGTTCGTCGAGGGGCTGCCCGGCCGGCTGTCCAACGGGCTGATCCCGTACGCCTTCCTGCTGCCCGGCCTCGGCCTGCTGACGCTGATGCTGCTGTACCCCACGGTGCAGACGATCAACTTCTCCTTCGCCAACGACGACAGCACGGCCTACGTGGGGCTGGAGAACTTCCGCGAGATCTTCGGGGACTCCGAGTTCCGCCAGTCGATGTTCAACAACCTGCTCTGGCTGCTGGTCGTCCCGGCGGTCACGGTGGCGATCGGCCTCGTGGTGGCGGTGCTCGCCGACCGGCTGTCGGCGCGGGGTGAGAAGGTCGCCAAGAGCGTGATCTTCCTGCCGATGGCCATCTCGTTCGTGGGTGCCTCGGCGATCTGGAGCATCGTCTACGCCTACAACACCGGCGACAGCCCGGTCGGGCTCCTCAACGCGATCTGGGAGAGCCTCGGCGGCACCCGCCAGACGTGGCTGCAGATCGACAACGCCCGGCTCAACTCGCTGCTGCTGATGGTGATCCTGGTGTGGCTGCAGGTCGGCTTCGGCATGATCCTGCTGTCCTCGGCGATCAAGGGCGTCCCCGAGGACACCCTCGAGGCGGCGCGCATCGACGGCGCGAGCGAGTTCCAGATCTTCACGCGGGTGGTCGTGCCCCAGATCAAGGGCACGCTCATCACCGTGTTCATCACCGTGCTGATCCTGGTGCTGAAGGTCTTCGACATCGTCTACGTGCTCACCGACGGGCGCAACAAGACGCAGGTCATCGCCAACCTGTTCTTCAACAAGCTCTTCGTCGCCCAGGACGCCGGCGTGGCGGCCGCCATCGTGGTCGTGCTCCTCATCGCCATCACGCCCGTGCTCGTCTACCAGGTCCGACACTTCCGCCGAGAGGAGGCCGGCCGATGAGCACTCCTCAGGTCGCGCCCGTCCCGCCGTCCACCACCGAGGCGAAGGCCCCTCGGGGCGGTAGCAAGCTGATGGCCGACGGACGTCGCAAGAGCCCCGTCGCGATCGTCACGATGGTGGTGCTGTGCCTGCTCTGGACGGTGCCGAC